>JAOTXZ010000024.1 GCA_029862085.1 Candidatus Nitrosopumilus sp.
AGAGCTCCTGTAAAGAGAAAGACAACAGCTAAGAGAAAACCAGTAAAGAGGAGAGCTCCTGTAAAGAGAAAGACAACAGCTAAGAGAAAACCAGTAAAGAGGAGAGCTGCTGTAAAGAGAAAGCCTTCTAGAAGAAGAAAATAGCCTCAAATCTCCAATATTCTAACGAATTTATGTCATGAATCATAAGATTTTCCATGAGTGAACTTGATTCGATATTTTCAAAAGCATGTCATGAAATTTCACAGAATCTATTATTGATTGAGGAACCTTCCAAACAGCAGATCAAAGAGGAAATCAGAGTAATCTGCAGAAAGTATTCTTTAAGTAGAATGCCAAAAAGTCACGAAATTCTATCGATGACAAAAGGAAATGACTTTTCAAGACTGAAAAAAGCGTTACTAAAAAAACCAATCAAGACAGCTTCAGGAGTTGCAGTTGTTGCACTAATGCCAAAACCCTACGCATGTCCCCACGGAAGATGCACATATTGCCCCGGAGGGATTGAATTTAATTCTCCAAACAGTTACACTGGAAAGGAACCATCCACGCTTAACGCAATTGAAAATGATTATGATCCCAAATTACAAATTACAACAAAAATTGACAAACTAATTGCATACGGACATGATCCATCTAAAATGGAGCTTGTTATTGTTGGAGGAACATTTCTTTTCATGCCAAAAGATTATCAAGAGAATTTTATCAAATCATGTTATGACGCATTAAATGGAACCGAATCAAAAAATCTTCAAGAGGCCATATCAAACAACGAACATGCAAGAATTAGAAATGTGGGATTCACCATTGAAACAAAACCAGATTATTGTAAAAAAGAACATGTAGATTGGATGTTAGATTATGGAATTACAAGAATAGAGATTGGAGTTCAATCATTACAGGAAAGAGTTTACAAAATAGTTAACCGAGGTCATAATTATAATGACGTAACAGAATCCTTTCAGATTTCAAAAGATGCAGGATACAAACTAGTAGCTCACATGATGCCAGGACTTCCCACAGTAACACCTGAAGAGGACATAGCAGATTTTAAAAAATTGTTTGATGATTCGCAACTTCGACCAGATATGTTGAAAATTTATCCCTCCTTGGTTTTGGAAAATACTCCTCTCTATGAGGACTATAAACAAGGAAAATACACACCCTATTCTGATACAGATATGGTAAATGTTCTAACAGAAATGAAGAAAACTGTTCCTAAATGGGTAAGAATAATGAGAGTTATGAGGGAAATTGGCCCACAAGAAATTATCGCAGGTCCAAAATCTGGAAATTTAAGGCAGATTGTTCATCAAAATCTTGCCAAGCAGGGAGTCTCCTGTAAGTGCATAAGATGTAGAGAAGTCGGATTATCAAAAAAAATGCCACAAATTCATTCTTTGAATCTCAATAGAATTAATTACGATTCTTCTGGAGGAGATGAAGTATTCTTGTCATATGAGGATACCAATGAATCAATTTACGGATTTTTAAGATTAAGAAATCCAAGTAATCTTGCACACCGAAAAGAAGTTGGAACAAATTCTTGCATTGTAAGAGAATTACATGTTTATGGTAAATCTTTGAAACTGGGTCAAAAAGAAGAAAATGAAATTCAGCATTCAGGTCTTGGCAAAAAATTAATGAAAGAAGCTGAAAAAATATCAAGAGACGAGTTTGATGCAAAAAAAATTCTTGTAATTAGTGCTGCAGGTACAAGAGAATATTATCAAAAATTAGGGTATTCGTTATATGGGCCTTACATGAGTAAAGCATTGAATTAGTGAAAAGAAATGTCCGAAACAGAAACAATAGGAAAGGGAATCTGGATTGACAAATTAGCTAGTGAATTATTAGAACGCGAGAAATCACTTGGAAGAAATTTAGATTTAATCAAAGTTGAAAGCGGACTCGGAGCTTCTGGAATTCCACACATTGGGAGTTTAGGAGATGCCGTAAGAGCATATGGAGTAAAGCTTGCCTTGGAAAACTTTGGTTACAAATCAGAGTTAATTGCATATTCAGATGATCTAGACGGTTTGAGAAAAATTCCAGAGGGATTTCCGAAATCATTGCAAGAACATATTGCAAAACCAGTATCACTAATACCAGATCCTTTTGGCTGCCACGAATCTTATGGAATGCACATGAGCAGTATACTTTTGGATGGCTTAGACAAGGTTGGAATAAAATATCAATTTAGACGTGCAGTTGACACCTACAAGCAGGGACTGCTAAAGGATCAAATTCACGTAATTTTACAGAACAGTTCAAAAATTGGAGAAAAAATTTCAGAGCTCGTAGGGCAAGAAAAATTTCAAAAATATTTACCCTATTTTCCTGTGTGCTCAAATTGTAGCAGATTGTATACTGCCGAGGCTACAGAATATCTTTCTGATGAAAGGAAAGTGTTGTACAAGTGTCATGATACTGAAATCGGTTCCAAAATAGTCAACGGATGTGGTCATAACGGGGAGGCTGACATTACACAGGATTTAGGCAAGTTAGCTTGGAAGGTGGAATTTGCTGCTAGATGGGCTGCATTTGATATTCGCTTTGAGGCATATGGAAAAGACATTATGGATTCTGTAAAAGTAAATGATTGGGTTGCTGATGAGATTTTGAAATATCCCCATCCACACCATGTCAAATATGAAATGTTTTTAGATAAAGGTGGAAAGAAGATTTCAAAGTCCCTAGGAAATGTAATTACTGCACAAAAGTGGCTGGAATTTGGCACTCCAAAATCTATTTTGCTTTTACTATACAAAAGAATTACCGGTGCAAGAGAACTTGGGTTTGAAGACATCCCATCTTTAATGAATGAATACAATGAATTGGAAAATATTTACTTTGGACGAATCAAAGTAGAGAATCAGGCAAAGCTTACAAAATCCAATGGATTGTTTGAATATGTCAATTTGTTAAATCCCCCAAAAGAATCAAGTACACATGTCAATTATCGGCTTTTAATTGAGTTATCTAAAATTTTCAAAGAAGATAGGATTCCAAGAGTAATGAAAAAGCTCTTAGATTACGGGGTAATTAAAAACCCACAACCTGAAATTGAAAAACTTATTGGCTTGTCTGGAAATTATGCAGACGAATTTGATCAACAAGAAAAAACTGAAATAGAAATTGATGAATTGACAAAAAAGGCACTTGGAGAATTGACAACAGCACTTGATGTAGATGAAGAGCCAGAAGATATTCAGAACACCATCTATCAGATTGCAAAATCAAATGGGGTTCAACCAAAAGATTTCTTTAAAATATTATATCAAATAATTTTGGGTACATCTCGTGGACCAAAAATTGGACCATTCATTTCAGATATTGGAAGAAAAAAAGTCTCAAAAACAATATCAGAATACATTTAGATAAAACATGGCGCACGATCAGCACAACAAATCACGAAACAGTGGAGGATTTGCTTTAATTATCCTTGGAGCTCTTTTGCTGTTTTTGGCACCAAATATCCACCCAACAAGCTCGGAACTAGGCATACTTGCCCTGGTAGGAGGCATAGTTATTGGTAGCCTAGGGTTTTACCTAAAATTTATTCGCAATAAAGAAAAGAAAATCTAAAGAAACGTTCATCTTTTGGAAAGAATCGTGAGGCAATAATGGGATTATTTGGAAAGGAAAAGGAGAAGATTGAAGAGGTTACCTCCATTGAAAAAAGTGACGAGTTAATTTTAAAAGAAGAACTCAAAGACGAAGTAGAAAAATTCCAAAAAGAATTTCGAGTAAAACAAGAAGAGATTAAGGAACAAGAAAAAAAATTATTATCCGTAAAAGAAGAGTATAATTCCACGGTTTCAGACCTAATGGAGATAAAAAAAGAAACCAATCAGAAAAATTTAGAGCTAGATGTCGCTAGACGCGAGTATCGGGATCTTAAACAAAAAATCGATGACAAAGACGAAAATAATCAACAAAATAAAAAATTTATCGATGAATTAGAAAAAACTGAAATCATGCTTAAAAATACCAAACAGGAATTAGAAAATTGTAAAAAAGAAGACAAAGAAATTAAGGAAAAGATTTCAGAAGGAAAATCAATTTTAGACAAAATAAAAACTCAGGAGACTCAGGCTCAAAAAGAATTAGAAGAAATTACTTCACGTATACATAATGCAAAAAAAGAACTAGAAACTACTGAAAATTCAAGTATTTTTTCAAACAAGGAAAACGATTTCATTAAAGAGCAAATTGGAAAACAACAAGAAACAACAAAAGGAATTATCGAGGCAGCCAGTGTAGTTACAGCATCTTTAAAATCAAAATTGAGTATGGCCGAAAAAGAACTTGAAGCAGTTCAGCTATTATTAGATAAAGAACGCAAAGAACACCTAACTACAAAAGAAAAGCTAGAAAAATTACAAGAGAAGGATTCTAAAAATTAATCAAAGATCGAGGAATTTTTTTTTCCATTTTTCTTTTATTTGCTCTTCAGAAAATCCTAAATCATAAAGAGGAGAAGTTACCTCTAGAACCTCACTTATCTCAACTAGAACTATTGCACCAATGGGGCTTTTGATTCCACTAGTCCTATAATGACTCAAAATAGACTCGTAGATTGGTCCATTTTTAATAATTCTCCCCAATCCCTTAAACCGAAAACCTTTCCGTAATAATGGATCTACCACATTTATCTCAATGTTTGGATTTTTCTCCAAATTTTTCATGGTGTTTGGTGAGCGTATGTCCGCAAAGGCCAGAGTAGTTGAATCCCAAGAAATTATCGTTCCTTTTGGAGAAAGATTAGGAGAACCATCTTCTGAAACTGTAGCAACATAACCTAATTTTTGGGAGTCTAAAAATTTCTTTACAGATTCTGAAATTTTCTCCATTGTAAACAATTAAGAAATAAAATAATAAAATTTTAGGTTATCTGAAAAAGTCCTCGGCATACATTGAGAAAAAGAAGAAACCAATACCGCCGCCAATTATTGCAATCCATGCTAACACCTGTTCCTTCTTTGTCACTACCTGCAATTCAACTATACGTATTATTGAATCTATTCCATTTTGGAGTTATTACCTGAAAGGATCGTATTGAATTCAAATATGTTTTCTCAAATCAATTACATGATGTCTAAAATTCTTTCCACAGCAGATACGACTAATTTAAAATTGATCATACATAATTTTGAATAAATTAAATTTTATTTAGAAAGATTTCAACCCGAAATCAGCCATAAATCATACAATGTTCGCATTCACAGTTTTCCTGCTGTTTTGTTTTTGCAAGACATTTTTTATGCTGTCCTGCTTGGCATTGGACACATACCTGATTCAAATTCTCTACACTGGTATATTTTTTTGACTGATCAAAACCAAAACCACCATCTTGAGGTCCAACCATGGTATACCTTATTCAAAGGAGTATTTCTACTTCACTGAATATCTTATTTTATAAATTTAAGAAAAATGCCTATTTTTCTTTTTTATCCTCAGAATCTGGCTTGTCCCAGAGATGCATTGTTCCTCTTATCATAAAAGAGCCTACAATAATAGCAATAAACCCACCCACTATGAACATAAAAAAATTTCCAATGCTTCTAAGGCCAACCATCATTTCTCTTGATACGTCAGTGTAATTATAATTGTCTGGAAAACAAGATTAACGACTAGAGGGATTTATACTAATAATGAATTGTCATAATAAAAAAATTGGTTGTTATCATGACAATTCTATTCATTTTGAGGCAAAAGGAAGATGCCTGGTAAAAGGTTGTAAATGCGAAAAATTTCAATAAAAAAATATTCTTCCATTAAAGTGATGATAATTTATTTTCTAATTCCTGAATTTCTTTTTGGGCTTCATCATTTTTATTTTTTACAAATTCCTTTTTGTCATTAATTACTTTAGATAATGCTTCTTTGTAACCCTGATCTTCTTCTTTGATAACATCACAAGAATCTAGTGTGGTTAATTCCCCCGCCACTGTTGCCATCGCACCTTTCTGGTTAAATTTTACAATTCCTCCAAATGCTTCAATCGGCATCAAGGCAGACTCAGCTTTGCATTTGTATGTGACTCGTCCTGTTTCTGTATTGAATAATTGAGTGACTCCACCTGCAATTTTTGATACAATAACTGTCATGAGAATATGAAATAATACGAGGTATTAATTATTTTAGAAAAAAGATCATGCTGCAGGTTCAGCTGCTGTTGCCTGTGTCGCTAGAAGTTTGTCAATTTCATTGATTGCTAGTTTATCTCTACCAATAAGATCAAACTTTTGCAATAGGGTTTCAAATTTGGTCTCCTCTTGGACTTGTTCATTTACAAACCATTCTAGAAATGCATATGTTGAATGGTCTTTGTCTTTTTGAGATAATTCTACCATTTTGTGAATTGCTTTGGTAACTAGTTGTTCGTTTTTCAATGCGGTTTTTAGAATTGTTTCAAGTGATTTGTAGGTTGTTGCAGGAGCTTTTGTTGCTGGGATTGTGGCGTTTGCACCCATGTCATTTAGGTAATGGACAATTTTTAACATGTGGGTTCTTTCTTCGTCTGATTGGGCATAAAAGTAACTTGCCGCCCCTTCATATCCGGTAACTTCACACCAAGATGCCATTGCAAGATAGCTGTTTGATGCACTGGCCTCTAGTCCAACTTGATCATTGAGTGCTTTTTTCATTTTTGAAGAAATTTTCATTGTATTCATTTGTTTTATTATGCTTAGATTAAAAATAGTTTTGCTCTATTCTGGAAAATCTATTCCGAATCCCTCACAATAAAAAATATATCGTTCCCGAATTTCATCCTGTTCTTTTTGGGAAAATTGGTAATACCAATTTGCTTGTTGAAGGTACCACCAAAAATCAACTGAATCACAATTTGAATATTGTAGCCTGTGAAGAATAGTATTATCTCCATTTACTGTATCGATATTAACATCAAAAGGTTCTGGGGTCTTTCCGGGGTTAATATAACGAGAAATGAATTCATAATATGGTGCTTTTTCCTTTTGCGGCAATGACTCCAAAACAAATCCAAAGTCATATTGTTTAGCATGTGTAAGAGGGGTTAACGGACCTCTATCTCGTCTTATTGGTTCAAACTTTTGAACTTTATCAGTTATGTGTATTTGAGAAAGCTCACCACCAAAAACACTTAATTCAAAATATTGCGCTCGTTCAGTTGAAACAGGAATCCGAGGAGAACTAATTTGCATATCTGGCTGAACAGATTTTATAGGAAATTTTTCAATTGGTTTTTTTCCGTCAATTTCTATATTTCTCCCATTGCAAATAAATTCACTTTTATCCCTAATTTCTGGAGATTGTGCGCCGGTGTAAGAAAATTTCAAAAGACTGTCTTCTAGATTTATTGTATAATCATAAAGAGTGCAATCTTTGTAATTCCATCGTTGAAGTATAACCCCATTTCCAGTTATCATATCTATGCTAACATTAACAAGTTCGGGAGGCTGACCAGGATTTACCCATTTTGAAAAATACTTGTAAAGATCCTTTTTGTCTTTGCTGGGAAGGGATTCTAGGAAAAACTGAGGTTTTTCATCAAAGGGATTCCCTGGAATTGTAATGACATCAAATGGAGTCTCAATTAAATTAACTGAGGGAGAAAAATCAGAGAAAGTTTCAATTGTAGAGAGCCCATCAAAATCGGGCCCATAGAAATGAACTACATATCCTTGAGCACTCTCGTCTTGTGACGACAGAAATGGTGATAATTCCTTTGGAATTATTTTTGGATTTTCAGGATCATGAACTTTCATTGACAAACCAGAACAATACAAAACTGCCCTATCTCTGATTTCTTCACTAATTAGATCTGAATACTGGTAAAATAGCACAAATTCTTGAGAATAAGGTAGGTAATTGGTAATTTCACATTTGGGATAGTTTATTGTTACAATCACAGAGTTGTCACCTGCTAAAACATCAATACTAACATCAAATAGTTCGGGAGCCTTTCCAGGATTGATAGTTTTAGCAACAAGATTATAAAATTCAATTTTATCTGTGCTTGGAATTGATTCTAATGAAAAGTAGGTGTCAAAGCCTAATTCATAAAAAGAAGAAATGTAATGAGGTTTATCTCCTGGTTCAATTTTTGAAAATGTTTGAAATGAAATAGGGTTTGTCAAATCTCCACCCGAAAGAGTGACAAGATAAGAATGGGCTCGTGAAATATCATCAATTGAAGGATTGTAAGGAGCACCTGTTACTTTTTTTTCATCCAGTTCATCTGAATTTTCCTGGATCATTTCAACTAACATTGTTCCCCAACTACGTTCAACTAGTTTTTCAGCAGTAGCCAGAGTTACACATGCAATTTTGCCTTTATTACTTTCTACCCACACTTTATCAATACATATTTCAGTTTTTTCAGCATCTACTGGAATGACAAAATTTGAAAAAATAAGGAAAGCAAATAGGATTAATGAAAAAATAGAAATTTTTTGAATCGATTCAGTCATCACACAAGGTAATTTTATTTGGATTTTAAGTATCCCTCTTTTCTAGAATTTCTTTTATTGCTTCATCAGCATCTATTGCTTGGTCTTCAAGCCATTGTGGCAGAACAGGACTTTCCTCTTTTTCTGCATGGGCACTCTCTTGTGGAACAACAGGCCAGGGGGCATCATCAACAATTGCTTGTCTTACTACAATAGAATCAGGAGTTATATTGAAAACTGTAAAGTCCTGTGCCAAAGTCGCAGGTCCCAAATAAGGTATCCGTAATTCATCAAAGATGGGTGCAATGGTCTCTTCAGTTACCCAGGTATGATACATAACCGCCATTTTTGGTTGTGCTAGTTCAAAAACCACGCCTGCTGCCTTTGCAGGAGTGTGTATTTCATTTGTCATTCTCTTTGCACTTTCTAATTCCATTCCGGTTTTTTCAGAAAATATTTCAGCAGGCAAAAATGTTTCATGAATTAACAAGTCTACATTTTGACCTTGTTCTACCATAAACTTGTTAATTCTAGTATCGCCAGAAAATACAATGGACATATCATTCCAATCAATTCTATAACTTACTGCACCTGCAAGTGCATGGATGGCAGGAAATGAAGTTACCGTAATCCCATTTTCTTCATAAACAATTTGAGTCTCTGTCCAATCAAATTCGTGTGTAATGATTTCTGCACCAGTAGTTGGAATAGTTCCGGTCCTGGATTCCAAATCCCAAATATTTGCATCAAGAATTCCATCAACAAAGGCTTGTGTTCCTAATGCATGTCCATCCCCAGTCGGCCCCCAAACTTGCATTGGTAAAATTCTTCCAAATGGCAAACCTTGAGCCCAATACATATCCAAATCCCCTTGATGATCAGTATGTAAGTGAGTTATGAAGAATTTTGTAAGGTCTGCTGGAGGTATTTTCATACTGTTAAAATTGGCGACAGTTCCACTGCCAACATCAAACATTAGAATTTCTCCATTTCCAAACTCCATCAACACTCCAGCTGATGCTTGATTTCTTGTTGGAAAGGGCATTCCAGTTCCCAAAAATGTTAAACGAAGTTCGTCTTCATCAAGATCTTCTGTTTCAGGAACATAATTTTTTGGATATTCTTTTTCAGGATCTCCAATTATCGGAGTTCCAGTAATTGGTAATGTCCCACCAGAAACAACTGGAGTAATTAATTTTTCTAATTCAAAATCAGTTTTAATTTCCTTAGATTCACATTCACCAAAGTAAGCAATTTGAGATTCTGCACCTTCTAACATGCACATGTTACCGTAAGTTTTACCATCCACTCCACAAACCGGATCCCATTGCATTGTACAAATTTGAGGTTTTTCTTCTTCTATTATCATCTGTACGGGCTCCCCAATAATTTCTGCAATTCCAAGCTGAACCCATCTTAGGGCAGTATCATTTTCAATACAAACTGATTTTGGATTTGTTACTCGAACTACTTCAACTTCACCTGGTGCACAAACAAATTCTGCACCAAAAGAGTCAGGCAAAACAAGAATAATTCCGCTTAATAGAATAAATGGAATTAACAAAAAAAGAGTTGTTTTTCTCCCCCGATTCAACATCATGTCTGAATACCAACAGGATTTAAAGAGTAAGTTAATTCTCACAAAAATTATTCAAGAATCCTGTTAATTTTGGTTATTATTCGTATAAAATTTAGAAATTTATTTTTTGAATCCTGACCAGGTTAAATGAAAATCATCCAAGTGCTTGAGATTGTACTGAAAGATTATCAAACAAGTCGACAAATGCAGCCACATCCTCTTGGTCACCAAATAGTTCTATTTGTCCAACATTAATGGCATCTTTCAGGGAAAGATGTCCACCTACAATTTGTTTGTGAGTATCAGTGTCTAGTGAAAGTATAACCGTTGGATCATCTGGGAATCCATCAGTTACTGCAAGTATGCTATTTCTTACATGCAAGGTAAAGTCTTGCTCAATATCAGAATACTGGACACCTAAAACAATGTCAAGTCCTTCTGCTTTTACAGGATCTATTTTTGTTGGCAATGCCTTTAGCAATTTTTCAATTGGGAGTTCTGCCATCTGTTCAGGACTGGTTTGGGTAAATGCTCCTGGAACCATAGTTACTTCTCCCTCAAGTATTAGAGCTTCAGTTAGAGACCAGTGTCTAATATCAAATGAATCTGAACGTTGTCCAAGTACACGTAATGCATGAGCCTTTAGAAGTTTGGTTTCTTCATTTTCTGGATCAGTGTTAATTGCATACGTTGCAAGCTCTGCTGCCCATTCGTATTCACCATTTTCAATGGCTCGCTTTACATCGGAATTTGTGTTAAAGATTCCACCAAAACCGTTTACGATATTCTCAGATTTTTCTTTCATACTTATTGGAGTCAAAAAGGCAGGATCACCTTCAAACCAACCAAGATTTCCATAGTAAATCTGCTTTACGTGTGAGGAAACCTGATTTCTGGTCTTTGTAAGCCAAGGATGATTATCCAGATCTTCGGGTAATTCTATCATGTGAGATAGCTCATCTGCAGTATACCCCATATTCATTCCGCGAATTGTTTGGTCATAGATGTATTGAGCAGAATCCCTAGTTGAGACTAGAACATCTTTTACATTATCTTTACCAGATATTGGTTTGACATGACTTGGAACGAGATATTCTGCATTTAGAGGAATCATTTTGTCTAGTGCATTAACATAATTCATTGGGTCTCGATAAACTGAACCTCGAAGGGTGTAGATGTTTGGAATAATAGCATAAATATTATCTCCAATCAACAAAACTTCTTTTTCAGGTAACCAGACATAGATTTGGTCAGATGACTCTCCAGCGACAAAAGCCATTTCTATTTTGACACCAGATATTTCAACTGTTAATTCATCGGAAAATGTTTGAGTTGGAGCAGCATATGCGATTGTTCCAGGTAAAATTTTGGAGAATACACCCATATTTTGTCTATCAGGGCCTTCTTTTGGCAATAAGGCTCCACTAGCCATCGCTGAGCGTTCAGCGCCTATTGGACCTAGTACACTATTTTCATTGATGTAAAAGTCCACATGTGAATCATGTGCATAAATCTCAATGTTCTCACCTTCGTCTAGAAATGCACCAGTCCCGTGCACATGATCTAAATGTCCATGTGTGTAAATTATTGCCTTAACTGGTTTGTCAGTAATTTTTCTAAATTCGGTAATTACTTCTTTTGCAGCTTCGTATGTACTTAGGGTATCAACTATGATAAGTCCATCATCACCTTCAATCATTATGCTGTTGGCCAAATCATATCCTACTGCAACCCAAACTCCATCTGTAACCTTGTGAACTTCTTTTGGTGACCAAAATTCATTTGCTTCCAACAAATTAGGATGAACCTCTGGTTGGTTTGGATATGGCATTTGTTTAACTTTTTCTGCAGCAGTTAATGGTTTTATTACTACGGGAGGAGGAACAACAGGACCTTCATCAGAAGGTGTAGAAATAATTTCTGCAATTCCATATTCTTCCCATTTTAAGGCAGTCTCTACTGTTACACAAACAATGTTAGGGGAATTAAATCTGAGAACCTCAACTCTATCTGCTCTACATTGATCTGATGAAAAGGTAGAAGCTGGTGGACTGGTAGGTAGTGATTCAACGGAATCAGGACAACCATCGCCATCTTTGAAACCGTTAAAATCTTCTGCTTCAAATGGGCATGCATCAATAGAATCAGCGATTGTGTCTAAATCAGAATCCTTTAGACTTTCAGTTTCTGTTGCAGGGATTTCTGGACATCCGTCATTATCAAGATAGCCATTAATGTTCTCAGGTAGGTCAACGCATTTATCCAATCTATCCTCAATTCCATCTCCATCGGTGTCAGGAAATTGGTATTCAGTAGAAATGTGTTCTGTAACTGAATCAGGGCATCCATCTTCATCCTCAAAAAAGTTATAGACTTCAGACCTTAGGGGACACTCGTCAATATCATCGACAATTCCATCACGGTCATAGTCCATATCCCTTAGGGAAAAGGCATCATGTGTTGAGAGGGTGAACGAAAAGCCAAGAGTAAGAATCATTGAAAATAAAATGACCATAAAATGTAGTTTTTTTAAGTTCAATTACTGGTTTTTTCTATTTTTTTGATTAATCCGGAAAGGTAAAAAAATTAAAACCTAGTAAGTAAAAAATAGATCGCAAATACTGACAAAAAGATTATTCTGGTAAAACTATGCAGTTTCAGCCAATTATGGGTCTGATTTTGAAACAATACCTGAAGTAGCATCGTATGTTCCTGCTAAATACCATTGATCATTCTTTACCCCAACTATATCGTAGTTTGCAGTAGCCAGGTCGCCTGCATTATTTAGTTTCGTGGATCCAATTACACCATTATAATTTTCAGCAATTTCTTGAATTTTCCCTTTTACAATGCTAACGTCATCACTTTGAGTTTCAAGTATTGTAAGTCCAAAAATCCACACCGAATCATAGGAGGAAAATGCATAGATACCTGGAGGTCTACCAATCTCTAATTCTATTCTGTTTTTTACTTCATCATATTCGGAAGAATAAGATGACCCAAACTGAACGGCGGTGAATTGTGTTTTTTCTGAAAACTCCTTCAAAGTTGGATCAGTAACCATTTGACTAGTTTCGGTAATCCCCGGGGAGCCAAACCATCTGACATCATCTAAAATATCGTAATCTGTAGCAGAATATATAATTTGGACGTATTCTTGAAAACCAATAATCAACACACCTATTTTATCTGCATCTATTGAACCTACGTGATGTTGGACTCTTTGCTCAAGAAATGATGTTTCAATAGGAAACTCTTTCGTATCAGGAAAATAACGGATACCCTCATCTACGGTACCACCAATTCTTGTAAATTCTGAAAATATAGAGTCATGAAGTCCATCACCCCATATGTCTCCCCTCCATATGGGAATTAGTGTCGTGATTCCTTCACTGTAGATAATATTGGCAATTGCCTTTCCCTGTTCAGTTGTATCTGGAGCTAGTCTGTACAGATTATCATTTGGTATGGAAAGAGCTGTTGCAGAGGAACCATAAGATATCATTAACATATTATTGCTATCCACATAGCCTTTCACGTAACTAACTTCAGCACTTGAAGCAGGTCCCAGTACGATATTGGTATTTTTTGCTTTAAGACTGCTAATTTTTTCAAGAGTAATTGTTGGGCTAGTTCCACTATCCTCAGTTATCATGTCTAGTTTCCAAGTGGAATTTAATGTTTCAAGGTATTCATTAAAATCAATTACAGCAAGATTTGCACCTGCTCTTGAATCCTCTCCAAGATTTGACAAACTACCAGTTAAGGGGAATAGTCCACCAATATGTATGGTACCAGTCAAAGAAGAGATGGTATTATTTGTGGGAGAAGTCACGTTTGTTGTTAATTCTGACCCGGGAGAGTCAAATGGTATAGTGATAATTATAATTCCAATAACAACCGAAACTATTACCAAACTTCCAATAATTTTATTTTTGTTCAATGTTTTAAGATGGAAAAATGGAATTTAAAAATTTTCAAGATAGGTAATTCGAGGACTCAAATAGGTATCCGTTCAAAATATTCAGATTTTATCAATAGGGGAAAATTTATGAAATAAAAGGCAAAATAATTTATGAAAAGAGGCCAAATTAGCCTCAATTCTCCAAAAATTCAGCCCTTTCAAAACGACCCCTACAATCACCATCATTTTTGATACCTAAAACATCTAGAGGTATGATCATTTACCATCCCTATTGCTTGCATGAAGGCATAACAAATTGTGGGACCCACAAAATTAAAACCTCGTTTTTTTAGGTCTTTGCTCATCTTTTCAGAAATCAAAGTAGTTGCTGGAATCTCTGAAAGTTTTTTGAATTTGTTTTTAATAGGTTTATGATCCACAAAACTCCAAATGTATTTATCAAATGTTCCAAATTCTTTTTGTATTTTTTGAAATTGGATTGCATTGTTTACTGCAGAAGTGATCTTTAAACGATTTCTTATTATTGATTCGTCTTGAATTAGTTTATCAATTCTTTTTTGATTGTATCTTGCTACTTTTTTTATATCAAAGTGGGAAAATGCTTTTGTATATCCTTTCCTTCGTTTGAGAATAGTAACCCAAGATAAACCTGCTTGAGCCCCTTCCAAAATAAGAAATTCAAATAATTTTTGATCATTATGTTGAGGTCTACCCCATTCCTTATCATGGTATGAAAGATTTGGTTCTTCAGTTGCCCATTCACATCTACCAGTCATGTATGTATTAGTAAAATTGCCACAAAATATTAGTTACTAGAAATGTTTCTTGTTATGAGACTTAATCAGCAATTACTACAAATAAATAGAAACTTTCTAATTTGTTTTGTCGTTTCAGCATCACTCTCAGCAATTGTTGCTCAGTTTTTATCCGGATATGAAAACTACCTTAACACCACAATTACTATAGCGATAGGGTATGGAATATTTTTTTTAATTTTTTCCATTTTGTTCTATTTTGATAATAAAAATCGCTACAAGCAAATGAATACCAATTTGATAAAAAAGGAACTAGTGGGTCTAATCTCATCATTTGGGATTGGAGAAATTGGATATCTGGTAATAAGATGGCCCTCATTCTATTATTTTCTCGAGATAGGAATAGAACCTTACTTGGCCTCATTAGTATCAGAAATTATTGCAACCTTGTGTTATATGGCAATAGTCTCTTTGTTCCTACGTGGGACTAAAATATTTTAAAATTTCTTGAATTTGAGATTTTTTTTAACTGAATCAAACCATTCGCTATTTTTATTTTTTAATAATTTTGGAACCCTATCAAAGGAATTTGAATTTTCAATTTCTGGTTGAGATAAACCGTCATGACTGATTAAAAGCAATTCTAAATTATCCATTAGTTTAGATTCACGCTGCTTAAGTTCAGATAGTAAGTTTTGGATTGTTAGATCACCTAAATTTCTCTCGGTAAGATCTTTATTTTTTTCATAAACGTAATTTTCTTTCTGATTAGAAACTTTAGATTCCATTTTAGTTGGAGAAGAGTTCTTAATCAAATAATTTGACGCATCATCATGTGGTAGTTCTAACTTAATACCTCTAGATTTATCAAGTTCATGTTGCATTTTTTTCAAAAATTTCTTATCAGAATCATGAATAATTGTACCCTTTGTCAGTGCATTTCTCAAATATAGTAAACGGCCTTTATCGCCAATTCCCAATTTTAGTAGATTTTCAACAAATAAAACAGGATGATCTACTAGCACCTCACTCAAAATGTCTCACCAATGAGGATTCAATCATCGTAAACTTTGATCTGCGAAATTAGTCTTAAAAACAGGAATCTAATTCAAGTACCTATTTTGTCAATTTTTAAGAATAAATTCGGAGAACGATTTTAATTGTCTTAAAAAAAATCATGCTAGAGGCATAAGTTATGGTAAATAAGATACTAATTCTTGCTATTTCATTTGTAGTAATTAGCTCTAATTTTCAAGCAGTATCAGCAGAAATTTTTTTCCCATCAACTAATGTTAGACTAGATGGACCAAGTGAATATTGTATAATTTCTCCAAAAGATGAACTTGTAGAAAATAAAAAAACAGAATGGATCAGGTTAACAGAAAATGCCGTTTTAGACTGGGAGGAAAATCTCAAAGAAGCTGAGTTTGAGAATGATGACATCTGGGAAATGAATGTAAATTTAATTTCTGAAAGTAATGATGAAAGTTGTGACATTATAATTGAATTTAAAGATAAACCATCCTTGTCAGATACTGTTGCAGGATTTTTTTCTTGGCCTCCTGGAAAAATTGTAGTTTATTACTTGCAACCAAAAGTTTGCAATGGTGTTTTAACATGTTATGACGATGAAACTTTAAAATCTGATGACACGATTTTTGCTATATTAATTCATGAGATAGGTCACTCATTAGGTTTGGATCACTATGTTTCAGATGACAATGATATCAATAAAAAATGGCAGACTGGAACTAAAAATCCTCCTTCTGTTATGATTCCTACAATTCCAAGGATTGCAAGTCTGTTAGAAATTACTGATATTGATATCCAAAAAGTTCGTGAAATTTATGGAACTGAAGGTTTCCATGCATTTTCAGGAGGATTACTTCCAAGTCCACAACCTGGGCCAACACCAGAACCAACACCACAACCAAAACCAGAACCAATTATCCCCCTATCACCAATTACCGGATTGGGTATTTCTCAAAAAGTTATTGAAGCCGACAGATACGACAGACAAATTGTAACTCTTTCAGGAAGCATTCAAAAAGAAGAGTATCATAGAGGTCTCCCAGTAATCCTAACAATTCACAATCCAGATGATTCAGTACAAGTTTTGAAAATTAGCACCACAGGAGTAGGATATTTTGAAACTATTCTTATTTTTAATAATGAATCCTTACGAGGGATTTATCGTGTTTCTGCAAGCTACCTTGGACATGTTGATAAGAACATGGACATTACCTTTGAAGTTATTGATAAAAATCTCGACCTCCCAAAAACAAAATCCCCTTCAAATCCTCAAGTTTTTGATGATTCTCAATCAGAAAAACCATTATCTTCTGATGGGTTAAAAATTCCTACTTGGATAAAAAATAATGCAAATTGGTGGGCCAGTGAACAAATTGGAGACCATGCCTTTGTATCAGGAATTCAGTTTTTAATTGAACAAGATATTATTCAGATTCCAGATGTTTCAGAAACTGCGTCTAACAACCTTAAGGAAATGCCAAAATGGATAAAAAATATTGCAGGATACTGGGCAAATGATTCAATTAATGATGATGAATTTATCAAAAGCATCCAATATCTAATAAGAAAAGGAATTATCGTAGTTTCTTAAAACTAAAATCCTCATGAAATGTTAAAGTTACATAAATTAAAAATTAAATAATTTAACGATGATCGCAGATCTCTTTACATTTTAGATATTCTCAAAATAACCGCAATTTAATTTTCAATCAATTGTCAATTTTTTCAGTTTACACAACAATACTAAGAAGTTCTTCGAAAATTCTATATGCTTTCAGAGGAAATTAATTCCGATCAAAAAGAAAATGGAGAAAAAAAGAAGATAATGGCATTTCAAGATTATGTAGATTCCCTGAAAGGAGAGTTAGAAGAGATTTTAGATCTGGATGAATTAGAAGTTAAAATATATCTTAATCTACTTAGAACAGGACCAATTACTGCAAGTGCATTAGCCAAAGAACTTGATGTGGACCGAGCAAGAATGTACAGGACAGTAGATAAACTTGTAAATCGAAATATTCTTTCTACCACTTTATCGATCCCAAAATTATGCATTCCAGCTGAACCAACAGAAGCCTTTGAACTAGCTTTACGAAAAAAAGAGGACGAAGTGAAGAAAATCAAAAAATCAGGACACCAAATAATTGAAAAAATTAGTAGTGAAATTACTAGTACAAACGGAATATCAGTTCCCACTTTTCGAGTAGTTCAGGGCAGGGCAAACACCTATTCAGATATTGCCCAGATTATTGAAAATTCTTCTGATACTATCTACATAGTTACTACATTAGAGGATATTTCAAAAATGTATCACAGTACAATTCCGGAAAAAATTACAATTTGTGAAAAAAATGGAGGGTGTGTAAAGTTACTCGTAGAAATTGAAGAGTATAAACAAATCTCATTTGTAAAAAGATTTAAAGCAACTGAGACTAGGATTTGCAAACTTCCCTCAAAAGGTAGAATGGTAATTGAGAATTACAAACAGATGATATTATCAGACTCTTCAGCGGCAAATAAGGCATCTTTAAATTCAGATTTGGACTTTTCACTCTGCACAAACTCAGCAGACATGATAAACAATCTAAATAGACTGTGTGAATTATTGTGGGAATCAGCTGAACCACTTGAAAGCCTGGTTTTGAAAAAATACCTCAAAGGAAAAAAATAATTTCAAATAAATTTGAATCCTCTAAGTTTCGATTCATTTTATTTTTTAAATTCAGTTTCTATTCAAAATGAATTCTCAAAACCATTTTAATTTGATTTATGAAGAGGGTAAGCGGACCCGATCGGATTCGAACCGACGACCTAACGCTCCGCAAGCGTTCGCACTATCCAAGCTATGCAACGAGTCCTCAACAGGAACGGACTATCAAATTTTTAAAAACGTTTGGTATTGAAAAAAAATATTATGCTTCTTTTTCTGCCTGGTTAACATATATGTAATTCATCAAGACTCCGGCAATTATTCCTCCAAGAATGGGGGCTGCCCAATAAAGCCAATGGAACTCCCAAAATCCGGAGATTACTGCAGGACCAAATGTTCGTGCCGGATTTACAGATGCACCAGTTAATGGTACTGCAACTAGGTGAATCAAAAATACCATTCCACCAATTGTAAAACCATGCCATCCAGGTGATGCTTTTTTATGAACTGCAGACATAAAGATTACAAGAACTAGGAAAAATGTCAAAATTGCTTCTACTGCAAAACCCGAACTTACACTATTGTTGATTAATTCACTTGGACCACCTTGAGTGGCAAAATTAACTTTAGCACCCAGTTCTGGTAAAATGGCCTTAAGTGTTGCAGCAGCAGCTAGTGCACCAATTAATTGAAATACAATATAACCAATTCCGTCAGTAAGACCAATTTTTTTGGTAATTATCATTGGTATTGTTACTGCGGGGTTGATATGAGCTCCTGAGACATGTCCAAAAGCATAGATCATCAATGCGATTGCTCCTCCGTGTCCAAGGGCAATGAATAGAACTGATTGAGTGGTTAATTCTTCTCCAAATGATGCAACTGCAAGGATTACTGAAAGAGGTCCAAAAAATACCAAACCATATGTAGCAATTGCTTCTGCAAGCCAGGCTCTTGGATTAACCATCAAGCAAAGCCCCGTCAAATTCCATATAAAAGATTCGAATGGGTTTTGAATCAATTGAAAAAGTAATTAATTATGGGAGAGTCCAAAGGCAAGCAATGATTTCGGAAGGCGACGTGGTGCCAAAGTATTCAGCAAATGACTCTAATGGAAATATGGTCAAATCAACTGATTTTAAGGGTAAAAAACATGTCATTTACTTTTATCCAAAAGATTTCACTCCAGGTTGCACCACTGAGGCCGATGAATTTTCCAAAGATTACAAAAAATTTCAAAAAGCAGGAATCGAAGTAATTGGAATTAGTCCAGACGATGTAGACTCACACAAGAAATTTTGTACTAAAATGGGAATTCAGTTTCCCCTTCTTGCAGATACCGAAAAAGAAATTTCAAAGAAATTTGGTGTGTGGGGAAAGAAAAAATTCATGGGGCGGGAATACATGGGAGTCATGAGAAGTACATTTTTAGTAAATGAAAAAGGAAAAATTTTCAAAATATACCCCAAGGTAAAACCTGCGGGTCATTCAAAAGAAGTACTAGAAGAATTTACAAATGTAAATTAAAAGAAAAAGTTGTAAAAAGGTTAGAAACCTTTTGGTAATGTACCTTTAGAAGATTTGGGTGTTTCAGGTGCTGGTTTTGCTTCAAATCCTTTTGGAAGAGTTCCACGAGCTGAACCCCCAGAACTTTGAGCTCTTGCTGCAGCTTCAGCTGCCTCTTTTTTTACTGCCTCTTCATATGCTTTTTGTTGATCAATTCTATCTTGTTCAAGTCTTTTCAAATAATCATTTTCATAATCTTCTAATTGTTGTGTTCTAGATTTTGATTGAGTATTTGTCGTACTTTGAGGAGGTGATTGTGTTTGAGCTGTTCCTTTTGGTAATGTACCCTTTGGCTTTGGAGCCTCTTTAGGTGGTTCTTGCTTTTTTTCTTGAATAGTGACACCATCTACTGTCATCTTTACACCACTAAAAGAACCAAATGTTTTGTCTGCTGGATGATATGCCAGTCTTTGTCTGGTTGCAAAGTATTGGTTTGATGGTTGTGTGTAACCAGTAACAGATGCTTTTTGATCATTCCAGTTAGTAGTTGGGACTTTGCCCACAGGTGCAGTATGTCTTACAAAGTATCTGTTTGGTGCAGGAGAATAACCTGTCACACTTGTTCTGTATTTGTGAAAGTCAGTCATTGGTGCTGTATAGTATGCATTCTCTAGTGCCTCATTGAAAGTTGCAGGTAGTTGTTTTTTAGTTTCTGCAGGTTTTGGAACTTCGGCTGGTTTTGCAGTACCTTTTGGAAGTGTATCCTTCTTTGGTTCTGCTGGCTTGGTCTCAGCTGGTTTTGCAGTACCTTTTGGAAGTGTATCCTTCTTTGGTTCTGCTGGCTTGGTCTCAGCTGGTTTTG
>JAOTXZ010000004.1 GCA_029862085.1 Candidatus Nitrosopumilus sp.
GGTTTTGCAGTACCTTTTGGAAGTGTATCCTTCTTTGGTTCTGCTGGCTTGGTCTCAGCTGGTTTTGCAGTACCTTTTGGAAGTGTATCCTTCTTTGGTTCTGCTGGCTTGGTCTCAGCTGGTTTTGCAGTACCTTTTGGAAGTGTATCCTTCTTTGGTTCTGCTGGCTTGGTCTCAGCTGGTTTTGGTTTTGTCTCAGCTGGTTTTGCTTCCATTTTTGTAGATAGTTTGTTTAGTTTAGCTTCTAATTCGGCAATCTTTACTTCAAGATCTTTTTTTGTTTGCTTTTTAGCAGTTGCCATTTAACGGAGGTGAAGTTTTGGGGTTTATTTAGATTTGGGTGATTTTCAGTAGTAAATTTGATCAAGTTTTATATGCACAAAGGGACAATATGACACATTGGATGATTTTGAGAAGGAATACCCAGGATTTGATTGGAAAAATATTCCAGCATACAAACATCCAGGAGGCAAGGATTGTCCATGTCCAAAACACGAATACATTAGAGAGCAGATCAAGTTTACAAAACAAGTAAATGAAAAAGGAAATGAAGCATCAAAAATTACTCTAAAATTCTGTCCAGACCATTACAAAGTCTACATGGAAGAAGTGATTCCTGCAATGCCTTTAAAGTATAAAATCCTAACTAAGATTGCCCTAAAGTTGGGAGCCATTAAAGTTGAACAACTAAAGTACATGGAATCCGAATTGTGTTTTTACTGTAAATTTGGATCAGGAGGCCATGGAAAAAAGAACGAGCTTCCCCCAGTCCCATAAAATTTCTATTCAGGGCTAAGTAAAATTTTTGGTTTATTTGGAGTATCATGATGACAACTTTTTCCACATAACGGACAACGTTTTCTATCAAGAAAGATACATTGACAAATATGAGAATCAATATAGGCTTTGGCAGGTTTGTTTGGTTCACCAGTTCCATTACAAAAAGGACATTCAGAACCTAGTAGTTCAATGACTCCACCTCCCTTACAGACTGCACATTTATCCTCTGCCAATATCTATCCTACCGAAACTTAGAATTAAAATGCATGTGTTGGTTTAATTTCTAAAAAATGCAATATACCTATTTCTAGTTAAGCTTATACTTGTTCTCACTTCAGAAAATTTGTGGTAATTGAAGATATCCATGATTTCATATCAGAATTAGAAAAAAATAATGAACTTAAACGAGTCCAAACACAAGTCGATTCAAATTTAGAAATTGCAGAGATAATGAGAAGACAGATGTATTCAAACGGACCAGCAATTCTTTTTGAAAATATCAAAGATTATCAAATGCCCATTTTGGCAAATGCCTTTGGGTCAATGAAGAGATTAGAGATAGGTTTGGAAATGACAGATTTTAAAGAAATTGGACAGCGAATTGTAGAAATGACAAAAATGGATATTCCTTCAGGCATTCTAAATAAAATAAAAAAACTTCCGGAACTATCAAAAATGACCGAGTCTTTTCCTAAATTTGAAACCAGTGGACCTGTAACTGAGATTACATCTAGTTCTGCATCCTTTGATGATTTACCAATTTTAAAATCTTGGCCAAATGATGCTGGACGATTCATTACTCTTGGATTAGTAGCTACGAACCATCCTCAAACCAAGATAAGAAATCTTGGAGTGTATAGAATACAGATTTTGGATGGTACTCATGCGTTAATGCACTGGCAAAAACACAAACGAGGTGCACACCATTCAGAAATATCAAAAGACAAAGGTGAGAAAATTCCAACAGCTATAATTATCGGGGGAGATCCTGCAACTATTTTCTCATCTATTGCTCCAGTACCAGAGGGACTAGACAAATTCCTGTTTGCAGGAATTACAAGAAAGAAAGGAATCAAAATGGTCAAATGCAAAACAATTGATTTAGAAGTTCCAGCCAATGCAGAAATTGTTTTAGAGGGATATGTAGACCCTCAGGACCTAAGAGATGAAGGTCCTTTTGGAGATCATACAGGTTACTATACTCCTGTTGAGCCATTTCCTACATTTACATTAACCGGAATTATGAAAAGGAAAAACCCAATCTATGTAACCACGGTTGTGGGAAAACCAATTCTAGAAGATGCATACATTGGAAAGGTAATTGAGCAATCCTTTTTGCCATTAATTCGTATGTTTCATCCAGAAGTAGTTGATTTTTCAATGCCTGCAGCTGGATGGTTTCAAGGTTTGGCAATAATATCTATAAAAAAGAGGTATCCGGGTCAAGCAAAAAAAGTGATGATGGGCCTTTGGGGAATGGGCCAATTATCACTAACAAAAATGTTTGTAGTAGTAGATGAGGATGTAAACGTCCATGACATGAACGAAGTAATTTGGGCAGTTACTACAAGAGCAGATGCAGCACGAGATACAGTCATCATAGACAACACACCTACTGACACACTTGATCCTGCATCACCCCTTGTTAATTTAGGATCAAAATTAGGAATTGATGCAACCCAAAAAACAAGTGAAGAAGGGTTTGTGCGAGAAATTCAAAAACAAGTCAAAGTAGATACGGAGACTAAAAATCTTGTTGATTCAAAGTGGGCTAGTTACGGATTATAATAAAGACACAGGATTGTAAAAATTATCACGTTCTTCTACTTGATATCCAATTTGGTGAATTGCATCTACGATTACTTTACCAGTTAATTCTGTAGACCGTGCGCCCGTACAGGATACAACTTCTTCTCCAATCAAGGTTCCTCCAAAGTCATCAGCGCCATATTGTAAAGCAAGTTGAGCCATCCCAACTCCGTTTGTTAGCCAAGAGGATTGAATGTGAGGAATCAAACCATCAAGAACAAGTCGAGATATTGCAATCATTTTTAGCAACTGAATTCCACCAGAGCCATGCTCTACAATTCCTTCTTCTTTCATCTGGGTATTGTTTGGCTCAAAATTCCAAGGAATAAATGCCATGAAGCCTTTGGTATTTTCTTGTAGTTTGGTTATTTTGAAAAAATGATCCACAATGTCTTGATTATTTTCTACATGTCCATACATCATTGTGGCAGAACCAGGAATTCCAAGGGAGTGAGCTTCATTCATTATTCTAATCCAATCATTACTTGAAATTTTCTTTGGACTAATGACATCTTTAACTGAATCTACAAGAATTTCGGCTCCTGCTCCAGGGATGGATTGAAGTCCAGAATCCTTTAGTCTTGATAAAATTTCTTTGGTGGATGATTTCTCTACTCTTGCAATCATGTCAATTTCAGAGGTAGAAAGAGCATGTACCCCAACCATAGGGAATTTTTCTCTTATCATTTTAAAGGCATCTTCATAGTATTCAATTTTCAAGTTTGGATTATGACCTCCCTGGATGAGAACTTGTCGAATCTTAAACAAATCCCATGCTGATTTTACACGAGCCTCGATTTGATCAAGAGTCAATGTGTATGAATCATCTGCCCCCGGGGATCTATAAAATGCACAAAACTTACAATCAGTTATACAAACATTGGTATAATTCAAAATAATATTATTTACAAAGGAAGCTTTTTTTCCAAATTGTTTTTTTGTTAAATGTCCAGAAACAAGCCCCATCAAATAAACATCGTCTGATTTTAAAAGTCTAAGGCATTCTTCAGGATTGGGTCTTTTTCCGTTTAACGAATTTTCAAGAATGTCACCAATATCACTTTTGTAAAGTTGTTCAGTAGTTTGACTCAATGGACTTGTTCACTTTCCTTTTTAATTTCTATTTAATCCTATATAGAAAAAACGTGTGAAAAATACCTATCAGATGACTAATTTATGCTCAAATAATGAAAAATGGATTTCGAGAATTCACGTTATTTTTAAAAGAATATCAGAAAGATGTAACTATAATATTTGATCTATTTAGATTTGAATTAGCCGAAGAGTTTTCCCATTAAATTATCACTTGTTCGCATTTGAGCTCCCATTGATGGAGAGTTTTCCATTCCGTTTGTCATACTTCCCATCATTTTGTCTACCATTCCTCCAATCATATTTCCCATTTTGGAATCACCACCCATGTTAAAGCCCATGCTTCCCATTGCTTGTTCCATTTGTTTTCCAGCTTCTGAAGTACCAAACATTCCACCCATTTGCGTACCTGCTTGACCTTCACCTACCATTCCTTTTCCCTCCAAAACATTCATCAATTTTTCATTTGACTTTATTTTCTCAAGGGCTTCAGGATTTGCCGATATTCGTTCTATTACCTGTTCTCTTAATTCACGATTTTGCATAATAGCGGCAATAATGTCATCTAGTTGTTCGGGATGTTTTTCCATTAAATCAAGATCAGCTACACCCCAACCTCTATCAATAGATCTTAGATAACTGGCAGGAGTAAGACATGCAGCGCTACCAGATTCTCTTACCATTAATACAAAATTTTCATTACAGTCAACGTTGGTTGGGGCAATTCCAGAGTTCATTTGAGCTCGAGGGGATTTATGGATTGTGTGTAATTCTTCAAATTCTACGGATACTTCTAGACCTGAAATAATGACGTCAATTGAACTAGGATCATCGGCTCGGATTTGCACTTCAAGTAGATTACAACTGCCAGGGAGGATTGTCCTTTCTTCACCTACAAATTTTGTTAGTAGGACAGTTTCTTTATCAGAAACTATAGAAATATCGCTTGCGTTAATTGTTTGGTCTCCACTACATCCGTCAAATTCAAACAAAAAGGTTCCTGGAATTTGTAGTTCAGTTACTGATCTAGGATTTATGTAAAAATTTTCACGACTTTGTTTTAATTCTGTTTCATGTTCTTGTACTAATTCTTCAGATCTTTCTGAAAGTTTTTCATATCTATCTGAACCCTCATAGTTCCATAATTCATCCTCAAATAACATTACGCAGTTTCCTGAAATAGAATTGAGTTCATATCTAGTGTAAAAATCAGAATCAGATAAAGAAGTGAAATCTTTGTGTATTGATTCACATTCTTGAATTTGTGATTCAGTTAGAGGGTCTAAAACATAAGGAAATGAATAATTCTCAACATAAGCAGCATTTGCAGTGGCAGTAAATCCTAGGCATATTAAAACAGAAAAAAGAATTTTTTTAGATAAAGAGGCCTGCATAATCTTCAATGATTTGTTTTTATTATTCTGTTATTTATCTGCTTTTAGGATAGTTATAGAATATGGATGATTATAATAAATTAAAAAAATCCTTACGTAATACTCAAATCCTCATTGTAATAATTATTGGTCTAGTAGTATTTGGTTTTGCTTTAGACTTTTTAGCAGTACAAAAAACTGTTTCCGTCATTGAAGAAAATGCTCAAGCAAAACCACTTAAAACTCAATATCTGGTACAGAATCTGAAAGGTGATGCCTTGGAAACATGGTATGCATGGCAACCCCGTGAAAGCCTAAAAATCCAAATTGTTGATAAAGATAATTATCCTAAAGAAAAAATTGATGCAATTAAAAAAGCAATAATGTCCACTGAGACAATACAGATTGATAACAGGCTGGTGTTTAAGGGAGATGAAGGAACATCCACATATTGGATAGGTTGGAAAGGAGTCATAGATCATCTAAGAGAACTTCGTGGGATTGAAGAACCATTAGAAATTTCTTTCACAGACAAGGATGATGCAGATATCATTATCACACTAACAAATTCTAAAAGTGGAGAAGGTTTGTCAGGGGTAACAAATTCGCTGGTAAATGATGATGAAAGGACTATACTAAGATCTTACATTACAATTTACGAGGCTGACTTGTTATCCAATGAACATATGGAAATAATTATTCGGCATGAATTTGGACATGTAGCGGGACTTGCACATGCTACTGCTCCCGAAGACTTGATGTATCCCGTTATTCAGACTCCTGCACCATTTATTTCTGAATGTGATGTGGATGCATTGATGCATCTTTACACAGGTGGGAAGACCAGCCAAGTAATTTGTGAAAGTTAATACCACTTTCTCAAAATGTTTTGTAAACAAGGCTCACTACTAATTCTTGCCTAAGTGCTTCAAGATATTTTTAAGTAGGGCAGCCAAAAGAGATCCACCCATGGTATCAGGTCATCAAATAAGACTTAATCGAATCTTAAGGAAAGGAAGGATGCTCTGCATTCCAATGGATCATGGAATTTCAAACGGACCTATTGAGGGTCTAGAAGATCCAGTATCTACAATTTACCAATGTGAAGGACATGGTCTTACAAGTGTGATTATTAACAAAGGAATTATCAAGGCATTACATAGGCCGCCAAAAGTAGGGATTTTAGTTCATTTTTCAAGCAGTTCCATATTATCAATGTCACCTAATAGAAAGATGCTAACTGGAACTGTAAAAGAGGCATTACGATTAGGAGCAGATGGAGTTTCTCTGCATATCAATATTGGTGGAAAGGAAGAACCAGAAATGTTAGAACAACTCGGACTAACTGCTGACCAATGCCACAAATGGGATATGCCACTTTTGGCAATGATGTATCCAAGAGGAGAGAATGTAAAAGATCCGCATGATCCTGAAATTGTAGGACATGTCGCAAGAATTGGTGCTGAATGTGGAGCAGACATTGTCAAAACCTTATACACTGGAGATATTGATTCATTTTCAAAAATTGTAAAAAGTACACCAGTGCCAATTGTAATTGCTGGTGGACCAAAAGCTAAAACAGACTTGGACATTCTACAAATGACTGAAGATGCAATGACGGCAGGTGCAAAAGGAGTAACATATGGAAGAAACATTTTTGCCCATAAAACTCCAGAAAAAATGGTTGAAGCATTAGCATCGATTATTTTCAAAAAAGAATCCGTCAAGGAAGCAATGAAAAAAATTGAGTAAAACTCGAGAACTAATCGTCACCCCCAAAGTACCTCAAAGCCAATTATCAAAATTCCTTTCCCAGTTAGAAGGAGAAGGAGTCAAAATGGTTTATCTAGATCCAAAAAAAATAGGAACTACCAAAACAAAGCTTGAAACGATATTTCCCTCACCTCAGGCAAAACACGTTATACTTGAAAAAGAAAATGTAAAAACACCAAAAGGAAAAAAAATAGGAAGAAAATTTGAGATATTATCAAACAAAGATATTGAAAACATTCTAAGCATTTCAAAAAAAGGTCTAGATTTTGTCATAGTAGAGGTAAAGGATTGGAAAATAATTCCTCTTGAAAATATAATTGCAAAACTACACAAAATTCATACCAAAATCTACGCCATAGCAAAAACACCTGAAGAAGTAAGAAAAATGTTTTCCATTTTAGAAGTAGGAGTAGATGGTGTAATTTTCAGCACCTCATCAATAGGAGAAGTAAGAGAAGTAATGTTATACCTTGGAAGTAGAACTTTTGACCTGAAAAAAGGTAAGATCATTCAAATCAAAGAAGTAGGAGATGGTGAGAGAGTTTGCGTAGATACTGCATCAATGTTGCATAAAGGAGAAGGAATGCTAATTGGAAGTAGATCAAACTTTTTGTTTTTAGTGCATAACGAATCAGTTGGATCCTCATTTACATCACCAAGGCCTTTCAGAGTAAACGCTGGAGCAGTACATTGTTACACTTTATCTCCAGATGGTACCACAAACTATCTTTCCGAAGTAGAAACAGGCTCCGAAGTGCTAATAATAAATTCCAAAGGGAAAGCAAGAAGAGCAACGGTAGGACGATCCAAAATTGAAAGACGCCCAATGTTAATGATCAAAGCCTCAGTAAATGGTGAAATTGGAGGAATTATTGCTCAAGACGCAGAAACCATTCGATTTGTAAAACCAAATGGCCAACTTGTTTCAGTAACTCATCTCAAAAAAGGAGACATTGTAATGGTATACTCCAAGTCTGCCACAGGAAGACATTTTGGAATGGAAGTAGATGACGAATACATTTTAGAAAAATAATTAAAATGAAATACAAAACATGTGTATCAATTGCCGAGACCACTCCTAAAAAACTAAATCAAACTATAAAAAAAGCGTTAAAGAAATCAAAGTATGTCGAGATAAGATTTGATTTTCTAAAAAAAGAAGACATACCCCAAGTTTTAGACAATGTAAAAAAAAATTTAAAAAATATCGTCTGCACATTAAGACCAAAATTAGAGGGCGGGAAATTTATTGGAAATGAAAAAGAGAGGATATCCATACTAAAATTAATTGCAGAGTATAACCCCTTTTTACTAGATGTTGAATTTAACACGATCAAAAAAAATAAGAATTTAGTAAAATATCTAAAAACTACAAAAACAAATCTTCTAATTTCTGAGCATGATTTTAAAAAAACTCCTAGTTTTTCTCAATTGTACAAAAAACTAGCACAAATGAGCAAATTCTCATCTAACGTAAAAATTGTAACTACGGCAGAATCAACTGATGATTCTGCCAGAGTTTTACAATTATACAATAAAAAGGGAAAAACCAATTTGGTTGCCTTTGCCATGGGAGATCTAGGCAGAACCTCTAGAATTTTGAGCCTATTTCTTGGTAGCCCATTTACCTATGTGTCGTTAGGAAAGCCAATAGCCCCTGGTCAGTTTAGTGTTGATGAAATAAATAAAATCATTAATTTAAAAAAATAGATTTTACCGAAAAAACAATTTTAGATAAACTAATTTCCAAAAATAATTTCCTATTTGTTGTAAAAGCTGAAGTTGAGAGTTTAAATCAATCATGTGAACCAGAAAAAATATGTCAAAAACATTTGCAGTGATAGGAGATCCTATTAATCATTCACTTTCCCCAAATATTCACAGTGCAGCTTTTAGAGATTTGAACTTGGATTGCTCATATATTGCATATAGAATTCCCAGAGGAGAATTAAAGGAAGGAATAGAATCACTGAAAAAAATAAAAATAGATGGATTCAATGTTACCATCCCCCACAAAATAGAGATGATGAAATATTTGGATAAAACTGATGAATCGTGCAGTCTAATTGGAGCAGTAAACACAGTGATAAATAATGAAGGAATTTTAAAAGGTTACAATACAGACATGGATGGATTTTTAGATCCATTTAAAAAAAAGAAAATCAGAATTCAAGATACTAAAATTCTTTTACTTGGGGCAGGTGGTGCGGCGAGAGCTATTGTTGCAGGTTTTGCCAAGGAAAAAGCACAGCACATTACCATTGCAAACAGAACACTTGAAAAAGCAAATAATTTGAAACAGTTTGCAAATAAAATAGGACTAAACTCAGATTCCATAACCATAGAAAACCTTGGAAGTAACCTAGAGGAATTCGACATAATTGTAAATGCCACATCAATAGGGTTGAAAAATGAACCCAGTCCTATTTCTTTTGAATCTATTAGACCAGAAACAATTGTTTACGATATTGTCTACCTGCCAATGAATACTGATTTTTTAAAAAAAGGGAAGCAAAAGGAAGCCACAATAATTTATGGTTACGAAATGTTACTAGGTCAAGCAGCAAGAGCTTTTGAAATTTGGCATGGCACAGAAGCACCTTATAATGCCATGAAAAAGGCCCTCTTAGGAGGAATATAATGGCAAAATCAAAAGCAATTGTTCATGGTGCAGTTTCACTCGTAAATGCCATAGCAAACAAAAAGGGGGCAACTTTGGGTATCGCACTTAAAGTTGAGGCCATAGTGGAAACAAAGCCTGGAAAAGGAATCACCATTCAATCAAAGAATAAGACTCTTAGTTCACGATTAATAAATAAAACCGTAGAAAAAATTTTAACAAAAAAAGAGTTGGAACAAAATAAAATTACGATAACTTTAGAATCAGAGATTCCAACGGGTTATGGATTAAAAAGTTCTAGCGCAATATCCTCAGCCATTGCCCTAGCATGTGCAAAAATTTTCAAACCAGAATTAACAGATCAAAAGATTTTGCTAGCTGGGGTACAGGCCTCAATAGAATCCAAAGTAAGTATTACTGGGGCATATGATGATGCATGTTCTTGTTATTTTGGAGGTTTTAATGTAACAGATAATGCCAAGAAACAAATAGTTCGATCAGAAAAAATTCCGACCAATTTAATTGCAATAATTTTTGTTCCCAAAAATCGTAAACGTGGAAATTTAAAAAAATTAAAAGTACTATCTGCTGTTTTTTACAATGCATGGAAATTAGCTAAAAATGCCAATTATTGGCAAGCGATGATAATTAATGGTTTAGCAACATCGACAATTTTAAATTCAGATCCAAAAATTATAACAAATCTTCTTGAAAAAGGTGCAGTGGCAGCATCAATCTCTGGAAATGGACCGGCAATAGCTGCCATTGCAAAAAAAGAAGATGAACAAAATGTAAAAAAAGTTTTTTCTTCTCTTGATGGAAACATAATTGTTTCAAAAATAAATAACAAAAAAGCTGAAGTATATGAGTTGTAAGGTAGAAAAATCAAAACTATCAGGAAATCTAGTTTGTCCACCTAACAAGAGTTATACTCACCGAGCTATTTTTCTAGCTTCACTTGCAGGAAACAATAGCAAGGTGGATAACGTATTGTTCTCAGATGATACTCGTGCAACTATTAATGCGTGTAAAAACTTTGGAGCCAAAATTGAGGAAGAAAATTCTTCAATAATAGTAACTCAATCTATAGGAAACGGTAAATTTGTGCCTGAAATTAACGCAGAAAACTCTGGAACTACGATAAGAATAGCATCAGGAATCGCCAGTTTATTTTCAGAGAAAACTACCTTAACTGGAGATTCCAGTCTACAAAAAAGACCAATGAAACCTTTGCTAGATGCTCTTGAAAGCATGGGTGCAAAATGTTCCTCAACTGAGGGAAAACCTCCCATTACAATTACTGGAAAAATTAAGGGAGGAAATGTTTCAATTCCTGGAAGTTTCTCCAGTCAATTTATTTCAGCCTTGTTGATTACTGCCCCATTAACCGAAAATGGAATTCAGTTGGTAATTGAAGGAAATTTAGTATCAAAACCATACCTTGATGCCACCATTTCTACGATGAGGCATTTTGGAGTTTCGGTTCAAACATTAATTCCCTATAAACGATACAACATTGAACCTCAAATTTACAAACCATCTGTTTTTACAGTTCCAATTGATTTTTCTAGTCTAGCTTTACTTTTGTCAGCTGCAGTATTATGCGGAGAAAATTTAGTAGTCATTGGAAGTATTGGGAATTTACCACATGGCGACGAAGTATTTATTGATATTTTAGAACAGATGGGAGTCAAGGTTACAATTGAGGATGATAAATTATCCATACTATCTCCAGAGAAATTAAACGGTGGAAAATTTGATCTAAGTAATTCTCCAGATTTACTTCCTCCATTAGCAATATTATCTTTGAAGACATCAAGTCCTATTGAAATCGTCAATGTAAAACATGCCAGACTAAAGGAGACAGATAGAATTGCAATAATAGCAAGAGAGATTTCCAAATTAGGAGTTACAGTAGAAGAAAAAGAAGACGGACTGATTTTGAATTTTTCCAGTAATCTAAAAGGTGGATGTTTGAATTCAGAAAATGATCATCGATTATTTATGGCATTTTGCATTGCAGGGATGTATGTAGGAGATTGTACAGTTTCAGATCCTGAATCCGTTAAAGTGTCCTATCCAAATTTTGTAGAAGAAATGAACAAAATTGGAGCTAAAATTTCTAATCCTGAATTATGATTTTAAAAAATTGTTAAAATAAAGCAAAAGGCGCGACCCTGTATAGAGTGAAAAGCTTTCTCCTCACCCAGAACGCCATTGCGTTAACAACATGTATTTTTCGCAGGGCCGCGCAAATTATTCATTAAAATTTGCACGTTTTATCATATTTAATATAGGATATCATTATATTTAAAATTTATTTGAAATTATTTGATAAAACATTAACAAATATTATAATTTTAACAATTACAAGACAAATAATTTCCAGAACCGAGAAAAATTAATCCAAATTTTTGGATTTTTTTAAATGAGGAATTATAAACATCGCCAAACCTTCATAGATTATTGCCAGAAAATTCTATTGGTCACCGCTTAGTATTAACCAGTTTTGGGGAGAGTCATGGAGAAACGATTGGCGCTGTTGTTGATGGATGTCCAGCGGGACTAGAAGTCAATGAAAAAGATATTCAGAAGATGCTAGACTATAGAAAACCTGGAACATCCCTAATTACTACTCAAAGAAAAGAAGGTGACAAGGTAGAAATTATTTCGGGAGTGTTTAGAGGATTTACCACAGGAGCTCCAATTACGATGATAATCTGGAATAGTGACAAAAAATCTCGAGATTATGAAAATTTGAAAACAAAGCTTCGTCCTGGTCATTCGGATTATCCAGCCATGGTAAAATATAATCACTTTAATGATTATAGAGGAGGGGGCAGATTTTCTGGGAGATTAACTGCAACCCATGTTATGGGCGGAGCAATTGCACGGAAATTACTCAAAGTCACATTAGGGATTGAAACTAATTCTTATACAAAACAAATTGGTAAAATTGAAATGAAAAAAGAATTTGATAAAATAATGACAAAATCAATTTACAAAAATGATGTTCGATGTCCTGATGATAACACGGCAAAAAATATGAGGGCCTCTATTTTGAGTGCAAGAAAGAAAGGGGATTCCCTTGGGGGCATAATTGAATCAATAACTACCAATGTCCCTATAGGTTTAGGTGAACCAATTTTTAGTTCATTAGAATCGGATTTGAGTAAAGCTATTTTTTCAATACCTTCAGTAAAAGGAATAGAATTTGGTTCAGGATTCGAAGGTTCAAAATTATTTGGTTCTGAAAATAACGATTTGTATACCATCAAGAGAGGAAAAATAATTACCAAGACAAATAATTCTGGTGGAATTCTTGGAGGAATTTCAAATGGAATGCCAATAACAATAAGAATTGCGTTTAAACCTGCTTCATCAATTTCTCAAAAACAGAGTACTGTAGATATTAAAACTAAAAAGATTACGAACCTACAAGTTCAAGGAAGACATGATCCATGTGTTGTTCCAAGGGCGCCACCGGTGGTCGATTCTCTTGTAGCGTTAACATTAGCGGATCACGCTCTCTTAGCAGGGCAAATTAAACCCGTACTGTGAAAAAATGTCTGATATTAACGAACTTCGTAGTAAAATGGACGAGATCACCATTGAAATGATTAAGATGTTAAAGACGAGAACTGACATCTCCAGAGAAATTGGGGAAATTAAAAAAAATACTGGAAAGGTAATCACTGATGAAACCAGGGAAGATAACCTACGAATTAAAATTATTTCCTTGTGTAAAGAATTGAATTTTGAGGAACCTATAGCCACCAAATTTTTGAATTTTCTTCTAAATGAATCTGTAAAAGTACAATCCAATAATAAAGAAACACACCTTTCCATATTCCTGAAGGCAAAATCTCTGGAATTAGAGGGGAGAAAAATAATTCACATGGAGGTAGGGGAACCGGATTTTTTACCACCACAGATTGTTAAGGATGCACTTGCTGAAGTGTATGATAAGGGATTTTTGAAATACGGTCAAGCAAAAGGAATGCCTCAATTAAGAGAATCTCTAGCACAGCATGTTTCTAAAAATTTTGAAGTAGATATTAAACAAGAAAACATCATGGTAACTCCTGGTGCAAGATTTGGGATTTTTACGGCAATCAATACTCTGCTTAATCCTGGAGATGAATTGATTGTTATTGAACCAGCTTGGCCTGCATACAAAGATTGTGCATTACATTCAGGAGTAAAGGTAAGAACCATTACCACCACATTAGAAGAAAATTGGGAACCATCTATTCCCCAAATAGAAAAAACAATCAATTCAAATACAAAAATGATTTCCCTAAATTATCCAAACAATCCCACTGGAAAAATTCTACCTACAAAATTGCAAGATCAAATTGTTAATCTGGCAATAAAAAATAACCTATACATTTTAAGTGATGAAATTTATTCGCAATATGCATACGCAAATTGGAAAAGTATCCTTTCCTATAATTATGAAAAAAGCATAGTAACTCAATCGTTTTCAAAATCTCATGCAATGACAGGATTTAGAATTGGATACATTATTGCTCAGAAGAATATTATCAATGAGTTATCAAAATTCGAGGCGTTATGTCTTACCAATGTTTCAGAACCAATCCAATACGTTGCAATGAAAGCATTAGAGGCAGATACCTCAGATAATACTAATACAGTACAGCGAAGATTAGAGTTATTGGCAAAAAAAGCAAACGAAATGAATCTTGAATTTATCGTTCCAGATGGTGCAATGTACATCTTTGCTCGGGTTAATAAAGAAGGATTTGATGGGATTCAATTTGCAAATAATCTCTTAGATAAGGGATTGGCAGTTGCACCAGGGGAAGGATTCGGGAATTACAAAAATTTTATCAGATTATCTGCCTGTCAGGATGAGGAAATACTAACAGAAGGAATGAATATACTTGATGAATATGTGAGAGACATACAATGAAAAAAGCAATTACAATTATTGGTGCCGGGGGACAAATGGGTCAATGGTTTTCAAAATATTTTGCAGATAAAGATTTTCAAGTAACTGGATTTGATGAAGAAAATAAAATTAAGGGAAAAGACATCATACAGGCAAATTCATTGGTGGGGGCAATTCTAAAAGCAGATTATGTAATTTTATGCATTCCCACAAGAAAAACTCCGGAAATCATTAGATTAATTGCCAAAGAAATGAAAAGAGGGACATATCTAATTGACATTTCCTCTGAAAAGGCAAAAACGGTACCATCGTTAACCAAGATGCCAGCAAAAATTAATCCCATTTGCATTCACCCTATGTTTGGGCCAGGTGTAAAAAATATCAAAGGACAAAACATAATATCAGTTCCAGTAAAAGATGCCAAAAAAGAGCTAACAGTTGCAAAATCACTTTTTGAAGGAGCAAATTTTGTTACTATCGATGCAGCAGAACATGATAAAAAAATAGCCGTAATACTAGGACTTACTCATCTCCTAAATCTAGTGTTTGCAAATATTATTTCAAAAGATGAAAAAATTGCCCTTACAGAAAAAATGTCAGGAACCACATTTAGAATTCAAAAAACTCTTGCAGAAAGCATAATGACAGAATCTCCAGAATTAATTGAAACCATTATTGCAAATCCAGAAATTCGAAGGGTAGCAGAAGATCTTTGGAAGGATGTAGGAAGACTTCTTACTGCTGTTCAAGAATCAAAAACTGAAGAAGTCATTAGTTACATCAAGTCATGCCAAGAAAGGTTGTCCACTAAAACTGATCTTGATACATCCTACAAAAAATTAACCAAAATGGCAAATGCAATTGAGAAGAAATAGCAAAAATGCGCTCTACAAAGATAGTTACTTCATTCCTAAAAGATGACGATAAATTTCTTCTTCTAAAAAGAAGTAGTACAGTAAAAACCATGAAGGGTTTATGGGCAGGTGTAAGTGGAATAATCGAAAATGATGAGTCACCTCTAAGAAGAGCAAAAATAGAAATTTTTGAGGAATTGGGAATAATTGAGAATAAAATCAAATTTTTAAAAGCAGCTTCTGAAATGAAAGTACACTCACCTCAATATGAAAACCATGAATGGGAAATTTTTCCATTTCTATTTGAAGTAAATAATCCAATGATTAAACTAAATTGGGAAAACTCTGAATACAAATGGATTTCGATCGATGAATTAAAAAATTATGAAACGGTTCCAAGTATTGACAAAGTTTTATTCAGTTTGCTGTAGGTTTTCTTTTTCATATTTTCTCTGCTGAGGGAGCATAATGTATACACAAGCTCCTCCACACATCGTACACGGAACACTGTTTCCAGGATGCTGTCCTGTCCTGCTGTGAATTTTTGCTGCTTCCTCCGGATCAATTGATAAGGCTAATTGTTTTTCCCAATCAAGGGTACGTCTTGCCTCACTCATTGCCATATCCCACTTGATGGCTTTTTCACGAATTTTCACCAGATCTGCGGCATGAGCTGCAATCCTATAGGCAATTAAACCTGCTTTGACTTCCTCAGTATTTGGTAAACCTAAATGTTCAGAAGGGGTAAGATAACAAAGTAAATCTACTCCCTCGCTAGCCGATACGGCAGCACCTATAGCACTTGCGATGTGATCATGACCTGAGGCCACATCAGTAACTAATGGACCCAGAACATAGTACGGAACATCGCCAATAAGGGATTTTGCTAGTCTCACATTTGCGGCCACTTCGTTTAATGGTACATGTCCTGGACCTTCTATCATAACCTGAACATCTTTTTCATGAGCTCTTTTTGTCAAATCAACCATGTTTATCATTTCTTGAACTTGTAATTCGTCATGAGAATCAAGAATTGAACCAGGTCTTAATGCGTCCCCTAGACTAAAGGTCACATCATATTTTCGTGCCAGTTCCAGTAAATAATCATAATGAGTAATGTATGGATTTTCTTTATCGTGTTTGAGCATCCAAGCAGCAGTTAACGTACCACCTTTACTTACAACCCCACCATATCTTTGAACTTTTAAAATTTTTTTTGCAATTTCCTTTGTAATTCCACAGTGAATTGTGGTATAATCAACACCATCTTTGGCATTATTTTCAAACGCTTTTAGAAAGTCATCTTCAATTAAGTTCAAAGGATTTTTGTGAACCTCAACACCATAATTATAAGCCTCATAAATGGGAACAGTACCAAAAGTGATTGGGGCTTCCTCTAACAAGGTTTGTCTAATTTTTTTTACGTCTCCTCCATCGCTTAGATCCATAATAGTGTCAGCATGATACTTTACTGCAATTTTTGCTTTTTCAATTTCTTCCTCAAGATTAACATTGAGTGTAGATGTTCCAATGTTCACATTAACTTTTGTTTTTAATCCTTTTCCAATTCCAACGTTGTGAATTTTTTGTCTCCTTTTATTGTTGCTTGGAATTATTATTGCACCTCTAGCTATTTTTGGCAATAACCATTCAGGAGTGACTTGTTCATCCTTTGAAACAATTTTCATTTCATCGGTGACAACTCCTCTTCGTGCTGCACTCATTTGAGTACTCATGAATATTCTACGATGTGACCTGATTTAAACATCTTGAGAATTTGATAAAAAACGGATCGCTAAGAAAAATGACTGAATTTTTAATATTAAAACGATCGATCTTATATGTTAGAAAAACCATAAGGAACCAGTGAGAACCGTTAGAGAGTGCAAACATTGTGGGAGAGAATTTCAAAGCTTAAGGGATGACTATTGTTCAAATGATTGTCTCCAACAAATTTCATAATTTTAGAAAAAATAGATCTGTTTCTTTAAAGATAAACAAATTAGTCTAAGTTTTAGAAAAAAGTCATGAATTTACTCTCGATTGGTGGGTCTGACCCTTCGTCAGGTGCCGGAATTCAAAGCGATGTTAAAACATTTGCCACATTAAACGTATATGGATTAACCATAATTACGGCAATAACAAGTCAAAATACTTCAAAGTTTGGAATGATACAACCAGTGTCAAAAAAACTTTTGAAAGCACAGTTAGACTCCATATTTTCAGATTTTAAAATAGATGGAATTAAAATCGGGATGGTGTACAATGCAGAAAATATTAAACTAATTTACGATAAAATAAAGAGCCTTTCCGTTCCAATAATCGTGGACCCTGTAATAATTTCATCCACAGGTGGAAAATTAATTCAAAAATCTGCAATCAAAGATTTTAAAAAATATTTAATTCCTATCGCCACGGTGATTACTCCCAACAAATTTGAGGCTGAATTTATCTCCAAGATTAAGATTCATTCAAAAAAATCACTTCAAAAAGTAGTAAAAGAATTTCAGGGAATGGGAACCAAAAGTATCATAATAACAGGATTAGAATTAAAAAAAAATATTATGACGGATTTTGTGGTGACTGAAAATCAATATTTTATGGAAAATAAAAAAATAAACATGTCAAATCACGGAAGTGGTTGTAATTATTCTGCATCGATGTTATTTGCTTTGGCTCAAGATAAATCAATTTTAGAATCAGCAAAGTTCGCAAAGAGGTTTACCTTTGATTCGATCAAAAATGCACAAAAAATTGGAGGAGGATTACACATTACACAAAAACAATCAGATAAATTACATTCAGAATTATCAAACGCAATAAACAATTTCATTGAGATTAAAAATATTTTTCTTAGAATACCTGAATGTCAATCAAATTTTGTATTTTCAAAAAAGTCACCCAAATCCATCACAGATATCCTTGGAATTTCTGGCAGAATTGTAAAAACAGGGGAAAAAGTAACCAAAGTGGGAAATTTGGAATATGGCGGATCCAAACATGTTGCAACAGCGATCCTTACAATGAATAAAAAATTTCCCCACATACGTTCGGCTATTAATCTCAAATTTCAAAAAGAAACAATTGCCAAATTAGAAAAAAATCGATTTATTGTAAAAAATTATGATAGGGTAAAAGAACCCATTACGAGTAAAAGCAAGGAAGGATCATCGATAAAATGGGGAATAACCGAATCTTTGAGAGATTCCAAAGAACCACCAGATGCAATTTTTCATAAAGGAGATTTTGGAAAAGAACCAATGATCATAATTTTTGGAACAAATCCTAAATCAGTTATCGAAAAAATTTCCAAAATATTTTAAAGATTATAGTTTATTTCAAACACACACTTGAACATAAATAGAGAAAATTGAGAGGTTTCTTGTGAAAGCAGTTATTTTGGCGGGGGGTTTGGGAACTAGATTACAACCATACACCACATTTCTTCCAAAACCAATGATGCCGCTAGGGGAAAAACCCATTTTGGAACACCTTATAGAGTGGTCCAAAAAAAACGGAATAAAATCAATCGTCTTATGTGTAAGCTACCTACGAAGAACCATAGAAGACTATTTTGAGGACGGAAAACAATTTGGAGTAAATATCGAGTACGCAATAGCTAACAAGCCTCTTGCTACTGCAGGACAATTAAAGACAGCAGAAAAATTCATTGATGATACTTTTGTCTGTATGTATGGAGATTCAATTTATGGTTTTAATTTAGCTAATATGATAAAGCAACATAAACGAAAAAATTCATTTGTAACAATAGGTTTGCATGAATACAAAACTAATTTACCCTATGGAGTAATTGAGACTACAAAAAATGACAAGGTTACAAAATGGAAGGAAAAACCAGAAATCAAGGCAAATATCAACATGGGATGCTATGTTATGGAAAAAGATATTCTGAAATTAATTCCTAAAAATAAACCATATGGAATGGATGATGTAATTAACAAAGTAATGAAAAAGAAAAAATTAGTAAGCAGTTTTATCGGTAAAAATGGGTTCATCGATATTGGAAATAAAGAATCATACGAAAAAGCAAATAACGAATATATTCAAAAGCTTGGAAAAATATAGTTAAAAAATGAATGACATCATTATTAGAGAACTAAGAAAAGAAGATTTATGGAATGGGTTTTTTACTTCGTTAGATTCCCTTCGTCAAACAAGCAATATAGATCAAAGAACTGCCAATAACATTTTTGAAAAAATCCAAAATAATTCAGAACACATCATAGTAGTGGCGTTAATAGATGAAAAAGTAGTTGGAGCTGCGACTCTATTGATAGAGTTCAAATTCATACACAACGGTGGTAAAGTAGGTCATATTGAAGATGTTGCAGTTAATAAAAATTATCAAGGGCAAAAAATAGGGGAGAAAATTATCAAAAATTTGTTAGACTTGGCCAAAACAAAAGGATGCTACAAAACAATCTTAGACTGTGTTGATGATGTAAAACTCTTTTATGAAAAATTAGGATTTAGGCATAATGCAAATGCATTAAGATTTGATCATATCTAAAAATATTCTTTTTTTGGTCTTCTTTTTTTTATTTTTAGCAACGAAGCACCTACTACCATAACCGGTACAGATAAGATCATAAAGAGAATTGGCGTGTATGTTACAGTATCTGTAATGAATGCCTCTTCAATTTTATCGACAAGAGTATAACAGTATGCCATTCCAACAAGCAATACAACACCACCTGCAAGGATAAGGTAACCAATTGGTTTTGAACCATAACGTCTAGACATCAAATATGGAAGACCAGCCATAATAGCAGCTGGGGCAACACCAATTGAAATAAACTGAAAAATTTTAGGATCTGGATCAAAGTCCAAACCAAAATCAAAATTTTCGGGAACATCAGTCATAAATACGTAAATCGAAATCATTTCCCCAACAAACATTAGAAATAAACCTAAACTGGTAACTGCAATCCATTTTTCAATTCCCATTAAATTAACAAATTACGGTTGATAAATAAACCATTCAAAAATTTAGATAATACCGACTAGATTGGCCAATTCTTTTCGACATGCAGCACCAAGTTTTTCTGCAGCCTGCTCTGGTGAAACATCATTTAAGAAAATCCCGTAGCCTCTTTCTAACCCAGACCAGGATTTTGTTATTGGATAAATTTCAATGTGCCAATGAATCTGTCGGCTATTCTTTTTTTCTGGAGATAAATGAAATACCAAATTATATGAAACATTTTTGATGGTTTTTGATAAACCTCCCAAGGTCGCCCTTAAGATTAGAGACAAATCGTTAATTTCTTTTTGAGTTATTTTAGAGAAACTTGTTGTATGTTTTTTTGGGGTTATCCAAAATTCATAAGGATATGATGGGGACCATGGACAAAATGCAATAAACCCTTCTGTTTGAAGTACTTGTCTAGCGCTGCCAGTTTCAGCGTTAATAGTTTGACACATAACGCATACTCCTTTTTCATTTAGGATGTTATGAGATGCTTCTGCCTCAGATTCTATTATTGGTGGAATTGTTGAAAAAGTGATTAAATTCAAATGAGGATGTGGATTGTTATTTCCAGCTTCTACTCCTTGATCGCCATAAATCGAAACGTAGGTAACTCCTTTTTGGGTATAAAGCCACCTTAATCTATCCTGGACGACCACTAAAACGTTTGACCATTGTTCAGGATCTATCGTTGCAAAAGTATCCTTTTGTTTTGGAGAAGCCACAACCACATAATGATATCCATATGCCGGTTCACTGTAATGAGGTTTATCGCTGTATGAATTTTCGGCCTCTATTGAGACTACAGGATTTTTACTTTCAAAAACTCTGATAGACCAATTTTTGACATACTCATCTTCATTATCCTGAAGACGTTGCAGCATTCCATCCTTGGCAACCAAAGAAAGGACGGAAGGATTTGTCATAGATTCATTGCCAGGAGCATAGGGCAATTTTTTAGGATCAATTACTTTGTCGTCTTTTTTTGAAATAATCATAAAACGTTCAGAAACATAATCTTTTCTCATGTCTCCCATAGTTTTTAATGGCAGAAAACGCATGTTAAAATGTTTACGCAGATCTAAATTTATGAAAAATAAAACCAATTTTGAAGCTTGATGGTCTAGAAACTAGTAATTTTCATGAAAGGATAAGAAATCACTAAAACAAATTTCCAGATTCAATCAAAGCGATTTTAAATTAATGATCGCAAATTTTTCTGCAAGCTTTAAAGGAGACTGTGAAAATTGGAAAATCGAAAAGTAGTATGGATAATTCGGATGTTCATATGGTTTATGTTCTATTAGATGGAGTAGGTGACCTCCCACATCCAGATTTGGACGGAAAAACACCCCTAGAAGCTGCAAATACTCCAACAATAGATAGAATAGCAAAAAATGGTTCAATTGGAGAGGTAATCTCTGTTGGAAAAGGAATAGCTCCAGAATCAGATATTGCAGTATTCAACATGTTAGGATACAAATTCCTTCATTCGGATTATGTGGGAAGAGGAGTAATAGAGGCCATAGGTGTGGGAATTGATTTTAAGGATGGAGATTTGGCTTTGAGGGGAAATTTTTCTACTTTAAATGATGAAGGAGCAATTATTGATAGAAGGGCAGGAAGACAAATAGAGAAAAAAGATGCTCAAGAGATTGCAAAAGAGATTGAAAACAAAATAAAATTTTTCCAACCAAATTCATCGGTGGTCGTAGCTCCCACAATAGGACATCGTGTTACAGTTAGAATAAGATCCGATGGGATCATACTTTCATCAGAAATTACCAACACAGACCCTGCATATGCCCGAGTGGCTGGAATGGGAGTTGCAAAGGCAGTGGGAGACTTTATGCGAATTGAAAAATGTCTTCCCTTAGAGGAAACAGAGAGTTCAAAAATCACAGCAAATTTAGTAAATGAATTCACAGATCAATCTTTGCAAATAATGAAAGAAAGTCCTGTAAATCATAGGCGAGAGTATTCAAACCAAAAAAAATTAAGTTGTATATTGTTGCGAGATGCTGGAAATAAATATCCAAATGTCATTCCAATCAATGAAAAATATTCTATGAATTTTTCTTGTATTGTAGATATGCCTGTAGAATTGGGAATTTCAAATGTGCTAAAAATGCAGGCCTTTGAAGCAGGGGGATTGACAGATTATGAAGAAAAGGCTAGAGTGGCAGCAAAAGCTATGGAAACTCAAAATGCAATTTATGTACATCTGAAAGGCCCTGATGAATTTGGTCATGACGGAGATGCGGTAGGAAAAATGAAAAACATTGAAGAGATTGATCAAAGATTTTTTAAGACATTATTAGAAAATATTGATTCAAAAAACGTGGCCATAGTTATTTCTGCAGATCATTCCACTCCTTGCATAAATAAGGGTCACAGTGATGACCCGGTGCCAGTATTAGTTTCAGGAGATTTCATTAAAAATGATGGAACTACTAGAATGACAGAAGAACAAGCTAAAAAAGGCAGTATAGGTTTGTTGCAGGGTGCCGAAGTAGTCCCAACTGCTCTAAATTTAATTAAATCTCAAATTTAGTCAAAGTATTAGATTTTTGCATAGAAATTATCTTACTTCGAATCATATCCACATCAATGTTATAATACATTGCTGGAGAATTACCAAGCTTCTCTAAAGCACGGCCAAGCATTCCAAGACCAATCAAATAATCATTTTTTTGAGAATGAGCAAAAGCTACTGCCAATAATATTATTCCTTGTACTAATTCTTTTTCTCTGCCATGGCAATCTTTCCAAACTCCCTCAAAAGATTCATGAGATTCCCAAAATCTTTCATGGTTAAAATAAAAAATACCGTCCTTAATGCCTGTCTCCTTTTCTATTTTCTCTTCAACAATATGTCTGGCACTAGCTAAATTTCCAATTGGATTTAATTTCTCAATTAGTAAATCTAATTCTTCTTTTTCAACTTCAATATCAAACTCTATAAAATTACTGGCTACTCGAGCAACTCTTACTGATGCCTTCATGTTTGAGCAAAGATCTCTTGCTTTATGTACTAGTTCACGTGAATCAGATGGCACATATTTTTCATTTTTAAGATGTAACATGAATCTAGCCATAAGGATAACCACCTGTTATTTCTTAAATTTGTTCTTGGGTTTCAATCAAGGTTTATATGAAATATGAAGGGGATTTTCGATACATGTCCTTAATCCAGACCGTTAGTGATGTAAACAACACATTTCTTTCTAGAAGAGAGATTACCTGTAATTTTACAGGATTAGCAGGAAAGCTAAAAAAACTTGAGGCCATAGAAATGATAAACAAGGAATTTAGTTTGGGAGAAAAGGTCATCATCCCAATGAGATTAAAGAACCATGCAGGAAAATCTATAATCACAGGTACTTTCTTTGTCTATGATGACGAAGGGTTAGCAAAAAAACACGTCAACCCAACTATATTTTCAAGATTAGAAAAATCAAAAACCAAACTAGCTGAAGCAGAAAAAGCAGCAGAAGCATCAGCTGAAGGAACCGAGGGAAACACAAAAGATGCAGAGGAATCAACAGAAACACCAACTGAGGGAACCGAGGGAAAAACAGAAGAAACAATAGAAAAATCCAAAGAGGAAAAATCTGAATAATGGCAGGAAAAAAGGGATCTAGTCCTAATGTTTACAAATATTTCAAAGTAGATGGGGATAAATTAACCAGGTTAAAAAAAATTTGTTCCAGATGTGGTAAAGGAATCTACATGTCCGAACACAAAGATAGACATACTTGTGGAAAATGTGGATTGACCGAATTTAACCAGTAAAATCACAATCATAAAAAATACTTTACAAGTATTTATTCAATAATAATTGAATTTAACCCTTATAGTCATCATACCTTTTTAATTTTTCAAATCCATTCAAATTTAGAAAATTTTATTGAAGAAATTTTAACAAATAGGATTTAAAATCCATTAATAATCAAATTATTATACAAAATGTAAATATATCAAAAAAGAAATTCCCATAATTGTCAATGGAATTAAAATGCCCCCGTTGCAATTGTCTTCCTTCGGAATGCAAAAACAGTGAAACACCATACGATTGTCCAAAATGTACATGGAAACAGTGTGATTGTTGGGAAGAAAATAATAACTTGAAATAAATCGTTTTTGGCTCCACCACAAAATAATTTTACTATTAAAGAAAATTTTAAATTCCAAATAAATCACAATTGTAAAAACAAAATTATTTAGTTTTCACGCTAATGTAATTAATTTATTTTTCTTCAATTCCGCAGTTGATACACATTTTTTTTGATTGGATTTCAAACCAAGTAAAAGTATGAATATATCCCTTCTTACATTCCATAGGAACATCATTAGTAATTCGATGAATTTGAAAATTATTGTCAACAATAATATCGATCAAACATTGAAAAATTAAAACAAAAAGATCTTCTAAGGAAAATCAAGAAAATATTTGTTTTTCCAAACCATTAGTTTATTAAAAATCTCCAGATAATTTTTGGAGTTGGTAGTTATATGTACATGAGCATTAATATTTTTAAATTGACCTTCAAATACCATTCTGGTTTCAGTTTTAAATAAAGGTACTGTCACACCAACTTTTTTGATTTTATTAAATTCATAATTGTTGATCCTAATTTTTTGTTCTTCGATCAAAATATTTTTTTTCTCAGGATTATCATTTAATTCAAGATCTATCATTTTTTTTGTTGATTCACTCCAAACAGAAGAAGTTAAAGGCCAATGATGAACATGAATTTTATTTGCAGAGAAATTAATTTTTGGATATTGATTATTTTCAGTCATTTGTGTTCGATTTATTTTCCATTAAATTTTTTTCATGAGCAGTTTTTTCAAAAAAGTATTCCTGTTTTTTCAAATCAGTTTCTTGTATTATTCTACATTTTCTAATTGGAACAAGTCTAGATATTTGCTCATATGTGCTGAGTACTCTTACATCAGAGGCAAAAGCAATCTGAAGAAGAGGAGATTTTTCTTCAATCATGGGTTTTACTTGTTCATATCCTGATGCTTGCCTCATTCCAGACCGATAAAGTCCCAAGTTGATTTGGCTTTTTGAAATTTGTGGGTCTTGATAACAGCATATGGCATATTCGTCATTATTTTTTTCAATTATCGTCATTCTTGTAAACTTGTCACTCCAAGTTTCAACCTCTTTTGCCAATCGTAGAGCTTGATCCTTATTCTCAAAAACCGTCGAAACGACTAGTCTGTCTTTTTCGTAAGCCCAATAAATTCCGTAAAAATCACCACACCAATCAATATCAAAAGAAGTCATATGTCATCTCAAAATCAGTAAAATTAAGACCTTTTGATTAACTACAAAATCTAATTTTCAAATTTGTATTATTGGATTGTTTGTCAATAAAGCTTTTTTTTGCGAATTTTTCCACTTTTATGTTCTAGTTCATCTATTTTTTTTAGAAATTTTGAATCAATTTTTATTTTTGAAAGAGATTCTATTGATAATTTTACGGTATTAGAATCAAGGGAAACATTGGTTTGGGGAAGATCTTTATCAATCCAATATTTTATTACCTTATCTTCTAATTTATAGTCACGAAATCCAGAAGGGAATCTTTTGGTAATATGATCAAGCAAAGTTCTATCCTGAAAAACTGCACGTGGTTCAAACAATCTAGTTTCATCTGCATAAACATTTTCAAACAAATTTCCGGTGATCTCATCAGACAGTAAATCCATTTTAGATATTTTACGAATCAGTTCGAGATAATGTAAAAATTCATGTGCCAATATTGCATGTATTGTTCCCTTTAGGCCATAAGCAACCAGTGGTGCTGAAATTTGAATTACGACTTGAAATTTATCTTCAAACACTACTGGAATAGTACGAGCAAATAAAATCCCAAATTCATAAGAATGTGGACTAGAAGATGAGATTACTGCTGTGGGCTCCACATATGCCACCGGATATCGTATTTTGGAGGCTTTCTCAATTCGATTTATCCCCCCTACTGCAATAGGAAATCGTTTTAAAACCAGATTATAGGTATCGTCTGGAATTAATCCTTTATGATGAGATTCTTTAAATCTAATTAAAGGGTCCAACATACCTCCTCGAATTAAGTGATTGTAAAAAGGTTGCCAGTTTTCAATTTAGATCTTTGAAAATAAATTTTAAGAATAAAAGAAATAATTGATGAATTTGGGAGACATTATTACACCATCCTTTGAAAGTCTCTAAGAGTTTGTTCAGGTCAAAAAGAACAACATTATTGTTTAAACTGAACAAACATTAGTTATAATCACTTTAGCTAAAAAGTAAATTTTGTGAAAGTACTTCATATTGACGATAATCAAAATATTACAAATTTGATCTCAGAAATGATTTCATCTTTAGGTTTTGAATATTGTGTGACAAATGATTCCAAAGAGGGATTAGAACGTATTAAAAAGGAAAAGTTCGACAGGATTCTTTTAGATATGCACATGCCCACATTAAGTGGAATCGATGTTATTGAAACTTTAGAAAGAGAGAACATTCTAAAAGACCAAAAAATTGTAATACTTTCTGGATTTCCCTTTACTTATAATCAAAAAGAGGAGTTATTAAAAAAGAAAGGAATTCATAATTGTTTAAAAAAACCAATTGAGTTTGATGATCTTGTATATGCAATTAAAAACTAAAAAATTGGCATTCTTTGACATTGTTGAAATTAATTGCTATCAAGATAGATGAACCTTTAACTACAGTCACTAGATTGTTTGATACCATAAATCGATGAATTTGAAATGGATAAATTCAAAATTTGAAGGAAAACAGGTTTGATTAACCAGATTTTGGCTTTCCACGTTTTGAAAGTTTTGATTTTCGGCGATTAGCTCGCTGATCTGCCCACCTTGCATGCTTACCTTTTTTTCTTAACGGCATAAACATTCAAAGAAGAGGCACTAGTTATTTGTTATCATTTTAATTTCCCTAAAATCAAATTCTTCACATTTACAATTATTCTCAATTGTTTGACTGATTCCTGGAACCACATTATCACCTTTCACAAATCTTTTGATGGGTAGTCCACCTTCTGCGTTTATCACTAAATTGAATTTATTATTGGAAATTTTTTTGTATTTTATCTTAAAAATTTTTTTTTCTGATCTTTTACCAGAATTTTCATATACAAAAACCGGATTTGTTAGGAGTTTTTTTAAATTTTTAAGACTATAAGGCTTTATTTCTTTTTCAGTAATAATTCTCATTTCTATCAGAGAGTTAAAACCCAATGGTTTTTTTGGCACATGAGAAATTATTTTACAATTAGTGATAATTATAGAATCAATAGTAACGGTTTTGGGCAATCTAACTTTTCGCTTATTTGGATTTTGGATTCGCACAAAAAAAGGTCTTCCTGATCCTAGGACTAGACTAGATTTATCTTCTCCTCCAATCCATGTGAATTTTGCAATTGTCCCCCCAAATTTTTTAAAAAGAAATTTTGAGATTTTTCCCTCCACACTATCATAAATAGTCAATCCATGAAAATCACAAACTCTACATCCTTTCCCCTCGCAATTTTCACAAGATTTTTGTTTTTGAGAAAAACCTCTTTGGATTTTATTATATCTTCCTTGCAATGAAATCTGCTTTGAACGTAAATGACATGTTTTTTCTTTCATGTTAATAGTAAAGGTCACATCTGGATCCAAAAATTCAAAAGTTTTTTTGGTCTTTCTTGCAAATTGTTTTGATATCTCTCGCGTTATATCGGTTTTAACGCTATCAATTCCTCGTAATTGATATTTAGATCTTATAAAGTCATCTCGATCAATTATTGAGGGTTTTAATATCGCACCCACAACAAAGGTAGAAAAACTATAACTCGATGAACTCTCTTGCATCAATTCCAAGTAAGGTGAAAAATTATCAAATAGATTTTTACAAATATAACATTTTTTCCTAATTGAAATATTTTGTTTTAATTTTTTGCCCAAAATTCTGTTAGACGATACCTTTAATTTTTTTGAAAACAATCTGCCAAGGCAACTATCACATAAAGAATATTTTCTTGTTATTTTTTTTGCAATAAAAGATACTTCTTTAATGCCGGTCATGATTTATTTCAGAATTTTAGCAAAGCGGGATTTTTATCCAAAGCCCATTCTACGAAGATTTCCTTGCATCTGTCTTCCTTTAGATGCTTTCATCATATTCTTGGAATTTTTGTAGTTTTTTACCAGCTCTTTGACTTCATGCTCTGACCATCCAGAACCCCTCGCTATTCGTTTTATCCTGGAGGAATTCAATAAATCTGGATCAGCCTTTTCATCTGTTGTCATGCTTTGAATAATGAATCGCCATTTTGAAACCCTATCCTCCATTTGATCAAGCTGATCATCTTTTACCATCCCTGAAAGTCCTGGCATGTTATCAAGAAAACCTCTCAAAGATCCAACTTTTGTAACTTCTTCTAATTGATAGAAAAAATCTTCCATGTTCATTTTTCCGGTTGAAATTCGTTTTAATCGTACATCATCGCCCTCATTTTCTAATCTTTTAGCAAGATCCAAAACGGCCTGAATATCACCCATACCAAGTAAACGTCCCACAAATCTAGTAGGAGAGAATTTTTCTAGATCATCTATTCTCTCTCCAGTTCCAATATACATAATTTGAGCACCAGTAGCTGCAGACGCGGCAATAGCACCACCACCCTTAGCTGAACTATCTAATTTGGTAACAATTATTCCTCCAACAGGCAAAGTATTGTGAAAGGCTTTGGCTTGATTAAAACACTGTTGACCAATGGTACCATCAATAACAAGCAAAGCAAGATCAGGAGCAGCCACTTTGTTTATTCGCTCCATCTCATCAAGAAGATCTTGTTCTTCCTTGTGTCGTCCCGCAGTATCAATAAGAATTATGTCCAGAGGTAATTTTTCATAATGTTTTAATCCATTTTTTACAATTTCAGGGGAATCTTTGTTATTTTCTTCTCCGTATACTTCCACATTGGATTTTTCACACATAGTACGTAATTGAACCAGGGCACCAGGTCGATACGTATCAGCACCTATAACACCAACAGAGTATCCCTGTTTTGTTAGAAATTTTGCAAGTTTTGATGTAACGGTTGTTTTTCCACTTCCTTGAATTCCGAGAAGAATAACCTTATTTTGCTTTCCAGGTTGAAAATTAAAATCAGTTTCATTTCCCAGCAATTTGGAGAGTTCATCATATAGAATCTTTACAATATGATCCTTTCTTGAAAGTCCAGGTGGAGGAGTTTCATTTAAGGAACGCTCCTCAAGATTTTTTGTAATCTCTAACACTAATCGCACATTCACATCAGACTGAAGCAAGGCCCTTTGGACGTCTTTGGATAATTCTTTGATTAATTCCTCATCAATCCCTGAAGATTTTACAATTTTCTTAATAGCATCTCTAAGATTATCCTTAAGATTATCTAACATCGTAATTTAGCCTCGCCTCTAATATTTCAAACCTTCCCCGATAACCATCCCAAATTTTTTTACCCTCAAGAATTTCAATTGAATACGAAAACAAGGGGCAATTTGTCACAAAGGTTTCAGCCTCACCACCTTCAAAATTTAAATTAAATCCAAATTTTTTTGATAAGGATCGTAATTGAATAATATCACTGGCTTCAATTTTTTTACCTAGCCAAGAATCATCTAGACCATCTGAAGAAACACTTACAATAATGTAATCAAAATTGGCAGAAACCAAATCATTCATGTAATTTGATGGATCCAAATCCCATAAAGGAGAAATTATTTCTAAATCTAAAGTACTGCATACATTTTGAAATGTGTCTTTTTGAAATTGGCTTTTGATTCCTCCATGAACAATTCCCTCAATTTCAAAATCACTCTTTGCTTGTTGTAAAATCTTTTTCATTATTTCTATTTCCTCACTACCATCATCGGATTGTGAATTAATTGTTAATTGAGGTATTTTCATTGATTTAGATTGTAAATTGGTCCATTTCAGATTTGGATGATGTAATAAATGACTTTCATCGGATTTAGGAAAAATACTTACAAGGCATCTAATGTCATGTCCCTGATTTTTTGCCAAATAGGTAGAGTAAGTACTGTCTTTTCCTCCAGAAAACAAAGATGCTAATTTCATATTTCCATCAGAAGGTGAGTTTGCAAGACAAAATAAAATTAACTAAAATGAAATTATCAGATGCTTCATTACTCATAATCCTCATCATAGATCAGACGGCTTTTCCGCTCATCATCAGCATCCAGGATAAATGTCATTATAGATTATTTTAGTATAGTTTTTTGTTTTTTCTAGTTATAGTGTATAGTTTTTTTGAAAAAAATTAAAAATTACCACAAGTAGGAATCAATGATCTAGCTTTTATTCTATTAGTGCCTATATCATGTAGGAAGCTGATACGATATTTTCACTATCGCATCAATACTGGCATCGGTTTACTGGTGAAGAATACGGTCGACACTACGTAAAGGATGCAGCCAGCATTAGTCAGCTTCCGAATTATTCTAACTAGGAAAGAAATTATTAAATTTGATTTGGTGTATTTTTTTGGTTTCTGAGAAGAATTATTCTTCATCAAGAATAATCCATGATAGACCTCTTACTTCTTCCCATGATTCTTTCTTGGAACGTGTCATATCTATAATAGTGAAATTTCATTTAAAAGCAGTACGAATGATTTGTTCACTTTGATGATTGGGGTAGAATCAAAATTATTAAGATCTTTAATTATCAAATTTTTCAAAAATTATAAATTTCATTAGAATTAAAATAAAAAAGTGAAATGTAAATTATTCAAAGTTTACCTGTGGGGAATGATTGTTATCTTTCCACTTCTCATGTTTAGTCTAACTGAAAACTATTTTCCAAATGCATCTGCAATTGCATATTTTCCACCACCCTTAAAACAAATTGAAGATGGAGTAAATCCTAGAAATGTCACCTGTACAGAGGGATTAGAACTAGTCCTAAAACAATCTACGGGTAACCCTGCCTGTGTAAAATCTTCCAGTGTTTCAAAATTGATTGAACGTGGTTGGGCAATACATGTTCTACCAGACTATACTGCAGATAATAATAATTCTGAAATTTTCTCGTTAGGACAATACGAAATTGAAACAAGGACAGTATCTTATTTTGACGAATCCCTAGGTTTTCTGGCAAAGCCCTCTGCAACAGGGGAATTTCCTGCTATTATTATGATTCATGAATGGTGGGGATTAAATGAGAACATAAAAGAAATGGCTGAAAAACTTGCATCCCATGGTTACATTGTTCTTGCGGTGGATCTCTACAACAATCAAGTGGGGACTAATTCAGAGGAGGCACGACAGTTGGTAACCTCATTTGACAGTAAAGTTGGAATGGAAAATATGAATTCTGCCATATCATTTTTGAAAACAGAATATTCTACAGAAAGCATTGGATCGGTTGGATGGTGTTTTGGAGGAGGGCAATCCCTTAATCTTGCAATGAATAATTCAGAGCTTGATGCCACAGTAATGTATTATGGGCAAGTTTCATCAGATTCTGAAAAATTATCAAATATTTCCTGGCCCCTTTTAGGAATATTTGCTGAGGAGGATAAGGGAATTACTGTGGATTCAGTTACACAATTTGAAACTCAATTAAATGACTTGGGAATTACTAATGAAATTATTATTTACCCAGGAGTTGATCATGCCTTTGCAAATCCCTCCGGAGATAGATATGCTCCAGAAGAATCAAAAGATGCTTGGGATAAAACCCTACTTTTTTTCAAGAACAATTTAAAATGAAATTAATGCAAAACTCTGGGAATTTTCTTAGCAATGTGAGCAATAGAAACTCTTCCTGGTCCTGCAACAATTATTACTAATAAGGCTGCGAGAAGGACCAAATCTAATTCATATGCTCCTTCCCCGGTTAGATTTGCCGCATTTTTTACATAAAATATCGCTCCAAGCATTACAATTGATAAAAGTGACGCAGAAATTCTTGTTAAAACTCCAATAATTAACAAAATCCCTGGGATTGTCTCAGCTAAAGCAATGGGAATTTGCATTTCCGGTGGGAATCCAAGAGGTCCTGTAAGAAACCCTACAAAACCTGGATTAAATTTACCCGTTCCATGAGCTATGAAAATTACTCCTATAGCTGTTCTCAAACCCATAAAGGCAATATCATGTAATTTGCTATTGGAAAATTGCGCACCACTCATTAATTTCCCTCCCTAGAGGAGTAATAAATACCATAATCATAAAGGATAGTGAAAAGGCACATTAGAAATAAGATAACTAAAAAATATAGATTAAGTCGATGACAAAAAGTCATTTACAAAATAGTGTCACTTGTTCAAATTACACATAACCAGCAATAAATACAATAAACCAAGCGATCCTTTGTGAAGATAAAAATTAACTTTATTTTAATGTCAATTCTTGTTTTGGGTTTAATTGGTAATTCTATAATTATTTCAGACCTTGCATTTGCAGATAAACCAGATTTAGAAGCTGCAAAAGAAGCTAGAGATGCTGCAAAAGAAGCAAAAAAACAAGCAAAAGAAATTAAAAAAGAAGCAAAAGAAGCTGCAAAAGAAGCTAGAGAAGAAATTAAGGAATTTGATGGAGCAATAGTTAGTAATTCATCAGAATCACCCACTACGGTTTCAGATATTGAAACTTCAGGTAAAGCAACAATTTGCCACATTCCGCCTGGAAATCCAGCCAATGCTCATACAATCACAGTTGGTCGTCCTGCAGTTTCGGCACATTTAGCTCATGGTGATATTGATGAATCATGTGAAACTGCAGACTTGGATATTGTAGAAAAAAGTAAAGTAGAAAAAGAATCACGGGCATCTGAAGACTCGTCTCAAAAAGAATCCAAAGCATTAGAAAGAGCTTTACGTCTAATCGAACAACTCGAACAAAAGATGTCTAATCTAGAGGAAAGATTACAAAATATCCTTGACAAATATGAGTCAGGTGAATATTATGGTAATATCTCAACTGCAGATGCTGTAACCAACTCTTATGTAATTTCCTTTGAGGGGTTGGCAACTTCGATTTATGATGACACAGTAACAACTGAAATGTCTGGAGAGTTATTTATGGAAAACCAAGTAACAGCATCGGATACTTCAAAGTTTAAGATTTTATCCGGTGAGGTAAAAATTGGAAATAATTATTATGATGCTCTTTTTGGAAAAGCAAGAACATCGTCTGCAGGAGAGCAAGATTCTATGGTCATAGTCTTGCAAACAATGGACTCTGAGGACAATGACAATACCATAAAGATGACTCTAGGATTTAATCCTCCACTTGAGGGAGAATTTGGAATACCTTCTGAAGAATTTGAAATTCTAGAAAACAGCAAAGTTTCAGGACAATGGGAATTAGATGGTAGCGGTCAATTATCCCGAGGATCTTAGATTAAACTAAAAAGATTCCCAATTACTTTTTTGTAAGGCTAGCAAAATATTCTTCGCCTGCTTTTCTCATCCCTTCAGGAGTCATATCGATTTTATGTGTCGCAATGGCCCACGAGTGACCATAGGGATCCATCACTGTTCCAAATCGGTCACCCCAAAACGCGTCCATAATGGGCATAGTAATTATGGCTCCGGCCTCAACGGCTTGTTTGAAGGTCTTATCAGCATCTTCTACGTAAAGATGTAACGTGACGGCAGTTCCACCCAATGTTTTAGGAGAACTCATACCCATGGCTGAAAATTCATCAGACATCATGATAAAGGAATCACCAATCTGAATCATTGCGTGCAAAATTTTTCCATCAGGTGTGGGGAATTTGTAAATTTCATTTGCCCCAAAAGCTTTTTTGTAAAATTCTATGGCTTCATTTGAATTACTTACAACAAGTGAAGGAGTTGCAGTATGAAAACCATCCGGAATTGGTTTTGTCATTATTTTAGTTAATCAATTCCCATACATAAACTATATTTTTAAAAACAAAAAGAATTTAGAGGATTATTATTTAAAAAACGACATGTCAAATATTCCAAATGAAGAATCTAATGACGCTTGGAAAACGTATGTTGGATCTCTTACAAAATGGAAGCTTGCCTTTGAATTGTGGCAAAAAGCAGGAATAGAGGCAATGATGAACTATAACAAAGCCATAGCAAGTGGAAAAATAAACAAAGAACTATCCCAACAAATGTCAGATGTTATGAAAACATCCTGGATGGAATCTGGAATGGAGCAGATTTCACAATTTCAAAAAGAATGGCAAAACATGGTAAAGGCCAGTGGATTAGAGTCAATGAGTTATTTTGATGATAAATGGGCCAAATTTTGGAGCTCGATGGAACCGGCCACAACTTATGCTGATGCATTAAAACAATTTACTGAAACTTGGCAAAATATGTGGAAAAAATAATTTAAATTTTTTAATAATAGAATAAAACCAGACTTATTGGTTTTTAATTTTACAAATTAGAAATTAGAAAGAGTTTTTTATTTTCAGAAAATCATTTACAAATGAGCAATGGTCCACTTCAGGTTCAGTTGTAACATATACAATATGAGAATTATTTAGAGGAAATGTAAATCGTTTGACTTTATCATATTCAACCATGGCATATTTTCCATCTCCAAGCCCTGAAGAACATTGATTCCTGCTAAACCATGCATCGGTAACATGTTTAATGGATTTTTTCTGATCCTCCTCAGAAAGATAATTTTTTATTCCTTCTCTTTGTCCTCCAAAAAGAACTGTTCCTGCTTTATCAAGAATTGACACAAATCTTACTTTAGAATCCAAATTCATTATTGTATTGTAGAGAGTGTAAAAATTTTCACGGTTTGACATCATGTCGATCCAAAGCTAAACTTCTATTAAAATAGTGTTATATGATAATCATAAATTTTTCTTCAGGGAGTAGTTAGTTCGAATTGAATACCAAAATCATTTGTTTCTGAACTAGTTTCCCATTCGGTAATAATATTCAAATTATCAGAGAACATTAGGAAAGATGTAAAAATAGATATTTCAAAAATATTAAAAATAATTCCTAGAATCAAACAGTTTTTAGCTAGTCTCCCATCATGAGCCCTTAGGGCAAACCAAGCGATAACACCACCAATTATTCCTAGAAAAATTGAAAGGGCATACCACCACAGGCTTCTAATTTTTGGAGATTGTGAACTCACGTTGAAAATTCCCGTAGAGCTAGCAGAAATAGTTTCCCACTAATTCATTCAAAATTTTTTTGATAATTGTCCAATTTGAGAGGAAAGCATTTCAAAAAACAGTCTAGAAAAAGTTTTAAAATTTTGTTAAAGTCTAGCCCTTTATACGCATAATTTTTGTTTTATCCATTACAACCCAATATTCAACATTTTGACCATTTTCTAATTTTCCCTTTACTTCATCATCAATTAAAATAATATCGATGGTTTCAAAGGTTTCAGAATCCATTACTTGAACTGTATCACCAGTAATGGAGATAATTTGGCCTACTTTTTTGTTGATTAATGGTACATGTATTTGCATACTGACCGGACCTACGTGCGGTCTTTTTTGCCCATCAAAAATTCCTTCTGCAACTATTCTGGCCTTTGCAGCTCCATGTTTTCCAGGTTTTGACGTATCATATTCAACAATTCTGCATGGCTCCCCACTGGGTTGATCAGAATGAGGCAAGAGAATGTATGAACCGATTTTTAAAGAACCAAGATCACTCGGCTTACTCATGGTGAAGCAGGTTTTTGTCGAATATTTAACTTTTACAGCGGGAAAACAAGTAAAAAATTGAGAAAATAATCAAAGATGATAAATTAAAAACAAGATCAATTTAAGCTCCTGGTTTTGAAATTATTTTGGGGAGGGATGAGAATACTGATTTCTTTTCTTAAGGAATACGCGATTAATTTTAAAACCTGGCTTGCATAGTGGATTTTTCAATTACTAGTTGTGCAATTTTCTCTTGTTCTAACATTTTTTCTTTAAATTCATCAGTAATTCGTTCTCCTAATATCATATCAATTGTATAGCTATCAGGAAGTTTGGATATTATTTTACTTGAATCAAAAATATTCAAAGCTTTTTTTTGCTCATTGTCAATTATTTCACTAAATCCTGAATGTAATCGTGTGTTTGGATCTCCTCTATCTTGGAATCTCTTAAATTTTATACCAATCTCATCAAAGGTTCCAAATTCATTATTTTCAAACATTCTTCCATCTTCGCTTTGCCAGTAAGAGCTATATTTTTCCACTTGAGTTACTGGAATCAATCCTTCATACTTTTTTGGAGATGGAATCATCTTTATGGTTTTAGGGTTTAGTGCTTGTCCAGAAATATCAATTCCCTCATTAAGATAGGTTATCTGATATCGATTTTCAAAGTCGATTGCTTTTATTGCAATTATTTTTTCCTTTAGGGGTTCAAGGAAAATTATTGAAATCTTAATGTTATCACAGTTTTGCTCATCATCTGATTCTTGACATTTTATTTTTTCATGATGAAAGATAACATGTTGCGCATCAATTACGTCAGAATCCTGAACTACTTTAAAATTTTTAAATTGTCCATCCAATCCAAACCAAACTTCAATCCTAAGTTCAGCCAAATGTGCATCTCCAACTTCAGGTATACCAAAAAGAAATTCTTGAATTTTTAATCCTTTTGGAGCGTAAACAGTAGATTCAAATGAATTTATATTTCCAATTTCTATTTTGTAGTCTTCAAATGGAGTATGAAAATTATTTGTGATGTCAAATGCCTGGTCATTAATTTTAAAACCTTCATCAATAATTTGTTCACTGTTCTCGTGATCTAACCCAAAAGTTGGTTTTGTATTGAATTCAAAAAGAGGATCTTCATCATCCACGTCCAAATAGTGTTCAGCCTGTGCTAAACCTAATGATGAAAAAACTATTACAGTAAATAACGCCCACCAAATGGTTACCACCCTATAGATCATAAAATTCTACTATTGCAATTTCTGCTAAAAACACTTGTATGTCAAATACTTGTATTACACTTTATAATTTCACTATGCATTAACGAGTAATAAAATAGGATGTTCATATTAATGCAGATAACAAGAGATACCTAGTTACAAATTATTTTTTTGGAAAAAGTGTTAGCTAAAGTGTAGTCATTATTACTAACAAGATCTTATTACAAGAAATAATAACAAAAAGAAAATGAGTAAATCAACTGATGAGAAAACCTCTTCTGTGGAGCTAAATTGTGGCTGTATAATTGGGGTTTCGGGAGAAATAAACCAAGAATGTGTTCCTCACAGCCAAAGTAATTTTATTCAGTAGCACATTCCTTTTTATTTTTATTTTTTAAAATTATTTTTTGAGTTGGATAAAAATTTGTTTAAAAAAAATAATTATTTCAAACAAATTTAATTGAGATATTCATACTTTTAAAATTATTTTTTCAAAGGATGAAACAGAAATGAAAAAAGATCGCAAGTAGCAATATATAGTAATTCTTTAAATCCATTGAATCAACATTAATCAATGGTCTGGACGTATCGAATACTCGATAAACAATCACGGCAAACGAAGATTATCGAAGATAAACAAACAAAGTACCTCATTAAATCGTTGGTAATATTAGTGCCAATGGTAATTACCCCTCTGGTAAGTTATGATTTTTTGATTTTTTATTTTAAACACTCTACTGTGATATTTTCAGGTATGATATTTGGTTTAATGGTAGGTATAATTTTATTATATGTTAGTGAAAAGGTACCCAAGAAAATTTTACGGATGTAACTAGCTAGTTTGAAGTTAGTTTTTAGGAAATATAGGAATTTAATATTTTAATGGTTTTTTTACTTTGAGTGTTTATGAGTTTCTTTTATTTTGCAAATTAAAATAATTTTTTACAATAGAATATCCACATAGTTCTATTGATGACAAAAGTAAAAACTGATCATAAGAAGAATCCACCTCGAGGAGCTTCCTGACTTTATTATCTATTTTTTCAAAATCAGATTTTGAGAGCGAGAAAATCCCATCCTTTGGATGATAAATCGAAACCTTATTTTCAGATGAATCAAATGTGTAAAAAATTTTCCCCTGATAAAGTGGGACAGAAATTCTCATTAATTTTGTTTGAGTTTTTATTGTTTTCCAGAATTTTTTGTATTTTTCTTCTTGTGTCACACCATCAAAACAGACATTATTGTTTAAACCTCTTTCCAACTAACCAACGCTCGCCATGTCTTTAATTAATGCACAAAAATTACGGCTAGGAAAGGGCGAATACTCTTTTACTGACAATCCAAAAGATGGTTTACAATTTAGTAGAGATCCTTAAAGAAGATAAATCAAGAAAAAGCCCATGCCGGAATACGCACAAACTTGGAGAAAAAAATTGAGATTAAAGGTACTTGTAGATATTGCAAAAGATGAACTTGAATTGGGTAGAGAAATTAACCAGGTTTACCACACCTTAGAGGAAGAGATGAAAATGCGGTGGAAGTTAGTCTATAGTACCAGAAGGCAATACCTTAATGATATAAACAAAATATTAACAAATCAATATGTTCTAGTCATTTGAAAGAATTTGATCTAAAATCGATAATTTGGATTTCAAATAACCTTATGAGAAAATTTACTATTAAAAACCCAGTTGGTAAATTTAACTTTTTTACTTTAGACTATCAAGAATTGAAAGGCTTACCAAACTTGTCATAGTCATTCCTTTGCGATTAGCATCCTTTCTCGTTTGATCACAATATTTTTTCACACTTTGGTGACTCTTTTCACTTGAAACTTCTAGTACCAGAATGCTTTGAGAATATGGAAATGTGAATTTTGAAGGAGTATTACAAAAAGTTTCCATATGACCATATCCTGCAACCTCTATCTTATCTCGGTTGATAAGCAATGATGCTAATTCTCTTACGTCTTCTTCTGACTCACCATACTCTAGATAGTATACAGAAATGAAATTTGTAGTCTCTTCTGTTTCTATCTGAAACAAATCATCTTTAATGTCAAAAACAAAAGAAATTTTATCTTGATTAAATTTTTCAAGGTTTTTTGCTATTTCATGATTATCTCTAAATTTTGCAACAAGGTAGTGATTTGTAGATTCTGCAAAATACGGTTTACTATCACTAGAAAAAGTTCCAGTAGCAAAATATAATTTTTCAATATTTTTTGATTTCATCCACAAATCTTTTAATTCAACAGATCGATGATCATGGAGGTAAGGTGCACAAACATATCCTGAATAAGAGAGTGCAAGCTCTGACATAACAAAAAATTTTGATGGAGAGTATTTATTGGTTATTGGGTAGGCATGATAATTGTAACATTTTGAGTGGTTCGATAGTTATTTAATACTAAAAGACCCCGATTTTTTTGTCCCAAGTTAGCTCAGCCTGGTAGAGCTTCCGGCTGTAGTTGTTGGCTTTAGATGGCTGACCGAATAACAGCATATCAGGCATACAGAAACCGGGTTGTCGAAGGTTCAATTCCTTCACTTGGGACCACAAATTTAGTTAAAGTCCATAATGAGTAGTTATTGAATAAATAAAAAACATACAGAAAAAACATTTGTATTAGAAATTTATTATTTTTCAAATTCATCAACATAGAATTAAACAAAAAGTTTGATTTTCCCTTTTTGGTTCGAATTTTTTTTGAAAATCTAACCCCAAATATTCAGTAGTTAAAATTCTTTTCTAATAATTTGTTGGTGAAAATATTTATTGAATCAAATCAAATTTTTAATTACTTTTTAGAGAGATTTAGAACAGTTCAAAAAATATTGAAATGCTACAACATTTGTCATATCTGTTTGAAACAGTTCTTACACACATTACTTTAACAATAAACTGTTGAACCTTTCAAAGTATGTTTGAAACAATTGAAAAAGAAATTTTAGCATCCCAAAAAGAAACCAAAAAAATTTTGATAATAGGATTAGGTCAGATAGGATACAGTAATGCAGAATACATGACCAAATTAGGCCTTCATGTTGAAGGATTAGATATTAACAAAGAAGCAATACATAGAGCGTTACAACATAATGTAATTCAAAAAGAGGCCACTAATTTTTATGGATATGATTATTACATTATTTGTATTTCAACTCATAATCCAGAAAATATGTTCATGCCATTTCTGGAGGGAATATACAGTATTGTAAAACGTATCTCCAAAGAAGGAAAAACAGGTGCACTTGTTGGCATAGATAGCACGATAACAAGAGGAACATCCAAAAAATTAGAATCAATTTTAGGTCACCGTTTGCATGTAGTTCATGTACCTCATAGATTCTACATCCATGAGAAAGAGACTCATGGAGTTAATCAACCGCGGGTAGTAGGGGGATGTAGGCCATGTTGCACTGAAGCTGCATTTGGATTTTATCAAAAAATGTTAAAAATCCCCTTGCAAACCGTAAATTCCGTTGAGATAGCTGAAATGACAAAGATTGTAGAAAATTCTTATCGATTTATGGAAATTGCATTTGCTGAAGAATTAAAAATTATCTGCGATAGAACAAATATCGATTTTGAGGGATTACGACAGGCAGTAAATTCAAAGTGGAATATCAATGTATTAGAAGCAAAGGAAGGGATTGGGGGACATTGTCTCCCAAAAGATAGTCAGATGTTGTTAAATATTTCAAACGAAATTCTGCCTTACAGCATAATAGAAACAGCAAAGAAAATTGATTCTAATTATCGTTTGCACAAAAACCCCAAATTGGAAATTCAGTAGATTAAAAATGAAACTCGTTTATCTTGGAGGAATTTCCACTAGCATAGTCTTAATTTTAGGATTGATTATGGTTCTTCCCCCTTTTTTGCAGCCGGAACCAAAACAACAGGTATTACTGTCTTTTTCAATTTCAGATAGTGAAAATCTTTCCCATTGGTGTGATGAATTATCTTCAATTTTATTTAAAGAAAAAATAAAAGCAGCTGTTTTCATTTCAGGTGAATTTGCTAAGGAATTTCCGCAGTGTGTGACTTCATTTTCTAATGACATAGATATTGGAAGTCAGGCATTTCATTATTCTCCGATTACAAAAATCTCAGCATATTCACTTCAGCTTGATGAAATACAAAAAGGTAAGAAAACTATTGATGAAATTGGAAATCTTGATACTAAATTATTCAAAGCACCCTATGGAAAAACTGATGACAATATCTATTCACTTCTAAGTCATTCTGATATTCAGGCAGATTTTTCTTATAAAGACCAATACAACAAATTTCATGAAGATCAATTCATTTGGTTTAAAATAAAATCATATGATTCTTCAGATTATGCAAATTCAATAACCCCCATTATTTCAAATATTGAATCTCAAGGAAAACAAATTCCCATAGTAATTAATTTTGATGAGAAAATTTCAATTGAGGAAATTGACGAAATATTAATTGATTTAAAATCGAAAAATTTTGAGTTTGTCAATGCTTCTGACCTAGTGGGTTATGATTTGACCAAAAGAAATGATGGACAAAGGGAATCAACATGAGTAATCTAGTAGAATTAAAAAATAAACTTGATGAAATCAAGCCTGAGCAACAGATTTCAGATAGTGGAAAAATCAAAATAGGCAAAAAAGGAATTGCTTTAAGAATTTTAACTCTTGGAGGAATTGGAATTGCAATGAGTTATAGTATTTTATTAGGAATTGAGTTAAACCAACCTTTGGTTGTTTTTTCTGCCATTTTACCAATGCATTCTTTTCTGGTTTTGTTTGTAGGTTGGTTTTTTTACAAAAATCCCGCAACAAATGGAAAAGCAAAAAACGCTCTGGTTTCAGTTATCGTTCCAGTATATAATCAGAAAGAAATGATAAGAAATGTATTAGAAGCCATATTAAACTCATCATACAAAAAAATTGAGATTATCGCAGTAAATGATGGAAGTGATGATGGGAGTGAAAAGATCCTTGATGAAATGGCGAAACAGTATGGAACCAGATTAAAAGTTTTCCACAAAAAAAATTCTGGAAAGAGAAGAGCACTTGCGAATGGATTCAAAATTGCAAAAGGAGATTATTTTGTTTTAATTGATTCAGATAGTATAATTGATCAAAATGCAATTGAGGAGTTTGTTAAGGCATTTTCCAAGGATGTAAAGCTTGGAGCCCTCGTTGGACATGCAAAGGTATGGAATTCTAAAAAAAACATATTGACCAAATTTCAAGATGTTTGGTATGATTATTTTTTCAATATTCGTAAAACAACGGAAAGTACATTTGGTTCTGTTTTGTGTTGTTCTGGATGTCTGGCTGCATATAGACGAGAATCTTTAGAACAATTTATTCCATACTGGGCCGAATCCCCAATCCATTATGGAGACGATAGAGAATTAACATCATATGCCCTTGCACCAAAGTGGGCAAAAGATCAGATCGCAAGTTTGTATGTGCATAAAAATGGAAAAGAAATTTCTCCACTTACAAAAAAAACAATGAAAGCTATGTCAGAATATGATGATGCAGAGGATAGGGCCTTAACCGCACAGGCATTTATTGCTTGGAAAACGGGGTATGTTGCAAGTGCAATAGTATATACTGACGTGCCTGAGTCATGGAAGATTTTCATAAAACAACAAAAAAGATGGAAAAAAGGTACACTGAGAGTAAATTTCTTTGTTAGTACATTCTTTTGGAAAAAACATCCATTGATGGCTTCTATATTTTATCTCGATTTTATGTCCATGTTTTCAATGCCGATGATAATCCTAACAGTATTTTTATACGTACCAATTGTTTTACACAATTTTTCTTTACCCTTATTGTATTTTGCAGGAATGGTTTTACCGGGAATAGCTCATGGTTCAGACTATAAGTTTCGTGATTGTAAATCCAAAACCTGGATGTTTAAGCCTTTAATGGATCTTTTGACAACCTTTGTTACTTCTTGGTTAATATTCCCAGCAATTTGGGGATTCAGAAAAAATGAGTGGTTGACAAGGTAAAATGATCAAAATAATATTTTTATTTTTATTCTTAGGAATTTTTTTAATCCCTAGTTTAAGTGATATTGTATATGCAGAGGAAATATCAATACAACTTGAATTAACTTATCCAAATGGAGATAGAATGTCACTTGGAAACTCAAAAATTCAAATTAATTCTGAAGATAAAGAGGTTAATTTAGAATTAATTGGAAAACATTCAGAACATTATTTTAAAACGGAATTACCTTTTGGAAAAAATTACAAGATTTTAGTATATTCTAATGATATGTTAGTGGGAACAAAATATTTCTCGTTAGAAAAAAAAATATACGAAGTTATTAAAATTCCAGTAAATCCTTCTATTGGAATGAAATTTTTTACTTATTACAATGATGGAAGAACTCCCATTGAAAATGCTGTTTTAAAAATTTATTCACATAAGGGAAACGAAATTCAAACGACAAAAACAGATGCTGAAGGAAAAACCCAGAGATTTTGGCTACCAGCTACAATTTCAGAGGGAGATTTCTACCAGGTACAGGTTTCGATAGATGATAGCATAGTATACGAATATTCATCAATAAGACTTGCATCAGGTAGTCATGATTTTAAAATTGTTACCGACTGGCCAGATATAGTCGATTATATTACTATCAGAACCACCACAGGAACTACTTCTAATCATTTTTGGGGAGAAAATTATTTCGCAGAAATTTATAATAAAAAAGAGTTCAAAAAATCCTTAAAATTCAACAGAGGGGTAGCCCACATTTCTGAATTAACGGTAGGTAAATATGAAATTTTTATCTTTGAAGAAAAAAATCCTTTTGAAATCCTTGCAAGAACTGAAATTTCTATTGATGGAAGTTCATTAGATTATAACATTTCATTAGACAATACACCAATTTCAAGAAAAAATTTAGGATATCCACAAATTGTTGAATATGTAAATCTCCCCAAAAATAATCCTCAAGATTTGAATAATCCTTCCAATTTAACTTGGATAAAGCAATCTTCTTCAGGAATTCAAAAAATCAATAATAATTCAGATTACTTTTTGGAGTTAGAAACTGAGGGAAATGGAAAAGTAGTTTTTACTCGAAGTAAATCATTTGAACCATTCAATTTATTTAATAACGAAATTCAATTGACATACAAGATTGACCAGCCTTCATCGGTGAATGAGTTTTGGATTTATTTTTCTAATGATAATTTTGAAAATTCTTGGTACACCCTAAAAATTCCTAATAACAGCATCCCAATCAATAAAAAATCAACCCAAATTTTTGATTTACTAGATGCTGACATTACGGGTAAAGTTGATCCTACAAAAATAACCCAAATTCAATTTAGAATCAAAGATCAATCAAATGAAAAAATAAATTTACAAATTTCCGAATTAAAAATAATCGATTTAAAAGATTCAATGAGATCCATAAAAAATGTTGAAAAGAAATCATCCCCAGAACCTTGTAATTGTGTAGCCTTTAGGTTGGATGACATTCAAGATCATTTTCTTGATGATGTTCAAATGGAAATTATTAACAGTTTTCTGGAAAAAGATGTGGAACTTACAATAGGTGTAATTGGAGATAAAATTGGAAATGATCAAAAGTTAGTTTCCTACTTGAAATATAATAAAAATAACCCCTATCTGAAATTTGCAAATCATGGATGGGAACATGAAGATTTTTCTCATTTTTCAAAAGAAAATCAGGAAATGCTAATTTTACGTACAAATGAGAAAATTACAACTCTGTTTGGAGTTGAGTCCAAAGTGTTTATTCCACCTTTTAATAGTTACAACGAAGACACGATTTCTGCACTAAAATCTCTCAAATTTACTCATCTCAGTTCCGAGTTAGATGCAGCTACTCCCCCCTTTCCATTATCCGGACAAAAATTGTATCATTTTCCTGAAACCGCATTTACCGGAGATTTGAATAAAGATGATATGAAGTTTTTAGGCGTCTCCCATCAAACTACTTTAAAGCAAATCAACGAAAGTATTGAAGAATTTGGTTTTGCAGTTGTTACTTTACATCCTCAAGAATTCTCTAAATTCTACGATGGTAGTTATCAGAATGAAATTAATCCTCAACAATTTAAGGAATTGAATCTTTTATTGTCCAAATTGAAAGATGAAAATATCAAAATTACCTTTTTAGACGAAATAAATTCAGAATATTTGCTAGTTCCTACATGGTTAAAACACAATGCAAAATGGTGGGCAGAAGAAAAAATTAATGACATTACCTTTGTAAATGGAATCCATTTTTTAATTGATGAAGACATAATTCAGGTAAATCCAACTGAGCAAAATGAATCTAATCTAACTCAAATCCCATCTTGGATAAAAAATAATGCCAGATGGTGGTCAGAAGATTTACTGTCTGATGAAGAGTTTGTAAAAAGTATTCAATATTTAATAAATCAGAGAATAATTAGCATCTAAAAAATAGGCGTAATAGTCAAGTTTTACCCCAGTTTGTTTAAATGAACATACAATTGTTATAATTATTTTATTTCATAAGGATAGGTTATGAAGGTCCTCCATATCGATGATTCACCCCAAATTTGTGAATTGTATCAAGACATGTTTACTGCAGATAATCACTCAATTACAAGCATTAATGACGGAAAAGATGGATTAAAACTTGTGGTAAAAAATGATTACGACTTAATCCTACTTGATATGTGTATGCCAAAATATAGTGGTTTAGATTTTCTCCGCGATTTAAAAATACAAAGACCGTCAGAATTAAAAAAAGTTGTAGTGGTAAGCGTGTTGGAATTCAACGAAGCTCAAACCCAGGAATTGTTGGAATTTGGAGTCCATTCAGTTGAAGAAAAACCTCCAAACCTTCCAAGTCTTATTAATATGCAAAAAAATATGGTTTTTAAATAATTTTAAAGATTAATTTGAAATAATTTTTTTGAACTACTTTGAGAACAAGCTAAAAGTTAAAACCTAATTTTGTTAAAATTAGATAAATGCCTCATGATGATTTTTTTGAAGCTACACTAATAGAATTTACGCAATTAATTGAAGGGAAAGAAAAGATAATTGTCAAATATGACAGGTTTGAAGATTTGCCTTCTCATTTGATGAATCAATTCAAAACAAATTCAGATTCTAAAATTTTATTGCAAGGAAAAAAATGGAAGGTCTTAGAGATAAACAAGGATCTTCGTTCTCACGGGAAGGGAATGCATGTCAAAGTTAGATTAGAAGTTGATCATTAATTTTAAATTTAATTTTTTTCCTCTCGAACCAATGCTAACAAAATGGATATATTTCTAACCTGCAACAAAAAGCCAAAATGAAAAATCACTATAAAAAATTACCAAGGAGGATGTTCATGTTCTGCAAGATATTCGTTGTATTCTCGGCAAAGTTTGCGGGAATTAACCACTTGCCAGATAAAAAGAATCAAAACACCAATTCCGACTACTACAAGACCACTCAACATACCAATTATCACTGTAGGATCAGAGGGGTCTTCCTCAAAATCCCCAATCACCCCTAATATTGCAAAAGGAATGAAAAAAGCAGCCCAACTGGCAATTCCAATTATTAAGATGATGACTCCTCGCTTTACTCTGCCAATGTAAATGTGACCAACCCCCATTATCCCCATTAATCCAACAACTAAAGATAGCACCAACGTCATTCCTTCACTTTTGGATTTACTTAGGGCGATGGTTGTTTTCTGTTGTTCAATCATTTTTTCTTCCATTGTTTCAATTTTTTCACTGGCTTTTTCAAGCTGTTTTTTTAGGGAATCTACTTCATCTTTAGGAGAATTGGTTGATTCTGATTTGTCAGAGTTTTTATCAGGATTTGAATTGTCAGACATATTTTACTATGCTATCTTATCCTCCCACTAAAAACTACTTTCATACCAACTAGTTTTTGAAATTATTTTTTAGAAAATACAAAAATTAAGAACTCATACTAATTTTGGGATTTTTTATGCCTAAATGTGTTAAATTTTTTGTCTTATTTGACGAATAATTCTTTTTTATTATTACCAAAGATACGATTAACCAAAATGGATTTTTAACAAAATTAGAGAATTAAAAAAAATGGAATGACTTTAACTATAATTTACGGAGATCAGATAGATGACTTTTCGTTTGAAAAATTGACTTGCAAGATGGGCAGACTCTAGAATCACCATCTGTTACCAAGGGAATATTTTTTTTGATTTTCGCACAATTAGGGCATATAAAAAATCTTGGCATAAAATTACCAGGATTCTATTTATTTAATTTCATGTTAGTTAGAATTCTTTCATACCATTTTCTCCGATCAGTTTTTCTGATCTTTTTTGGATTTGAATTATTTTTATCATGCGCATATTTTATTTACAAAAGATTTTTTTGTAAAATAATATGAAAATTATTTCCAAAATACTTCTTTTGATTATTCCTATTATAGTAATTTCAATCATCTTTGTTTCAAATTACTCAAAAGAACCAGAAATAGAACCATATTATAAAATCGGGTTTTCCGGATTAAAAGAACAATATTTAGTTGATGACGCACTAACAGTTTCACTATTTCTAAATGGATATGGTAGTGATTGTGGCTCTTACGAGATTCTAATAAAAAAAGACAATAATCAAATCGAAGGACAATCAATAGATATTGATTGCACAAAAGAAATCAGTCAGGATTTTGAAATTATCAATATTGATATCACCACTTTGACATTAATTTTGACTGAATCTGGCAGCTATACGGTAATAGGAGAGTTTTCAAATAATAGTGGAGAAAAATTTCAAGAACAAAAGACTTTCAGAGTGATTTAAAATCGGTTTTGGGGCAGTTAAAACAAAAATTTCAGTTTTTGGAATTTTATAAAAAGTAGAGAAAAAGGATTACTCCTTTTGAAGATCCTTTATTCTTTCTGAAACTCCTTGTGCTTCTTTTTCGAGATAGTCTTTATATTCAGTTAACATCCCTACTCTTTCTTCTTTTGTGAGGAAGCTTCTTGCTCTTTGTTGACTTACTCCACAACATCCATTACCCATACAATCACCTCCTTTCCATTAATATCGGACATACGATATGTATAATTTAAAATGTATTTATATATATCGGATGACCGATATAATTAGTGAAACACAAGAATGGATGAAGAGTGCTGCGACATGAGAGGAATGCTCGGGTTTCTTATTTTATTTCTAGTGTCAAAAAAACCAATGCATGGCAAAGAAATTGCAGATGAGATAACAAAAAGAAAAGGAGAAAAACCAAGTCCAGGAACTCTTTATCCTGCAATTAAAAATTTAAGAGAAGCAGGATTTTTAGATGAACAAAAAGAAGGCAAGGCCATCACATACACTCTCACCCCGTCTGGAAAAAAAGCCCTTACTGTTGCAAAGAGAAAGTTTTGTAAAATTTTCCTGGGAGTTTTTCCATGATACACAAAGGATAGAATACTAATCTAAAAAAACAATGGCGAGATACGAAGGAATGCCGATGAATTAAAATTCAACTTTGTTGAAAAATTATAAAGTTTTGAAATTTAACCTGAACGCAAATGGAAATTGCTGCAGCATAAACATTCTTTTTTAATGCACTCGGTTTCAATTTGATGTCGACAAACACCGCATTCACAATGAATTACCATGAATTAATTACATCGTTTTCAGATATAACGGATCTGTATTTTTTATGGCAAAATATCATGTTTGTGGCATCCTAGGGACAAATCATCGAAAAAATAGCTGATTTAGACCTAATTTTTGACGAGAATGAACATGTTTTAGAAATAAAAAAAGAGAGGTTTTAATCTGACTTTGCTTTGTCAATACCTGCTTTCGCTGTGTCTTTTGCTTTGTCAACACCTGCTTCTGCAGTGTCTTTTGCTTTGTCAAAGCCTTTTTGACCAAGATCGGTTCCTTTTTCGACTGCGTCTTCTAGTCCTTCTTTTCCTTTCTCGATTCCTTCTTTGACTGTATCTTCAGCTTTTTCTTTTATTTTGTCTAAAAATCCCATATTCCTACTCGTCTCTTCTCATAGATAAACCGATCCTGTTTTGTAAAAATTGTTAAAATAAAATATTACGAGGATAAAAAAAGAAAAATATTTCAATAATTTTTTGGTTTTTTTCTATTCAGACACCCATACTAATGCGACAGTTTTAATGTCTATATCAGATCGTCTAGGTTTTATCTCCTTTACAACAAGTTCTTCTAAAAGCGGGTCATATCTTTCCTCTAGTTTGTCTATTTCTTGCTGAAGATCACTATTTACGCTATTAATTTTCTCGATAATCGCATCCACGGTTTCTCCTGCACGATTGACGTCCCCAAATTCTTTGCGTTGGCTTACAACACTACTTGCCGCAGTCGTAGCTCTACTTAGAGTTGACATGTTGAGGCCCCCTCCTCCGGAAAAAGCAGAAAGTAACGAAGCCCCAATTTTAATTGCAGTTTGTAATTTTCGTCCCTTTGATTGCTCCTTTTCTTTTTCGATTCTTTGTTTAGCTTTTCGAAGCTGCTCGCTTAGAGTCTCTGTTTTTAATTTGTATTTTTTTCGGAGTTTTTCTGTTTCTTCATCACGTTTTTCTCTTGCCGCTTCTCCAAGTCTAATGCGAAAATCACGTTCGCTTTCTAGAGGTTTTGAGGTCATTTTGAAATTTTTACTTTCAAAAAATTCAATTCCTTTGGCCCTGTAAAGAAAATTACTAAACTCTTTTTTCCACTTTGTATAGCTTCTAGCTTTTGTTGCTTGAGTTGGAAGAGAGGTAAACGTACCTCGTTTTGGACCTTGTTTTTTAAGTCGTTTTTCTATCATTATTTCTTCTGCCTCCTCCCAGTCTACATCTAACATATCATCATCCAAATAAACAGATAAGCAAATTTTCTTGGTGTGAATTTTTTTCTTTGTTTTTGAATTTACAAAATGAACCGTGGCAATTCCAACAAGAGTGGCTTGAAAATTATTAATAGAATCTTTTGGAAATACAAAAAATTGGGGAACCCCAGGGGGAAGAATCGGACGTGGAGAATGTTCCGTCAATTCATTTTGTATCTTTGGTTTAGATGGCATTGAATAAGAAACCGCCTTAGATTCCAAATAAGGAATATTTTTTTTGCTTTTCATAAGAATTTTGATTTGATTTCTAGTTAGCGGTCCTCGAAGATACGACATTGCCCAGCGCGTATGAAAAATAACTGGACCTTTTTCATGTACATTGTGTAGTAGAAAAACTCTTTTTCCAAGGCTTGAAATAGTTTTATCAATATTCTTCCTATCAAAATTTGAGCCGCTCGAAATTCCTTCAAGGCCATCAAGCATTCTGGCTTTGTCTCTTTCAGTTTGAAGGCGACCAATAAACCACGTTCCAGTATTCGAAAGCCCCTTGTAATCTAAATCTGCAGGATTCTGAGTTGCCAACACTAATCCCACCCCATATGCCCGGGCTTGTTTAAGTAAAGTTAACAGGGGTTTTTTCGATGGAGGTTGAGCAACTGGAGGCATGTATCCGAAAATTTCATCCATATAGATTAAGGTCCTTAGGCTATTTGTGCCCGAACGGGTACGCATCCAACTTAGAATCTGGTTAAGTAACAATGAGACAAAAAACATGCGTTCTGTTTCAGTAAGGTGTGCAATCGAAAAAATCGCTACCCTAGGTTTTCCTTCTGGAGTATAAAGAATTTGATCAATATCAAGAGGTTGACCTTTGAGCCAACCCTGAAATCCTGGTGCAGCAAGTAGATTGTTTATTTGCATGGCAAATTTAAAACGCTCCTTTTCTGGGAAAAATGTTTCAATTTGCAAAAATCCTATTTTTTGAATTGGGGGATTTTGAATCGATTGAATTATTGTTCCAAGATCAACTGGGATTCCTTGACGCCACAAATGATCAAATAGTGTAGAAAGTAGAATATGTTCACGACTTTGTATTGGATCAGCATCGATCCCCAAAAGTACTAGAAGACTAGTTGCTGTAGTAGAAATTCTATCTCGAAAAAGATCTGGTTCTTTTAAGACTCCCTCAGAGGGTGCTGAAAATGAAGAAAGTATTGAGACGGGCACTCCCATCTCGCTTCCTGGAGTGTAAATAACAAAATCAGCTGCATTTTTTACATTTCGAATTCTCTCTTGACTTTGATTGTAACTTGCCAATCCCTTTTTCCACAATTCGGCCTGCTTTTCAGCAAATTCATCTGGATCAAGATTTTTTCTTCGGGCATCATCTTCGTTTATCCATGGACGAAAGTTTTTAGGAAGAAGATCCGGAAACGTTAGAAGTAGATTACCTAAATCACCCTTTGGATCAATTATGATTATAGGAATTTTGTCTAGAATAGCCTCTTCAATGAGAGTAATGCAAAGACCAGTTTTGCCACTTCCAGTCATCCCCACACAAACTGCATGGGTTGTGAGATTCTTAGCATCATACAATAAAGGAAATTCCTCTTCTTGCTTTTTTGACAAATCGTAATGTTTTCCTAGAAAAAACTCTCCAAGTTTTTCATAAAATTCCATAAGGGTATTCCATTCTTTTTAGCCTAAAAGTCTTATTTCAGGGTCAAAAACGTCTAAATAATTTTTAAAATGGTATAAAAATTCCATCAGAATAAGAGTTTCTGCAAAAAAAAATAGAAGAAAAATAATTCTATTCTACAACAAATCCAATTTTGACATTTGCACGATATTCGGTAATACTACCATTTTTTACAACGGCTGTTTGGGCCATCACATCTACCCCTACAATATCTTTTACACTTTCTTGTGCTTTGGCTACTGCCTCTTTTGTTGCCTCTTCCCAACTTTTAGGGGAAGAACCTACAAGTTCTATAACTTTTACAACCATAGTTAGGGGTCCATATGTTCCGGATAAAATCTTTTCTAATAATATTAAATTTAATCAATCTTTTTTTTAAAATCAACAATTGATAGAATAAAATCAGCTAGTTCATTGAAAAAAAATAAAAAATTGTAGGCCTAGTATTCTATCATTCTAGGGAGAGTTTTTGCCTCTTCTACCCAAGCGGTTACTTGGTCACTTGTAGGGGTTTTTCGAACCAGTTTTTTCTCTTCGTTTACCTCTTGCATTTTTTTTTGCAAGTTCTCGGCGTTTCTAGTAGCGAGTTCAACTACTGTATCAACTCCTGCTGCTTCAAGAAGGTCAGAGTATTCTTCGCCAACACCCTTTATTCTAATTAAATCACATAGGTTTATCCACTCCATAATTAATTTGGAGGAAATACCAGTTTTTTCTGCCAAGTCTTTTCGTCCTTGTGGTGTTTTTCCGTGCTCTAACAATTCATCGGAATTATGCATTCCAGCTGATTCTAGTTTTTCTGCATAGGTTGGTCCTATGCCTTCTATTTCTATAATTTTTAAAGTCGTCATTTTGTTCTTAATTTTATTCAAATTGGACCTCTATAAATTATTTTTTGGGAATTTCTGAGTTTCCTATAATTCGAACCAAGGATTAGTTAGTTTTTTTCTAAAGCCATACAGATATCCCATGGGCTTATCACTCGGTCATCGTGAATAATAAGAGGTTGAGACATGCTGTACATTATTTTTGAAACATCTGAGAGATTCAAATCCTCAGAAATCATTTTTGCATCTTCCAGAGTAACTACATTTACTGGGATTTCTAAAAAATTATCCCGTCCTAGTAGAAAATTAAATTTTTCAATTGTTTCAATTATTATGCGGTCGTTGATAAATTGATTCGTTCCTTCAAGTAGTATTTTCCTAGTTTTATTTTCCAACATTAATTTCATTACATCTCCAAATTTGGCTTCATTATCAATGGTTACAATTTTCTTTTTAGGGATTTCAGATATGTGAAAATCAAAATCATTGTTCATTCCAATCTCAAGTAACTTTTTTACGGAAATCACAGAATAGTCATCATTTCCAACATTAATTACTGCAAATGCTCTTCCTACTTTTTTCCACATGGCGATTAGTTCTTTGAGACTTGAATCAGATGTAACCACATTAAGTCTAGTATCAGTTATTTCTTCGACAAATTTCATCTCGAAAAAATCTGAAGTTGGGTTTTTGAACACACCTTGAATTATTTCTCTTCCCCCAATTACTCCTATTGGTTTAGTATCATCACGAACTACCACAGAGTCTGTAAATGACTCTAGGTACTGAACAAGCATTCCAGCTACGACTCTAACTTTAGCATTTTTTCTAACATTTACACAGGGAGTTGAGGTAAGTGAATTTTCCAACAGCTCGCTAAGGGGGCGATTAGAAATGTTTGAACTTGGATTTGACAAGATTATCGATTTGAGTTTAGGATCAATGTATTTGAAATACAATTACAAAAATCAATCCTGAAAATCATTATTACTTAATAAGCACCTTGATTTAAAAGTCTAGCAAGATGGTAGATATACCAAATCATCCCCTAAAAAACAAGATTCAAGAATTACTAGTATCAAATGATATTGAAAAAACCGCAATTTATAACAAAATGCTAAATTATACTATTGAGATATTTGAGACTCAGGGACTTGGAAGGGATTATTATGGATATCACAATATTGATCATGAATTAGAGGTAACCTATGTTACAATGTTAGCTGCAACATGGGAGAAAAAAATACAAAAATTCAATCATAGTGACATTGAATATCTTTTCACTGCTGCCTTGTTTCATGACTTTGATCCACAAAAATCAGTAGACAGACCACACGAAGAAAGTGTAATCCAATTTATCTCACTCGATAAAGAATTAAAAAAATTAATCGATGAGGCCGGACTCGATATGGATATTATAATGGCTTTAATTTTAAGAACATCATATCCGTGGACAGGAGAATTTAAGACAAAACCGGAAAAACAAATGCAAGAATGTTTTAATCGCTCAGAAATCACAAAAAACAAACCTGAGCTGCAATCCCATTATGGGGAATTAGGGTGGTTTTTGTCTGTTGCAGACAGAATTGGGGGATATGCAGTAGGAGATTTTTCCGAGGCCATGGAAAAAGCCAAAAAGAACGCTCATGCCTTTGCTTGGCATCAATCCGCTATAGTGAGAATGTCAGTTAACTATTTTGAAACTCTCCTAAACAAAGAGGCCCCTATGTGCCGACGAGTACTGCATGCATTACCACCTGAAATGAGAAAAAATTTTATGGATACAGTCCTTTCTTTTATGAATCTCCGTCAGGAAGAAATTCGCATTGAATCCAAATTTGAGTACGAAAATCAAAAATTTCAAGCAAAGTCCGATTCAATAGAGGAAAGAAAAACTGATGACTACATTAATTCTTTAACATTAATTTACAAAGAATTACCCCAGCCATTACAGTTACAAAAATTTGGGTTTGCGAAATCTATCTTAGATCCTAGCACTATTGTTACTACTTTGAGATTAAGTGACAACGATAATACTATTGTGGGTTATGCAAAAGGAGGACCTCTTGAGAACTATGAATTGTATGCAGGAGTTGAGGATGAAAATTTTGGGGAAAAAAATACAATATTTTTAGAGCCAATTGCAATGAAGATGGGTTATTGGGGTCTTGGTGGAGGAACTCGCCTCAGAAAGACATTCTCGTTGATGGCAAATTCCAAAAGATATCGTTATCTGACAAGTTTTGCATTGCGGGATTTAATTCAGAAAAAAATGGGTTCTGAAAATGTCGAATTTGTTACGATGATTGATCCCGAACACTGGGATTATTACAGAGTTGATCTTTTAGCTGGAATCGTGTAATCTCAAAAAAGAATCTTGAAATTATTAATTAATCCTAGAAATTTGCTTTTATCCAAAAAGAATGGATTTATTTGAATCGCCTAGTGCTACCTAATTTTTTAGCAGTTATTGCAAGAATAAATTTCCCAAGTGAATATAGCCGCAGTCTTGAGAACAAAAACTAGAGTTTTTTGGAACCACATCATCTCCACAGTTGATACATTTTGACATGTTAAATTCATCATTTTTTTGTTAATAAGGAGATGTAAGTCCGGATTGTGACAAGGACTTTGTTCAATCATGTATTTGGAAATTAAATTAACAAACTATCATAACTGGACATTTTGCATTTTCTGAAACCCTCCTACTCACACTCCCTAATGCCTTTAATTTTCCAAATCCACTTAGACCCTCACTTCCTAAAAAATGAGATCTATGTTATTTGCCTTGGCATAATCAAGAATAGCCTCATCAGGATTACCTTTCATTGCATGGTGATGTACTCCGATTTTTTCTTTTTCATAGTTTTTTGCAAGTTTACTTGTAATTTTTTTAGCAATTATTACTTCAGATTTAATGAATTTTTGTACTGTATCTTTTACCGTGTAATCATCCTCTAATTCTGCGAGTAACACTCCATGAAGATATTCATGTTCATCAATCACTGTCAATAGATACATAGTCGCATCAAATTTGCTAGCCATCTCCTTTGCATAGAATATTGCTTTTTTAGAATATTTAGAACCATCATAAGGAACCAAAATACTCTTTATCATAAACAAAAATATACGATCTTTTTATTTTTAGGTTTCTTGTAAAACCAAACTCTAGAATTCCTGTCTAGCTTTTTTCATCAACAATAATCTCCGTTTTAATTTTGTTCCTCGTGGTTTAGTTCTTAATAAATATCCACAGCAAGGACACCAAAGTCCTTCCCATTTTATGTAAATTTCACACCGGTTACATCGTTTTTGGCCTTGTTCGTAACGTCCTCCCTCTCGAGAATTGCTAGTTGCCCTGTAATTCTTACAAGAACCATTACATTGCATAATGTTCTTGTTGAAAATAACTTATAGAATAAATTTTTCATAAATTTGCGAATAGAAACTGTAATTTTTTAAATTTTAATTATTCAACTGGTAGATCTCAAAATACATACTATTTTGGGAATAAATAAAAAATTAAGTTAATGTTTAAATAAGGAAATCTTATAATCATAATATGAGCAAAAGGATTACCATAATGCTTGATAATGATTTAGACAAAAAAATGAGAGTATTACAGGCAAAAATGATTCAGAATTCATCAAGTTCAGTTAGCTTTTCAAGTGTCCTAAATCAGGTACTAAGAGAAAGTCTCAAAAAATAGAAAAAAAATGATAAATGATTTTTAGAAACATTTCTTTAATCAAAAAATATTCTGGTATTTGTTACAAATCAAGGTGAAAATTTTGGGTATTCTACAACATCAATTGGATTCCAATTGCTAAAGTGATTAAGACAAAAACGGTTGCAATCATTTTGTTTTCATTCATATCGCTCCGATTTTTGATATAGATATAAAATTTTGGTTTTATTCACGAATAGATTATTCAATTCCTTCGTAGAAAAAATTTTTCCGTAATTCAGAGATTTTATTTAAAACGAGAAATAATCTAAAGATATGTTTTCTAAAGATAGAAAATTAATAATTATCGCAATTATTGTAGGTGTTTTTGGATTGGCTTCAATGATAGGATTTATTGGACAGGGAAATGTACGACATGTAGAAATTTTTTGGCAGGAAAAAGTTGAACAGACAGTATCTTTTGAAGATGTCAATGGACAGGTTCATCTTCAAGGAACCTTAGGAGTCATCGGAGATCCGAATCCTCATTTAATTAGCAGGACAAGTTTTGCCTACATTCTAACTGTAATAAATAATGGCGATAAACATCATCGACTTTACATTGAAGGATTAGAAATTCAAACCAATCTTTTAGAGCCAGGAGAGCAGGACGTTATTACAATTTATCCAAACGAGGAAGGCATCTACAAATATTATGATAAACGTGAAAGACTAGAACCTTTGGGAATTCTTGAAATAAGAACTGTTGTTCCAAGTGATGAATTTACGGGGTTTTGGAGAGATTTGATTTAATGTTTTGACAAAAATTTCATATTTATCAATAGAGTTTGAAAAAAAATAAAAAATTGACTAATTTAAGAAAATAAAAATAAGCTCTTAAATTAACAAAAACTTCTCATCTATTCTGATTTTTTTACTTTTTGTGCAGCTGGTCCTTTCTTACCTTCGCCTACTTCGAAATCGACTTTATCGCCTTCATTGATGAATCCTTCAACATCTGTTTTGTGAACAAACAGATCATCGCCAGATTCTCTTTCGATAAAACCAAAGCCTTTAGTTCGGTTGAACCACTTTACTGTGCCTTGTTCCATTTGATCTACTGAAAAAAGACTCCGTATATTAAGATAAGTATAAAATTTGAGCAGACTATAATGTCAATCTATTTTTAGAAAAATCTAATTTGATTTTGAGTGGATTTAGAAATCTTTTGGAATATGACCATTTTGTTTTAGCCAATCTACCTGTGGCAAGGTAAATCTCCAGACAATATCTCCCCTCTCGGATTCTTTAAAATCCCAAGGAGCAATAATTACAATATCATTATCCCGAATCCAAACTCGTCTCTTTAGTTTTCCCCTAATTCTTCCTCGTCTAGTAATGCCGTCAGTACATTTTATCATTACATTTTCCCCTCCGAGCATTTTTAGTACCCTTCCAAAGAGTTCCCCTTCTTCAGGGATACGAATTTCTTTTAGTGCACTCTCATTTTTTACTTGACGCTTTCCCATACTATGAATAATTATTTTAACCATATAACTGTGGGGTTTTATGTCAATTCAAAAAATTTCATAAAACAACAATAAAATCAATTTTATGTAAAGAGAGGTAAAACAATTCATGGAGTTTAGATGCATTCAAGAGTGTTCACAATGCTGCATCGAACGAGAATACTATCCCAGAAAAAAATATGGAAAAATCGGTGTCTTAATACTGCCAGAAGAAAAAGAGAAAATAAAAAATTTGGCAAAAAAATATGAGTTAAAAGTTTTAATTTTACCTAGAATCGGAATATCCAAAGAAAAAGATTCCACATCGATAGAAATTTTAGCATATCAAATGATGGGAATAGAAAAAAATGGCAACACCTGTCCATTTCTGGACACAAAGTCTACAAAAAGATCTCCCCATGGAGGATTTCCATGTAAAATTTATGATGATAGACCACTGGCATGTAGGGCATATCCACTAATCGAATCAGAACCTATAACTCTTGATCAAAAATGTAAATTTTGTAAAGAGTATAAAACCGCAGATGATAATCTAAATTCTGAAATAGAATCATTGTTAAAAATTAAAAACAAAATGAATGTAGATACTCCCTTTGTATGGAGATATGCAACAGGAGTTGGTGAAATCGAAGATGAATCTCAAATTAGAAAAGGCTGGATTTTAGAGGAACAAAATTGAATTAAGGATTGATAACAGCTCGTCCAATAATTTTTCGTGCTTTAAGATCTTCCAAGGCAGTATTTGCCTCATCTAGAGCATATCGTTTTGAAATAACTGGTTTGATTACACCTTTTTTTGCTAACTCTATCAATTCAACCATATCCTTATAGTTACCAGTATACGCTCCCTGAATAGTAATTGATTTGAGTGGAATTGTTACAAGGGATAATTCTATAGAGCCACCAAAAAGTCCAACTAGCACCAAGTTTCCTCTTTTTCGTAAAACCGCAAGTGCTGTTTTTACCGTTTGAGGAGCATTTACAAAATCAATAACGCTGTCAGGTCCTTTTCCGTTAGAAATTGAAATTATTTTTTCAGAGGGAGTTCCACCTCCAGATGAAATTGATCCCGTTACATTTGTATTTACGACAAAATCTGCACCCATCTTTTTTGCAGTATCAAATTTTTTGTCGTCGTTATCAATGCAGATAATTTTGGCTTGAGATATTGCTTTTGCAATTTGGATTGCCATCAACCCTAATCCTCCAGCCCCAATTATCAATAAATATTCAGGAGAATTTACAATTGCTTTTTTGACAGCATTGTATGCAGTTAGTCCTGAACAAGCAAGTGAAGTTGCAGAGTCCAGGTTAACACCATCAAGTTTTGCCAAATATTTGGAATTGGGAACTAAGGCATAATCAGAATAACCGCCATCTTGAAAGACGCCCATTGATCTAGGAGCATCACATAGATTTTCGTTTTCGGCTCTACATGCAGGACATTCTCCACAACCTATCCATGGAAAAACTAGTACTTCATCCCCAGTAGAAACTCCAGAAACACCATCACCTACTTCTTCAACGGTTCCAGCAATCTCATGTCCCGGGGTTACGGGATATTTTACACCTCTATCAGTTACTTTCATGAATTGGCCATCACCTAGATCATACCCGCCTTCCCACAGATGCAAATCACTATGACACACCCCCACGGATTTTACCTTAACTACAACTTGTTTTCCCTGAGGTTTTGGGGTTTCAGATTCAGAAACTGCAAGTGGCTCATTAGGACCTAGGATTCTAGCAGATTTCATAGGGTGATTTTCTGACTTGACAATATAAGAGTTGACTGGAAATGAGAAAAAAATAGAGCGCCTAGATATTATGGAATAAAAAGACAAAACATCTGTGAGTGAGGAAGGAAAGCCAACTAGTATTTCACAAGAACCAGTCAGCATTCTTTTTAATCCAAATTCAGTTGTCAAAAAAGATGTTTGGGAGATAGATCTTATAGAAATTCTAAATCTACTAATTAGAATTCTAGAAAAAGCGGAGAAAAAAGACCTCCGAGTTGCGGGAATGGCAGCATTATCATCATCGTTAATTTACCGAATGAAAGTAGAAAGTATTTTTGCATTACAAAGAGCTGCCATGGAGAAAAAACCTATTCGTCAAAGGACAGATATAGATATTGAATTAATTGATATACCCTACCGTCATGAATCCACCTACCCCGTATCCTTAGATGATCTGTTAGGTTTACTTCAGAATCTAATTGGCTCAATAGCAAATCCCCAATCGAGAAGAAGTAAACAGCTAGACATCGAACCAATTGAACCTCCTGATTTTCAAGAATATTTTATTTCGCTTGAGAATATTATTGGAAAATATGAAGATCTAATACTTCGAAAGATTTCAAACCAAGGATTTGGAATGCTTCAAAACATTATTTCAGATTTGGACACTATCGATTCCATACGATGTTTCTTTGCAATTTTGTTTTTAGCAAGAGATGAAAAATTAGACATTGAACAAATCGGAGAGGATATCAAAATCACAATAATAAACCAAAATTCAACAAAATGATCAAAAATGAAGGATAAATTTCTTAAAGTATACTTGAAAATGGATATGAGATAATTGGTAAAAATAGAAGATGAAAATGAGGCAACGGCTCGAATTGAAGCTGCATTATACTCTGCTGGAAGACCTCTTAAAATTGAAGAATTAATTAGGGCCTCAGGCACAGAATCGCGAACAAAAACAAACAATATTCTCAATAATTTAATGAAAAAATCAAAATCAGCCTTCAAAGCAATAGAAATCGTAACCCTTCCAGATGGCTCATATGTTTTTCAATTAAAACCAGAATACAGTGCTACTGTCAAAAAATATGCATCAAAACCTGTTTTGCCAAAAGCAACACTAAAGACTTTATCATACATTGCATACATGCAACCCATTTCATCAAAACAATTATTGGAAACGAGAGGTTCTGGAGTTTATTCTCACCTTAAAGAATTGAAACAGTTAGATTTTATCCATCATCAAAATGTTGGAAGATTGAGAATTTTCACTACCACCGACAAATTCCAAAAATATTTCGGAATACATGGAGATGTAGAAAATCTCAAACAAAAACTATTTTCAAAAATTCGCAAGACTGCACAAACCAAATCAAATCCTGAATCACAGGTTATTCAAGAACTTGTCTAGGAAATTTTGTTTTATGGCCAAAATGTTGCGTTTTGTATAAATTAGAGTAATTTCAAGATTTTCCGTGAGAAAATCAGTAGAAAACCTTGCAACAAGTAAAACCACTGGTGGAAGAAGACACCCATTAAGAATTAGAAGAAAATATGAAACAGATAGGTTTCCAAATGAACCAATTAACGGTGCACAAATTACAGTAACAAGAAATGTTCGTGGTAAAAACACAAAAACAGCTTTGAAAGCAATTGATTTTGTAAATTTAGCAACAAAAGGGGACAAAGTAAAGAAAACAAAAATTCTCAAAGTGTTAGAAAATGCAACAAACAATGATTATCAAAGAAGAGGAATTATTACAAAAGGTGCAATATTAGAAACACAAGAAGGAAAGTGTAGAGTTGTATCAAGACCTGGACAATCCGGAACAGTTAACGCAGTTTTAATAAAGTGATTTAATGAAAGATTACGAACATGTCGTAATCTGGTTGGATTATTTCAACAAGACCTTGCCAAGAGCCAAAGGAAGAAGATTAGAAAAAGAAAAATGTGTTTTTGATCCGTCGTTAAAAGAATTAACAGAAGCTGCCCAAGCTGCAGGTTTTGAAATTAAAGAAACTGAAGAAAAAGTAAGATATCCTAGAAGACCATTTGTAAGATCCGGATACATTGTTTTGCCAAAAGGATCCCCCAAGACAAAAATTTTAAACAAAATTTCGGAAAAATTACTTTTGAAAAGGACAAAACAATCCAAATAAGATCAAATCTAGCTTTTAGCTAAAGTATTCTTGACAGAAGTCTATGAAAAGAATATGAACATTATTTTTTTAATTGCAGGAGGTAGGCGAAATATTGCACCTTGCCGGGAGCGGCAGAGTGATCATTCAACTATCAGATGAATTATCTGAGGGAGTGATTCTTTGTGACGAAAAAGGAACAAAGGTTGCAAAAGTAATGGAATTGATTGGTCCAGTAAAAAGACCATTCGCATCCGCTACTCCATTAACCAACAACATCAAAAAATATATCGGCAAAGCTGTTTTCGCCGTTGAATTTTCTCCTGCTAAGAAAGAAAAATTTAGGAGAAGAAAAAAATGAACATACTAGAACCACAAAGCTGTCCTGAATGTGAATCATCACTAGTAGATGACATTCAGAACGGTGAAATAATCTGTTCTGGCTGTGGCGTAGTAGTTGCAGATCAAATAGCAGATTCTGGTCCAGAAACAAAAAGTTCGAATCTCGAAGACAAAATGAAGCTGGCAAGAGCAACAGGACAAACATCTTATTCTCAACATGATTTGGGGATAGCCACTGAGATTTCAATCAGCTCAAAAGACTTTAGTGGAAAATCAATTAATCACGAAGTCGTAAACCAAATGCACAATCTCAGAAAATGGCAACAGAGAGTTCGTGTTTCCTCACCAAGAGAAAGAAGACTAGCTAATGTTTTAGCCAAAATGGGTGAAACATGTAATGGTTTATCCCTTTCAAAAAATGTTTTGGAAACTGCCTCTATCATATACAGAAACTTGGATGAACATATCGAGGTGAAAGGAAAATCAGTAGTTAGTATTACTGCAGCTACGATTTACATGGCCTGTAAACAATGTCATGTAGTTAGATCACTTGAAGAAATTGTTCGAGGAATATGTGTACCAAAAGATGTCAAATCAAAAACAAAACTTGCAGCAAAATATTATAGAACCATGGTAATGGAGATGGGCCAAATTACAGCCCCAATTGTTACAATGGACAAATACATCTCAAAAATTGCAAACATGACACAAACCGAGGTAAGGGTTGAAAGACTAGCCTTGGAAATTGCAGAAAAAACCAAAGATAGTAGCATTACTGACGGAAAAGCACCAAATGGGATTGCAGCAGCGTATCTGTATGTTGCCTCTGTTTTGCTCGGTCAAAGCATCTTACAACGAGATGTTTCAAGCATCGCTGGAGTCACTGAAGTTACTATCAGAAATAGATGTAAAGAGATTCTAACTAGTTACAAACTCAAAATTGCTTTGAGACCCTCTCTGGCCAAAATTTAATCCCCCCCCTCTTTTCATTTTATTAAATACATTAGGATTAGCTAAATTTCGTCGGTATTAAATATAGAAACCAAACAAATGGGTTCATGGCAGTGCTAGAAATCAAAGACCTTCATGTAAAAAGAGAAGGAAAAGAGATTCTAAAGGGAGTGAATTTGAAAACAGGTCCAGGAGAAGTACATGCTATAATGGGACCAAACGGTTCTGGAAAAAGTACTCTAGCTTACACTCTGCTTGCACATCCAAAGTATGAAGTAACACAAGGGGACATTCTTTTAGATGGTGAAAGTATTCTAGGTTTAACTGCAGATGAACGTGCAAAAAAAGGGTTGTTCTTAGGATTTCAATATCCCACTGAAGTTTCAGGTGTAGGATTTTCTCATTTTCTTAGAACAGCTTACAATTCACTTAGTAAAGCACTGCAAGGAGATGACAGAGAAGTTTTCATTACAGTTAGAGAATTTCAAAAATATCTCAAAGAAAATTTGAATAAAGTTGGATTAAAGGAAGAATTTCTTTCAAGGTATCTAAACGAGGGATTTTCTGGAGGAGAGAAAAAGCGCGCAGAAGTTTTACAAATGGCAGTACTAAAACCAAAAATTTCAATCTTGGATGAACCAGATTCTGGTTTAGATATTGATGCAGTTCAATCAGTTGCAAAAGCAATTAGCGAAGTTGCCGGAAAAGATGCAACTATTATTATCATTACCCACTATGCAAGAATCTTAAAATTCTTAAATAAACTTGATTTTGTTCACGTCTTTGCAAGAGGACAGGTCTTAAAAACAGGAGATGCTTCACTTGCAGATAAATTAGAATCAGAGGGTTATGAATGGGCCCTAGAGCAAACTGTTTAGGAACAAATTCTCGTTTTACCCAACAAGTTTAAGCAAAATAAATTTTCACTTTTTGTGTGCTGTATGAAATAACAGTAAAATTTCAAAGAGATCTTTCGGAAATATCAAAAAATCAAATTACCCTTGGCATAGAATCAAAACCAATGAAAGGTGACGCAAATAAAGAAATTATTAAAAAGTTATCAAAGCATTTCAAGATACCTATATCCAGCATTCAAATAAAATCAGGACATAAATCTAAAAGAAAATTTGTAGAAATTCAATCCTACAGAATCTAGTTTTTTGTTTAAATAGGGTTTTAAAATTGGGAAGAGCATGTCAGAAAATAATGATCAATACTTTTTCAATTTCTCATTTTTTAAAATAGATCCCAAATGGAGATGGATGGCAGACCTGGCAAAAGCTGAATCAGCAAAAGAAGTTGAAAACGTAATCAAGAATTCACGAATAATGTTTAGATCATATTCAAATCTAGGATTAAGAGATGATGCTGATTTTTTATTTTGGTTTGCAGCAAAGTCAGTTGACGAAATCCAGAAAGTTATTGAGAAATTATATCAAACAGTATTTGGAAAATATATCATACCATCAAGGACCTATCTTTCGTGTACTAGGCCATCTATTTACGTAGATGAGGGAAAGCCTCATGGTTTTATCACAGGTATTGAACAAAAAAAACATGTAATCGTTTATCCGTTTACAAAAACAAGAGAGTGGTACCTACTACCAAAAGAAAAGCGCCAAGAAATAATGGATGAACATATACAGGTCAGTAAAAAATATCCTCAAGTTGTACTAAACACAACGTACTCTTTTGGAATTCATGATGAAGATTTCATGTTAGCCTTTGAGGTAGATGATATTAGAGATTTTCAAGATCTTATAATGGATTTGAGGGAAACCCAAGTATCGACATATGTCAAAAATGATATTCCCATGATTGTATGCGTCTCAAAGGACATAGTTCCTCTAATAACGAGTATGGGTTAGATTCATCACGGAAATATTTTCCTTGTAAAATTCCAATCTCAACAATGCAAATCTTGGATAAACATAAATGATGAAATTTTAGATTAAAAAATATAAAAATGAATTACAATAAACTAGGAAAAACAGACATCAAAGTATCAGAAATAGGATTCGGTGCATGGGCTATTGCTTTGGATTGGTGGGGTAAAAAGATTGAAGAAGACGAGGCAAAGAGAATGCTCAGAAAAGCATACGACGTAGGAATCAATTTTTTTGAAACAGGAGACTTGTATGGTAAGGGAAAAAGTGAGAGGTTGATCGGGGAAGTTTTCAAAGACATGAGAGACGAGATTGTTATTTCTACAAAATATGGTTATGATTTTAGAGGAGTAGAACAAATTGGACACACTGAGCTTCCACAGAAATTTGATGAAGATTTTACAAGAATTGCATTAAGAAACAGTTTGGAGAGACTACAAACTGATCATCTTGACATGTATGGATTACACAATCCAAAACTAAAAAACATCAGAGATGATTCAATTTTTAATGTGCTTGATAGTTTTATTGAGGAGGAAACTATCAAAACATACCAAGTTGCTTTAGGTCCCGCAATCGGTTGGACACAGGAAGGTCTGGAAGCAATGGATAGACCAAATCTAAGTGCAGTTCAAACAGTTTACAACATTTTAGAACAAACTCCAGGAAACGATTTAATGAGAAAAGCTGAGGAAAAAAATGTTGGGATTCTAGTAAGAGTTCCAGAAGCATCCGGAATTTTAACGAGAAAAGTAAACGCTGATACGAAGTTTGATGAAAATGATCATAGATCAGTAAGAAAACGGGAGTGGCTTAAGGAATCATTGAAAAAAGTTGAACAACTCAATCCAATTGCAGAAAGAAATGGGTTAAACATAACAGAATTTGCCATGAAGTTTATGATGACAAAGAAAGGATTCGCAACAGTGCTTCCAACAATGATCAGCGAAGAAGAAGTTATCAATTATGCCGAGATGGCTGATGGAAAATACATCTCAGACTCAGATATGAACGAGGTTGACGAATTGTACAACACGTGGCCTTCGTATGAATTAAAGGCAACTCCCCAAGCAAATTAATTTGTAGATGGAAAATCCCACAGATTCACAAAAAACCCTTGAAATTATTGAAAGAATGAAGCTTGCCAAAATTGGCAAGTATGATAAATGGCAAGTAATTATTAAAAAAATCAAAAACCAGCAACCACTTAATTCTGGAGAAATTGATTATTATACAAATTTGACCAGAATATACAAAAATTCTACAGTCACTAGTAGGAGTAAGATATACCACACAAAACTTTCCGAGCAGGATGAAAAACCACCATGTAAAGAATGTGGAGAAAATTCCCTATACTATTGCAACATGAATGATCAGTATTTTTGTATAATTCATGTTGTAGGACATGATGAGAATGAGAGTTAGGAAGCAGGAATAGTTTCCTCGATATTGAAAGAATTTTCTACAAAATATTCAACTCTTGTTTTCTTGAATTCCCGAGTGCTAAAGAGAATTCTATAATCATCAATATTTATTTGATTTTGTATGGTTTTTGCCATCTCATTTGCCTCATCATGAGTTTTACAGTGAATCATTGAAAAGACATTGTATGGCCAATCAGAATAGGTAGGTCTCTCATAACAATGGCTAACCTGTGGAAATGCCCCTAATTTTTCTCCGACTTCAGATATTCTTTCCTTGGGAACTTTCCAAACTATCATTCCATTTGCAGTAAATCCTACCTGTCTGTGTCGTAGGATAGCTGCAAATCTTCTCATTATTCCAATGTCTTCATAATTTTTCATCTTTTCAAATAACTCGTTTTCAGTAATTCCAAGATTATTTGCAGCTTTTACAAATGGTTCATCAATAATTTCCATGTCTTTTTGTAATTCGCGGATAAAGTCCTTGTCTTGTTCTGTAGGTTCAAATTTTATATTTTTAATCTCTTTTTTCTGCTCAGTTGGAGCTACCTCATGTTTCTTTTCATCTACCATGTCAAGTTTAACACCAATTTTGAATAACTGTAAAGTAGGAAGCATTCTTACCTTTTTAATTCCCTTTAAAACATTGAACTTGTCAATCTCTGTTTTCAAATCCGAACCTGGTGGAACAGCCAAAGTAAACCAAAGATTAAACTGATGTTCACGTTCATAATTATGACTAACACCTGGATGACGGTTTATTTGACTGGCAACAAATTCAAGTTGATCATGTTCAATTTCCATTGCCACAAGAGAACTAGTGTAACCTAGCTTTCGAGTATCAAAAATGGCACTTAATTGTCTTAAAATTCCTTCTTTTTTTAAATGATTCAGATGCTCTTTTACACTTTCAGGAGAAGTATCAAATTTTTTAGCAATTGCATCAAATGGTCTTGTAACAAGTGGAAACGTCCATTGAATTTCGTTAAGGAGTTCCTTATCAAAATTATCCATAGATGTCATTAAGTCAATAATTTGTCCATTCAATTAAAAACGTAGCTTGGATTTTACGCATTGATTTTTAATACATAAATAGAAACCCCAGTCTTTTTGATCGATGATAGTTGACCTTAACCTGCGAGATAAAACAGTCATCATTATTGGTGGAGGAAATGAGGCCCAAAAAAGAATTAATTCTCTTCAAAATCAAGGATGTAAGATTTTACTAATCAGTGATATTGTTAGCACCTCAATTAGCAATTTGATAAAGGCCAAGAAAATTAAATTTATAAAACAAAAAATTCAGGATACCAAATTTATTTCAAAGTACGCACCAAATATGATCATCACAACAACCAATGATTATATCTTAAATCAAAAAATTATCAATGCAGCAAAAAAGAGAAAGATTATCGCATACAGTTCTGATAATCCAGAAGACAGTGATTTTTCAAATCCTGCAATAATTAATTTTGAAAACTTGATTCAAATTGCCATTTTCACAGGTGGTCAAAGCCCAGTAATGTCAAAAAAGATTAAAACACAATCAGAAAAAATATTAAAAGAAATCATCACAAAAGAAGTTATTGCTCAAATTAAGATTCAGCAGATCGCAAGAACTATGGCAAAAAGGAAAATTGATACTCAAATTAGGAGAAAAGAATTTTTGAAAAGTATTATGGGTGATAAAGAAATTAAACAGTTAATAAAAGACGGCAAACCCACAAAAGCTGAAAACCGTATCAACACAGTATTGAGGGATTGGAAATGAGCAAAAATATAATAAATGCACGTGTAACTTTTCGTAATTCTCCAATTCATATTTTGGAAAAATTTACAATCAGGGATATAGAGGATGCATATTCACAATTCAGAGAACATTCCGCACTTGATGAATGTGTAATAATTCAAACTTGTAACAGAATAGAGTTATTTGGAAAATCAAAAAATTTTGATCAAGAAAAAATCAAAAAAACTTGGGCTTCATTGACAGGATTAGATGAAGAAACATTTGCAGATAACTTAGAAATCGATCAAAATGACAAAGCTTTCCATCACCTGTTAAAACTTACTTCAGGATTAGACTCTATGGTACTGGGAGAAGAACAAATCCTCGGACAGATAAAAAATTCAATTACATCTGCAAGAAAAATAAAGGCATCTGGTCAGCATCTAAATACTCTATTTGATAAGGCCATTAGAATTGGAACTAGAATAAGAAATTCTAGCGGAATTAGTCAAGGTGGAATTTCAGTTGGATCAATGGCAGTAAAATTAGCTGAAGAAAATATTGATGAATTAAAATTTAAGAAAATTTTGTTAATTGGAACAGGAGAAGTCTCAACATTGGTTGCAAAATCTCTTCAAAGAAGAGGATATGATTTTGCAGTTACCAGTAGAACTATGGAGAGATCTCAAACATTTTGTGAGACCATGGGAGGTAAACCAGTAAAATTCGAACATGTTTTATCTGGGTTTGAAAATTATGATGTGTTATTTGTAGCCACTACTGCACCATATTTCTTGGTAACTTTTGACAGAATTACAAATGCTGTTGAAAAGAGAAAAAGTGGAATGATGATACTGGATTTATCCAACCCAAGAACTGTCGATGAAAAAGTGGCAACTATTGGTGGAATAAAACTGATGAATTTGGACCAAATAGCAGAAATGGTAGAAAAGAACATGAAAGCACGATTAAACAAGGTAAAAGAAGTTGAAAATATAATTAATGAGGAAGTTACCGTACTAGAGGCTTCGATGAAAAGACTAGATGCAGAACCACTTGTAAAAGATGTATTCAAAAATATAGATTCGTTACGCCAAAAGGAATTAGAAAAAGCCCTTTCGATGCTTGATGAAAAAGATGAAAAACGAATCAAAATCATCGAAGAGCTTACTAAAGCCGTTGTAGAGAGTATTGTATCTACACCTATGAACAATATCAGAAAAGCCTCAGAGCAAGGAAAGCCAGAGTTGTTAGAAGTGGCAAGTGAGTTGTTTGACTATAACAAATCCCAGCAAGGATAGACTAAGATTATATTTTACTCGAATAGAAATTTGATATGTCATTTCCTGCTAAACGTCTACGTAGATTAAGAACTTCTGCTAAAATGAGGAACCTTGTTCAAGAAACTATGCTTACTCCTAATGATTTAATATGTCCAATATTTGTACAAGAGGATCTAAAATCTAGAATTAAAATAGAATCAATGTCCGAAATGGAAAGATTACCGTTAGATGACCTTAATGATGAGGTAGGTACAATTTCGGATTTGGGCATTTCCGCAATTATGTTGTTTGGCATCCCCACAAAAAAAGATGATTCAGGAACTTCTGCATTTGATGAAAACGGAATAGTTCAAAAAGCAATTTCTCAAATCAGATCAAATTTTGATGAGAAAATTGTTATTATGGCAGATGTTTGTTTGTGTCAGTACACATCTTCTGGGCACTGCGGAATTATTAATGAAAATAAAATTGATAACGATTCAAGTATTGAAACATTAGCAAAAATTGCCGTTAGTCAGGCAAAGGCAGGAGTGGATACAGTTTCTCCCTCTGCAATGATGGATGGACAAGTAACAGCAATAAGAAAAGCTTTAGATGATGAAGGATTTACAGACGTATCCATAATGTCACATTCAGCAAAACATCGTTCTTCGTTTTATTCACCATTTAGAGATGCAGCTGAATGTGCACCAAAATTTGGAGACAGAAAAACATACCAGGTTCCATTTACCAATGCTCGAGAGGCTATGAGAGAAGTTGAAACTGACATCAACGAAGGTGTAGACATTGTTATGATAAAACCCGCATTATCATATCTGGATTTGATTGCAGAAACCAAAAGACGATTCAATGTTCCCGTTGCAGCATATAGCGTTTCAGGAGAATATGCATTGGTAAAAGGAGCATCTGCACAAGGGTGGATAAATGAAAAAGACATTACAGAAGAGATCTTATATTCTATCAAGAGAGCTGGTGCAGATATGATAGTAACATATTTTGCAAAATCAGCAGCGAAATTTCTTCAAGAATCATGAGAAATGATGAACGATTTGAAATTCAAAGAGCCTTTGATTTATTGCCTCATGTAATTGGTTGTAGCTGGGCAACAATTTGGTTTAGAATGAATGATATCAAAAAACCAACCAGGCAAGAATTTCGTGAAAAAACAGTTGAATATTTTAAAAAGATTGAGCCTATCTTTGAATCATATCCTAAAGATGAAAAATTCCAGGCAATCCAAAAATACATTGATTTTAGAAAAAGTGATGAGATCCAAAAAATATCAGATGGATTAAACCAAGAAGTAGAAAAACGATACGACCGGTATGTGGATTACGGTTGAAAGATTAGATCTCTCGTTTGAATTCAGATAGAAAGTATTTCAAAACTTTTGTTCTCCTTTGGGCTTCAATTTTAGCAGATTTTGTATTCATCAAGGATTCAAGTTTCAAAAGTTTTTGGTTAAAATGATCTAGAGTCCATCTTTTATCATCAGGAGTACGAGTTTTGCAAAAAGGATCTTCTTCATTGTAAAAAGGTCTTTTTTCGGAGCCACCAACTGCAAAAACTCTTGCAATCCCTATTGCTCCAATAGCGTCTAATCTATCTGCATCTTGTAGAATTTTACCTTCCAGAGTTTGTGGGATTTTTCCTCTTGAGAAACTATGATCGCGAATGGCATCTGAAACTAATTGAATTTCTTCGGCGGTAAAATCTAGATTTTTTAGAATTTTTGTTGCTTCTCTAGCACTTTCAACTGCTGAATTTTTTGATCGTTTGTCTGATTTAGGATAGGAAACAATATCATGAAGCAATACTGCACTTAGGACCAATTTTTCATTTACCTTTTCTTTTCTGCATAATTTTTGGGCATTTTTGTAAACCCTCATAACATGATTAAAGTCATGAGCAGATTCATTTTTCATTCTTTTTTGAATCTGTTTTTGGAGTACCTCAATAACTTTCATTTAGAATCTCCAAAGTTTTGGTTTTGTAAATTTTAGTTTTCTTTTAGTAATTAAAAGAGACCAGTTAATAGAGGCAAAGAAAATAATTACTACGATTCCCAATACATCTACTAGTAAAATACCCAAAAGTCGATCTTCAAATATTTCTAAAAATGGTGTTAAAACTGCATTTCCAAAATATATCATAACAATATATGATAAAACACGGCCAAGCCAAAATCCGATGTAAATTCCCACACTTTTGGCTTTCATCAATCCATATGTGATAAAGAGCATGTTGCTAGGAAGCGGAGTTGCCCCAAAAAGAAATGAGGCAATTACATAGCCAAATTTTTTTCTGTTAAGATAATCACCAATAATATCAAGATTAGACTTTTGTTCTTCACCAACAAATTTCCTAAACAGCCCACTGATTTTTTTTAGGACATACCTTCCTATTGTAGATCCTGTTGCACCTACTACGGAAAGTAAAAGAATATTCAAATTCGGATCAAGAAGATAAAACGAAGTCAGTACAATCCAGCTTGGAGGCATTAGGATTGGTGAGGCATTTACCCCAATTAGCACTAAAAATATTCCAAAATATCCTAACTCACCGAAGATTTCAAAAATATCTGCCATTTTACTCTCTTTAATCTTGATTATTTTATTTCTAAACCCTTGGTTTTACCTAGCCATGGAAAAATTAAAGGAAGATATGGAATTATCAAGAAATTACACTAATTACAAAACTTGATCAATTTTTTGTACTATTTTGGAAAGATCATTCAATATCCTTATAAGGAAATTGTGCATTATTACAAACATGTCTGAGGTTGCTTGGAAATGTTTTAGATGCAACCTCTCTTTTAGGGACGAAGAAGTAGCAAACTTGCACAAGAAGATTTCAAATCATTCCGTATCCAAAGTTAAAACAATTACAGCATAAATTTTAGAAAATAGGGAAATATGGTATTTTTTAATGGAATTTGAGTGCAGGAGGTGGGATTCGAACCCACGAACTCCTAAGAGAAAGGATTTCCTATTGATGGATCTTGAGTCCTTCTCGGTTGACCGGGCTTCGATACCCCTGCATTGAAATTCAATATAGACCGATATTTTTCAATTTCTATTAGGAATTTTGAAAATTATAATGAATTGTACAGACTAATTTTTGGTTTAATCTTTGGTTTTCAATCCCTAAAATTGTATCAATAATGTTGAAAAAATGGCATTTAACACCATAAATGAAGAAAATATTCATCTTCTCAAAAATTAATTTCTGAATTTTTAAAAGGTAGGTATAAAAAGAAAAATATTTTCATTTTTTAAATTACAAAAATTTATGATCGCCAAAATTTTGTCTTAATCATTACCTAAAAAATTTATTTTCAAAGCTTTTAATTGTGTGAATTTGGGTCAAAATAATATGGAAGAATCCCAACCAATTGCACAAGTAAAAAACATGCGAAGTGGAATTAACACAAAGGGTGTCGTAAAAAGTATGGGCGACCCAAGAACTGTCAACCTCAAAAGTGGAGGAACCATCGATGTATGTGATGCAGTACTTTCAGACGGAGAAACCGAAAATGATGAAGTCAAGCTTACCTTATGGGGAGATGACATCAAGACGGTAAATGTAGGAGATACTGTCGTGATTTCAAATGGATACACAAATTCCTTTCGAGACGAAGTTTCCCTAACCAAAGGGAAATTCGGAAAAATGGAAGTTAATCCTCAATAAACAATATTTTTTAAATTATTTTTTGTAAAGGTAATTCAATTTTATTTTAAATTTTTTTTGAAAATCTAATTTACATTAGTTACAATTTTGGTTTGTAAATGAAAATCAAACAAGATAAAATCTAATCAAGAAAAATTTTCCAATTCTTTCACATAATCCTGAACAAGCTTTTGGCTAATCTTGATTAAGTGATTGGCCTCATCATCGTTTAGATGGGTCCGCCCTTCATCTATTGCATTTTGTACTACAGTACTTATTTCATATGAAAGAGTTTTACTTCTTATATTCAATCCTCTCTATCGCCAAATATTCTATTACAAAACTATACTTAAAGCGGATCTATTGTAATATGCTTTCTTAACAAGGTGAAAATATGGAGAAATCAAGCATAATCATCTACCTAAAGATAACGAATATGACGTGATTTCTCATAAAATCAGTAAGCACCAAAAAGAAATTTAAAGAATTGTTGGTGTAATTGAACAATTAATCCTTCATTATCTATGTACAATTAACAAAAAACTTGAACCATCAGGAAAAAATTACTATTTACAAAAAATTCCAAGAGAAATTTAGCATTGATGAGGTAGCAATCATTAATGCTGAAAATCTACATTTGGAACTTTTGGAAAAGATTCCTTTCAAGTATGAATCATTTTATTTGATCGCAGCAGTGTGCCTTTATGCAATATCTCAGGCATTACCAAAAAATATTTCCCTAGAAGATATTGAAAAGATTTCACATATTAAAAAAGAAGAAATCGAAAAATGCTACCAGTTAGTGTTGGAAACAGAATAAAATTAGAAGATCAGAAAAGAGAATTTATTTAGTGGATGTTTTTTCGTAGAATTTCATATTGGACAATTAAAGAATTAATAATTTTATTTTTTAGATTTTGATGTTTTTGAAACTTTTTTAGTTTTTCTCTTTGGTGCTGCTTTTCTCTTTGGTGCTGCTTTTCTCTTTGGTGCTGCTTTTCTCTTTGGTGCTGCTTTTCTCTTTGGTGCTGCTTTTCTCTTTGGTGCTGCTTTTCTCTTTGGTGCTGCTTTTCTCTTTGGTGCTGCT
>JAOTXZ010000021.1 GCA_029862085.1 Candidatus Nitrosopumilus sp.
GCCTCGATAATCTCTTCTGGGTGTTCTTCTGTAATTGCTTTAGCTTCAATTGAGTCAGCTTCAACTCTTGCACGAAGTTTAGCCTTGTATTTGAGATTTCGTGGTTTTGTTCTTAGTCTATATCCACAACATGGACACCACAGACCTTCCCATTTGATGAATATTTCACAAATTTGGCATCTTCTTTGTCCAGAAGCATATCTTCCGGTTCCTACAGGCTTTTGAGCCTTATATCTAACGCAAATTCCTTTACAAGTCATCTTAGTAATATCTTGTAGATTTCATAACTATATAAGGATGGATCGATAAATTTTTGTTTTTTTTCTTAAAATTCTTATAAAATTTATGCTTTTTTTTGCGATCTGTGTTATTAGTTTTACAAAAATCCTAGAAAACTTCAATAAATATGTATAGGTTAGAATAATATCAGCTTTTTTGAAATTTTGATATGTATCAATATAGATGTTTGAGTAAAATTTACATTTTTTAATAAAAAAAGTGCAGAAAGTATGAATTTCTCAATAGCTTTTTGTAAATTGAATAATGGAAAAGAGTATTTTCCTTTTATTTTACTGTTGGAGATATTTCTCGTTAAAATAAAAAAATTCAAAAAATTAACTGTTTTTAAGTCAAATCAAAAAAAAGGATGAAATCATCCCTAAAAGAATTGGATGTTTTTTTGGAATTAGATTTTATCCGGTAATTGAGAGGGGGAGAATAGAATACCGAAAACCTTCCCTTTGTGAAATAAATTTTGCAGAAAGCATATCCCGTTTTCCTCTCTGATTAAAATTTTTAATTTTTAGGGAGGTATTGCTTTCATCTACATATTCTAATTCAAAGGATGAACAAAATCTAAGATTAAGTTGTTTTTTTATTCTTTTAGCTATATCCATATTTCCATTACCTATTTTGATAATCTTTCGTTTTGCTCTTAAATTTCCTAAAATTTCAATGAGGTGTAAAACAAGGCCTTCAATCGATGAGTTAAAGGATCTTTCAATCTCTTTTCCGCAATAAAAAACAGATAAACCAATTCGTTCTCCAGGGTCAATTCCTATGATAAGGTTTTTTTCTTCATAATCTAGGTTTAATTTTTGGATCATCAACCCCCGAATTACTGTATAATTTTGTTCAAAAACATCCTCATGCAAAATAAGTTTTTTACAAGTAAGTGGCGATTCTTTCCTAGTTGTAAGGACTAAATTTCCTTCATATTCTGAGATTTCTGTGGGTAAGATAGAATCAAAGGATAAATTTAGAACCTTCAAAACATGTGAAAATCTATAATATGGTTTACCATATGTGGTGGCAATTCCAATACGAGTATTAGCTAATGGATCGATAATTTGGAAAAATAATTCTAGGATTTAGATTTATGCCTTCAAAACAGTTGACACAACATGTCTGACTGCCTCTTCAAGGTTAGCCTCAATTTTAGAGGTAATCTCAGATAGTTTTGCTTCACCCTCCTGGCCGATCTTCTTTGATTCTGCATTAGCCTTTTCCTTAGATGCATTGATTATTAATTCGGCTTCCTTTGTTGCCATTTCCCTGGTTTTTTCTAATAGTTTATCAATCTCAGTTTGTGCCTTGACAGAAAGTTGTTTTTTCATTTCTGTGACTTTGCCGTTAAGAGAATCTAAATCATTTTCGAGTCCACTTAAAGATTGAATTATTCCTGTGACCTTTGATTCAGCCATGCTACTCATTTAACCAAAATCTCATTAATCCATTACTTAAATCATTCATTTTTGTTAGTTTTTGGGTACGAAATTCGTAAATAAATTATCCACTTGTAAGAAGTAGTATTGCTCTTGCCAGATCTCCTTTAGCTTCCTCCAGAGCATTTTTGGCCTTTTCTTCATCAACACCAGCTTGCTGACTAACTAGTTGAATATCATCATCAGAGAATACCGGAACCTCAAGTTCCATTTCCTCATAACTATCAGCGGTAACTGTAAAAATTGAATTGTCTTGTGCTTTCATTTCGGTAACTGATGGTTTTGAAATGATAATTTCTTTTTTATCTGTCTTGATTATCACTTCCTGAACGTTGGGGAGCTCTTTCATATCCAGACCCATTTTATCCATCATTCTTCGCATTTCGCGATTACCTCCTCGCATCATGATGATATTTCCCCCTTTGGACTTTTTAAACTATCTCTGACTTTTACTGCCACTCCTCTTTCAAAATCAGAAATCATCCTTGCAGAAAGAACTGCCCTACCCACTGCAATTACTTTATTACGAAACAAAATTGGTGTATCCGAGGAAATTTGGACATTTTTTCCACACCAAACAACATGTTTACAAAAAACCGAAAGACCTTTTTCAACAAATGGAGCGGCATCTTTGTTTATCTCTATACAATTTTCTTTGAATTTTTTACTTTGAAATAATATTTGGGCAAAATAAGGAGTAATTGCCAAACCCCCATCAATTCTCAATGTACAAAGTAATTCCTCTTTTTGATGAACTGTTCTAATCCTACCGTTTTTTCTTGAAAAAGTTATTTCAATGTCTTTTGGCAGAAATTTTGATACACCCTGCCCAAACAATGCGTCAATGGTGTTCCTAAGTTTGAGAACACTATCCATATACATAGAAAAATTTATTCTAAATATTAGTTGAGTGCTTTCATCTATTGATAGGATTGAACTATATAGATGAGATTTTTTTCTTTAGATTATGGCTGAAGGAGAAGAAACCAGAAAAATTCAGTTTACGGGAAAATCGTCATACATAGTTTCCCTTCCCAAACAATGGATAATTGAACTTGGCCTAAAACAAGGAGATCAAATAAGAATGGTAAGAAAGGGATCGTCTACATTAGAGCTTTATCCTCCAAAGTTTGAAACAAGATTGCAGAAAAAAGAAGATGCTACCATTGAAATAGAAATGGAAGAAAAGGCGACCACTATAGTTAGGAAATTAATTTCTCTTTATTTTCTAGGTTATAAGACAATTAATGTTAAACCTAAATTTGGAAGATTAAAACCTAATCAAAGAACAGCTGTAAAGGAAGCAGTCAGAAAAATGTTAATGGGTTCTGAAATTATTTCAGACTCTACAGGTGGAATCACCATTCAAGTTTTGGTAAATCTTTTAGAACTTTCAGTAGATGGTGCATTCAAAAGAATGCTCCATCTTACTAAATCTATGTCAAATGATGCAATTTTAGCAGTCAAAGAAAATAATCTAGAACTTGCCCAAGAAGTTATCAATACAGATGATGAGGTAGATAGGTTTGGATTCTACATTATCCGTCAATTAAAAATTGCAATTCAGAATGAACATATGCTAAAAGAAATGGGATTTAGAAATGCTAGAAATTGTCTTGGGTATAGATTGGTGGTAAAAAATATCGAAAGAACAGGTGATCATGCAGCCTTAATTGCCAAGGATGTATTAGAATTCAAAAAAACCGTAAAAAAAGAAATTTTAGATAAAATTCAAGAAATGAATAAATTTTGTTTAGGTGTTTTAGATGATTCCTGTTTAGCCTTATTCAAAGAAGATTATCTTCATGCAGAACAAATAATTGAAAAAACCTTTGAAATCACAAAATATGAAAAAAAAATTCAGGAGGCAATAAAATCTCTAAAGGACGAGGAAGAGATCTACAGGATTAGGAGGATGACTGAAAGCATTAGGAGAATTTCAGAATATGCAAGTGATATTGCAGAAATTGTTCTAAATATGAATATTGAAAAAGCCTTAAAAAAAAGTCATAAATTTTTTAAAAAAGAAATAGTCAGGTTTTAATTTACGTTTAAATGAAATAATTAGAAAAATGAATTCTGCAATATTAATCACATATGATAAAGAAGATACGATAAATGAGGCCATAGGTTTGTGTGATGCTGCAGGGTATCAGATTGTACATACCATTACACAAAATTTCCTAAAAAAACCAAAGTATGGAATTAGCGGGGGAATTCTCGAAAAACTGGAGGAAACAACTGAAAAACTAAGACCAGATGTAATTATTTTTGATGAAATTCTAAAACCCAGTCAGAATTATAATTTAGCATCAGCACTCCATAGAGAAATTTTGGATAGAGAAGCGTTAATTTTAGAAATTTTTGAAAGTCGAGCCTCTAGTTCAGAATCCAAATTGCAAGTAAAACTAGCTCAATTAAGATATGAAATGTCAAGAGCAAAAGAAAAAGTCCGGTTGTCTAGAGCAGGAGAGCAACCTGGATTTATGGGAATTGGGCAATTCGAAGTGGATGTCTATTACAATGATATCAAACATAGAATGCAAACGGTAAGATCAAAATTAGAGAAAGCGGGTAAACAAAGAGAACTACATCGTGTAGGCAGAAAAAGACAGGGGTTCAAGACTATGTCTTTGGCAGGGTACACCTCAGCAGGAAAAACATCATTATTTAACAAATTAACTGGAGAATCAAAAAGGCAAAGTAAAGAGTTGTTTACAACTCTTTCGACCACTACAAGAAAAATAACAATAAACCGAGAGGCATTTTTAATTGCAGATACTGTTGGTTTTATTAGCAAATTACCGGCTTACATGATAGACGCATTCAAATCTACCTTAGAAGAATTAATTTATACTGATATTATCATTCTTGTGATTGATGTTAGTGATTCAATATTTGAATTAAAAAAAAAATTTGCAAGCTGTATGCGCACATTAAATGAAGTAGGAGTGGAACAGGATAGAATAATCTTTGCTTTAAATAAATCAGACTTGGTGTCAAATTATGAAATTCAGGAAAGAGTAAAAATTTTAAATTTGATAGACAATAAAAAATGGATTGCAGTATCTGCTTTGGCAGAAAAAAATTTGAAAGAATTAAAAATACTAATAAAAAATATTATTGAAAATCAGAGTTCACCAAATTATAAAAATACCACACTGGAGGCTAATGATACCTATGGTAATTGAGGTAGTAAGAATTGGTCAAAGGGTAGTAAGAGATGATCGAGTAACAACCCATGTAGTTTTAGTAGCAAGGGCTTTTGGCGCAAATTCAATTTTAATGACAGAGGTAAATCCGGAAATTAAAGATACTCTAAAAAAAATAAATGATACTTGGGGAGGAAATTTTTCAATAAAATTTATTGAAAATTGGAAACCAATAATTAAAACGAAAAAAGAAAATGGATTTAAAATTGTCCATCTTACGATGTACGGAGAGAAAATAAATGACATTCAATCAGATCTCAAAAAAGAAGAGAATTTGTTAATTGTAGTTGGTGCCGAAAAAGTACCCAGAGAGATTTATGAATTTGCAGACTATAATGTTGGAATTGGGAACCAACCTCATTCTGAAATTAGTTCATTAGCCATATTGTTGGATCGTATTCAAATGGGTAGTCAATTCAACAAAGAATTTTCTGGAGGCAAAAGAAAGATCATACCCACAAAAAAGGGTAAAACCGTAGTTATGAAAGAGACAAGGGATTAATAATAGAATACAGGTAGTCATAAAAGTTGGTAGATAAGTACGAAGATCCTTTTGTAAGAATTGCTTCGATGATTGGAGGCGATGAATATCTCAAAGTTGCTAGATCACTTTTAAAAGCGGAGGATGCTACCGATGAGGAAATAGCAAGTTCCACAGGCCTAAGAATAAACATGGTTAGAAAAGTATTGTATGACTTATTCGGAAAATCATTGATAACAGGGATAAGGGTAAAAGATGAACGAAAAGGTTGGTTTGTTTACAGATGGAGAACGAGAAGGGAAGAAGTAGAGCATTTCATTGAAAATCAAAAAAAGAAAATTACTGAAAGATTACAGCAAAGATTAGATTTTGAGAATCATTCAGATTTTTATCATTGTGGTAATGAGGATTGCCCTAGAGTCACATTTGAAGAGGCTCTGGAGGGAATGTTCAAGTGTCCAACATGCCAGAACGTATTGAATTTAAAGAAAAATGATAAATCAAAAAAAGCATATGCGAATAAAATTGATGAGATGAAAAAAGATATGCAGCAAGTATTCTAAGCAAAAATTTTCAAAGGGAATTTAAATAATTTAAACTTGAAATCTTTTAGAAGAGTAAATTTTGGATCAATAAAAAAATTTTAAACCTGGGTATCATCGTGGGAAAACCTCCACACTAAATTAAATAGGAGTAATAATTGGAAAAGATCCTTGAGTCAAATTACTACGGTAAATCCTGCAACGGGTGAAGAGATTTCAAAATTCAGTCCTATGGATAAGGATCAAGTTTTCCAATTAGTTAGCAAAGCAAAACGGTCATTTCCAGAATGGAAAAAAGACTATGAACAACGTAGAAGTTACATTTACAATTTAGTTGAATATTTAAAAAAACATAAAACTGAATTGGCCAAAATTGCCACCTCTGAAATGGGAAAACCTCTCAAAGAGTCAATTGGTGAGGTTGAAAAATGTGCATGGGCTTTAGAATTTTATGCTGATCATGGAGATAGTTTTCTTTCTGATGAAGTATTGAATACAGATGCCCGAAAAAGTTTCCTAACGTTTGAACCTCTTGGGGTAATTGGTTCTATTATGCCATGGAATTTTCCTTATTGGCAAGCTCTAAGATTTGCTGCACCATGTTTGATGGCAGGAAATGTAATTGTAATGAAACCATCCAGAGTAACTATGCAATCTGGAATTGAAATTGAAAAAGCCTTTATGGAATCAGGCATGCCTGATGGGATATTTCAAACAGTAGTAGGTAGTGTTGAATCTGCCAATCATCTTATTGATTCAGATGTTAATGCTGTTACCTTTACAGGAAGCACTAATGCAGGTGCAAAGGTTGGAGAAAGGACAGCCAAAAATTTGAAAAAATGTGTTCTAGAACTTGGAGGAAGTGATCCATTCATAGTTTTAGATGATGCAATAATTGAAAAAGCTGCCGAAGGAGCAGTTAAGGGAAGATTCATCAATTGTGGCCACAGTTGTGTTGCCTCAAAACGATTTTTTGTTGGAAAGAATATTGCCAAAGATTTCATTGAGTTGTTTATAAAAAAAGCCTCTCAGCTAAAAGTGGGTGATCCTACCTCTATAGAGACTGATGTGGGTCCGCTTTCTAGTAAAGATGGCTTAGAAACAATTTCAGGAATTGTTGAGGACGCAAAAGAAAAAGGGGCTGAAATTCTTTTCGGAGGTTCAGAAATAGAAGGAAAGGGTTACTTTTATCAGCCAACCATTCTTACAAATGTAAAACCAAATATGCGAATTGCAAAAGAAGAAACTTTTGGTCCAGTTGCCCCAATAACAATAGTAGAAAATGAAAGTGAAGCAATCAGATTAGCAAACGATATAGAATTTGGGTTGGGGGCCAGTATTTGGACCAAAGATTTAGAAAAAGCAGATAAAATGTCAAGAAGAATAGAATCAGGTATAGTCAGTGTTAATAATGTAGTTCTTTCCGATCCACGAATTCCCTTTGGAGGAGTAAAACATAGTGGATTTGGAAGAGAATTATCAAGGTATGGGATGTTAGAATTTGTAAATATTAAAGCCGTTAGATTTTATGAAAATCTAACCCATCATCATTACGTAGAATAATTTAGGTTAGCATAGATTTTTTATTTTGAGATATTTTCGGTAATATTTTCAACTAGTTTTTCATAATGTTCTCTGGTTTTTCCCGTTTCTTTAAGTTTAGATTCTTCAAAATTGACTAGATCTTTATCCACTTTTGCTGACATATACTGTAATCTGGCTTCTGCCATCATAAACAATCGGTTATTTTCCTTCCAAAGATGTTCAGTTACATGTTCGACGTATTGCTTCATGTAACTAACTAGATTTGTAGAATTCTGGGAATCTAAATATTCTTTGGCCGACTCTTCCATATGACTTCCAATTTCTCTAGAACGTTCGTGATCCATTAACATCATTGCAATTGGTCCCATATTCCTTGGCATACCAGCTTGCTCCAATGCAGGGAATAATACATTTTCTTCTTTACTATGATGACAAACGTCTGTAAAGTTTTTAGAAAAATCAATTACTTGATTAAGTATTGATTCAGGAATTTGTTTTCCGTCGTTAAGAAGCTGAATTGTAGCTTCCATTGCTTTGATTACTTTTTCAATAAGATCATGATCTCTTCGTAAAGAGGCGGTCGACATTGAATTATTTGATAAATTCGATTATCTAAAGTTTTTTAAATTAACAAAAAAATAATTAAAATATAAGAAAGGATCTAACGGATTTTTTTCATTAACCAATTTTCTTTATCTGTTTGAAAGACTGTTTGATTTAACAAATGCCCAAATCTTTTTAGTCATTTCACTTGGTGCTATTGGTTTTTTACCAAAAACTTGCTCAACACTTTCTTCGCGACCTGCAAAGTTAATAGCATATCCACCAAATGCGGGTTTCTTTGCTTTAGAGGTAGATTTTGTTTTTTTGGTAGAGCTTTTGGTACCTTTCTTTTTTGTAGTGGTTTTCTTTTTTGTGGTAGTTTTCTTTTTTGCTGCCAATTTCTCTTCCTTTTTTTTCAAATTAAGTATAATAACTTACAGTTTTGTATAATGGACAATAAGGTCATTTTCAAGCCTTTTGAACCCATTTAGCCTTAGTTTTTGTGATTTTGTAATTTTATCAAACCCACTTCCTTGAACCAAAGTTATAGCATCTTTTCCTCCCAAAATAAATGGAGTAACGGTAATAAAAAATTCATCTACCAAATTATTTTTTATAAATTCCCAGTTTATCGTTCCACCTCCTTCAAGAAGTATTGTTTTAATTTTTCTTTTTCCAAGATTTTTTATTAATGATTTAACATTTACCTGATTTTCACCCACAATTAATATTTCTACAGGAAATTTTTTTAATTTTTGAAAATTTTTTTTTTTAATTTTTTTTGAAACCACAATTATAGTTTTTACTTTATTACTTGTTTTCAATATTTTAGATTTATTGGAAATCGTTCCAGCCGAATCCAGAATTATTCTAATAGGATTTTTTCCTTTTGAAAACCTTACGGTTAGTAATGGATCATCTTGATTAACTGTATTTTTTCCTACAAGTATGGCATCTACTTTTGAACGTAATTTGTGAAGTCTGATAAGATCTTTTTTTGAAGAAAGTTTAGAATCTCCAGAGTTTGTTGCTATTTTTCCATCTATGGATATTGCGGCATTTAAAATTATTTTTGGATTAAATTTTTCCATGAACTATTTTACCTCCAATCATTACTGCTTTTATTGTAGACTCTGAAGCTCGGTGAACAATAGATGCATGAACATTATGCATTGGTTCTAAATCAAGAGAATGTTTATCGATAAATATACCATCTGCATATTTTTTAGTGTCAATTATTCCTATGTCTTTTTTCAAAATTTTTCCTCCATTTACAGTTGCCATTTTTAGAATTTCTTTTGGACTAACTCTTGTTTTACTAATTCCCATTGAGACTTTCCATAAATAATCCATTTCACGGAACATATCAGGAGAGTTTATCATAATATTATCCGTTCCCAGAGCAATTGTGCAACCAGTTTTTTTCATTAAATCAATATTGGGAATTCCTTCTGCTAATGAAGCATTTGCCCGTGGGCAAATGACTATCCCTCTTGTTTTTTTCGCAGTTGCAAAAAGATCTCCTTTTGATGCATACGTCATATGGACCAGAAAATGAGGTTTAAGATTTAGAGCACGCATAGTTTCAGATTTACCAGTGATTTTTTTTGAAGTAGAAACGGTCTTGTTTGTTTCAGATGAATGAATGGCCCTTATTTTCGACGTTTTTGAATAATAGTTCAGAACAGATTGACTGTTTTCATTTGCTCCGCTGATTCCCAGTCCGTCACATTTTTGGAGTAATCCGGATAATTCTTCAATTTTATTTTTTGGGAAAGAAATATTTTTTTTTATTTCAATATTATTTTGATAAAATTCCAGTCTTCCAAGTATTATCGAACGGATAGGGATTTGAGATAATACCTCCTTTAACATCAAAATTCCATCTAATCCACTTTCTCTAAAATCCACAAAAGTTGTAATTCCTTTTTTTAGCATGGATTGACATGAATTTTTCATAAAAATTTTGAGGTATTTGGGATCAGTTTCTCTTAATATTTTTGATTTGATTCCGGAAACTGGATGAACACGATTATCTACAGAACTATTCAAAGTAATGTCCTTGGCAATTGAATCACCGATATGAGTGTGGCAATTTACAAATCCTGGAATTAATATTAATCCCTCACAATCAATTGATTCCTCTTTTGCGCTAGGACCAATTTTAGGTTGAATCCTCTTGAATCGACCATCTTGAATTTTTATATTAGTATTTGAAACAAATTCTAAATCTTTTCCAAGTAGTGTACTTACATTTTTAATTAACATTTTAATTCATAAACTTCAGGTTTTTCTTTTCCTGAATCTCGAATTTCTCGTATAGTATCCAAAGATTTGGTAGCAAGATTTACAGCCTCTCTTGAAGTTTTTCCAGTACCAACTCCACAGTTCAAAAGAATTCCATCTTCTTTTTTTATCATTTCTATGAAATCTTTTGCATTTTTTTTACCCTCAATACTTGAAATTACCATGAAATTATCTCCTCCCATAAAAAAAGCAAGAGAATTTTTATCAATAAAAAATTGAGACATTTTAGAATATAATCTAAAAATGATTGAAGAAATTTCAAAAGGAGAAAGTGTTTTTCTTCTAGAAGAAAGGTCATCCACATCAAAATGTAAAATTGTTACTTGGGTATCTGATGACTTGTTTATGAAACCAAAAATACTATGTTCATCACTTAAAGAAACATTATTTTTCTTTCCTTCATAGGCTTTTTTATTTGCTGTAAAGGGAGTATCTGCAGAACCAATTGAAATGGAAAGTTTAATGTCGAATTTTTCTTTAAGACTTTTTTGAATTTCAATATGATCCTCAAGATCTAAACCGTTTGATGCTACAAAAAATTCATCTGCTCTATTTAGAAAAACAAGACAATTTTTTTTTGAAAAAATTTTTTGTAATTCTATGTATAGTGATGCCTGAAGAATTTGGAGTTCATGTTCTCTATCACTTCCTAGAGTCAAAGTCCAAGGACCATAATCATTTATTTTTAAAATGCTAAGTTGAATCATTCGTTAATCCTATCAAGTTCACTTGTAATTTTTACGATTGCTTCTACTGCTCTTTCAGCTACAGGTCTAATTCGTGCGTGAGCATGTCTTTCTTGCATGCCTGGACCTGTGATTCCCAACGAAACTGGTTTTTTATATTTTATTGAAAGTTCGGTTAAAGCACTTGCTGTTGTTTGCGCAATTATCTCATCATGTTTTGTTTGTCCTTTAATTATGGCACCTAATGTAACTACTCCATCTACGTTTTTCTTTTGTAACAAAGAATCTACAATAATCGGTATGTCATATGCTCCTGGTACTTTACAAATATAGATTATTTTTAATTTTAAATTTTCTGCTTTTTCTTGAGCTACCAAAAGCATTCTAGACGTCACTTCTTGATTAAATTCCGAAACAACTATAGCAATTTTCAAAATTAATGCACCTTTGAATATTCTAACAGTTCTTTTCCATCAATTAATGGAATGGCATTTTGTTTAGCATATTTTTCTGCCTTTTCAACTGAAAGTGCTGTATAAGTTTCTGCATCCATCATTTCACATATCGCAGTTACTGGTGTTAAACCTGCAAGTTTAGTCAAGTAAATTGACATTTCAGTGTGACCTTGTCGTGATTCCAATAATCCTTCGGATGCAAGCAATAATGGTATATGGCCAGGAGTTTTGAAGGAGGAAACAAATTTTTTCTTTTTGTTTTCAACATTAAAAATTTTGGCCATTTCTCGAATAGTTAAAGAACGATCGTTATCGGTAATCCCAGTATAGGTTTGATAATGATTTATGGAAATGGAAAAAGTAGGTCTATCTCCATATGGAGCCAAACCCATTATCATTTCTTTATTTATTGATGATTCAGCCAAAATGTCGTGCATGTATCTTAATCCCAATGAATTTCCAAAGTCATTAGTTATTGCCATACATAATAGACCTCCAGCATGTTGACGCATTCTGGCAACGTGCTCTGGTGTTACAAATTCTGCAGCTACTACCATATCAATCTCATTTTCTCTTCCTGCAGAATCAAATAAAAGAACAAATTCACCTCTTTGAAGGGACTGAAGACCTGATTCAAGGGACATTAAATTGAATTGGCCTTAGATCTGATTATAAAGTTTACTAAAAAATTGGTAACTACCACTAAAATGGTAATTTAATTATTTTATTTTAAAATATATTTTCCAAGAATGTCAGTTTCAATATTAACTTTATCGCCAATATTTTTTGTTTTAATGTTAGTGACTTCTATTGTGTGTGGTATTAGGCAAACAGATGCCAAATTTTTTTTTGTGTCAACCACGGTCAAGCTAATCCCATCCATAGCAATAGATCCTTTTTTTACAACATATTTTGATAAAATTTTTGGAACTTCAAACCAAAATTGAACTTCTTTAGGTTTTTTTTGTATTTTTTTTATTATACCAACTCCATCTACATGACCTAGAACAAAATGTCCTTCCAGTCGGTCACCTGCTTTTAAACTTCTTTCAATATTTACAATTCCACCAGGTTTTAGATTACCCAAATCTGTTTTTTTTGTGGTTTCCTCAATCATTTCAAAAGTGCATCCAGTTTTAGATAATTTAGTAACTGTTAAACAAACTCCATTCAATGCAACACTTTGTCCAGTTTTCAACCCTTTTCCATGTTTACCCAAATCTACTAACATTTGTACAGCGCTTCTATTTTTAGTGGTTTTTGAAATTTTTTTTACTTTTCCAATACCTTCTACTATTCCTGTAAACATCAATTTTGTAAGAAATAGTTTGTATAAATTGATTTTGACGTAAGAGATTATTTGTGCATGGTTAGCGGATTAAAATTCTAGGATTTTTGTGTTTAGTTATGGAGTATAATTATCATTTATTTCGTAAACAAAAACACCTATTAAAATTTGGTTTTCGTTCATAAACGATGGCGATGCATGTACAAGTCTAAATGGTCCATCTCCGTCGGTAGGATATTTAATATCCTTAACATAGATTGGAACAAAACCAGGTTTGTATGTTTCTGATTGTGAATTAGTAACTCTCGGATCAACATATGCTAGAGTAGAAAAGGGGAATACCTTTCCTAGTAAAGTTTCATTCCAAAAATAATCTGTTCCGCTACTACCATCTTGGTGTAGGTATTTGTCTGCGGGCTCTTTTGCAATACGCATAAACCATTGTTTTTTAGATTCGTCTCCGCCTCCATTAAGAACATACAATGGTGCATCGTTGAATGTACCACTAGTTTGACCCGCGACAAAAATCAAAACATAATCTGCCCCCATTTTTTGTAAAGTATTCCAGGCTTCATCAGGTGGACTGAGCAACGTCTTTGCAACTTTAGCAATTCGAGTACCATTTATTGTAGCATTATCATTTAAAGTGCCTCTATCGGACATTGTAGTTATCCAATAACCATAATCCCACCAGGATGCAACAACAGAATCTTCTGGAGTATTGTTTTTAATCCACTCAAGTGATTCTTTCCAATCATCGGTGGAAACTGAATACTTTGATCCACCATTTAAAATAGTTGGTGGGGCTTTTGAACCAGTTACCCAGTTATAGTTTGGGTACATAAGAGGCATCATAAGTAGAATGATTATTGCTCCCAAAAATGAAATTTTAATTATTTTTTCCGTTTTGAATTTTTCAAAAATATTTTTGTTATCAAAAATTTCTTTAATTAAAAGTGATAATCCTAAAGATGCCAATATAATTAGTGAGATAGAAGCAAAAACCTCCAATCTAACAAATGCAGAGGCAACATAAACTCCCGTGATACCTATTATTAAAGAAAAAATTATCATGTCATTTTTCACAAAAGAAATAGCATCAGATTTTTTACTAAGAATAATCCAAATTCCGAGTCCGGCAAATATCATGAGAATGGAATGGAAGAAAAAGGATTGAGATAGGGTAGTAGTTGCATGTTCGGCAATAGAATCTTGTAATGGAACAGTTGTAGTAAGAAATGGATTTATCGCATTTAAATAACGAAAACTGGGTAGAGGTAAAATTCTGGCCTCTTCATTAATTATTAAAAATATTGAACCTATAATTATTATCATAAATAAAAAAATCAATCCATTTCTTGTTTTATTTTGGATTTTGCTAAATTTTTGAATAATTATACACACTACTAAAAATAACGTAGGTACAATTAATGAAACACCACCCAAACCAAATACAAATCCCGTTCCTGGCCTTTCAAACAGTAACACAGTCACTAAAAATGACGATACAAAAACGGGTATACACCAAATAATAAACGTGTGATCTTTTCTAATAAATGGGAGAACCAAAATAAACATTCCAAGGGGAATTACAAAAAATTGTATTCCTCCCCAAGAACCAAGCCCAAATGCAAAAATTACTCCTGCTACAATTAATTTAGAAATTGCAATTTTCTTATTTTTTGATTGTATTCCACTTAAAAACAGGTATACTCCTAATAGTCCATAAAATAATCCTAAAGGTTCTGACTTGAACCATCCAAGGGTTCCTCTTATTGCAATTGGTATTGAAATAGAGTAAAATAAAGCTGCAAAAAGCCCTGCCGTTGTTCCACCTATTACTCGAACTAGGGCAAAAATCACTACAACAGTTAATGAGCTAAAAATTACGGGGAATAAAATAGTAAAATCATACAGGTTTGAATTTCCTCCAAATATTTGATAGGTTACAGCTGCTGTAAGGTGAAGCATAGTCTGCGAATTAGAAACATTTCTTCCTTCAGGATACCAGCTCTTGTTATCATGCCAGTCAAAGTATTCAGCATATCCATTTTCTACAATGAATTCCGTTGCTCTAAAATTAAAAAAGGGATCAAATTCATTTAGTTCAAAACCATAATCAGCAGCTTGTGAACGAATTAAAAATGATGTGGTAAATGAAAGGCTTAAAATTCCAATTATTAACAAATGCTGAAGTTTAAAGTCAAATCTTCCTATTGTGAGGATAGTTAACGTCAATAATTTGTTGGATTATAGGATCGCTTATTACTCTTTGGTAAAAATTTTAAATGAAATTTTACATTGTAGCTTGTGCTGCATCATGGAACATTTGACTCTTTGCGCAACCAGCTGCAAGTTCATCTCCTGCACCACGTCTCATAAGGCCTCTGTAAAGACCATCCTCAAGTTTTACACCTTCTCTCTCTTCCCATTCTTCTACAGTAATGGAATATTTCTTTTGAATTCTGTCTCTATACCATTCTGGAATTACATTGAATGCGCAAAATGGGACAATTCTAAGATCAGGTGTTACATAATGAATATCACATCTTTGTAATCTTTCAAGGTCTTCATTGTATTTGTCTTGAAAGTGCATCATGCCTAAGAACAGACCCTTGACATGCCATGAACCAATGGAATCAAATGATCTTTTCATCAAGATATTTCCAAACATTTTTGCCAAATCTAGTCCTGCAGGTTGTTTCTTTGTATCAACAAAGCCCTTTAGTTTTCGGACTACCTCAAGCATTGTAAAGTATTTATTTTTACCAGAACGAATCTCCTCTGATTTGTCTTCAAACAGTTCTAACATTCCCTGAATATCACAGAATTTTGTTAATGGAACAAATTTCTTTGTGTCTTCATCTTCAAAGATGTATGTTCCTGCACCACAGGCAAAGTGTATTGATAGCTCATACTTTGGTTTACTTGAAAATGCTTCTATTACATTTGTTAGAGGCATACAACTTGGTACTGGGAACCAATCATCTACAGTTACCTCACCGTTTGTTTGCTCTTCAATTCTTTGAATACAATCTGGAACTGTAATTCTGTATTTTTCCCGCTCTGACTTGCCCATTCTTCCTGTTAGTGATACTGGTTGAAAGTTAACAGCATGAACTACATCCATGTTCTTTTGTGCATATCTAATGATACCACCTAATTCATGATCATTAATTGATTTGATTACTGTTGGAACAAACACAACAGTGGTTCCAGTTTTTCTACAACTATCAAGTGCATAAGGAATTTCCCAATGGTTTTTAGGATTTGTTCTTGCAGTAACTCCATCAAAGCTTAGATACAAATTGTTGCATCCAGCAAGTCTTACTTCTCTTGCAGCTTCAGGATCCATGGCATGTCTAATACCATTTGTGTTCATTTGGATATGATCAACTCCTTCTTCTTTCATTATTTTGATAAGATCAGTAATGTCCTCTCTTAGCATTGGTTCACCACCAGTAATTTGCATAGAGTTTCCAGGAATTGGTCTTTCTGCCTTCAAGGTCTTCATCATTCCTCTAACTTGGTTATGATCTGGTTCATACATGTAAGCTCCTTCAAGACCTTTCTTAACATAAAAGAAACAATACCAACACGTTAAATCACATCTGTTGGTAACAATCATGTTTGCTAATCCACTGTGAGATAAGTGGTTTGAACACAAGCCACAATTATTTGGACATGAACATTTGTCAATCATAACATTTGGAGCATGAGCTCCTTTTCCATCTACCCAATAGGTACTAAATTTTTTGTACATTTGATAAGAACCAAAGTATAATTCCTCACATTCTCCATGCGTAGGACAAATTTTTGACATGTAGACTTTGTCATCTCTTTCAAAAACTTCTGCATCCAAAATCATATTGCAGTCAGGGCAAATACTTTGTGTGAATCTTATGGTGGATTTCTTGCCTAGATTTTTGGTTGACTGATTGGAAATTTGGATTAATGCCATTGTATAATGGAAAACTTTCTGAAATAGTATATAATCCATTTCACACTAGCCCCCGTGTGGAATTTAGGTAAAATCCATATTTGATTTAAATAGCAAAACTAATCGATTAGATCGCATGAACATATCCGATAAAACCAAAAGGTCTTTGGAGAAAATTGGGTTAACTAGTTACGAAATAAGGACATTTACTTCCTTACTAAAAGATGGAGAGCTAACCGCATCAGATCTAAGTCAAAAGTCAGGAGTACCTTATTCTAAAATTTACGAAGTATTAGGAACGTTAGAAGAAAAAGGATGGATTGGTTCTGATAATTCACGACCAACCCAATATTTTGCAAAGTCACCTTCAACAGGTTTGGAAACAACAAAACAAAAGATGGAAGGTGATTTTTCAAAAAATCAAAATATAATCTTAAATGAATTAATTCCGCTATACGAAAAAAGTGGAACTAGTGAGAAACCTGATATTTGGGTTTTATCTGGGGCAGTGAACATTACAACAAAAATTTTAGAAATGGTTGATTCTTGCCGAAACGAAGTAATGATTGCAATACCTGAAGCAGGACAAGAATTAGTTAAACTAGCTTTACCAAAACTAAGATTACTTCATGATAAAGGAGTAGAGATTACTCTTCTTACGTCTGATAAAATGGATAAGGAATCCATTATTGCTATCAAAAGGGTTGCAAATGTAAAAATCAAAAAAGGATTGTTTGGAGGAGGAATAATTTCAGATAAAAGATATGTAGTAATTTTATTAGGTCCTGAAAGAGGAGACGGAAAATCAGGTGAAATAGTTGCAATTTGGGCAGATCATGCCGGATTGGCTGTTTTTGCTCGAGAATATTTTGAATATTTATTAAAAGATTCAAAGGAGATCTAATATGGATATTTTAAATGATGAAACTCTATTTGTTGGAACTGCGGAGGCAGAACATGTGGAGATGTATCTGAAAGCTATTTGGCATATTAAAGAAAGAGGAGGAGATGTAAAAATTAGTACCATAGCTAAAATGCTCAATGTAAGACAACCAAGTGTTGTTCAAATGCTAAAAAAATTAAATGAAAAAAATTTGGTTAATTACAACAAAGCCGGGGTTCTTCTTACTGAGGAGGGAGAGAAAGTTGGGGCAAGTATGATGAGAAATAGCAGATTGTTAGAAGTTCTGATGGATAGTGCCCTCAAAGTAGAAATTGATGAGGAGATGGTTTGTGGAATTGAACATCATATGAACAAACAATTTACTGATGCACTTTGTACAATGTTGAAACATCCTAGAAAATGTCCTCATGATCATGATATTCCAATGGGCGAATGCTGTAAACCAGAAATTCAAAATTAATTTAGAGAAAAATTAGCCTAAAAGGATATATCATCTGATAAGATACATTTTCCATGGTATGTTTTTGTGGCTGCGAAAATTATCTTAAAGATGAAAATGGCTACAAAGTTGCTTGCGTAAATTGCGGACATGGTCTTCAAAATCATGATGATGAATTTAGAGAAGCCGCACGAAAAAATGAATCACAAAGTCAGAAAAGAGAAGCAGACTTTGGATAGTTAGATCAATCACCAATAATTTTTACTAGAATTTTTTTTGGTCTACGTCCATCAAATTCACCATAAAAAATTTGTTCCCATGGACCGAAATCTAATTTACCATTAGTTATCGCCACTATTACTTCTCGTCCCATTATCTGTCGTTTTAAATGAGCATCAGCATTGTCTTCCCCCGTGTTGTTGTGATCGTATTGTTCTATGGGTTCATGTGGTGCAAGGTTCTCTAACCATTTTTCATAATCTCTATGTAATCCTCTTTCATTATCATTTATGAAAACGCTTGCGGTGATATGCATGGCATTTACAAGACACAATCCTTCTTGAATTTGGCTCTTGGTAACTAGTTTTTCAATTTTTGGTGTAATGTTTACAAAACCTCTACGAGTTTTTACATTAAAAACTAAATATTCTGTTAGGGATTTCACAATTTGAAACCGTCATTGTACCTTAATAATTCTAAGAGCAGGCTCAGAACTCAAGATCCTCATCATCAATCATAGGGATAAAAACATCACTGCCTGCAAAGCATGATTCATTATAATACTAATTGAGTCTTTCAAGAAGCTTGATAAATGGCCAATAACTCAGTCTTTCAAAATGGTCACAATTGATATGGCAACTTCATTGGAAAGTTTTAGAAGATTTGTTATTTCAAGTACCTGTAAATCATATGCCCCTAGAAGCTATTTGGATGACAATGAGGTTTTTGCAGAACGCGAAGAAAGTCTGGGTTCTATTTATGTTGAAGCTGCAGATAAGGTTACATTAAAAAAAATTCGAGACATAACTTTTGTAAATGCTAGAGACGTTCTTGGAATCATATACAACTCCAAAAGTGGAAATACATCACTTAAGTGGCGTCAGATCAAAAGAGATAATGGAAAAGTAACTGGTGAGGCTTCTTCTAATTCCTTAACAAATTTAGCTGAATCAGGTGTACTTACCTTAGATTGGGTGGAAAGTTATCTAAAGAAAAAAAGAGATAATAAAAAATCTGAAGAAGTTACTAGCTAAACTTTTTTTCGTGTTACTCTTTTGGATTATCATGATAAAAAAAATTATTGATGAAAACTCTATTTCTGTGATTCCTGAAGATTCTGATGATTTATTCAATCTTCGTAGGATAATTAAGGAGGGAGATTCAGTAGTGGGTGACACTACTCGAGTAATTAAACAAGAGAAGGATTATTCAAGACCAGATAAAGGAGAAAGAATTAAGGTGCGCATTGCCCTGACGGTAGAAAAGATTTCCCTTGATGATGTTTTGGATAGATTAAGAATTGGCGGTACAATATCTGAGTCAAGCAACGAAATGGTTCCTCATGGATCACATCATTCATTTATTCTAAAAATGAATGATGGAATTACTATTTCAAAAAAGGTTTGGTTACCAGTTGAAAAGAATTTAATTGAATCCAACGATAAACAATTGGGTTTTCTGTTAGTTGCTATTGATACAGGAGATTGTGGTATTGCGAGACTAAAGGGAACTCATTTACAATTTATTCCAAATATTTATTCAGGATCAAGTGGAAAAAGGTATAAAACTAATTTCAATATTGAAAAATTTTTTGAGCAAGTTCAACAAGCAATAATTTCAATAATTAAGGAAAAGGATTCCGTTATTATTTTTGGACCAGGTGAAACAAAAAAAAGATTTGCGAATTTTCTTCAAAAGCCTCAAACTCAGAAATATAAAATTCAGGTAGTAGATGGCATTGATTCAGGAGGAGAAGATGGAATTTACACCTTTACTAAATCTCAAGCCATGAAAGAGATCATGTCTGACAGTAAATTAGCTAAAGTATCCTCAATCATTGATGAAATAATGATTATGGCAAATAAAAAAAGTCGAAAATTTACTATGGGTTTTGAAGAAACATCAAAGGCCAATGAATTTGGTGCAGTTGATTCACTTGTTTTTTCAGATAAAATTATTCAAACCTATGATGAAAAAAAAATAATTGAATTTCTTAATGATACAGAAAGTAAGGGGGTGAAAACATATGGAGTTGATTCCTCAACAGATATTGGTCTTAGGGTAACAGGTCTGGGAGGAATTGTCTCTTTATTACGATTTCCTATAGAATCTTAGATTGTTGAATCTATTAACCAATTAAGATAGGGTTTGTTTATTGAAGTGACATCGATTTCGGCTATTTCAGGAACATCATAGGGATGAGTTGCTTTGATTTTTTCTTTGAGAATTTTTTTATTTTTGTTTGTGGTTTTGAATAAAGCTAAATATTCAGAGGTGTTTTCTATTTTTCCCTGCCATGCATAAATAGAAGAAATTTTTGTAATGTTAACACATGCAACAATCTTGATTTTGACTAACTCCTTTGAAATTTGTAAAATAGAATTTTTGTCTGGATAAGTTGATACAATTATTGTTGGTTTCATAGTAAACGATAAATGACCGAGGTTTAAAAAATTAACAATTAGTTTGGAACTTGATTTTATTACCCAGAATGCGATTATCTATGTGTTAATAGGCTGGGTAGTAATATTGATAGTAGCAAAGGGGTTAAAATTAGAGAAATATGGGGTCGAGATAAAACCCTACAGCCTAGTTTACAAAAACAAGGGAGTGTATTCTGTTTTAAAAAAGATTCTTGGTAGGACCAGAAGAGGAATCAGAGTTTTTGCGGATGTAAGTGTAATTGCTGGTGTTCTTATGATGGGATTTGCATTCTGGTTTTTGTTAGATAATGTTTCAAAATTTTTTGTTGCCCCTACCGATTTCTCGGAACTGACAGTGTTAATTCCTGGGGTAACTTTAACTTCTCCATCAGCAATTGCATATTTTCTTTTATCAATTCCAATAGTTCTAGTTGTTCACGAGGGTGCACATGGTATTGTAGCTGCTTTAGAAAAAATTAAAATAAAGACGGGCGGATTTGCGATTTTTATTGCAATGTTTGCAGGATTTGTTGAACCTGATGAAGAAGAATTTAACAAAGCAAAAAAGATTTCAAAATTAAGAGTTATTGGAGCGGGAGCTACTGCTAATGTCATTTTTGCATTTGTTTTGGGAGCAGTACTATTGACAAATCCTTTATTTGCTTTAATAATGCCTGAACCCTTACTAAGTTCATTTTATGAATTACCTGAAGGTGTGTTGATTCTTTCAATAATTGAAGCCTCAGGTGCCGAAAAAGCAGGTTTATTGGCAAATGATATAATTACATCGATAAACGGTGAATCGATTTTAAGCCCGGTAGATTTTCCCAGTCTTAATCCAGGAGAAACAGCTGAAGTTTCAATATTAAGAGAAGGGCAAAAATTAGATTATTCGGTTGAAATTATGCCTTCTCCTGAAGATCCAGAAAGAGGTCTAATTGGAATAATGCGTGATAATTCCTTGGCATACAAACCAGTTTTCAATTTTATCGAATGGAATGATCTAAACGTTTCAATGTTTTTGTTATGGTTATGGATGATTTCATTTTTCATAGGTATAATCAACATGCTTCCTTTACCTATTTTGGATGGTGGAAAATTTGTTCATACCATCATTGATAAGAGAATATCTGAAAAATCAGTTAATGGAGTAATGTGGGGAATTTATGGCTTTACGTTCGCATTATTTGGATTAAACATTGCATTATCATATATCAAATCTGGATGGTTTACAATCTAAGAAATTCCTAAAGAATAATTAATGAAAAATTTCAGTAAAGTTTAATGAATTGTGATAGATGTGAAAATCAAATAGCGTATACTCGTAAATATTCTGGTGAAAAATTATGTTCTCAATGTTTTTCGAATTCTATACTTCGAAAAACTGCTAAAACTATTTCAAAACATAAAATGATTCAAAATGATGAACTTGTTGCTGTTGCAGTTTCTGGCGGAAAAGATTCTTTGGCACTACTAAATATAATGAGTAAAATGGCCATAAATCATAATTTTAGAGTTAAAGCAATTACAATTGATGAAGGAATACCTGGATATAGGGATGAAGCATTAGAAATTACAGAAAAATTTTGTGATAATCTAAAAGTTGAATTAAAAACATATTCCTATAAAGAATTATTTGAATTAACATTAGATGAAGCATTAGATTTAAGAGAAAATGAAAAAACATCAGCTTGTTCTATTTGTGGGACTTTGCGCAGAAGGGCAATGGAATATGCAGCAAAGGATATTGGGGCAAATGTAATTGCTACTGGTCATAATTTAGACGATACTTTACAGACTTTTCTCATTAACATGTTATCAGGGGATACAAATAAGGTAGGTTGGATGGATCCTAATACTTCGGGAAATTCTTTAAGGAAAATAAAGCCATTTTGCGAAATCTATGAATCAGAAATTGTATTTTACGCTTTTACAAATAATATTCCTTTTCAATCAGAACCATGTCCACATATGAATGAAGGAATAAGGACAGAAATTCGAGAATTTTTTAATTCTTTAGAAAATCAGCATAATGGAATAAAGAATAATCTATATCAATCAATAATCAAAGTGTCTCAAATTGTTAAAGATTCTAATCAAAAACAGAAAATGATTTGTGAAAAATGTGGTAACGAATGTACTGGAACCATCTGTTCAGTCTGCAATATGGTTTTAAAACTAAAAGAAAAGAAAACCTAATGCAAATATAACAATAACTTTAAGGAAAAAATGGTAGTGGGGAGGATCAGGGTGCCAGCCGTGCCCTATTCTGAAACCGGCTATATGCAGAGATCAGTAACTGTTGGGTAAATCTCTAGATAGGTAATTCCCGCTTGGTGTGCGGAAATGAAATCACGCCGAGGCGGGTGGTTACAGGACTAGAATTATCCGAAGGGATGACTTCTAAGACCGAACCATCGAAAGGGATGAGGTCCGGGAGGGAGCAATCCTAAGGTGGAGCATCCACGCTTCCTCGTCAACGTGGCGGATCTTGTATGCCTTGAAAAGGGGTTATCCGTCTAGACTGGAACCAACAGATCTGCTACCATTTATTCAATGGTGACAATTTTCTTCAAAAAAAATGTTAATTTATTTTTTAATACAACACATCAAACTTTGAAAATTCATTTGTAAATTTTTCATTTCTGATTTCCACATCTTCAACTCTAGAGTTTGCTGGTCCACCATGACACCATTCAACTAAAATATTGACATTTTCTGAATTACCTTCAAGAACAGCTTCTACGCGTCCGTCAATGAGATTTTTTACCCAACCAAAGATTCCATGTTGTTTTGCTTTTACCTTTAATGCTTGTCGAAAAAAAACACCTTGAACTTTTCCTTTAACAAAAACTCTTACTCTTTGATTGGTCATTAAGAGATTTGAATTTAATAGGTATTAATCAGTTTTAGTTTTGCTTATCCGTTTAAATTACTTTCTTTCTTTAATTCTAGCTCGACCAGTTTTTCTAGCAGCAATGCTTCCTACTTTTGCACCGGGTGGAGCATCACGAGAAACCGTAGAGCTTTGTCCAACATGTTGATGTCTACCACCACCATGGGGATGAACATATGCTGCTTGGGCAACACCTCTTACAATTGGATATTTTAGTCCTTTTGCTCTAAAACTACGCCATTTGTTACCTGCTAACATAAAGGGTCTATCAGTAGAACCTCCACCAGCAAGGGTTCCAATCATAGCTCGATTTTTTGGATTAAGGGTAATGAATTTTCCAGATGGAAGTTTTAAGGTAACACCTTCTTCACCATGTGAAAATACTGTAGCGTCAGTTCCAGCAGATTTTACGATAGCGCCCCCATCACCAAAATGCCTTTCAATATTACAAATAATAGTTCCATCAGGGATATTCTGAACACTGATAACATTGCCTTTTTCAATTGTTGATTTTAGACCAAAATTCAAAATTGTACCGACTTTTGTTCCAAGAACCGCAGGAACAAAAGAAACTGAGCCATCTTCAAATCTAACTTTTGATAATGGAGCCTCTCGACCGCGCTCATGAATTAAATCAATAATTTCACCTTTATGTTGCTCAGATAATGGAAAACGTGGATATTTTGCCTGATGGCCTACTTTACCAGTAGAAGTTGATCTAAATTGATTCCCTCCACGGCCACGTCTTCTTACTAATGGTCTTTTACCCAAGTAGATCGTTTCGTGCTTAGTATAGATTTTAAGCTTTTGATTGTATAGTGTTTCTGCCCCAAATACCACAAAGGTATAAAAATTAGACGACTGAATTTATTTTGTGAGTCAAAATGCTCTTTCTTTGAAGGTATTAGAAGCTTATACTCGAGATGTTGGCCGAGGAGTAGCAAGAATTGATTACGATTCTATGGATACACTTGGAGCATCAACTGGTGATGTAATTGAAATTAAAGGTAAAAGAAGAACTGTCGCAAAATGTCTTCCATTATATCCATCTGATGAAGGAAAGGGAATTATTAGAATTGATGGCCTAGGACGAAATAATTCTGGGATTGCCATAGGAGATACCATTACAGTAAGAAAGATCAAAGCCGTAGCTGCGGAAAAAGTTGTAGTAGCCCCATTAGAGGCCATACCTCCGATAGATGAACGATATTTAGCTGATGCACTAGAAAGTGTTCCATTAATTAAAGGTGATAATGTAATGGTTCCATATTTTGGTGGACGTTTAACTTTTCAAGTTATTGGTGTTACTCCAGCAGCTGATGCAGTCTTAGTTACTCAAAAAACTGTATTTCATATTGCAGAAAAAGGTGAAACCTTACGCGGAGTTCCTCAAGTAACATATGAAGATATTGGCGGGATTGGAAATGAAATTAAAAAAGTAAGAGAAATGATAGAATTACCACTAAGACATCCTGAAATATTTGAAAAATTAGGAATAGAGGCACCAAAGGGAGTTTTGTTATTTGGTCCACCAGGAACTGGTAAAACTTTACTTGCAAAGGCAGTTGCAAACGAAAGTCAAGCACATTTTATCAGCATATCAGGTCCTGAAATTATGAGCAAGTTTTATGGTGAAAGTGAAGCTAGATTACGTGAAATTTTCAAAGAAGCCAGAGAAAAGGCTCCATCAATAATTTTTGTAGATGAGATTGACTCCATTGCTCCAAAAAGAGAAGAAGTAACGGGAGAAGTTGAGAGAAGAGTAGTTTCACAGATGTTATCATTAATGGATGGTTTAGAGGCTAGAGGTAGGGTAATCGTAATCGCTGCCACCAATAGACCAAATGCAATTGATCCTGCTCTAAGAAGACCTGGTAGATTTGACAGAGAAATTGAAATTAAAGTACCTGATAAAAAAGGAAGAAAAGACATTCTTTCAATTCATAGCAGAAACATGCCATTGACAGATG
>JAOTXZ010000003.1 GCA_029862085.1 Candidatus Nitrosopumilus sp.
ACCATTATTCCTTCTCTTCCTTTCCTTTAGTTTTTTCTATTTTTTTCTCTTTGTTTGAAGTTTCTTGTTTCTCTTCTTTTGATTCACTAGTTTTTTCTATTTTTTTCTCTTTGTTTGAAGTTTCTTTTTTTCTGGAAGGGTTCTTTCCTTCTAATTTGGAAATTCGCCATTTATCATCAGAATTAAGGCCAGTAACAATAACATTTGAAGAATGAACATATACATCGAACTTCTCTCCTTTAGTTTTTTCTTTTTTTACCCCCTCAATTGCCAAACTGTTTTTTTGAATAGAAATTTTTGCTATTTTTCCGTCAACTCCCTTAAATTCTCCTCTTACAATTTTTATACTATCTCCTTCTACAACACGAACGCTTTTTTTGGTATATTTTTTTTGGAGTTCTTTTGATAAAGGACTTGAAATCTGTTTACTTTTGGTAACTTGTGAGGCACGATAAATCATTTTATTTCTCATTTTTGTTGGTTTCATTTTATACCACCATTGATGCTAAGTTAGCTACTCTTGGCCATTTTTCTGAAGCTTCTGCTGCCACCGGTCCTTTAATGTCTGTCCCTTTTACCTCCCCTTCGGGAGTTATCAAAACTGCAGCGTTGTCTTCAAAACAAACTCTTACACCATTTAATCTTCTAACTGGATATTTTTGTCGGATAATTACCGCTCCGTAGACTTGTTTTCTAAGTTCTGCTGGACCCTTTTTTACGACAACATTACAAAAGTCCCCTACTCCTCCTGCTGGAAGTCTTGATACTCTTGTCTTATACTTTGTTACATTGATTACCTCCAAAATTTTAGCTCCAGTATTATCGGCACAAACAATGTTTGCCCCTACTGGAATTACTCTTGTTACATATGGCCTAAATTCTGCAACTCCTTTACCTGCTTGCTTTGCCATGTTATTTTTTTACCTCCACTACCACATAGGAAACTGATTTTGCAATTGGTCTGCATTCTGCAGTTAACACATGATCTCCTAGTGAAACATCTATGCATTCGGGAACGTGTGCATGAATCGTATTTGTACTTCTTGCATATCTTTTAAATTTACTAAAATATACCGGTGCTTCTTTTTGTAGCGTAATGGTTTGTTTTGCCTTGTCTCCAGTTACCTTTCCGTCAAACAATTTTCCACGAATAGAAAGACTTCCATGAAAAGGACAATGGATATCATCACATTCTTTTGTTGGTGCCTTGACGTCTAGACCTATATTTTGAGTCATGCTTTTCCTCCTAATCTGTCAAATGATCTCTTTTGAATTTTAGAGCCAATTACGGTAACCTGTTGATTATTCACGTAAAATTTCCAACTATTGTTAGATTTTGGAATTAATTTAATTCCTTTTTCAGTTCTCAAACCAAACATAGATTTTGTTTCGTTAATTACTGTCCCATTTAATCCTATGATTTCAGAATTTGTAGATTCTGTAATCTGAGTTTTTAATCCAACAAATTCATGATAAGTAATATTTTCAGTTGTTATCATTTGTTTCTCATCTCGTTTTGTCTTGTAAGCATTCTGGCAATATCATGTCTTAGAGCTTTAATCTTTCCACTCTCTTTCCGTAAAGTTCCTTTAGAACCGTCGACTCTTAATTTTCCGAGCTCACTTCTAGTTTCTTGAATTTTACTTTTAAGATCTTTTTCATTTAGTGCCCTTACAGTTTTCATACTTATTCTTGCCATTACTTTAATTTCGCCTCTTCTTCTTCAAGTGTCTCTAGTTTCTCCATCTTTTTTTCTTCCAATTCAATTACTTCCGTTTCTGATTTAGCGGTATCTTTCTTTCCTTCAACCTTGACAATTTCAACTTTAACATCTTCAATTTCTACTTCTTCTACTTTGACTTGCTTTGGTTTTTCTTTTTGCTCTTTTGCTTTCTTTAATTCAAATTCAGGAACAAAATTTTCTTTTCGTGCAATTCTAATCCTTATTCCAATTAATCCCATTGCAGTGGTAACATGGGCAATATCTTCAGCAACTATTACTTCTGCATGATGACCTGCTCTGGGCAAAACTCCTGCGGTGTGTTTTTCAAATGCAGAACGATCTCCTCTCAGTTTTCCGGAAATTGTGATTTGTACTCCCATTGCCCCTCCTTCCATTATCTGTTTTAGTGTCCACATTGTTGCTCTCCTAAAGGCCGTCCCACGCTCAAGATGAGATGCCATTCTATTACACATTACACTGGGAGACAATTCTGGTTTTTCAATCTCATTTACTGAAATCTGTGGATTTTTTAAGCCAAAATCTATTGCAAGTTTTTCTGTAAGTTCCCTTATTCCAGAACCTTTTCTTCCAATAACAATTCCTGGTCTGGTAACATGGAGTGCTACTCTAGTTCCAGTTGGAGTTTTTGAAATTTCTGCATGAGAAAAACCTGCATCTTTAATTGCCTCTCTAAGGTAATCTTTGAGAAGCATCATATTGTAATTATCTTTGATTACATTTTTGACCGATGACATGTTAAATCTCCTGAGCCACCAACTCTACATGTGTTAGAACATTATTCTTTGGAGTTGCTCGTCCCATGGCCCTTGGGGTAAATCTCTTTACAAGAACTCCTTTGTGAACAGTAGCATTAATAATTTTTAATCTATCCAAATCCATTCCCTTGTATTCTGCATTTGATTCCAAATTATCTAAAACTTTGATAAATTCTTTTGCTGATTTTTGTGGATACCTTCCTGACATCATCCCGGGGTCTGATTTGTGACCTACTTGATTTTTGTATCTTCCAAAAGCAATTGCTCTTTGTTTGTTTATCACTGCTTGTAAATAGTCTCTAGCTTTTTCAATTGAGAGTCCTTTAATAGCAACTGCAATTTCTCGTGCATGTTTATGCGAAATATCTTTTTCTCTTAGAGAAGACCGAACATGCTTTGTTGTATCATAATTTTGAAATGCATAATCGAATCTTCCCATAATAATCACTTCAGTGGTACATAGAGACTGGATCTTGATGCTCCAACACCTGGTGCACCATGGCTTACTCTTTTGTTGGTAATCACATATTCTCCAAGATAATGTCCAACCATCTCGGTTTTTATTGTAACTGGAACAAAGTCTTTTCCAGAGAAAACATTTACTGTTACATCTACCATGTATGGTAGAACAATTAAATCTCTAAGGTGGGTTTTAATTGGAGTTTTTAATTTTCCTGCTTTTGCTGATTTTATCTCTTCAATTAATTTTCTTTTTCCATCGGTAATCCCTCTTGTAAGTGATCTTCGTTGCCTAGAGTTAAATAATTGAAACAATTTTTCTAAAGAAGTGTTGTCTAGATCCTCTTTTGAGAGTCCTCTGTATAAAAATTCTTTAACCATCTTTGTTCTCCTGTGTCAATTGCTTTGAGATTTTATGGTCCATATTATAGCATTCCTATCTTTGTAGCCAAGTCTCTAGCTTTTTCTATTGTTTCAAATTGAACAAAGGCCTTTTTTCCGTAAATTGTTCTTGCAGTGTTTACATTAATTGCTTTTTGATTGTAAAGTGTGTTTATCGCTTCAGCAATTTGTGGTTTACTTGCCTCTCGCCCTACAATAAAACAAATCTTACTCTCATTTTCCACCATCGCAAAAGTTTTTTCTGTAATGTAAGGCTTTAAAATGATTTTGCTCGCTTGGTCTACGTTCATTTTGTTTTCTCCATTAAATTAAGATGTGTGGATTTTATTTTTCCAATATCTTCTATTGCAGCTTTAGAATACACGGTTAATCTAATTGGATCTGACCCTGGCGACAAATCTAAAACGCTCAAATCTTTAACTGACCTGGCCTCGACTCCTGGTATTGATCCACATGCATGGTTAATTTTCTCAGAATCTCTTGTAACAAACAAAACACTTTTGCCCACTTTTTTACCTCTTCCCCTAAGAGCAGTTTGACCACTTCGGGGTTTTCTTGATTGTAATCGTTCTACATCTTTTGTAAGTTTTAAAGATTCCAAAACTTTTGTAATTTCACTTGCTTTAGAAATTGATTCCAATTCGTTTGATACAATAATTGGAAATGATTCGATTTCATCTACTTTGTGGCCCCTTAATTGTACTTGCTCTTTTGAGGCAGTAGCTGCAATGGCTGAACATAATGCTAGTTTATTTTCCTTTTTGTTTAGTTTTTTGTAAATGACTTTATTCACATTGGGAGGATGTGCTTGTCTCCCACCTCTAGTCGATGCAACCTCACCGGCCTGACCTTGTCTTCCTCCACCTCCGCCTCTCATTCTAGCAATTCTAGAAATGCCTTGACCGGTTGGTGGATCATTACTATCGGCTACAACATCCATTCCTGCAGTTGGGTGTCTTCCCTGTCGTTGGAATTTATGAGAGTTTAGATTAGTCCAAGCCTTGTGAATTAATTCTCTTCTAAATGGTGTTGAGAAAACGGAAGGAAGTTGAATTTCTTCCTCTTTATCTCCTGTAAGTGTCAGTGAAGTTGTTTTGATCATATTACTACCTCCAAAATATTTGGTTTTGATATTTTAGCTGGGGCATTTCTTATTTGACTTCTGAGTTTTATCAATCTCTTGTAAGTTCCAGGGACTGATCCTTTTAAAACAATGAAATCTCCTTTAACTAAACCAAAGTGTTTGTAGCCTCCCTCCGGATTTATTTTGAGATTATTTTCCTCAGTGTTACCCATTATCATTATTCGCTTATCATATTCAACTCGTTGATGAAATCCCATTTGTCCTGCCCTTGGTACCGTATACATGACATATTGTGGAGAAATTGGACCAAGAGAACCTAATTCTCTAACTGTTTTTCTAGATTTATGTTGTTTTTTCTTTGCTCCCCATCTTTGAATAACTCCTTGCCAACCTTTTCCTTTCGTGATGGCAGCAACATCTACAGTTGAGCCAGTTTCAAATATTTGATCAATTTTAATTTCTTTCCCCAACAATTCCTTAACATGTGCAAATTGTTTTTGAATGTCCCCACCACGAACTATTGCCTCAAATATGTACGGCTTCTTCTGTTCTAGCCCTGCCGCACGTGGAGATACTGCAACAACTGCAAAAATCTCCTTAATTTTTTTAAGATGTTTTTCAGCTTCTTCAATTGCACCTTCTTTACTTTTTAGCGTAATTTCTTTTGCAATATTTTTTGGAATGTCTGTGGAATAAACATCAAATTCTGCATGAGCGCCGTCTACATCTTTGGAGTATCCTCTAATTCCTAAAATGGTCACGGGTGGAGTTACAAGAACTGTTCCAAGACTCACCAGTTGTTTTCCTGCATTTGGAGTTTTATCGCGATCATCAATGCTCACAATTTGAACACAACCTGCTTTAAAACCACAATGAGCTAAAATTCTTGGTTCCTCTGAGTGGACCTTTGGCCATGCTCGTATTCTTGCCTCCATACTTTTAGCACGTCCTCTAGGTGAGTATGCAAGACTTCCTCTTCTTGGCTGACTATGTTTTCTAGCTCCCATTGATAAAACGAAATCATCGAGAACCGCCTAATAAACCATGTGAGAATATCGTTAACCTAAAAAATTAATTGGGTTAACGATAATTAATAGCAATCCTAAGGTTTCAAAACTTCATTAAGCAAATTCCAAATAGTAATTCCTCCTATAATAATTCCAATCACTCCCATCCCTATTGCCAAAATAAGAAAATTTTTTTTTTCAGGCATAATTTGATTTTTTATCCTGCACTATATGCGTTAATTATGGACAATGTTCCCAACAATGCTTCTTCTAACCGTACGGTCTCAGTTGCCTGATTTGGAAAAAAATTCAAAGTTTTTGAATTTTGTAAATTACTCATTTTTCCTCCAAGAATTTGATGAACTCCTTTTTCAGGAGATCCAAAGACCACTAAGACTGATTCTGATGAGTTTGTATATTTTGAAATTTGCTCTTTAGTTACTGTTTTTCCTTTCTTTGAGGTAACAATAGTTAATCCCTTCCATTCTGAAATTAATGAAAAAAGATTTGCTCTTTCTTTAATTGTAAATCCCCAATAGGACGGGGCTTCATCTTTTGTAATAGGTTTTACTTCAAAGTTAGGATACCCTGATTTGAATTGCACTGTTGTTCTTTTTCCAATGTTTTCATGTCCAAAATATTGTACTAGTTGATTAATTCCTACATCGACAAATTTTCGTCCCTTAAAACTTACAATAATTCCTTCCCTTACGTCGCCTTTTTTGATTTTTTTTGCATCTGCAGGTGTAATGTGGCTAGGAATTTTTAAGGGGTGTAGAACTCCTGCAAATTTTAATTCATTCATTTTTGGAAATAATCTTTTTCGCAAAAACTGAGGAGTATCCAAATATTTTAAAATAAGCAACATCAAATTTTTGTCGTCTTTGTTGTTTCCATCTTGATATATGTAAATAGTATTTATCCTAAAAATAGCACAAGCTCTGGCAATCTCAGAAATTTTTCTAGTTTTATCTACTTTTAAAGTCTCATCAGAAAGAGATGAATCTGGAATCGCGATAGAAAGGTTCAATTTTTTTGTTTGCAGAAAATATGACTTAATTATTTATCTCCTTGCGGAAATTTTTCTTTTGCAATTTTTGCAAAACCTGCAATTTTCTCTTCTGGTACTAATTCAAATAAACCGGTTTCCGTTTTTATTTGTGCCATTCTGATATGACTGGTACCCTCTTTATCCTCACTTGACAAATAAATTCCAGCTACTGCTAATGCTGCAGCATCATCTAGGGACAAATCAGTGGTGTAAGATTTTTCTAAAAAGTCCGTTACCTGATCAGAACCTGAACCAATTGCGATGGCATCGTATGATATGTAAGTTCCACTAGGGTCAGTTAGGTATACTTTGGGGTCTTTATTGACGACTCCTCCTAAAATTAATGAAACGCCAAATGGTCTTACTCCTGCATATTGGGTATATTGTTGAGATTGATCCGCTAAATGTTTAGCGATTGTTTCAACTTCTACTGGTTCATCATAAATCAATTTGTTACTTTGAGAAAAAAATCTGGCATTGTCTACCTGACTCCTTGCATCTGGAATGTATCCTGCTGCTGCGACGCCTACATGATCATCTATCTGAAAAATCTTTTGAGCAACATCTGAAATTTGTAATTTTCTTGGTTTTTCTTCAACGGCTATAACAATCCCCTCCTTGCTTTTTATGCCTACAGCTATCGTTCCTCTCCGTACAGTTTCTATGGCGTACTCAACTTGGTACAACCTACCATCTGGAGAAAAAACAGTGATTGCTCTATCATAACCTTGTTGCGCAGGAAGCATTTAGATTTCAATGCTTTGGAAGATTAATTTAAGTCTAGCCTATCTATTCTGCCGTGAGATTCGAGATTACATTTTCTGGCCACAAGAATATTAGATCCAACCACAAAAAAACCATTGAAATCACAAAAGATTCTGAACTAACAACAAAAGGAGATTGTATTATTGGGGTAAATGCATCTGACAGTTGTTCTGATCTCCCATTGTCTATTAAGAAAAAGCTTCAAAACCCAAATTCCAAGGTAGAATTTTTAATCAAGGTTGGCCATCATGAGTTTGTGGTTAGAGGTAGTGGTCATGGGGGTCTGACTCTTACCCATCCAGAAGATATTGTAATTCGAAAAAGTGATTTTATTTGTCCACGTACTCTTGCCGTAAAATGCGATAAAACATCAGATCTTTTACCACGAGAAATGGTTACGTTGCTTCAAGATCCAAAATGTCAGGGTACCTTTACAATTATTTTAGAATAAAACTGTGACAAATTTATAGGAACTAGATGTATTGTCACTATGGGTCTAAAGACTAAAATTTTTATTCTTATTCCATTGGCTCTCTTCTCTGCAATAATTTTAGGATTTGGCATGTACAATACCATTTGTAAAAATTCAAATTTTGATTTTTTCGGCTGTTAGATCAACTAATTGAATTCAATTTTTCTTTATTTTAGTAAAATTTCCCTTAGCAAGGATTTCTTAAACTATCCAGTTCCAATATTCATGTGAAAAAACCAATAATTGAACTATCTATATCGAAAAAACCTACCGATGCAGAACTTAAAAAATTAAAAGAATATTTTAAAGAAATGCCAGTTGATGAAATTTTAACAGGGTTAAAATTTGCAAAGAATCGTTGGTCTGCTAAAGATGCGGGAACTCTAAAAGTTGGACGTAAAAGTATAATTCAAAAAGAAGTACATTCAGTTACATATGAGCAAGCCCAGTGGAGATTAAAAAACTGGAAGATGATGATTGCCAATTATCGTCGTAGAGGATACAGCTATCCTACAATATCTAGAATCAAAAAAATTCTTATTCAAAAAGCCAAAAAGAAATCAAAATAACTTATTTTTTACAGTAATACATCGGCAGTACGCCTCTGAACTATATCATGTTTGAGATTATCGGGTACTTCCGGAATTGAGGTTTTGGTATGTCCTTCGATAACTGAATGAGCTTCTTCAAGAATTGCCAATGTATCTGGATCCTCCGAAATTCCTGCATCCATCATGCCATTACCACTAACTGATGAACCAGTCATCACATCCCCTAAGATTTGCGACAAGTCTTGCATTGAGGCATTTGCTTCGGGCATTATGCCACTCAATGAAGAGCTTAGACCCTTGATTAGTGACATCGCAGGACTTAGAGTTACGACAACATCTCCAAGTTCTGATACTGTACCTAGTCTAAGTTGAACCTGTTCCATTGATAATTTTGCCCCACTTACCATATTTTTCATTTTTCTAAGTTGGGAAAGCTCGGCTGCATATGCTTTGGCATAACCATTTTGGTGAGTTTTTTGAGCATTTACAATTTTTTCAAAAATAGAATCATGTTTTCTTTGCAATTTGGTATTAATTCCTTCTAATTTGATAATTTGTGATTGTAATTTTCTTTGAGCAAATTCAATTTTGTTCTTTAATGGTTCATCGGGTCTTACCTTACCCATTAATTTTTGGGATAAGCTTTCTTCTGTGCCTTTATTCCATGAATTACTAATCAAACCGTAATTTCTCCAAAGTTTCCTTTAAAATTGCGTTTTAAACTAATTTGTCCCTAGTCAGAGTGTAACTCCAGTTACATGGGGTTATGGTTACAACTTATCCAAAGGTAAATGAATACAATTCAAATCCTTTTCCTTTGATTTTAATTTCTAGTTCATGAGTTGCAGGTTTTTCACTTTTTATGATATTATATAAATCTGGTTCTACAACGGTGATATTATTGCCAGATTCGATATCTTCTCCGGAAAATTTTTCATCTATTGGTACACCATCCAAGAAGATCTCCAACTGTGCTTGGTTGGCAGTTACAATGTTTACTTCTTTTGCATGATAAAGAACCTTTACTGATCCTGATTCTAATTCTAATCTCATACCCTCTTCAAGATTTAACCATTCTCCAACTGGATAAAATTTATGAAGTTGGATATTATCTGGCTCATCATATTTGGTTATTTTATTTTGATTAAATCCTTCCTCACTTCCTAATTGATTTCTTCCTTGAGCAAGAGAATAACCAAAATATAATTCAGGAGTTCTAAAACTAGTGTGCTCAAACTCTTCAATTTCTACAAGGGATTCTGCAGATGCTATTTGTAATCCCAGGGATACTGATCTTTCCTCTAAAAGTTGTTGAATAATTTTTTCTGTTTCTTGATATGCTCCTTCTCCAATATGATCATATCGAAGGAAACCTTCATGGTCTGCGATGTACTTTCTAGGCCAATATCTATTTTCAAAAGCATTCCAAGTTTCCCATTCATTATCCATCACTACTGGATATGTAATTCCATGTTTGGCAATTGCCAATTCTACATTTTTTTTATCTTTTTCAAATTCAAATTCAGGAGAATGAATTCCAATAATTAACAATCCTTCGTCTGAATATTTATCATTCCATGTTGTAATGAAGGGAAGGGTTCTGATACAATTAATGCAACTATAAGTCCAAATATCATAAAGAACAACTTTTCCTTCCATTTCTGAGGCTAATTGTTTCGGTGTTGTGTTTAGATAATGAGCAATTCCAACCAAATCTGGAGCCATTTTAAATTTTGATTTATCTATTAGGTTTACAGAGTTATTTCCATTTTCCAGATTTGTTGTCGACTCAAATTCAGCGTCAAGTGATGAAAATAAAACGCTTATTATTCCAACTGCTATTGCTATACCAACTCCTAAAATTAACGCAATTTTTATTTCTGCTTTCATTTTTTTTATCCTAATAATAATTCGTTTAGTAAAGGGAAATTGGCAATATATGCTAATTGATTTGTAAATACCAACACCCCTAAAATAATGATAAATCCACCTAAAATCCAATTATAATATTTTAGGTGTTTACTCATCGATTTGATAATTTTATTTGCTCTAGAGAAAAATATTCCTATTAAAATAAAGGGAATTCCTAAACCCAATGAATATACCAAAAGGAGATTAAATGCAACAGACGGAGTGGTAGCTGCAAGAGTAAGAATTGTTCCTAGAATTGGACCAACACATGGAGTCCATCCTGCTGCAAAGGCCAAACCAAAAACAAACGAAAGGGGGTAACTGGTTTTTGATCTTTTTGGTATGAATTTTTTTTCAATGTTTAGCTTGTTAATTTTTGAGGATAACAATAAGAAAATACCAAAACCAACAATGATTATACCTCCTATTTGGTTAAATCCATTAATTAAATCCCCTGAAGATGTTGTCAAGGTACTGTTGATGATTACTCCTAATGTGGAAAATACCACTGAAAAACCAAGAACAAAAAATACTGTATTTAGAATAATTTTTGTTCTATCAATTGCGATTGTTTGGGATCCTCCCTTTTGATTAAGTTCACTTAAAGTGGATCCTGAAATATATGCTAAGAATGCCGGAATCATAGGTAAAATACATGGGGCAACAAACGATCCTAATCCTGCTAATAGTGCTACGGCTAAAGTAATTTCGGCCATATTTTAATTTCCTAATTTTTCCATTAAAGGATTCTTCCAGATTCTTTCCCACTCATTTGCTTTTTAAAAGGGAAAGAATATTTTTGGATAATGAACAAACGTTTTGTTTTGGTAGGCATAGTTTTAGGCATAATAATCACTATTGCAGTAATTGTAGGATCTCCTGCATTTCTGGGATTTGACTCTATGCGATAATTGAATTTATTTAGAATTTCATGAATTTCTTATAGGCTCGATCAAATACCTCAAGTGAATTTTCTATATTCTGTGGTGACAACCATGCGGTAACAGAAATTCTAAGCCGGGCTTTATTTTTGGGGACTGTAGGATATCGAATCGGTTGCGCATAAACTCCATTTTTGAATAAATAATGTCCAAAACCCATCGCAGTTTTTTCGTCACCAATAATTATTGGGATAATATGTGTTTTAGAATTTATCGAATATCCAATTTCCTTTAGGCCATTTACGAGTAATTTTGTGTTAGTTTGAAGTTTCTTTTGATATTTTTCTCTATTGGAGTCAAATCTCTTTAATGAATATTCTACCAAAAATGAAGGAAGTGCTGATGTATAGATGAAAGCCTTTGACTTGTTAACACACAAATCAATTACATTTTTTTGTGAAGATATGTAGCCGCCAAAAGATCCTAATCCCTTACTTAGACTGCTTACATACAAATCAATTTTTTTTGAAACTCCAAAGTAACTCCCTGTCCCCTTCCCATTCTTTCCTACCACAAAATCTCCATGTGCATCATCAAGAATGGTCATGGCGCCAGTCTTTGTTGCAATATCTGTTATTTCTTTAAGCTTTGAAAAATCTCCATCCATACTAAAAATTCCTTCAGATATTACAAATTTATTTTTTTGATTTGATTTTAATTTGGAGTATAAATCTTCCATATTATTATGCTTGTAAATAGAAATTTTTGCCCCAGATAGTTTGCATGACTCTATTATACTTGCATGGTTAAATTCATCACTTAAAATCAAGTCACCCTTTTTTGCAATTGCAGGAATAGCTCCTAAATTTGCCATGTATCCTGTTGGAAAAATTAAGCTTGCTTCTAGGGATTTATGTTCAGCAAGTTTTTTCTCCAAATTCTGATATGATTCATCATTTCCGGATACCAATCGAGAGCTTGACTGCATCTGTTTTAATTTCATGTTTAGGGGTGGAATTCCAAGATAATCATTTGAACATAAATTTATCAAATCTTTTTGTTGAATGGTAATTATTGCACCCTTGGTAGTTCCGTATTTTAATTTTCTATACAGGTGATTTTGTTTTATTTTTTCCAGTTCAGAATCCACAAAACGTAATTTAGGCTTCAAGACCAATTTTTTTTATCATTTTGATGTCTTTTTTAGCCTCATTTCCGCCCATTGTAAGATATCCTGATGTGATTATTCCATTTGCACCACTTTGGAGTAACTCTTCTCCCGAATCATCAAGGTTGGTTTCTCGTCCTCCAGAAATTTTAATCACCGACTCTGGCAGCAAAAACCTGATAATTGAAAACATACGAATTATTTCTGATTTTTCAAGTGATGTTTGCAATTCTAACGGAGTACCGGGAACAGGAACTAGTATGTTGATTGTAACTTCTTCTGGATAAATTGAAGCAAGCTCTAAAACTAGTTCTAGTCGTTGTTCTCTTGTTTCTCCTAATCCGATAATACCTCCAGTACAAAGCTCCAATCCTGCATCTCTTGCTATTTGTAAAGTTTTTATCCTGTCTTCATAGGTATGTGTAGTGCAAATTTCAGAAAACTTCGATTTTGCAGTTTCTAAATTATGATTATATCGTTTAACTTGAAGTTCTTTGAGTTTTTTTGCTTGTTGTATAGTTAAAAATCCCAAACTACACTCAACACTAATTCCAACTTTGTCGTTTATCTCCTCAATAATGTAGCACACCTTATCAAAATCATTTGGAGATGGCTCTCTCCATGCAGCTACTAGACAATATGATTCTGCACCTTCATCTTTTGCTTTTTGTGCTCTAATGACAATTTCCTGAGCCGAAGGTAATTGATACGATTCAATTCCTGTATCAAAAAATGCAGACTGACCACAAAAAGAACAATCCTCGCTACAAGAATTCTTTTTAATATTGTTTAATTGTTCCACATCTACTTTATTCCCATTGAATTCTCGAGTTATCTGGTTCGCGGCAATTCCAAGTTGTTGTACGTATTCTTCGGGAATCTTAAACAGTTTAGAAACATCTTCTGATGTAATGCCAACACCGGACAAAACGTTTTCTTTACAATCTTTGATAAATTCATTAATATCCACAGGGAATTTGATAAAAATTACATTAAATAAGATTTCTGGAAAGGGTAACCTAGACAGAAACCTGGGTTAACCGGGTCAAAACACTTGTTTTTGAGCGGATTTGATGGTCTTAATGGTCCTTTTAAGGAGAAAATCGAGGTCTTTCTCTGATATGGCAAGTGGAGGGACAAGCATGACAATATTTCCAAGAGTTCGAAGATAAATTCCATGATTTTTACCTTCTTCGAAGAAAATTTTGTTTATTGATTTTTTTGAACGGATCGGAGTTTTTTTCTTTTTATTTGAAACCAATTCAATTCCCATAAGCATCCCTTTATGTCTAATATCTCCTACTGATTCTAATTTTGCAATTTCCTCGTAATATTTTTCAAACACTTTGGATTTTTTTTGTATTTTTTTGATCAAATTATCTTTTTGATATAGATTAAGATTCTCAAGTGAAACAGCACAAGCAATTGGGTTTCCAGTATATGTGTGTCCATGAAAAAGATGCTTCCGATCATTAAATTCACCTATGAATGAATCATAGACTTTTTTACTTGATAGAGTCGCAGCCAGTGTTAGATAACCTCCAGTTAGCATTTTTCCATAAGCTACGATATCTGGAATGCTTTTTTGTTCTGTGTATTGTAACATTGACCCTAATCGTCCAAAACCAGTGGCGATTTCATCTAGAATTAATAATACATTGTATTTTTTGCAAAGTTTTTTAATTTTTTTCTGAAAATTTTTGGGATAAATTAATACTCCGCCTGCGACTTGAGCCCCGCTTTCCATTACAAATGCAGCTATTTTGTTATCTTTGGATAACTGTGTTTCTATTTTATCCAAACAATAAATTTGATAATCTGAATAGGTATACCCCTTGGGAATTCTATACTTGTTTGGAGTTGGTATTTGTAGGGTAGGAAATAATTGTTTTTTGAAATTACCGAAAAACTGTGGTACATATCCCACCGACATTGCACCAAAGGTGTCTCCATGATACCCATTCTCTAGGGTTATTATCTTTGATTTTTGCTTCTCACCAGTGTTTTGCCAATATTGTAAAGCTAATTTTAGTGCAATTTCCATTGCAGAGGAGCCATTATCAGAATAAAATACCTTGTGCATGCCAGGAGAAAATCTTACTAATTTTTCTGCAAGTTTCTCTGCAGATTCGTGGGTAAGATTGAACATTGAAGAGTGTTGTAGTTTTTTACTCTGATTAACAATGGCTTTGATTAGTTCCGGTTTTGAATGCCCCCAAACATTACACCACATAGAACCTACAGCATCGAGTATTTTGTTGCCTTTTGAGTCAATTAACCACATGCCTTTGGCAGTAACAATCTCATCAAATGATTTCCATTCATTCATCTGAGTGTTAGGGTGCCATACAAAGCTCTTCTTTTTCAATTATTATTTTTAGGTTAATTTAGCTTAATAACTAAACGAAAGAAATATCTCAGCACATAAGATTACTTTTTAGATGATGGAATAAGTATGAAGATATCACAAACCACAACAAGTACGTATACTTCTGACTGGTGGTGTGATTTTATTTATTTTCTTGCCATTTTTAGATTTGATAAAGACTTTTTTTGAATTATTAATGACCGTAAAATTATTTCCCTCCCCTATAGAATCAAGATATTCTCGAATTGATTTTGTTACTTGTGAGTTTTCTATTATTTCATCGTGTTCAATCGGTGATAGAATGAATTCATTATTCTTTACTGCAGGTATTGCTCCAACGTTATCTGCTACGTACACCAATAATTGATGTTGAATAGGTAAAACATCTTCACAGTTAACACTAATCATAAATTTCTTATTTTCTTGTTCTTTATAGGTTCATCTCCAAAATATTATTTTTAGAAATTCACCCAGCCACGAATGTTTTACAATTCTATATCTGACTAGGGTGAAAAATTTGTAACAAACCGAATATTACAAAATTAAAATACAGTGTATTTTAAAAAATTAATATTCTTTCTAATTCATAATTTATTGTATCGGATAATATTGTCAAAAGAAAATTATGTTTAGTGTTTAACTTTAGGTCAACATTTAACAATGAAAGATTAATCAATAGATTACTCCATTACAGGTCAATGAAATCATTATTCATAACCGGAACTGATACGGATGTCGGAAAAACATACGTTGCTGCTGGTTTGGCCGTAACTTTACGTAAGATGAATATCGATGTAGGAATAATGAAACCCTTTGCAGCTGGTTCTCCACAAAAAACTGGTTTCAAATCAGAAGATGTGGAAATTCTATCTCGAGCGGGACAAATTTCGGATCCAGAAAATTTGGTTAATCCCCAATTTTTTAAAATGTCTGCATCTCCCTACACTGCATCAAAAAATTTGAAAATTCCTGTGAAAGTTAGTTCGGTATTGTTATCTTTTAAAAAATTATCAAAAAAACATTCGATGTTACTTGTAGAAGGAATGGGTGGAATTATGACTCCAATTTTAAAAAATTATTTTGTTGCTAATTTGATTAAAGAAATGAAATTAGATGCGTTAATTGTAACTCGAACTAGAGTGGGGACAATCAATCATACTATTATGACTTGTCAAATGTGCAAAAAATACAAAATCCCAATCAGAGGGATAATAATTAATAATTTTGATACAGATGGATATCAATTAAAAACTCTCAAAAGAGACTTGAAAAGCTTGACTGGCATCCCAATTTTAGGCACCATTCCTTACATAGAAAATCTCAGCGATACAGCCTTGTTCAAAAGTTTTAAAAAAAATATAAACATGAATCTAATTATAAAATAATTCTCTAGACTCGTAATATTTTAAATTTATTTGATCCTTGAACGTTTGCAAAATTAGCAATATCGTAAATTATTTTGGAAAAAGATGAATTTTCTTTTTGAATCACGTATGTTTTAATTTTAATTCCAAGGTCTTGAGTTAAAACGAGCCATATGTTTTGTTTTTCTGATTGAATTTTGGATATCTTCTCTAGTTTTTCTTTTATTGAATTTTCATTTAACGTCTTTGGTATGCAGATAATCAATGTTTTTTTTTGATCTTTCTCTAATGTTTTCAAATCAGGAATAATGATATCAATTTCAACTCCTTTATGTTCTATTTTTCTTTGACTAGGTAACAAAGCATTTGTAAGCATATAATGTAATATTCCCGTAGCAAAAACCCCCAGACTCTCCTCTTTATTATTCATTAAGGAAACTTTTTGATAACAATTCTCTGTTATATCGTTAATTATCGTGTCTAATTTTGTTTGAGAAAATAATTTTTGAAATCGTTTTTCTGATTTTTTGATGTAACTAAAAAGATATTCTTTAACGGGATTGTTTTCTTCTTCCATGAATTATTCATTGAAAACGTATCGTCGTTCGCCTCTAGATTCGGTGGTAGTATTGACATCTACAAGTATGAATTCATGTTTTGGTTTCAGCATAGATTCTTCTGGGCCAAGTTTGCTTTCATGAATTCTTTCGTATTCATTTAATGTTAATTTTCTTCTAGGACCAAGTTCTGCTTCTAAATTCATAGATTTAACGATCTCTTCATATTCTGGTTGAATTAAACCACTAAAAACCATTGCACTGGCACCACTACCGTAAGAGCCAAAACCCACACGTTTTCCATCTAGGTTAATTCCCTTTTGATACTCGAATTCAAGGCTACTTCTAAAGCCTAAGTAAAGTGATGCAGTATACAAATTCCCAATCATCTTTGATGCAATTAGTGAACTGGCAAGTTTTGCCTCATACACTTCTTGGAATTCTGGAGTCTTGGTGAACATTTTTGTGAATTCATGATCTTTTGCCATGTATTCTTGATCTCCTAAAACGGATTCAATGGTGCCTCGTGGATCTTTGGGTATGGGTTCTTCCATTCCAATTTCATGAATAATTTTTTTCCATCTAGGAAGTTGTCGCCACTCATGTCTCACTAAATATGCCAAGGCCTTTTTACCCATATTGCTATATGGCAAGTGCATGTTGATGTAATCCATATGATCTAAAATTGTCTCACCTGATTCTAATTTAATAAGCTCAGACGAAATTGATTTTTTCTTATAAATCTCTAATGCTTTTCTTACTTGAATCATATAAAGAAGATTAGAATATTGGCCATGAACAATTGGAGTTTCTTTTCCAAATGGTCTGTAAAAATCATATTCATCTTTAATAGATGTTGCAGTAACCTTTGGGTCAAATGCTAAAAGTCTTGGTTGGTCATTTAATAGCATGGCAACTGCACCTGCCCCCTGAGTCATCTCACCACTACTCCCCATGTCGTATTTTGCAATATCTGAAACAACCACCAAGGCTGCTTTTCCTTCAGCTTCTCCGGCTCTAATCCAATTTGTATTATCATAAAGGGCATACGAACCACTAACACAGGCAAATTTTGTTTCTACCCCTCCACAATGTTCAAAGGCTCCCTGTCCGTAAACTTGCTCAAGCATTCCTATAACATAAGAATTCATTGCTTTTGATTCATCAAACGAAGATTCAGTTGAAACATAAAGTCTACCAATATCTTCAGGTGACAATTTATTATTCTGCATTATAGTCAGACATGCATTTGAAGCAAGACAAGCTGGATCTTGATTCGTGTCAACAATTGCCATTTTTGAGACGCCCAAACCTTTTTGAAGCTTGGCAGGATCTAGACCACGAGCCTCTGCAAAATCAGCGGCATCCACGTATAGTCTTGGTATGTAAATGGAAATATCATCAATACCTGCTGCCATAAGCTTGCCTCCTTGGGTTCTCATATAAGGATTAACTATGATTAAGTTAAGCTCCTGAAGCGATGAAATCTAGCGATTTATGCCTAAATATTTAAAAAGGTGTATTGATCTTGACCGATCTTTTTTCCTACTTTCTAAATGTGGTCAATTTTGGTTTTAGAAAACAAAAAGATCCATTTATTGAAATTACGAGATCTTTTTTAATTCCGATTCAAAAATTTTTTCGAAATTTTCTAGGGGCTGGGCTCCGATAATTTTGACAATGTTATTTTCTGGTCCTATAACAAAAAATGCTGGAGTTCCAGTTATTCCCAAATCTCGGGCATTTTTACTACTATCAGTAATAATTTGAGAGTGCCTTGCCTCAATCATACAGTTAGACCACTCATCAATGTTTAATTCAATCTCCTGGGCAAATCTCAATAAATTATCAGAAGATGCCCACCCGTTATTTTCTCCCGTCCAATTATTATAAAGAATGTCATGATACTCCCAAAACTTTCCTTGATCATGCGCACAATGAGTCCCATGAGCAGCATTTATCGAATCCGGACCAATAATTGTAAAATCTTTGAAAATCATTTTGACTTTGCCAGTGTAAACATAATTTTCTAATAAATCATGTTCTGTATTGTGGAAATGCACATTGCAGAAATGACATTGATAATCGCCAAATTCTATTAGGGTAATTGGAGCATTAACATCTCCTAGTATGGGAGATCCGTTTGCCAAAATGGTAGATGTCATTTCTTTTTGAGAGTTTGACTCTTTGATGTTTGGAATTGGTTGTAGCACTAGTTCTGTTTCATCATTTATGGCGCTGAATGCCATGAACGAAATTATTATTGAAACTGATGCTACCGCTGCACCAATTATCAGAGAAGGCCCATGAAACAACAATTAAAATTTTTACATGCCAATTTAGGTTTTTGGAATGAAATTTATTTTTAAAAATAATTTTTAGATTTTATGAGGTATTTTCTATTTACTCGGTATATAAATAATTTAATTTTTTGAAAACATCCATCACAATTTTTCTTTTTAATTCATAAGCCTCCATTAATTTTTTAAATTTTAACGTAATTCTGTGGAATTTTTCAAATAATCTTAATTTTAAGAATTAAATGAATACTGTAGGATTTTTGTTCACTTTAATCATACAGGAGTATTTATGCAAATTATGACGAAAAATTGTTGTATTGACCACCAAACCACCAGTTTTGATTGTAGAGGATAGCCCAGCCGTTACCTTGCTGCTAAAAAGCTTTTTAGAGAAGTTAGAATATCGAGATATCTATAGTACTGATAACGGCTATACGGCAATTAAGGAATTTAAAAAATTAGTAAAGACAAATACTCCTCCAATAGTTCTTTTAGACTATCAGCTTCCGGATATGGATTGTAGATCCGTTCTAACTCAAATACTTGATGTTGACCCAAGTGCACGTGTAATTTTAGAAACTGCCACAGAAAAAGATGACGAGGGCGTAAAAGAACTAATCAGACTTGGAATTTATCAATACTTGGAAAAACCTATAAGATTTGAGAGTCTTAAAGATGCTTTTGGAACCATAGAAAAAGAAGATTTCTTTTTCCAAAAAGAATCCGAACAACTACAAATGTTGGAAAATGCAGAAGAAGAAGTTAAAACAAAAGTTATAGATAGGGTTGATTTTATTTTAAATTCTTCTAAACAAGTTAGTCTTAATTTAATCGAACAAATGATAGGATTCTCTGATGAAACCATTAGATTACATCTAAACGATTTAGAACGAGAAGGAAAGATTGTAAACTTGGGCGAGAAAAAAGAAATTGCATGTAACAAATGTAATTCTGTAAAAACAACTCAAATTTTTTCGTGTCCTTCTTGTAACAGCTCACATTTTAGATTGGGAAAATTAATTGAGCACTACAATTGTGGAAATGTTTCTGAAGAAAGAACATATGAGAACGACCAATGCCCTAGTTGTAATAAAGAGATTTTGGCTTTAGGAGTAGATTACAGGGTATTACCAAATCACTACATTTGCAATAATTGCAGTGATGCATTTTCGGAACTATCATCAGAATATTTATGCTTAAAATGCGAAAACAAATTCGATCTTGAAGACGTAAACTGGCAAAGCAGTTGCAACTACAAGCTTGCTGTAGTATAATTATGGGATAAACAGCGGTCATGTTTAATCCAAAACGAAAACAAAAAATCGAATCAAAATCCGTTGCCTTTTCAAAGGATCCCACCTCATCATTTGATCCTGAATATGTTGAAAAAATGAAAAGAATAAAACTTCAAAGTTTTAAAAAACAAAAGAAAGTTCGACATGACCCTGTACAAATCATGCTCACAGCAGCAATATTCATTTTTCTGGCTGCAACTATTTACTTCATTTTAGGGCCTATTAGTGTGGTTGCCATGGGAATGGGTGGGGGATTGGCCATTTATCATATGTTTAGTTCTCATGAAAAAATATTTTTAAAAAATAATAAAGATAGGAGAGGTCCCTCACTTTTTTTGATTGTTTTAATTGTTTCCCCATTTGTTATGGGGGGATTAGTTGCCTATGAGGGAACTACTTTGATGGAAGCTCCTACAAGAGTCATTTTACTCTCTGCCATGACCATTTCTTTTTGGACTACAATGTTATTTGTTCCAATGTCTGTTTTAAGTAAACATCGTGAAACGCTCCAACCTGATTTAAAAAATTATCCAAAGGTTTCGATAATTATTCCAGCATTTAATGAAGAAATAGTAATTAAAAAAACATTAGAATCAATGGTTGAAACCCAATATCCAAGAAAGGAAATTATTTTTGTCGATGACGGGAGTACAGATGGAACTTTAGAAATTGCAAATCAATTTAAAAATCAAATCAATGTTTTACATAAAGAAAACGGAGGAAAAGCTTCTGCTTTAAACTATGGTCTTGTATATGCAAAAGGAGAGATCATAGTAGTTGTTGATGCCGATACCATTATTGGTAGAAATTCTATTAAAGAAATAGTAAAAGGATTTGACGTAAATGAACATGTCGCAGCTGTAGCGGGAAACATTAAGGTAAGAAATAGAGTAAATTGGATTACAAAATGTCAAGCTCTTGAATATCTTACAGGAATTCAAGTTATTCGACGAGCATTTGATACATTTGGTTCAATTACAGTGGTTCCTGGAGCATTAGGAGCATTCAAAAAAGAATGCGTGTCTGGAACTGGATCATATGGAAAAGAAACAATTGTAGAAGATTTTGATCAAACAATAAAACTACTCAAAGCTGGTTTAATCACACAAGGAAGTGTAAAAGCTGTTGCCTACACTGAAGCACCTTCGACTTTGAACGATTTTACAAAACAAAGAAAACGATGGTACCGAGGAAATATTCAAGTTTTAAAGAGACATTCTGATGCCTTAACCAACCCCCGATTTGGATATTTGCAAAAACTAGCCTTACCTTATCTGTTTTTGGGAATGATAATTACTCCAATTATAGGGTTTACCGCCCTCGCAAATGTCATTCTTGGAATACTAGCAGGCGATGGCTGGTGGGTTTTAGAGGCAGCTGGGATTTTTACAGTTGTTCATTTTCTTATGTGTGCACTGGCTATACGAATTGATAATGAGGATCCCAAGTTATTACTCTATTCTGGATTTTTGTTATTTGGGTTTAAACAAATTGTTGACTTTTTGTTACTAAAAGCAATATTTGAACAATTAACAGGGAAGAAAGCTACATGGACTAGTGCTCGGAGAATAGGTGATTAATATGATTAAATTTAATATTTACAATATTTTTGCCTTTGCAATATTTTTTATATTAATCACTCCAATTGTTTCGGCATACTCTGAAGAATCTGAAACATTACAAATTGAAATAAAATATACAAATGGTGATAGAATAGATACGTATCAAACAACTTACGTCATTTATCAAGATTCTGAAAAAACTCCGTACTTGGAAAAAAATTTAGAAAGTAATCCTGAAACTATTACCCTTCCAAAGGATCACAAATACAAAGTTGAAGTTTTTGTTAACGGAATGTTTTCTGAAATAGAATCTGTAAATTTAAAAAATGAGCCAGTAAAATTAGATATCAACATCCCATTACCAGGGGGTTTAAAATTTAATGTCTTTTTTGAAGATGGGGAAAAACCAGTTGAGAATGCAATTGTTGTAATAAAATCACAAGATGGGGAACAACAACGAATTGGAAACACTAATGAAAATGGAGACACCATGAGATATTGGCTTCAATCTACTAATCTTCAAAATAATTATTATACCGTTGAGATTTATTATGACGAATTTTTACTTGCTAACGTTTCAAATATTAAAATACAGCCAGGTATATCACAAGACCAAAAAATCATGGTTCCCATACCTGCTGTAGTCGAGGAACTAATAACCTTCAGGTTGTATGATGTCGAATTAAATCAAATTTTAAAAAAACATGGAGATTTCTCAGTTGTACTTGTTGGAAAAAATAATGCTACTTTTGAAAGCACAATGACGGGAAGCAAAGGCGATATTTATTTTTCCAGTATTTCTTCTGATGTTTACACGGTTTCAGTTTTAAAAGATGGAGTAAAGGATGAATTTTGGCCGGATACAAGAATAGGAATTGTAGGTAATCAAAATAGTTTTGATTTGATTCAAATAAATCCAGTAAAACCCGAATCCGAGCCAATATCCGAGCCAATATCCGAGCCAATATCCGAGCCAATATCCGAGCCAATATCCGAGCCAATATCGGAGCCAATAATTTACCAACCATCCGTTAAAAATTACCAATTATCTTGCAATTGTATTTCATTTCGTTTAGATGGTGTTCAAGATTTTTGGTTAAACGATGTACAATTTGACCTGATTAGCGAGTTTACAAAAAACAATACCCCGCTCACTATAGGCGTTATTATCGATTCCTTTGGAGAGGATCCATATCTTTTGGACATAATATCAAAAAATATTCGAGATGATAAAATAGAAATTGCAAATCATGGACTTGATCCTACACCATTTACCATTTTTGATGAACAAAAACAAAATGACATGTTAAAAGAATCTACAAATAAAATCCATGAAAAACTAAATGTATCTACAAATATTTTCATTCCTCCAGAAAATAGATTTAATGACGATACCAAAAAAGTACTTATTAAAAATGGATATGAAATTCTTAGCGCAAGTATGCTTAATGATTCTCCACCTTTTAATTTGAAGGATGAGTTGCTTTACAGATTCCCGGCAATGGCTACTACGGGAGAATACATTCCCTCACAAAATCGAATTTTAGGCATTTCTGCTGATAAAACCTTTTCTGATGTTTTAGAAGCAATTGAAACACATGGTTTTGCTGTTATCACGATCCACCCCCAGGCATTTTCAGTTTATGAGGACGGTGAATATTCTAACAAAATTAATTTAGAACAAATTAAAGAATTAGAAACTCTAATTGACAAAATAAAAAATAAGGAGATACAAATTGTTCCAATGGGATCAATTAACCAAAAAATCACTATGGTAGTTTCTAAAAATTCACAAAATCATACCGATCAATATTCTATTCCTTTGTGGATAAAAAATAATGCAGGTTGGTGGAGAGATGGACATATTGACGACAATTCATTTGTTCAAGGAATTCAATTTTTGATTAAAGAGGGAATATTACAAATTCCTCCAACAACCCAAGGATCAGGAGGCTCAGAAATACCAGAATGGTTAAAAGATAATGCAGGATGGTGGGCTGAAGGAAAAATTTCTGATAATGATTTTATTTATGGGGTAAATTTTTTGGTTAACCATGGTATAATCATTATAGATTTATGACTCTAATTAAAGCCAATTCTCAAATTCATTTTTTTCAGAATATTACAAATTTGTATAATAATGGTAAACATTACATCCTCCATTGCTAGGATTAAAACCTCAATTTGAATTTAAAAAAAAATTAATCTAATTTGATAATTCCTTTTTCAATTAAAAATTGAATTGCTGAGATTACTTCATCTTCTTCGATCAAGTCTTCGGCATACCATCCCATTAGATTTTTTACCCAATCAGGAATTTTTTTATTTGGCTCTGGTTTTGGATCAGGGATTAATTCAGGTTCCAAGCAAACCTCCGTAGACAAGAGGTCTACTTGAGAATATCTAGCTTGAACCATAAAGCATTTTCCATAATCGACTAATTGAGGACTAGACTCAGTACGAAATTGATTATTAGTATCTATTCCATCAATAAAAATATCATAACTTACTGCAACCGGTTTTTCTTGAATCCAGATAATTAAAATTCCATTTGAAGTTCTTTTAACTTCCATAATCTCTGGATTTTTTCTTTCAGGTATTGGTTGGTTAGGAAACACTTCGTTTATCGCATTGAGAAGAGATGTTTGATCATGAGTGTCATGAGCTAGGCTCCAAATCATTATGCCACCATAATCATTATGTAAAATATGTCTACTTTTTTGTTGTACCAAATCGATTCCATTGAAAAAATAACCATTACAGTATTCATCTGATGGAGATGGTGCACATTGTGAAACAATTTCTTCATAAGATATTTCACCGCCACCATTACTAATTCGCCCATAAAATGGTATGCCTAAATTGAGTTTTTCTTTTGGAATTCCAGCATTTTCATATCCATGAAGAGTTGAAATTGAATCCTCAAAACTAGAATGATTGATATGTTTATCATTCATGTTAAATGCCATGATATTTACCCAATCTACATAATCTGCTGCGGTGGATTTTAACTCCACCACATTTCCAATTACGGAGACAGTAACTATCTTTCCCATAGGATGCAGGACCTTTGATAAATCAGACAACAAAATATCTTGATTGTCAATCTTTTCTTGATTAATTTCAGTTTCCCAATCAAGATCCACTCCGTCCAAATTGTTTCTGGCAATAAAACTCTCGATTTTATTTACAAAATTTTCCCTTAATGCAGGGTTTTTTGCGATCTCAGGAAATGCATCTGAGGCTCCCCATCCTCCAACCGCTATTAAGACATTTACCCCCTGAGCATGAGCTCGGTTTCTAATAGTTTTAAGGTCGTTAAAATCCACATCGCTTGTATCAAGGCTACCGTCTAAATTTGGTTTGATATGAAAATAAATAATATCTGTTATTTTCGAATAATCAATCAAGTCGACTTTTTCTGATTCCCAGTCTGGAAAATTACCTACTATTCTTTTGTTAGTCTCAGCATAAGTTGTTTGAATATCAATCGGTGTAAAATGAAACCCTGATAATATTGCCAAAATTAAAATTCCAAATATTAATGATATTGATTTTTTTACGTTTTTCATTAAATCCTCTCTACCGCAAATAATTCCAAAGAGAATTACTATTTAATTTATTCATGCGTAACATCATTTTTATTAAGAAAAAAATCTTTTCTTTACTAGTTGTGTAGAATTGACGATTTCCATTAATTTTCTCTATATAATCTAAAAATATTAAAATGTATAATATTTTTTTGTAATAAAAAAAAAATACAAATTAATTTTTTTTTTAAAGTTATCAGTAATCTTTGTTAGCGAATAAATAAAAATGGGTAATTACATTTTAAATCATGGGCAGAGGGTTAACTATTTTTGAAATCCAATTTTTGGTAAAACAATGTTTACTATTTCCAAAACCAAACAAGGAGGGTGATAATTATTATGATAAAATCTAAAATTTACAAAATTTGTGCTTCTGCTATAATTTTTTCATTAATCATTCCTATTATCACTTCATACTCTGAAGAAACAGAAACATTAGAAATTGAAATTCGATCTACAGGTGGTGACCGCTCAGGTGGATATAATACAAACTATATAATTTATCAGGATATTGAAAAAACTCCTTACTTAGAAAAAAAATTAGAAAACAATCCAGAAACTCTAATACTACCAAAGGATCACAAGTACAAAATAGAAGTTTTTGTTAATGGAATGTATACCACAGTTGCATATACTGAATTAAATGAACCAACAAAATTGGATATTAGTATTCCACAATCTGGAGGTTTAAAATTTAATGTTTATTTTGAGAGAGGAGAAAAACCAATTGATAATGCGATTGTCATAATAAAATCCAATGATGGTCAACAACAAGCCATTGGGAGCACAGATGAAAATGGAGATACAATGAGATATTGGCTTCAATCAACGAGTCGTGATGAGGATCATTATATCGCTGAAGTGTACTATGAAGAATTTTTACTTGCAACTTTTTCTGATATTAAAATACAACATAGTATTCAGCAAGACCAAAAACTTGTTGTTCCTATACCTGCAGTTGTAGAGAAATTAATCACCTTTAGATTATTTGATACAGAATCTAATCAAATTTTGAAAAACCATGGAAACTTTTCAGTTTTACTGGTAGGTAAAAATAACATCTCAATAACAAACCCCATAACGCCAAGTAGGGGAGAAATTTACTTTTCAAGTATTCCGTCAGATGTTTACACCGTTTCAGTTTTAAAAGATGGGGTAAAAGATCCTCTTTGGAGTGATATTCGAATACCAATTACTGGTGCTCAAGAAAATTTTGATCTAGTTCAAAGAGATCCACAACTACCTATCTCTGAACCCATATCTAATCCAATGGTTTCAATAGATTCTGAAGAATCAGAAAAGTTGCAAATTGAAATTAAATCCATAAACGGGGATAGAATTGGAACTTTCCAAACAAACTACATAATTTATCAAGATTCTGAAAAAACTCCGTACTTGGAAAAAAATTTAGAAAGTAATCCTGAAACTATTACCCTTCCAAAGGATCACAAATACAAAGTTGAAGTTTATGTTAATGGAATGTATGGTGACATAGGATATGTGAATTTAGATGAATTCAAAAAATTAAATATTAACATTCCCCAATCTGGAGGTTTAAAATTCAATGTTCTTTTTGAAAGAGGAGAAAAACCTATGGATAATGCAATTGTTATTGTAAAAGACAATGACGGGCAACAACAAGCCATTGGAAGTACAGATGAAAATGGAGATACCCCAAGACATTGGCTTCAATCAACTAATCGTGAACAGGATTATTATACAGCAGAAGTGTATTATGATAAATTTTTACTTACCAGTGTTCCGAATTTAAAGATACAATCAGGTTTGGCACAAGAACAAAAAATTGTAGTTCCAATACCTGCAGTAGTGGAGGAATTAATCACCTTTAGAATGTTTGATAAAGATCTAAATAAAATTGTAAACAATGATGCCAACTATTCTGTATTACTTACCGGTAAAGACAATCAACAATACAAAAAATCCTTTATTAGTAAAAATGGCGAGATTTTCTTCTCAAGTATCCCATCAGGACTTTATACTGTTTCTGTTCTAAAGGATGGCGTAAAAGATCCTCTATGGGAAGACATTCAGATACCAATTACCGGGGTTAAAGATAATTTTGAATTGAATCAAATCAGTTTGGATGTCCCAATTGCTGTTCCCTTCTCAGATTCCGTTTCTGATCCTGCACCCGAACTATTACCTCAGTCTGATCCACCTTCCACAACAAACGTAATTATTTTATCATCGGAAATTTATGTTCCAAGTACAATCTCTGTTAATTTGTTTGACACCGTTACTTGGACAAACGATGATACCAAATTACACACGGTTACAAGCACTTCCAGTGGAATATTTGATAGTGGAGCATATGGAAAAAATCAAACATTTTCCTACCAGTTCACTGAAGATGGTACATACGAATATTTTTGTGAACTTCATCCTTGGATGACTGGAACGGTAATTGCTGGAAAAGGAGGCACCGTTTCTTCACCACTTAATCCAGTAGATGACCCAATAGATAACCTAGTAGATAACCTAGTAGATAACCTAGTAGATAACCTAGTAGTTGACCCAGTAATTGACCCAGCCCCAATTTTTGACTTAATACCTACTCCAAAACCTGACCCGATAATTTATTATCAAGAGTCCATAAAATTATCCTGCAATTGTGTCTCATTCAAATTAGATAACGTGCAAGACTTTTGGTTAAACAAAGCTCAGATAGAATTAATTAAACAATTTTCAAAAAACAACTTTCCTTTAACCGTGGGAATATCTTTGAGCACGTTGGGTGAAGATGATATTTTAATGGAACATCTAAAAAAGGGAATTCAAAATAATGAATTAATAATTGCAAATCATGGATTGGATAATGATATTTTAATAAATCTGGATAAGGAAGAACAAAGTGACATAATTAAAGAATCTACAAATAATCTATTTGAAGAATTTAATGTAACTCCTAAATTATTTGTACCCGCCCTATACCAGTTCAATGATGATACAAAAAAGGCATTGATTGAAAACGGATATACTCATCTTAGTGCAGGTTTAGAAACTGATACTCCTCCTTATCCATTACAAGGTGAATCTCTTTACCGATTCCCTTCGCTGGCTTTCACTGCTGAATATAGTCAATCCAAAGAACGAATTGTGGGAATTTCGTCTGAAGAGACATTCTCTGATGTTCTATATGGGATTGACACCTTTGGATATGCCGTTATTACAATAACTCCTCAGGAATTTTCAATTTATAGAAATAATGCATATCAAAACGTTATAAATCGGGACCAATTTAGCGAATTAAAAATTTTAATGGAAAAAATCAAAACCGAAAATATTAACGTGGTAAAAATCGATGAAATAAACAAAAATGTTTCTATCGTTGATGTTCCAGAGACTTTCAATCCCTCCTTAGGCCAACAATTTATTCCTGGATGGATAAAGAACACAGCGGGTTGGTGGAGAGATGGACATGTAGATGACAATTCATTTGTACAATCAATTCAATTTTTAATTAAAGAGAAAATAATTCAAACTTCACAAACAACCAAAGGGTCAGGAAATTCAGAAATACCTAATTGGATAAAAGACACTGCAGGTTGGTGGGCAGAGGGACTAATTCCTGATGATGATTTTATTTTTGGTGTAGAATATTTGATAGATAATGGGATTATAACTATAAAGGCTTGATCTTAAGAGTTAAATTTTTCAAAACATAATTTTTAAAATTTTTTACAATTAAGATTAGACTAATCCTTTTTCAGCAAGGGAATGAACAATATCAATAAATTCTTCATTATCCGTAAGTCCATAACTCCAAAGACCAATCCTTATCTTTATTTCGGGCGGAATTGAGGACTCTTCGATTTCTACATTTGAAATAGGAGGAATCGTAATAATTTCATTTTTTAACAAATATTCAATCGAATTGGTAAATTCCTTCTCTGTTGTTTCTTCATTATAATACCATAATGCAATATTTTGTTTCCAATCAGAAATAAAGCTTGAAGATTCAATTAATTCTTTGTTTGTCTCCCAATCGTCAAATTTTAAGGGAAAATCATGCATGTAAGGATTAGGTATATTTCCTTTTATTATTGACACAGAAGGGTATTGATCAATACCTTCGCTAAAAACAAACGGTTCATCACAAATTCCATCAGAATCTAAATCATTACATCCTTCAGCACTTTCATCGAATATTTCGTAATAGTTGCCCATATTGTTCAAAAAATATTTACTATTACATTCCCCACAATCATCTAATACATCATCAATTAAAGTAAAAAAAACATTATTATTGTATATTAAGTTCTCTGATGATTCATGTAAATCTATACCTTCTACCCTGTTTTCCCAAACATAATTTCCAGAAACTGTATTGTAATTTGCTTTTTCTAGACGTATGGCATCTTTGGTATGTGATACTAAATTATCTATGATATAACTATTATCTGCGTCTCCTATACTTATTCCATGTTGTATGTTAAAACCTGATAAGTTATTTTTTATTATATTATTATGGGATTCATTTATTGCCCAAATTCCATGTTCAGTATTCCACACTACAGTATTATTTGCAATCATATTATCTGAGGAATTGTTTAAAAAGATTCCATTTCTGGTGTTGGAAATTTGCATATTTATAATCTTGATATTGTTACTGTTTCCTACGTAGATTCCATCGGATAAACCATCTCCAATTATATGATGTCCTTGCCCATCTAATGTAACTCCATTGATGTTGATCAAAAGTATTTGATCATTTTTCTCCAAATCTCTACTTAGAAAACAAGTTGAACTTGGATTATCCCAAATTCCGATTTTATTACAATCTCCTCCATTTTCATCGTTATCTAATCCAAAATTTTCGCCAAATGCAACTGAACTAAACCCAAAAAAAACAAGTATTAAAAATGACATTAAACCTATTTTTTGAAACATTTATGAAAATTTAAGAAACATGTCATTAAAACTTATCCTTAAAATTTTTGATAATCGTTTGCGATACATGGATTTTAAGTAACCAAAAAACATTTTTTTCCTTTTTGTAATTTTAAAGGAATACATTTTAGATTATTTTATTATGACTCTAATTTCGGTAAAATTTCCAAAAAGGGTCCTAGAGTTTAGATTCTACCTTACGGTCTTTATCCAGACTCTTTCTTCTCCCCTTAGTTCTTTGTAATGTGCATATATTCCACTCACTATAAGGATGCTCCAATATCCAAATATGATTAATTGTATAAAATTGGCCAATTTGGGAAAATGACTAGAGAGTCGTATCACTGCGGGTGTTATTGCCATGGGAATCATGAGCCACAGAAGGAGAGTGATGATGACTGGTTTTGTATATTCAGGATACTCGACAGTTTCCATTAGTCCTTGGATTCCATCTGCCCAGATTATTGCAGATAACATTGTCACCAAGATAGGAAAACCAGGAGAAATGATTCCTTGGATCCAATATTTTCCTTTGTTTGCAATAATCGTATATGTTATAGCTGCAATAAACATTCCCGCAATTATCCTCGATACAAAAAGAAAAGGCTCCATAGAGATATCAAGCAGATTCATCAACAAAAATCCTGTTGTTGTAGTGGCAAAACCTAACGGCATAATTACTGATGCTAACCAGAACGGGTATCCGAGGGTAACTCCTTTTCCGTATTTGGTCTTGCCAAAATGTCCAATATTTTTTTTCGTAACTTCAATATTTCCTCTTGCCCATCTGACTCGTTGATTCCACAGACTCTTTAATTGTATGGGCTCATCAGCTACAACATTAATTGAGGGATCAAAATGAACTTTCTTTTTAGTTTTGGTTAAAAGTCTAAATGACATATCTGTATCTTCAGCCAAAGTTTCCGATGAGTAATCCCCAAGTATTTTGAATAAGCTTTTTCTAAAAATCCCGCAGCCACCCGGAATTATATAATGTATTCCTAACGTATCGTAACCGACTCTTTGAATTTTTTGACCGATGGAAAATTCCCAATTAATAAAACCAGTCAACATGTCGCCCTTGTCAACAATGGAAATGTATCCAATAACGGCACCTACTCTCTCATCTGCAAAATGTCTAGCACCTTGTAGCAAAGAATCTCTATGTAATTGTATGTCAGCGTCAATGGCAAAAATAAGTTCGCCCTGAGAATACTTTTTGGCATCATTCAAAACTTGAGCCTTTCCTAAACCTCCAATTTTTCTGTTAACCAAAACGATATTTTGGGCGATGGGTAAAGGTTGAATTTGTTTTTTATAAGTAGCTAAACCTGTTTCAGAATCTATAATTTTATATGCATACTTTCTTACAATTTTCTCTGTATCATCATCTGATCCATCATTAACAATAATCAATTCTTTTTTATCCTCTGGATAACGTGTTTGAATAAATTTCTTGATTGTTCTCTCAATTACGTCTGCTTCATTATGGGCCGGTGTGGCGACAGAAATAAAGGGCCTAATATTTTCATCAAAAATATAATTTCTGAGTTTATATCTTACCCTGTTGAAAACTGACAAAACCACCAGGGTCAGAGAAAGGGAAACAATACTGTATCCTATCAGGAGAATGATGTATATTAAAACTTCAATATAAAAATTGTCAACCATTCAAATTACCTGGATTAAATCGGATTGGTTTGGCCTAACAAATATTTCTTCGTTGTATCTTGTCATGATTAGATCCTTTTCATATTCAAATTCATTTGGTTCTATCTTTTCGTTTTTGAAAACTTTCATAGAAATCTCAACTAAATCCAATCCTGAGGCTATGGAAAGTGAAAGCGATCCGGAGAATCTAGGATTTACCTCAATCAGTTTAGGCCCATTTTTAGTTTTCATGATCTGAACATTCCATGGACCTTGCAATTTTATTTTTTTTGCAATTTCATTTGCGGTTTTTAAAATTTCCTTATCATCAATTATCTGAGCTTTCTTTGATTCGCCAACTGCTGTTATTCTCTTGTTTGCCACACTTACCAGAGGATTTCCTTTTAGATCAGATATGCCATAGACTGAAAATTCTGTGCCTTCAAGATATTCCATTATGACAGAATCTCCAAATCCTTTCTTATTCCCTTTAATCGCAAAATCAAGATCCTCTTTTGAGTGACATATGAAAAAACCCCTTGACCCTCTTGAGGTATTTGGTTTAACCACACAAGGAAATTCTACATTTTGGTAATCATAGATTCTGGGGCAGAAAGCATTTTTCTGGAAAAATTTGTAGGTAGACGATTTGTTTGTTGCTATCTCAATCGATTGAGGATTTGATACAATGACTTTAATTCCATTATTATTAAATTCTAAAATATTTCTGGCAAAATTGATCATTTCCTCTTCAACAGTAGGTATGATGACGTCCACTTTTTCTTTTTTAGCAATTTCTAAAATTTTTGAGTTTGATACGGGATTTTCAACTAAGGGAACAACGTACCTTTTCTCCACTAAATAAAGGCCTGAAGCTAGACAATCAGAATCTGTTGCGATTACTTCATGACGTTTCTTTAAATCTTTGATTATGCCAACGCCAGCTGGCCCACCCGCTCCTGTGACCAAAATTTTCATTTGGTCTACCTCAATTTGTCATTCTGAAAACTTCGAAAGCCTCAGCATAATCCAAACTCTTTGTTTGGTTACCTCTGAACTTTGCCAAAGACTTTACAGAGTGGTCAAGTATGAAGTGTTTTCCGTCTTGGGATTTGTGAGATTTCAAATAATTTACTTTCTCATCAATAAATTCCGAGACATTAACAAAATAGTTAGGAGAAAAAGAAGAAAACGTAGAAGAATTTGACTCATATGTTAGGATGTTTTTAACTTTTCTAGCAGCTCTTAGGGCTTCCTCAAAAACTACCAAATGATCCTGATGGTAGTCCTTGTTTGAATTAATGTAAATTGTATCAATATCATTTTTGATACAAAAACCTTCCACCATTTCAAAAATATCTGTCCTGTGATCGTTTAGTTTTGTGTCAGGAAGATGGAATGGTAAAATATTATCTCTTTTTACACCCACCTTCGAAAGACAATCGATACTCTCCTCAATTCTATCATATTTTTCTGGGTCTACGTTGCCTCTCTCCCCATCAGTAGCTATTGCAACAAATACGTTGAGACCTTCCTTTACATACTCGTTTATTGTCCCCAAACAGCCTAATTCTACGTCATCAGGATGTGGACTAAGAAATAAAACGTTTTGCATTTTTCAAAACCCTCCATGAAAAGAAAGTGCGTGAACGTTTACAAAAAATAAATCAACCATTTTATTATCTTTGAAACAATTTGAAAGTGTTTCATTTCGGAAATTTGCTTCAATCAAATTAGAATTTTCAATAAAATCATCACATAAAATTTTTGCACAAGAATTTTCCATTCTACATTTTGTAGATGTTAAATTATTTTCAATTAACGTTGTATAGAAATTAACTCTCAATGCCCAAGGATCTTCTTCAAAAGTTACTTAAAAATATACCTTAACACCAAAAATTTTTTATTTTTAGACAACAATTTTTTAAATCGTAGTTTTTCAAACATTTGATCTATTTTAGAAAATTTAAATTTATTAATTGGTTTGTGTTACAATATGTATAAATTCAAAATTTTGTAACAAAAAAAAATTACATTACTTAGTTACCAAAATTTGACCTAGTTTAGATTTTTGAATTGGCATTGTTGTACATGTTGCAAAAAGTAATTTTTAAAAATTGGTGGTCAACCCAGAACTAATCTAAATAAATAAGTCCGATTGTACCAAAAACATGAAAAAGGTTTTTGTTAACGGATATGGTTCTATAGGAAGTAGAATCACAGCATTTCTCAAAGATGATCCAGAAATCGAAGTGATTGGAATTGGCAAATATTCTCCAGATGAAAAAGTAACTTTTGCTACTTCTAAGGGACTGAATGTGTATGCACCTGAAAAAAAACTCCATGATTTTAAGAATTTTAAAATTTCCGGGTCAATAGAGTCTGCATTAGATGAATGTGATTTGGTAATTGATGCATCTCCTGGGGGGTATGGTTTTAAAAATAAGAAAACTCTTTACGAACCAAGAAATTTAATGGTTATTTATCAAGGTGGTGAAACTATCGTGGGGGATCAGGCAGTATCTGATTTATTGTTTAATTCTCGTGCCAATTATGATTTATCCTTTGGAAAAAAACATGTTATGCAAGGCAGCTGTAATGTTACAGGGATGGGAAGGATTCTGGAACCTCTTAGGGACCGATTTGGTGATGAAATAATAAGGTTTGATGTAACTTTAGTGAGAAGATGGGCAGACATTGAACAAACAGAAAAAAAAGTTGAAGACACCATTGAAATGACGGAAAAACCTCATCATGGTGATGATGTCAAAACTTATTTTGGAAAAGATGTTCCCTTATTTGTTAGAGCCATTAAAGTCCCAACAAGACAGATGCATTTACATATAATGGATATTCGATTTAAAAATTCCGCACCCAAACCTTCTGAACTTCATAGCCTTTTTTCCAAAGAATTCGGTGTAGCGACTTTATGGACTGCAAAAGGGACAAAAGATGTTAGAGATTTTGCAGATACTATGAGATTTAACTTTACAGATACAAACATGATTCATATTCATGCCAACATGACCACATCCATTGAAGATACAGTTCAGATGATGTACTCTGATGATCAAACTGGAATTGTAATTCCAGAAAACCACATGCTAATGCAATCAATGTTATTTGGAAAATCATACCAAGAAGCGTTTTCCTACACTGAATCATTATTTCATATGAAAGAAAAAAAACAAAAACTAGAAGAATATTTTGCTATACTTGGTTAAATTTTAATTATTTTATACTAAATTTAATTTAGACTTATAAAAAATGCCACATTATATTTTTAATAATTTTTCTGGTTAAGAACAGGATCATATCTTTCCTAAATAATAATTACAATCCGAAAAAGTATTATGTAAATTAAATTAAATTGAGAACATTGAATAAAATTCTAGTTATCCTGTTCCCTTTAATTTTCTCCTTAGGCTTGATACCCAATGTTTTTGCTGCGTCTATTCAAGATCCCAACTTTGCCGTTGAAGAATATGTCAAAGACCTTATTTTTCCAACTACAATCACCTTTTTAGATTCTGATATTCTAGTATTGGAAAAAAATGAAGGTAAGGTCCGCTTAATTCGTGATGGAATACTCCAACCTACTCCTGTGTTGGACCTTCCTGTAAATAGCCAGGGAGAACGGGGTTTATTGGGAATTGAAAGTGTGGAGAATACTGTTTATCTCTATTTCACCGAATCATCGGAAGATGGAGGCGATCCCCTAGGAAATCGTGTTTACAAATATTCTTGGGATGGGGCAAATCTATCGGATCCAGTTTTTCTAAAGAACTTTCCTGCAGAACCAGCGTGGTTTCATACTGGGGGAGCTTTGACAAAAGACCTTAATGGTAATGTTTTTGCAATTATTGGAGATGTAGGACATTATGGTGTTCTACAAAATATTCCCAGCGGAAATCCGAATGATACAAGTGTAATAATGCCCGTTGATCCCCCAGGACCCTACATTGCTATGGGAATCAGAAATAGTTTTGGTCTTACAGTTGATCCGTTAACTGGAAATATGTGGGACACTGAAAATGGAGAATTACTTTACGATGAAATTAATTTAATTTCTCCTAATTTCAATAGTGGATGGAATGTCATTATGGGACCTGCAACTCAAGAAGAACTTGAGTCACTCCCAGAATTTGAAAATTTTGTATACAGTGATCCAGAATTTTCTTTTGTTGATACTATTTCGCCAACTTCAATTTTATTTATTGATTCAGAAAAATTTCCAAATTATTCTGATAGTGTTCTTGTCGGTAATTGTAATTTGGGTGACATATACAAATTTACACTCAATGAATCTCGTGATTCATTTCAATTTTCTAATCATGAATTATCTGATTTAATCTTAGATGTAGGCGATAATATTTCAGAAATTGAATTTGGGAGTGATTTTGGTTGTATTACGGACATTGAGCAAGGCCCTGATGGATTCTTGTATGTGGTTTCTTTAACCAACGGGATTGTGTATCGAATAATACCAACGGATACCAATGACATTACGCTAGTTGATGGGTCGAATCAAACCAGTTCAGTGACTTCAATTCCCGAATGGATAAAAAATACAGCAGCATGGTGGGCAGGTAACCAAATATCTGAAACTGAATTTCTTCAAGCTATTGAATATCTAATAGAAAATAATATAATGAAAATTTCGACAGAAAGGGAAAGCCCAAAAATTTCCACGTATCTTCTACCTACTAACGATTCAACAGAAATTGTAAATATTACCGGCGTATTTCCGGAGGATTATGTGGGACTCTTAACTCTCGCTATTATTCAACCTGATGGTTCAGAGAAATATATTAACACAATTAATCGAGATGGATCTATAATCACCACGCTGCCAATATCCAGTGATTCACCATTAGGAACTTATCATGTCTTTGCTGTTGTTGGAGACAGAACGTTGCTTGGAGATGATGCAAATACCATAAAACTTGTTTATACATTTAATGTAGAAGAATTTGTAGAGTCAGATGCAACTCCAGCAACAGTTCCAGAATGGATAAAAAATAATGCTGATTGGTGGGCACAAGGATTAATCACGGATGATGATTTTGTAAAAGGGATAAAGTATTTGATTGAACAAAGAATTATTACGGTGTAATTTTTTTGCTGATTAATATTTTATTTTTTCAATGCGAATTTTTCGAGGTACATTTTTGAAAACTTTTTCTACGACTATTCTCAAATCTTCTACTTCAATTTTATCTCCAGCTTGTGGTATGTCTTGTAATTTCTCATGAAGTAACCCACTCAATGATGCATAATCATCTCCTTCGGGAATCTTTGTTTTGAAAATTTCATTAATTTTATCAATATCAATATCTCCATTAGTAATGATTGTATCTTGATCAATTCTTTCATATTCAGTAGATTTTACAATATCGGTTTCGTCTTCAATTTCTCCAACAATCTCTTCCAGCAAATCCTCCAAAGTAACTAACCCTTCTACTCCCCCATGCTCATCTACCACAATGGCCATGTGTGTTTTTCTTCCTTTCATTTCCTTTAGTAAGGCACTTACCATTTTTTCTTGAGATGCAAAGACGGGTTTTCTTGCGATTTGTTCTAAACTTTTCATTTTGTTGTCATTTTCTAATTCTTTTAGCACGTCTCTTACATGAACAAATCCAACTATATCATCTCGATTCGTCCCATAAATTGGAATTCTGGAATATCCGTTTTGATTGATTTGCGGCAAGGCTTCAAAAAGTATGGTTTTGGCTTTTAGGGTAAACATCTTTGTTCTAGGAGTCATTACAGAACGGATTACAGTGTCATCAAATTTCAAAGCACCGTGAACCAACTCCATTTCATCTTTTTCAAGCGCTTTTTCTGCTAATCCTTGATCAATAACACCCTTGATTTCTTCTTCTGTTATTGGCGGCGGGACATAACTACTTCCAGTTATTTTTACTACCCCTTTTGTAATAATTTCAAAAAACTTTACAATTGGATAAAACACATAGCTAAATCCTAAAAGTATTGGAGCGTATCTTAAAGCAATTTTGGTTGAATTTGCATTGCAATAGGTTTTAGGAGTAATTTCTCCAAACACCAGGATTAAAAATGTCATAATGCCAATAGCAATTCCCAACCCGTCATCGCCAAAAAGACGAATGGATACACTGGTAGCCAATGCAGATGCGCCAACATTTACTAAATTATTTCCAAGATTTACACTTGACATCATCCAACTTGGATTAGTTTTTAGTTTGTGAAGTGCCTTTGAACCTTTGACTCCATCATTTAACATTTGGATTACTTTTGATTTTCTTACTCCAACCAATGCAACCTCCAACCCACTGAAAAATCCAGATAATCCAATAAGGACAGCTAGTGCTAATGCCTCAACCCAAAATTCTGCCATAATGCCTCCAAAAAACCTTGTTAGAACAACAACATCGGTTATTCATTTTATTTTTTATACACCATCTCTTGGTTGGTATAAATTTGTAAAACACATTATTAAGGCTTAAGATGTTAAAAGCAAACTTTTTGTTAACAAAAAATCAAATTGAGGCTAAATTTTGGGAGGGATGGCAAATTTATTTTCTGGATTATTGTGGTAGTCAACTGGTAACATTGCATCTTTTTGTCTGCCGGTTAAAATTCCTACAACCACATCATCCTTTTTGATAATTTCGTCCTCAAGTAATTTTTTAATTCCAACCACGGATGCCCCCGATGCCATTTCACAATCAAATCCATTTAGACCCACAACCGACATTCCATCAAGCATTTCGGCATCTGAAACAGAAGTGACAACACCATCGGTAAAGTCTAAGGCTCTTAATCCTTTTAGTATATTCACAGGCCTTCCAATCTGAATTGCTGTTGCCTTGGTTTTGGGTCTAATACCTTCTTTATCTAAATAAGCATAGTATTCTGCTATTAGTTCGGTGTTGGGTTTTCCCTTATTCCAACGTAACTCTTCTCCTTGAAATTTACCATTATACAAATCAGATAGAGTACTTGCCCCCTCTGAGTTTATCACTGCAATCCTGGGAACTTTACTAATCCATCCCCATTCATACAATTCCATTAAAGCCTTACCACAACTTGATGTGTTTCCTAAAGCTCCACCTGGATAAACAATCCAATCAGGAGATGCCCATTTCAAATATTCTAGTGCTCTATATGGGATTGTTTTTTGACCTTCTATTCTAAACGGATTTAAAGAATTTACGGTATATCCGTCATGATTTTTTGCATCATCTAAAGATTGTTTTAATGCGTCATCAAAATTTCCATTAACCTCAACGATTTGCGCTCCAAATTGATATGCTTGACTAAGTTTACCAGGAGCAATCTGTCCTGCAGGTATGTATACATCACACTGAATACCTTCATTTGCGGCAAACATACCTGCCGATGCAGATGTATTTCCAGTTGATGCACAGACAATTTTTTTGGCCCCAATCATTTTTGCATGAGTTACAGCACTTGCCATACCATTATCTTTGAATGATCCACTTGGATTGTATCCTTCTGGCTGTAGCCATAAATTATCACTTGAAGTTCCAATAAATGCAGATGCTCTAGTCATATGGTATGGTTTTGATTGTCTTCCCTCTGCACCATCAAGAGAAACTAGAAAATTTGAGCATTCATCAATATTTTCAGTATCAATTTCACAGAAATTTAATAATTCTCTAAACCTCCAGACACCGCTTTCATTAAAAATAATCCCCTCATCCATTATTCCCCTATGTGCAAAAACATCCTTTAATTTTTCAGATGGTTTATTCTTATACTTTACATCTAAAAGATGTCCTTTTTCACATTGCACATTTGTGCTTTTTATGGGATATTCTAAACCACACTTGGGGTCAATACACTTTAGATAGGCGTCTCCGTGCAATGTCACTCTGAGATAATAATGATAATTTAATCTAAAGGTTCAACCTTGCTTAACCTGTAGCATTCATTTAATTTTAAAATCTATTTTAAAAAAATCAAATCCTTCTAATTAGGTATCGATCAGATAAATAAAATTGATTTCATCTTCCCAAATGAGATTATAAAAATTTTTAAACAAATTATCTATTCAATACTAAATATGGCATTTCTATCATGAAAAAAGACTAACCTGTAGTTGGATCTCCATCTAATATGTTCAGGACATGAAGCTTATTAGATTGGATAAAAATTATTTAATTTTAGAATGTTTTCAAATAGTGATTATATAAAAAAAATACTTCAACAAGTTCTAGATTCACATCTTACTATAAAAAACCGAAAAGACAAGGCCAGTGACTTAGAGATTATTAAAAAAGAATTATTAAAAATTAATGGGTTTTTTAAAGTACTGTTGAAAAAAATAGGTACTGAGAACTTTCACTCACGTGATCTATCAGAATTAAAACCAAAAATAAAAAATTACGTGGACAATTATTATTTTGTACAAGAAATAGATACAATGTCTTCATTATATGCAAATGATCAAGATAGAGTAAGAAGCATGAGATTAAAAATTCTTGAAGCATTTGAAGATAAAAGATTAATTGATACTATACAAGAATTAATGGAAAAATTGTAAGAATGTCTGGAAAAGAAAAAAAATGTCTATTATGTGGATGCAAGGATCATCGACTAATTGGTTGCTCACGACACCTTGCAAAAAAATGTAATTGTTATCAAATTTAAAAAATTTTTATTTTTTGACTATTTTTGTTTTGGACCAGATCTTTCGTGAAAATTTAAACAGCATTTACATTCTTTTTTAAGACACTCTTGTTCTGTATAATGATCGCATATTCCACATTCACAACTCTTAGTCATTTACAATTATACGAATAATTTCAAATAAAAATAATACTGCGATTTTTTATGATTTTAAGGTCAAATGGTTCTATCTTGATTTGGACTTTTTTGAAACGGTTTTCTTTGGTTTAGCCTCTAATTCCTTTTCTATCTCTTCGGCTTTATTATCTACTGCTTCAATAATTTTTTGAATAAGCCCATCCAGGTCACTATCATCGGCTTCAGGTTCCACCATACCAGCGATTTCGTTAATAGTATTTGAAATCTCTGCACTTACATCCTCGAAGCTTTCAGGGTCCTCGTATGCTGCATTATAGAGATTTTTTAGATTGTTCACATGTCCGATTACCTGGTCGGTTAGAACAATTCTATATTCAGTACCATTAACATCCACCTGTTTTGCACTCATAATTCAGATTTCCAATTTTGATGCTTAAATGTTTTTAGTTGAATTGAATCTACTAATGGTGTCTATTTTTAACGAATTAAAAAATAATATGATCTAATGCTGCGGCATCACTTATCAATCTTGTATGGAATGTTCTTGTTACATATCCATTTTTTATTTCATTTGCAGGAACCCATCTGTTAGTAGATGAGTAGTGTCTTTTTTCTGCAAGTTCTCGTTCTATTGCCTCTATATCAAATTCTGCTTCTTCAACCTCTTGATTGGAAAGATGTTTTATTGTGATTAAGATCTTGCTGATTTTAACTCGATCTCCAAATTTCCATTTTGAAGGTGTGTTTTCATCAGAAACCTCCAATACTTTGATTTTCATTTGCTTATTTCCTGAGGCATCATGACTAATCAAAAGCCGTTCATCAGTAAATTCTTCAAAACTAATTCTAGAGTTTACATCCTTATCTGCTTCAGAGACTAAATCAAGTAATGATTCATTTTTAGGGATTTCCGATTCAGGCGTACTCCTCTCTTCTGGCATGTATTCAATATCCCAATATCATTAAAAAATGATCTGCTTAGTCTTAAAAAAACTAGGCATAATTTCTAAATTTTGTTTTAAAGGGCATTTTATGATCTTTTAATTTAATTTCTTTTCTTTTTCCACTTATTTTTGCAAATACCTTTCCTTCGTATGTACAGACACAATTTGCTAAGGGGAGGGAAGTGTCCCATACTTTGAAAAACTCTCTTAATTCTCTATTTTCATAAATTCCCAAACCTATTCTTTTTTTTGAAAGAAATTTGAAAGCAAGTATGACTTTTCTTTTCTTGTAAATATCAAAGGTTTCCACCCATTTTAGGCACCGTTCAATTTGATCAAAAGGTACGGGAAGGAAATTAGTAGTCCCTGATTTTGCTTCGATAGTGAAAATAGAGCTTTCCTTTGTGTTTACAGCTAACACATCTGGAAGAGCAATGCTAGGAGAACCCAATCTAAATGCATTCCAATTATCTGCAGAATTAAATCGCTTAACAATGGTATCTTCCCATTGATATCCTCTCTGCCTTCTGGTGCGTGCAGCCTTTCGGTGATTTTTTGATTTCTTATTTTGTTTATCTTTTAAAATAGTAATAGTTTTTGAACTGAATTTCATAAAATCTATAGACCAACATAGGATATAGTACAGTAGGTAATAATGACATTACCTATCGCTGTATCTTTTTTCCGAATTATCATTATTTGATCAATCTAACATCTTCATTTTAAAAAAATAGTTGTCATCACAAATTCCACAATCGCTGATTACTACATTTTGCCCAATTTTAGGTGTCCCTGAAATAATCTCTCCAATTATTTTTATTGAATTTTCAATTTCTGCAACACAAAAGTAAGTAGTTTCTTTTTTGGAAAATTCAATAATTTTTCCTTTGCCATTACATTTTCTCCATGAATTTTTACATAAACATTGATTACACCATTCTGAGGGTGGCCATACAATTTTTTTACAATGATCACATTCTGACATTAAAAAATTACCTTTTTTTAATTCCAATTCAAAACTCATTTTTCTAACACCAATACTGTAGATGAGGTTGAAGCCGCAGACATATTATGAACAAGTCCGACTTTTGCATTATCAACTTGCCTTTTTTCTGCCTGTGATTGAAGTTGTTGAGTAATTTCTATTGTTTGGGCTATCCCTGTTGCACCTAATGGGTGTCCTGAACCAATAAGACCTCCCCTAGGACTAATTTTATAATTTTCTGAAAAATATGCCTCTTTTACCAACTCGATTCCTTTTCCAGAGGTAGAAAACCCCATTGAATCTAAAGCCATAGGCTCACAAACAGCAAAAGCATCATGTATTTCCATGACATCGATATCAGTTGGTTTTTGTTTTGACATTTGAAATGCACTGTGGGCAGCTTGTCTTGTAGATTCCATGGTATCAAAGGAGGGAATTTTTGTAAAACTTGCAGATGTTGTTTTTTGTCCAATACCTGTAATCCAAACTGGATTATCCGTAAATGTATTGCAACTATTTTCAGATGCCAATAAAATTGATGCACCACCGGTACATGGCCTTGAACATTCAAGTAATCTTAAATCTTCTGTTAATTTTTTAGAATTTAATACATCATCTATGGATACTGCTTTTTGTGAAATAGCAAAAGGATTGTGTATAGATTGTTTATGATTTTTTACAGATACTAAAGCCAAATCTTCATCAGAGATAGAATATTTTCTTTTATATGATTTTGAGAATATTGATGCCCAAAAAATGGGATGTTTAAATTCACCTCTCAAATTATCCCATTCCAATATTTGGCCGGGACTGTCATATCTTTCAGCCCCAGAAATTAAAACCACTTCTGCCAAGCCAGAAACAATATATGAATATGCCGCAACAATCGCATTTGTTCCTGAATTACATAAACTCTCAATTGAATGAGATATTTTTGGTTGTATACTCGTCATTTCAGATAAAATTGCGGAGAGATACTTTGAATTATTATTTGTGGAAACCAAAACCGCATCTATGTCCTTTTGACTCAAGTTAGAAGTTGAGTCGAGCAAATTTTTTGTTGTCTTTAGCAATACAGATTCAATTTTTGAATCATCTTCTGAGAATTTTGTTTGCCCAAACCCTGCAATCCCAACTCTTGACATTATACTTCCTCAAAAAAAGTGTTTGAAAATAATTTTAACGAGTCAATTACATCCCCAATCGGGTTAAACTGAATAATAGGTAGATCCACGCCTGATTCTCTGAATTTTTGTAGTTGTTTTTGACATGTTTTAGGATCTCCTGCAATGGTAAGTGAGTTTATCATCTGAGGTGTTACTAATTCATGATTCGATTTAAATCCTGATTTTTTAAATTCTTCAAAAATATTCCTTGTTTCACTTTCAAAACCATTTTTAGATAAAAAGTCTCTGTAAATTTTTCCAACCGATACATAAAACGCTAAAGTTTTTTTACACCGATTTATTGCCAATTCAGAATCATGAGAAACACTGGTGATTAATTGACATGTCGCATCAATTTTTCTCTTTGATTGCATTGTTTGTATTGTTTTTTTCATTTCATCCAATGGACGCAAATAAAAAATCACTCCATCAGCTACATTCCACGTGAGATCCACCATTTTTTGATTTACGGCAGCAAGATAAATTGGGATTTTATTTCTAGGTGGTTTTATTAACAAAGAAAAATTTTTTAAATTAAAAATTTTGCCCTTATAATCAACAGAGTTTTCAGATAAAATCAATCTTATAATTTCAACGTATTCTTTAATTCTTCCAACTGGATTTTGAAATTCATAACCATGGAAATCCTTGACAATAGCAGGACTACTTGTGCCTAATCCTAAAATTAAACGACCATTTGAAATGGTATCAACAGTAGCTGCTCCCATGGCAATAGATGCAGGACTTCGGGAAAATACATTGACTATTGAAGATCCAATTTTTGGATTGGTGGCTTTTTGGGAAACCATACTAAGCATTGAAAAATTTTCCATCCCCCATGTTTCAGGAATCCATATTGTTTCCACTGAGGTTTTGGACAACATTTGTGCACAATCTAAAACCTGATTAACTGATAGAAGTGAGCCTAAACTACATGCTATTCTCATAGTCTGCTTATTGGAAATAGATATTCTAGTGTTTCCTTTGGATTATGGGTATCGCAAAATGCATGTTGATATTATTTTTAGGAATGAATTGGTGTAACTCTTTTAGCATTCTGTAAAAATTCATTGAGGTTGAATATTATGATGCAATTTTTTTAATTATATTTAATGAGTGAACAGATATTCATTAAAAACCATGACCAAAAAAGTAAATTTTGGAACAATGCTACTAAATACACTGCATCAGAAAATGATGATGAAGGATTTGTAAGCGAAATCGCATACATGATGGTGACATTGCATAGAACAGGTGCCTAAACCCTAAATTTATTATATTATTTTATTTATCTCTAATGAACATTCTTCCATATCTTTGAAAGAGTCTACAGAATACCATTTTATTTTTTTAAATTTTACAGTATTCAGTAATCCTTTTTTTGCATAATCTGGAAATAGAGTTTTTTCAATATCGCCTTTTTTTGGTAAATCTTTTATGATATCTTTTTGTAAATAGTAAATTCCTGCATTCATCCAAACGTTTGAAACCTCCTTTTTCTCTCTAAATCTGGTTATCCTGTAATCTTTTGTTTCCATAATTCCAAATTTTGTTCTTAATTCAATTCCCGCAATAGAGTTTTGTTTTTTTAATAATTTATTTAAATTAATGTTTGTTATAACATCCCCGTTAATCACAAAAAATGATTTATCTTTGATAAATTTCCCTGCTTGTTTTATCGCTCCCCCCGTTCCTAATGGAGTTTTTTCGACTGAAAATTTTATTTTTATATTGAAATTATCTTTCATAGATAAAAAATGTTGTATCATTTCTGTCTTGTAACCAGTGCAAATTATTATTTCATCGACGTTAAATTTTTTTAGATAGTTAATTTGCCAATCAATTATTGGAACATTATTTATTGGAACTAGAGGTTTTGGAACATAATCGGTTATTGGTCTAAGCCTTTTACCTCTTCCCCCCGCTAAGATTACTCCTTTCACTTTTTTTTCTTTATAATTTACCGATATAACTTTAGTCTATCAAATTCTGGGACCTGTCAAGATTCATCTTAGTTTTTTTCAGTCAAATAATAATGAAGTTCCGTATAGCACTCTTTGCAGTAAACCTCATCATCGGTATGGACACAATCATACAATTTTAAAACATCATTACTACATTTTTGGCAAATTGGCATTTATACAACCTTTGTCTGTGATTTTTTTATCTTTAATGCCCCCAACACGATAATAATTGTACCTATGGCAATCAAACTTCCTCCCTCACCTAACATTCTCGATGCATTTTCGGATTCAGAAGAAGCTGAAATGGATATTGCACCACCAATAATGATCAAAATTCCGGTAATCATCAGCATTATTCCCAAACCTTTGAAAGGAGGGTTTTTAGACATGAAAAAAGCGATAAAAGACAAGATTATTGGGGGTAATCCAAATCCAATCCCACGTGTCATTGCATCAAATGGTAAAAAGCCTTCTCCAGCCCCGCCACCGCCAACAAGAACATCAATTCCATAAATTACTAAAAGAACTATTGAAATTCCTGATAATATGTGAGGAATTGAGGTCATAATTGGAACTCTTTTGTGTTTATTAATAAATCTATAATGTTACAAATTTGAATTTTATCACCTAGGTTGCAGGCCTGATTTGGAATTTGTCTTTCAGAGAATCCAGCTTTCGTAAAAGATCTTCCACTGATTCTCTTTCTGTCGCTACAAAATTAACATGTCCTAATTTTCGTTGTGGTTTGGAAATTTTTTTGCCATACATTTTGAGATAAACATTTGATTCTGAAATTTCAATTGTTTCGTATTTCCCTTCAAAATCTTTTGCCCCTAGAATATTATACATTATAGTTGGATGTACCAGTTTAACGCTACCCAAATCTAAACCTAAGATTGCTCGAAGATGTTGTTCAAATTGTGATGTTTCACTAGATTGTAATGTATGATGGCCGGAATTATGAACTCTTGGAGCAATTTCATTTATTAATATTTGATCATCTTTAGATACAAACATTTCAATTCCAAAAACCCCTGCACCTTTTAGAACTTTCATTGTATTTTTTGCAATCTCCTCAGCTTTATCAGAAATTTCTTTGGAAACTCTAGCAGGAGCTATTGTTTCTCGTAGAATGTTATTTTCATGAATATTTTCAACTAATGGATATGTTTTGATTTGACCCAGGGTATTTCTTGCAGCAATTACTGAGACTTCCATTTTAAATGGAACAAATTTTTCTAGCATTAAACCTTTTCCGTTAAAATAATCAAAAGCTTTTTGAGCATCGTCATAAGAATTTATTTTAAAATTTCCACGGCCATCATATGCATCACGTCTAGCTTTAAGCAAAGACGGATATCCAAATTCATTCAAACCATTACGTAAATCAGTTATGGATTTAATTTGGATGAATTCGGCAACAGGAATTTTATTCTCAGAGAGAAACATTTTTTGTAAAAATTTATCTTGTATGATTTTCAGCGTTTCAGGAGATGGATTAACTTCAGATTTTATTTCCACTGATTTTAACACATCACTATCCCCTGATTCTATTTCATAGGTAATAATATCGGATTTTTCGCTTAATTCGTGTATTGCCTTTTTATCTTTAAAATCGCCGACTATTTGTTCTGCTCCGGCCTGGGCAGCAGGACAATTTTCTGTGGGATCTAACACGATAATTTTTTCGATATAATCCGATAACGTTTTAGCAGCTTCAGTAATCATCATTCCAAGTTGCCCTCCGCCAATTATCCCTAAAATTTTACTCATTACAGGCTCATTATTTGAGGATTAAAAATATCTAATGTTTTTTGTATGCCTTTGTCGTTTATTTTTTTTGTTAAAGATAATAACCCATATTGGTTTTCATTAAACATGAGTTATTCAAAAAAACCTTTAGTTGGAATCATTATGGGTTCCAGTTCTGATAGTCGAATCATGAAAGGCGCTGCTGAAATTTTAGATGAATTTAAAATTAAACATGAAGATCAAATTGTATCGGCACATAGAACGCCAGCTAGATTATCAGAATATGCAGAGCATGCAGAAAAAATGGGTTTTAAGGTAATTATCGCAGGTGCTGGTGGCGCAGCCCATTTACCTGGAATGATAGCATCACATACTGTTATTCCAGTAATTGGTGTTCCCATTCTTGTATATAATGACAAACACACAAAAAAAACTGAAAATTCAAAATTTTCTGCATTTGGTGGGTTAGATTCATTACTTTCTATTTCAGAAATGCCTACAGGTTCTCCAGTAGTTGCGGTGGGAGTAAATAAATCAGGAAATGCAGGAATTTATGCCATGAAAATTTTAGCAAATGAATTTCCCAAACTAAAAATAAAATTAAAACAACACAAAATTGTTCAACATAAATCGGTTCTAAAAGAATCAGATGAACTAAAAAAACATGGTCTTTCCAAGTTTGTCAAAAAAAAATTTAAGTAAGTAAATTAAACTGGATGTTCTTTTTTTGAAAAGCCTCTATTAATTTATCTGACTGCTCTTTTCCAGCGGTTTCCAAACTTAAGGTAACTGATGCGGATCCTGCATTGATATTCGAACTGAGTCTATCATGAACTACTTCAACAATATTTGCATTAGCTGCGCTAATTTCATCCACTATTTCCTTGAACGCTCCAGGCCTGTCAGGTAACAAAACAGAGATTTTCAATAATCTTCCCATAGCCGCCAATCCCTTATCGACAATTTGTCCAAGCAAATACATATCAATATTACCTCCAGCCAAAATTGAAACAACCTTTTTTCCAGGAGAAGGTTTATGAGATATTAAATAAGCTAAACCCACAGCTCCTGCAGGTTCAATTACTACCTTCATTCTTTCCATAAGCAAAAACATTGCTTTGATTATTTCAGAATCATCTACTAGGACTATTTCATCAATTAATTCCTTAATTATTGAAAATGTTGTTTGACCTGGAACCTTTACTGAGATACCGTCTGCGATTGTTCTTGCTCCCCCTACACTGGTAAGGGATCCTTGTTTCCAAGATTCATACATTGAAGGAAATGATCTTGATTGCACTCCAATAATTTTTATATTTGGATGTGTTGTTTTAATTGCAATTAACACTCCAGCAGCTAAACCTCCTCCACCAATAGGAACATAGATTTCCTCAACATCTGGGATTTGTTCTAAAATTTCTAATCCTATAACCCCCTGACCTGCAATAATTTCTACATCATCAAAAGCATGAATCAGAATCGCGCCAGTTTCTTTTGCAATTTCTTTAGCTCGAGTGGAGGCTTCGTCATAATTAATACCTTCTAAAATTACTTCTGCACCATACCATTTTGTTGCAGAAACCTTTGCAGGAGAGGCATTTTTAGGCATTACAATTGTACATTGAATATTTTCTGCATTTGCTGCATATGCAACTCCTTGTGCATGGTTACCGGCAGATGCTGCAATTACTCCCTTTTGTTTTTCTTCATCAGTTAATGTTTGGATTTTGTAATAAGCTCCTCTTATTTTGAAAGCCCCTGTTTTTTGTTGAAATTCTGATTTGAGATAAACTTTAGATTCGGTTAACATACTAAAAGTTGGAGAATATACTAACGCAGTTTTTCTTATTTTTTCATTTTTCATAGAATTAGCTTTTTGGATGTCATCATAAGTTGGATTCATTGGAGTTGTTCCTATTTTGCTGATATATTTGACTTCTTCCATTGAAAAATTACATTTTTAATCAATTTTTACCAATTACTAAGAAATCATACTCCTAAAGTCAGAAAATAGGTTCAAAATACCCTTTCAAAAAAGAGTCATAATATTATCAATTAACATATCAAAGTTTTAATAAAAAATTCTCTAAATCTTAATGTATTTTAAAACCTCATCAAGTCTTTTTTCAATTTTCTCTTTTATTGGTTGGGATATTTTTCGTGGATCAAACAATCCTTCTTTAATATCACCTTTAACAAATTCAATATCAAAACTACAAAGACAACCTTCTTCTCCTGTAACTAATCTTGCATCATCGATTAAAACTGAAGTAGTTTGATATGTCTCAATTAACAAATTGTCTAATTCTTTTACCAACTCAGTTTTTCTTTTATGCATAGCTTGAAAATCTATCTCAGACTTTTCTTCAATCTCTTTGTAAATTTGTTCTCTTAATTCATTATTTTCAAAAAATATTTCAAATAGTTTCTGGTGATCGAAATCTTTGTATCCTTTTTCTTTTAATTTTTCTAAAACAAGTTGATCATTATCATCAGAAATTTCCTGCGTTTTGTTTTTCGTTAAATCTAAAATTTTTGCCAATTCTTTTTGCGATTCTATTACCTTTTGTTCTGGTTTATAGAATAACAGTACGTGATATTGTAAGGATAAATGTCCGGAAATTAGGTAGTTACCTTCTTTAATTTCAAATTTTGTAAAAATTCTTCTTAAATCTTCATTGTTTGAAATAGATACTCCTTGAATTGTCCAATCTTTTAAATTTTTAATAAAATTTTCATAGTAATTTCGGATTAAATCAGGATCAAAAGTTTTTTGGGTTGTAATAGTGGCGTCCCCTAGCATCACTTTAATTTCAACCGTTTTTGTAATATCCTGAATTTTTTTTTGAAATATTTGTTGAATAAATTCATTTTTCGAATTTAAGTTTTGGATGAATTCATTTGGTGATCTTGTTCCCAGACGCACAAAAATATCGAATTCTTACAGTCCTTAAACCTTACACCCTGAAAATCCTATTAAATGGAAAAAGCCATACTAAAGTAAATGTCATATAATGATATTATTTGTACTATTTGTTATGCCAAAATTATAGTGTATTTTCATGAAAAATACGAAGGAAATAGAGGAAAATGTCCGAATTGCGATACTGATTTTCCATTAGAATAGATTCAAAAATGACTTCTAATATAGAATCAAAGATGTCATCAGAAAACTCCGATAGTCAAAAGACCACTCCAGATATCATAGATAGATTACTTGAGCAAAAAGGAGAAAAAGTAATAGATTCAGAAACCATGATCATCGAAACTCAAAAACGGGTTTGGGGTGCATTGAAAAAAGGATATGAATATACTGGAGTAACTAATGATTCTGAAAATTTTTTAAGAGAAAATGTTTTTAAAAAAATCAATATTGTGGTACTCTATGTAGATTTAGTTGGCTCCACAACGATGACTTTGGAATTACCTGCAGAAAAATTAGCTACAATAATTAGCTCTTTTTCTCAAGAAATGGCCTCGGTAATCCGTTATCATAATGGGTTAGTACTCAAATTTGTAGGTGATGCTGTAATTGGATATTTTAATGCAAATGAAAATACCTTATTAGCCTCAGACAATGCAGTAACTTGCGCTAAATCTATGATAACAGTAATTGAAAAAGGAATTAATCCCATTCTAAATCAATATGATTACCCAGATTTAATGGTAAAAATTGGTGTGGATTATGGACAAAGTATTATTGTGAGATATGGATCAAATGAGGCAACCTCACATGTAGATTTAATGGGACCGGTGATGAACATTGCTTCAAAAATTCAAGGGATGGCAAAACCAAATCAAATTCTGATTGGCCAAGATGTATATCAAAGAATACATCCTAAAACTCAAAAAAATTTTTCAGAAAAAATCTGGGGAGAAAATGAATGGAAATACCGTTCACGATTAACTGGCGAAGTCTACAAAGTCTATGAGTATAAGGGCTAAATAGTAAATTTATCAGGACATTCAACATGTTCGTAATGATGCTCTGTGAATTTTTCTTGAACTACGTAAATCACAATTTTATGTAATTCTTTATCTTTAATTTCTTTTTTACATTTCATACATTTTTTATTTTTGCCCGTCATTGCGTATCAGCGATCTTAAATCCTAATCTATAAGGATCTGCGATCAGCTCGATTTGAGTAAAACTGACATTAATTACACTTTTTAGTATATCAAACGCCTAAGGCAAAGCAAAAATATGGTAAGGAGGGACTCAAAATATGGATGAGCAGGTATTTCGACACTTAAATGATCTTTATGGATTAAACCACGACATTCCTCATCGAGCATTTCAATTCCCAAGATTACCTCCAGGAATAACTCATCCAATGTTTAAGATATTTGATAATCCAATAAAAGATAAATTCATTTCAGATGCATCTAATCTTAATAAAAAATTAGACGGTTTTCAAAATGCCTATCAACAACATGCTTCTGGATTAATGACAATGAATTCAACAGGGCTTGTTCCACCAGGACATCCATTATACTCTGAAAAAAATTCAATTAAAATTCTCAAAGTAGAAAATGACAAGTTATTAAAACAAAATTTAGAACTGAAGAAAAAACTAGATAAAAAAGAATCTTAATGATAATTTTTACCTGTTTTTAATTATTTTATTTTTTTTATCTGGTGCGAATCCTTATTAATTTCCATATAAATTTTCATTATGGTAAAAACTCCTGCTGAAAAATGGAAAGATACCGTTATTAGTTATAGAAAAACATGTCAAAAAATTATCCAGATTTCAAAAAGTGTAAGATATGCCGGTGTGATTAACTCTTATGGTCGGACGTTAACAGGGATTGTCAGGTCCGATGTAAAACCACTTCTAAAATCAGAGCAGGTAAAAAATGAATTTTTCATACTAGCAACTTTAATGAACTCAAGAAAGGAAACTATTAAGGCAGTTGGCAAACTGAATTATGTTTTACTTGAACATCAAAAAGTGTCCATCATTGTTTTCCAAAAAAACAACATAACAATTTATGTTTCGATAGATAGAAAGGAAAAAAACATAAACTCAATTATTTCAAAAATTAAAAAAATAATTTAAGCTGGGGTAAATCCGTGATATCCGCCAGTTTGTTCATCCTTGTCTCTGAAAATTGGTTCAAATAAAGAAACGAGATACCCATCAGGATCTAGAATTACTGCATTCTTTCCAGCATCTCTTTCTACGATATCACGAAAAATTTCTACTCCTTTTTCTTTTAATTCATCCACCGATGATTGTACGTCTCCCACAAGAAACCCTACTGTTATTCCATTGTCAATAGAACTTCCAATATGTTCAGCAGTAAGGGATGCTGGATGCAAACTCAATAATGCGCCTGTAGTTCCCAAATCTACCCAAGATCTTCTTTGTTTTTTAATGGGAAGACCAATTATTTCATGATAAAATACGATGGATTTATCGAGATCTTTAACTGCCAAAATAACATTTCCAACCTTTTTAATATTCACAGTAAGCCCTCCGTACTCGTATGTTAAATTCTTTGTTATTGAACTTCAACCATGGTTTCAGTCCTTTCAACTCCACTAATTTTCTGAATTTCAGTGGCAATATCCTTGATCGTTCCTAATTCATCAACTTCAATTATTGCTACAGCGTCAAATTGACCACTAGTTGGAAAAGAATCACGTACATGACTAACTTTGCGTAGTCTTGCAGCTATCAATTTTTTAGGGGATTTTACCAAAATAATCGCTCTTACCAGCCTAAGTCTACCTCCACCTCAATCAACGTCTCAGTTGTTACAATCTCTTTAATTTTTTTCAGGTCGATAACCATTTGATTAATTTCATCCATAGTCCCACGCATTACAGCACAAATGTCAGCTCTTCCAGTTACCACCATAACATCTTTGATAATTTTTCGTTTTTTCTTTAAAACTTGTACTACAGCATCGACTTTACCAGGTTTAACTGTAATTAAGCATAATGCTCTCATGTATTAGTATATGAAATAGGAAGGAATAAAGATTTAGTCTGATGCTTCTTGAGACCTTGCTTCCTCAAGATAGGCTCTTCTTTCCTCATTGATTTTTTCTTGATCAATGGAGAGATCATCATCGATTATGGCAATACCATCGCCATAATCTTCTTGTTGAGATTTTTTAGTCTTAGTTTTGGCCTTTGATTTTGCCGTTTTGGCTTTAACTGGTTTTTTAGTTGTTTTCTTTTTACTCTTTTTTTCTGCCATCAATGTCGAAAAACAAGAGGTGTACTTGTTTATAAAAATTATGAAGAATAATTTAGTGAACAGAAACAGTGCCAGGGGCGAGATTTGAACGCGCGACAGCCCGGTCTTCAGCCGAGTGCTCTCCCAGGCTGAGCTACCCTGGCACAATAAAAATTCTTTTGGATGCAAAATTAAAGTTTGTCTTTTCAGACTTTCCAGATATTTTCATCGATTCCATTTCTCTTGTTTATGACCCGTCCTAAAACGAATAGTAGATCAGAAAGGCGATTAACATATTTTACACAATTTTTATTGATTTCATCTTGTTCATTTAATAAAACAAGACATGTCTCTGCTCTTCTAACAATTGCCCTGGCGAAATGTAATTTTGCAGCCGAAATATGTCCACCGGGTAGGATAAAATAAGTCAAGGGCTTTAATTCTGTTTCAAAACAATCAATCAATTTTTCAATTTTTATTACCATCGAAGACGAAATTCTATTTTTATTATCTAATAAATTTGGATTTGAAAGATCTGCTCCTGCGATAAACAAATCCCTTTGAATTTGTATTAAAACGTCTGCAATATCAGAATCTATTTTATCAGACAAAACTATTCCCAAAAAGGCATTGGCCTCATCAATTGTACCATATGCAATAATTCGTGGGTGAGATTTTTTTAGGCGTGAATTTCCTTGGACCCCTGTTGTTCCATCATCTCCAGTTTTTGTATATATCTTCAATAGTTTCTTTCTGATAGATTAACTATTATGTTGTTCTAATAACCAAACTCTCGAAAAGCTGATTAATCATATTATTACCTGTATAGTAATATTGATTTTAGATTTTTTAACAATCGCGGCGAATCTAAAGACTGTTCCTAGACAGGGTTGGATTGAAAAACTTTCGATAAAGAATACTGAATCAGTAGCAGATCACACTTTTTCTATGGCAATTATTGGGATGATTCTATCTGATTCTCAAAAATATAATACCGAAAAAATTTTGAAAATGATTTTACTTCATGACTTGGCAGAGTCTATCACCGGCGATTTTACACCTGAGCAAAAATCAAAAAAAGAAAAAATAGATTTAGAAAACAAAACGTTCGATAAAATTTTAAAACAATTACCTGAAAACCTTCGAGAACAATATTTTTCTCTTTGGAAAGAATACCAAACAAATGATTCTAAGGAAGCAAATTTTGTTCATCAGATTGATAAATTAGAAATGGCTCTTCAAGCAAAAATTTATTCAGAACAAGTAAAATCGTATGGAGATTTACTGCCCTTTTTTGATTCCGCAAGACAAGACATACAAGATCCCCCTCTTTTGGAATTATTTAACCAAATAGTCGATAAATGAGGTAATGGATATGTCAGAAACCTCAAAAGACGAATTAATTGAAGCACAAAAACAAGTAATTGGAATACTTTTTGAGGTGGTAAAAAGATTGCAGGCAAATAATGATTTGGATGATGAGTATTTTCAAATGATTTCTTCGGATAAAAAAATTAAATCCGAAGAAAGGTTACAAAACATTCTAAGGGAAAGAAACGAGAATGCTAAAATTGTTGGAAGATTATTGGAAAAACTTGAAGATTAATCATTACAATTGCAATCATCATCTGAAATAATTTTTAGTTTAAGTGTTTGTTGAAATTTATTTTGTACATAGTGGGCTAAATTGGTAACTCGAGTTATAGAGGATTTATTTTTCCAACTTCCCTCATTTTCAAACCATGATTCAATATCATCCAGATCGTATCTTTCACCCTCTTCTATAATGGTTTTAAAAATGGTCTTAATTTCTTCAATTTCAGATTCTTTTAAATTATTTTTATCTTCTATCAAAGTAGTTATTTCATTTAATTTTATAATTACATTGTTTGTTAGAGGCATTATTTTTCTTAATAGTAAAATAAATTTTTATTATATCTAAACTTATTCATAGAAAATAAAATGTTTTCTTAGAATTAGATAATATTTATCAAAGAGAATTGTTTTTCTGTTAATTTTGTGATTGTTTTTATACTAATTCGAATTTCAAGATTTTATGCAATACTTTCAAGCTTTAAAACTTGGTCAAAAAAGAGTGGAACTATCAAGAGAATATCTAAATAAAATTACTGATGGAAAAGCAATGCCCGCATTAGCATTGAGAGATAACAAAACTAATGTTTGGGAGCCTGTTGGCGAGGAAAATTTGTATGCATTTGTTGATGAAACGGCTGGTTTTGTCTTGACTGATACAAGTGGATATATTCTTGCCTTGGTTGATAAAAATGGAACCTCAAAATCCATTGCTCAAGGCATCACCAAAGAACAGAAAGAGAAATTTGAAACTATTTTTCTATCTGATAATATTTTAGAATATAAAGGAAAAGTCGTTTTACCCGTATAGATAAATTAACAAATTTTGTGTTTAAATTTATCCCCAAACCTTTTTGAGGGAATGACTATGAATTTAAGCATTGAAAAAATATTCTCAAGAAGTCGAAGTTAGTGGTCACCTGATTGACTCTATGATATTAACCAAAATCTTTGACAAAATAATGAATCGAGGAGGAGAATTTGAGATTTTAGATTTAACTGTAGGTAAAAAGAAAAAAGATTCTAGTTATGCTAAACTTTTAGTTGCTGGAAAAAATGCTAAACATCTCGGGGAAATTATTGATGATATTCATCGAGAAGGTGCCATTCCACATAATGAAAAGCAAGTCAAGCTAAAAAGAGCCTCAAAAAATATGGTAATGCCTGATAATTTTTACAGTACCACAAATAATGACACGTGGATATTTCATAACAAGTTTTGGATTTACGTTGAGAATCAAATGATGGACAAATGTATTGTTGTAAAGAAAAACCGAGCTTTTTGCGTTCCTATTAGAGATATAAAAAAAGGAGATCTTATTGTAGTAGATGATATTGGCGTAAAGGTTGCACCTCCTCAAAGACCAAGAGATCAAGCAAATATTTTTGCATTTATGGGAAGTAGTAGTTCAAGCGAAAGACCAACCCAGCATATAGCAAAAAAAGTTGCTCGCGACATAGTTGAAACAACAAAGAAAGGGGGAAAAATTATCGTAGTGGGAGGTCCCGCAATTGTTCACACAGGTACTGCAAATTCCTTAGCCGATTTGATTAAAAGAGGATATGTTCATGGCATATTAGCTGGAAATGCCTTAGCTGTTCATGACATTGAATATGCCACATTAGGTACCTCACTAGGAATGTATGTTCATGATGCCACCCTGGCAAAAAGAGGACACAGAAACCATATGGATACCATTAATGCTGTTTTTAAGGCTGGATCTATTCCCAAGATGGTTCAACAGAAAAAGCTCAAAAGTGGCATATTCTATGAATGTGTAAAAAATAAGATTCCTTTTGTCTTGGCAAGCTCGATTAGAGATGATGGTCCTTTGCCTGATGTCATAACTGATGTCGCTCAAGCTCAACGAGAATACAAAAAAATCCTAAAAGATGCAAGTATGGTGATAATGATTTCAACTATGCTCCACTCAATTGCAACAGGAAACATGCTTCCTTCAAACGTCAAAGTAATTGTAATTGATATTAATCAACCAACCGTAACAAAATTAATGGATAGAGGGACGTGGCAGGCATTGGGAATAGTATCTGATGTAGGTGCCTTTTTACCACTAGTGGTACAAGAAATTAAAAAACTAAAATAATTAACTTGCAGCAGATAATCTTGGGTGCAACACATGATACCCGTTTTCATTGAATCGTATAGGGTATGTTTGCTCACTATGTTTTATCCCTCGCATCTTTATTACTTGAATGGATCTATCCATGGTACTTGTTTTTTGAGTATGATTTAAAATCACAATCCCCGATGCTGCATACCACTCTGGAGGAGTTCTAGATTCTAAATTTTCCGAAATAAAAATCGAAGTACATTTTTGTTCATCTAGAGCATGAATCATTTTTTGAATTCCTTGACGAGTATTAAATTGATTTCCATATTGAATACTTAAAACAGAAAGAGAATCAACAACAAGTCGTTTAGCATGAATTTTTTTTATTCCTTGCAAAATCAATTGGGTTAAATGTGTAAATGGAAAAGGTTCTGTCTCATACAAAATATCTCCTGATTCAAAAGACTGATCATTAATTTTAAATGGTCTAGCGTCAATTATCATAATTTTTTCTTCTTCAATTAATTTTTCAATATTCCAACCAAAAGCACGAAAGTCACTGATTAGTTCTTGTGGACTTTGGGTTAGAGTCACAAAAATCCCAGGTTCTTCAAAGTCTAATGCGCCATTATGAAGAAATTGCATTCCAAATGTGGATTTCCCACTTCCAGATTTTCCTGATAGAACTATTGTTTTTCCTTCTTTTAATCCTCCATCAACTATCAAATCAAATCCTGGAATTCCGGTTCGAATCTTCAAATCTGAATTATTCACAATAAACTGCGGATAATTTTCTATATAAAGAAGAGTGAGTTTATCTGATATACACATTTAGAACATTTATAAAAATTCCACTAAAGTGGAATTGATTTTGATTTTGACCACAATAATTCGAATAACAATTTTTTAGAAAACACCATTGCACTTGAATTTGTCCACATTGCGGTAACATTTTCTTTTCCAAAATCTGAGTTCTTCATAAAGAAAAGAATTTCTTCATTATCTTTTATTACAAAACAGATATCACCATCAGTAGTAGAAGGGAATTTTTTGACATTAGTCCTATCAATTTCATCAAAAACATATAGGGTTCTTGTTGAAGAATTTGTAAGAATTTTTAAATCAACATCTGATTTATCAAGTGGCTCTAAAAAGTTTGCATGATAAAACTTTAGAAAATCTTTCTCATTACCAATAATTTGAAATTCGTTTTTGGTATTTATTATCATGTCATTGATTTTACCATAAATTTGATTCTCACCTTGTAACATTTGGAATTTATCTTCTTTTGCCACATCAGGCTCGTTGTGATAGTTAGGAATTGTATCCCAAAGTTTAGTTAAATCTTCTTCTTGTTTTTCTAATTTTTTAATTCGTTCTTTTTCAGTGTTTACCATTGATTTTATGGCATTGGATAACGGTAATGCAGAAAATTTTATGGGATGCTGGAATGTTGCAGAAACAATCCCTTTATTTTGCAGAGTAGTTAGTAGATGATATGTCTCTGTTCTTGGAAGTTTAAGTGCCCTACAAACTTCAGGTGCCGTCTTTGAGCCATATTTACCTAGAAATATGTACACCTTGCATTGGTTTGCAGTTAACCCAAATTTTGAAAATTGATCTTGTAGTTGATCAATGGATTGTTTGTGTTCATATGAACTTGAATCTGGATCATTCTCAAATATTGTGGTTTGATTATTTTCAGTCAATTTTCTCTCTCCGAGGACAGTCCAACAAAATGGTTCGATTTAGAGGGATCAAGTCAATTAGCTTTGATTGAACTGATCGTAAACTTGATCTTTCATTAAAAATGCGAGTTGAATTTTCGCCTAAAATAGTATATTTAGGTGTAATAATTTGTGATTTTCCAAAATTTTTCATTATTCACATCCCACCGTTAAGATCGATTTGAAAGAGAATTTTTCTCTTTTTGAATCAGTTTTAATGAATGCTAACTCGTATGGGCCATCTTGTTGCGCAAACCCAACTCCCGATAATTCCTTTTTAATTCCAGACTTTATCAATTGTTCAAGACTGGTTTTTGTATTTGTCAATCTTTCAGATTCAGTTTTCATTTCCTCCAAGGATTTAAAATACAACTCTAACTCTCCACGAGTTCCTATTCCATTGTAAAGATGTAGGTTTTCATAATTTATCCAATCCTCAGATTCTCCTTTTTTTGATTTTTTCTTTTGATTAGAGTTTTTTGATTTTTTATTATTTCCTTTTTTATTTTTTGAATTTTTATCATTGTCTTTTGTATTTTTTGATTTGTCAGGATTTAATTTTTCTTTTAAATCAGATAATTCTTCAATATTATTTTTTTCTCCCTCTCTAATTTTATCTCCAATTAATTTTGATTGTAAATCAATTTTATTATCTAGTTCCTTTATCTTTTTATCTACTAATTCTTGTAATTCTGAAATTGATTCAAAACGAGAAATTTTGTGATTCAAATCTATGATGCCTCAGTAGGTAATTTAGTTTCAGATGGAGATAAATTTTTCATGTTTTGTGATAAATCATTAGGAGATTTCTTTGAACTGTCTAAATTTTTGTCTTCTGAATTTATTTTTTCAATTTTTCCTAATTTTGTAGTTATTGATTTTAAAAATGTTATATTTTTATTTTGAATAATTTTTTCATTTTTACTCAATTCAATTATTGGCATTATTGAATTTTTTAGAATTTCAGCAATTTTTTTAGTTGAAAACTCATCTAACCTTTTTTGTTCAACTTTCCCATTAGATTTTTTAATTACAATATCTAATGAAGGAGTTAAGGTAATTTTAGTATCCTCCGCCTCGTTGAAAATTTTTGGGGGCAGATCCACGGAAAATCCTAAAAACTCAGTAATTATTTTTAAGGAATTATACAATTCATCAATTACATTTCCCTTTTCACTTTCTAACTCGTAAATCTGTACAGATTCATCTACCAAAAGATCTGTACTTTTTAAAACATCATCAAATTCCTTGATTTCAGCCTCGATACTATCTGCCATCAATATAAAAAGTCAAAATTTGATAAAGAGTGTGGGTATGTAAGTCAAAGTTACAAACATCTAGGTAACCCTAACAATTCCGATAAAACTGGTGTGAAGGAAAATTTGTCCCTCAGCATCAAAACCATCTAAAAATACGTACATTCCATACCTGCCCTCGGGAATTAGAGGGCTTGCAGGATTACCGGGTTGTTCACGAGGGATGTCAAATTCAACAGGCATTGTTTTATCTACAAACATGGGAGGGCTATCTTGATTTGGGTCTAACGCCGTTCCGTTTGCAGTTGTTATGAAGGCCGCATAGGGCGCACCAGTAGTTTCATCTTTAAAAATCACTCTACTCTGATATTTAATCCAAGTATCCTTTGGACCAGGATTAAAAATTCCAATGGTGCCGGGTCCAGAATTATCATATGTCGCATATCCAGGCAATCCTACATCGGGAAGAGGAGGTTGAAGAAAACTACTTCCAGATCCGGAAACAATGTCTAGGTCATCTATTGCCAATTTCATGTTTAGATTTCCAATAACTTTAGGAGAATACGTCATGTTTATCATTAATCTTTCACCTGGATCAACAACTCGTGCTTCAGTTGTGATTGCAGTAAAGTTCAACTCTCCCCAAATATCAGAAATTGGGTCCGCATATTCTCCAAAATCACTGGAATATTTTATTGGGAAATTCAAGGTCTGGGTTATAGTTTTATTGGATAATCCAAGATCACCTCCAAACTCATCTACAATCCTTAAATCAAAATTCAAAAAATGACTATCCTCCCCATAATTTGTATTAAATAAATCTGAAATTTCTTGCTCTACACTCTCATCTAAAACATAATCATCCCAATGAATGATATCATCCAACATTCCGTTAAATCCATCTGTTCCAATGGCATCACTTGCTCCAACAAAAATATCATCTGAAAGATTGATACTCCCATTCCCACCATTACTGTCTGTATCTTCTAAATTTCCATCTACAAACAATTCACAATCATTTTCCCCTGGCATTAAAGCTGCAAAATGGTGCCATGAATCATCTTTATAGTCTACTGCGCTAGTACAAATTGCAATCTGCGAAGTAGAACCTGCATCTAATTCATAAATTAAATGACCAGTAGGATTTAAATAAATTTTATATGAATCCGCTCCACTGCTACTTTCTGCATAATATATTGTTTGATCACTTGCCGGACCGGAGCTATATGCATAAAACCATCCAGAGGTTGTAGCCGGGCTGGTATTTAGGTTGTTATCCCCCGTCACTGCTATTGATGCAAATTGATTTCCTGAAAATTCATATGCACCTGCTCCTTGGTGTCCTGTTGCATTCCAAAAAGGCCTATTTGATCCTGCACCTAATGTCATGACAGTATTTGTGGTGGTATCCAAAGGAGAATCAAGATCATTTTCAAAATGATATGACATATTTTCACTAGAAACCCCACTATGCATCAAACTTTCAGGCATTGGACTACTGATGTATCTAAGAATAGTATTCCAATTGCCATCAGGTATATTGACTGTAACATTTCCATCAGTATTTGTGTAAAAAACTGCACTTGTAGAATTAAAATCAATTATTTCTCCAACATTGTCCTCTGGTGCAGAGGCCCACATTTGCCGTTCTCCCAAAGCGTCAAAATTTTCTTTATGAAAATACAATACATTTTGAGGAGATGAAAGAGTGGTCAAAAAATTACTCACCAACGAACTTCCACTTTCTTCAGCAAATTCAACAACTTGAACTTCAACTTCCTTGCTTACGATATTTCCTGGTACACCGTTTAGAATACTGGCATCAAATCTAACTTTCTCTTCATCGTCTCCGGATATCCTATATGTCCATTCAAAAATAGCAGTTTCGCCCTTTTCCAGGACTGAATGTGGCTCAGGAGTTGGCCCTTCAAGGTCTGCATTTGCCCCTAAAGAAATTACATTTAGTAGAGGTTGAATATTTGTGTAAATCGTATTTTGAGTAGAATTGTTAGTTACCGCTAATAAAATTGTGGATTTAAAATTAGTTGGTACTACCTCAGGTAACGCAAATAATTGCAGAAAAAGAGGATCAGTTGATGCATTTACTGAAAATTCTTTTGTTGTCCCTCTATCTGTAACTAATTTCATTTTGTATGTTTGGGTGTTTAAAGCAGTAAACGGTAAACCTTGAAGTATATCTTTTGCGGTATTTCCAGTAGTTACAGTATTATTCAAATTAAATTTATACACTTCATCCACCCCAGTAACGTTTTCAACCCATAATCTGGTAAAAGAAATCGGAATATCTCCCGAATTATATATGTCTAAATTAATTTGGTTATTTTCGATTGTTAATTTGGATATGTCAAAAGATTCGTTTTTTCTATTCTCCCTTTCTTGATCAACTGCAAACACTTCCTCTGAAAAATTTTCAAATAAATTCATGCTGTAAGTAAGATAGCTAGCAGCAGTAATTATAACCACTAGGAAAAAAACTCCTCCTACAACTGTCGTTAAAGCTCTCCTTTGTTTCATGGTCCCATAACATACGTTTGATAGATCGAACCTTTTTCAGTGGTAATTGTAACTTGAATAGGATCCGTCGTTGTCCAATTATATGTGATTTCCGTCGAAAAAATATCATCTCGAATTATTCCTCCATTTGTAATCAGCAAATCCGTTTTATCAATCGAATTGTCTAAAGTTATTTTTGTTACATTTAATCCGTTGTTTCCAACATTATTCATTGTTAAATTTATAAATTTATTTGGATTGTTTCCAAACCACACATGTTCAATTACTAAAAACTCATTTAGTTTGTTAACTCCTTCTGAATATACTGTATTAAGTTCAGTTTGTTCTGAAGCAAATATGCTATTTGACCAGGCAGTTAACATACTGCCCATAATAGCTACTGCTGAAAGTAAAATTCCAGTGGACACTATGGTAGCTAACGCTCTGCGTTTGGTATGCTTACCCATATAAAAAAAACCAAAAATTCAATATTATTCATCGAGGTGTATTTTCAAAAACTTACATTGGTATTAATAAAAAATTTAGTTGTGCCCAGAGCAGGTTTTACCGCATGCTGGGCACAAATTTTCGTCTAAATTCTCTCTAAACAAACCAATTTGATTTGAAAGCCCGAATGAAAACATGGCATATGTCCATAAAAATAAAATCTCCGCCATATGACCACGGTAGTAAAGATTTTGAAGTGATAAAAATAGAACACTGTTATCGCCAATAATTTGGGTAATTATTCCTAAACACATTAGAGAGACCATAAAATTTACTCCTCCCTTAAAAAATAGAACTACGCCTATTAAGGCAGGAATTAAAATAATTGAATCTAAAACTGGGTAGGCTAGCAATACAAGATAATTTTTATTCATTAAATCTGGAGTAGCATCAAAAATCATTATTAAAGAAGGAATTAGAAGAGACATGGAAATTACAGTTGTCCCAATTACTAGTTTTTTTGAAATTTGTGTTACAAATGGTTTTAAATAAAAAACAAGAGAGGCAAAAAATAATTGATACCCAGTAATATGGAAAAAATCATTTGCATATTCCCAAGCATCGACCTCAAATACAATATTATAAAATATATCCACAGTTTCGGCACAAAACCAATAAGTTGAAAACAACATAAACAATATCCAAGCTTTACCGTGATTTCCTTTAATTCCGTACTTGGAAACCATAAAAAAAGAAAAAATCATTACAGTGCCGGAAAGTATTATAGAAAATATATTCGTGGTATTTTCAGCTACATCTTGTCCTGCAATATTTGCTAATAAAACAATTGATGTAATTCCTAATAGAGTAAAAAGGAGATATTCTTGTACGTTAAATCTTTGATAAAATAATTGCAAGCAGTTACCTCGCAATTATTTTAAGAAATTCTTGAACAGGTTTGGATGCAGACATGTTCTCAAGATTCTTCTTAATAGAATCTACAATAGTTACATGTGCTTTTCCATAAATATCCTTGAGAATTCTATTTAGAAATTCTGGTTCATCGAAACAATCAGCGAGAGTTCTATTGTAATCTTCCATCAAGCGTTGTTTTACTTTATTTAAATCAGGTTTTCCAATTTCTAACAATGATTTCTCAATTGCTGCAATTATCATTACCTTCGGATCATCACTTGTTGGAATCACTCCCCAATCCACTGATTTAATGATTTTTCTCACCTCTTCTTGAACTTCATAATCATCACTTGTCATTGCAACTAGAGTTTCATTTCCTGCATCAATGGGGGATGAACCATCAGCAATTATACGTGCCCAATTTGCCAAATCACCTACAGAAGGGCCATATGGTAAATCGCCTGATTTGTACTCCTGACGCAATTTAGCTGCTACCTGTACAATATTGGTTGCAGTTTCTCTAAAAATTCCAGACCTTTCAACTAGTAGATTAATTTCTTTTTCATCGATATGACTATCCACACTCATGTAATCAAAATTTAACCAAACACTCATTCTTCTTCTAAAAGCTGCGTTTAGAGGTTTAGTTCCAGTGAATTCAGCTGAAAATGGATTCATGCTGATAATCATATACGCATCTTTGTGCCGATTGATAAGTTCATTATCTTTTTCGTTTAATACCATGTGACCCCTGGCATCTAAAATTGGATTTAGTTTTGTTGCCACATCTTGTTTCATCATATTTGCTTCATCCAGATAGAGTATTCCACCATGTCTACACCAAGAAGTAATAATTCCGTCAATCCAATTTTCTTTTCCTAATCCAATATATCGTCCAAACAAATCATATGCAGATGTTTGTAAACCACAGTTAATTTCCCATAAGGGAAGTTGAGTTAATTCTGCTACGAGATAAATAATATGAGTTTTACCAGTACCACTGGGTCCAATACAGGCACATTGTTTGAAATAGCCTAGGGCACGAACAATTCGTTCAACATAATTTTCACCCTTGTCATAATAAGGAGGAGTATCCGTTGGAATCAACTCTTCCATTTCAGGGGGAAAATTAAATTTGTCTGGATTTATGTATTTTTTAATATCATATTGATGTAATTTTGTAGTATCTGTTTTTTTATTTTTTGAAAAATTAATTTTGAGACTAAATGAATCATTATCAATCTTTGATGTTTGACGATTCTTAACACTACCTTCAGATGTACCTGAAATCATAAATTTTAGTTATTGTAAATGTGTTAAACAAAAGAGATGTATTGTCATGCTACAGACAGGCTGTTAATTACCAATAATTTGGATATTAGTCATGAATCATGAGATAGAAGTATCTAATTTAATGTTCAATAAAACCTCCGAGGATCAGATAGATTTTAAAAAATATGACATTAATGTTGAACTTGACGAAGAATCAAGAAATGATAAAAAAACGATTCTAAAATATTCTTTAGATTTAACCTCCAATCCTAAAAATGCAGTAATTAACATTAGCGGCAATACCATCCTTAGTGGTGAACAGTCAGAAATTGAGGAATTTCTAAAACAGGAAGACGAAAAAACTCCAGAGGTGGTATCCTTAATTTATCAAGAACTATTTCCTTTAATGTATATAATTTCAAAAAATATGAAGATTCCTTCGCCTGCACATACAATATCTCAAAATAATATTAGAGGACCAGAAGAACAAGATAGTATTGTAGAGACATCCAATGAAAAAACCTTCGAGACTCAAACCAACGAGATAGATGATAATGAAAAAGAAATTGATCAACTCAAAACAGAATCTGAAAAAACGGAAATTAAAAACGATGTTAAAGATCGAGTTGATAAACCAACCAATGAAAACGAGTCTTCATGATGAGAATTGCAACAAACATTTCTTGACATAATTTATAAAATATTTTATGATACTGCCCAAAGAGATTTCAAAGATGTTAGGTTATTGTTATCTGAAAAATTTTCTTTTCCTTCGATTGAATTTGAACCCAAAATTGAAGTAAAAATTCCTATCCCAAAAAAAACTAATGGTGGAGTAATGTATTCTGGTTATTTTTTTAAAGATTCATCTCAAGATCAAACAGCTGCATGGGGTCTTTTTTTGACTACCGTGTATCATCTAGCTGCCCATGTTGCAGTTTCCAATTATTCTTTGTATAACAATTGGGTTAAAAACAAAACTCCCAGAATTTTTTGGAAGGTGATTGATTTTATTGAGGATAATGCCGTTGAACGCTATCTTTCATCAACTAATCCTGATGTTTGGACAAATATTAACGAAATTAAAAAAAATTATGAACGATATTATCAAAATGATACAAATAAATCCAAATTTGCCTTAAGACTTGGTTCAAAAAAAATTAATTCTATTAAGCAGGAAATGAGTAATGAACCACTCCTATGTTTTGATAAAGAACATCAAAGTCATGTACTTTATTGGGCCTCTGAATTATATCAAAATCAACAAGGACTACAAGACGAATCTCCATTTTATTATGAACAACGAAATTCTAATCAATCATTGATTTTTAAAAAAAATAAAATTGAATCGTTTCCTTCAGGAAAATTCCAAAACACAATTAATAAATTAAATTTTCTATATAATGAAGAAAAAGATAGAATTGAAGATATCTTGCATAAAATGCGCAAAGATATTGTTGGATTAAATTTTGATGAAATAAGTCTTCCCAGTGAAGATATTTTTGAATATTTTAAACTCAAAGAAAAAAATAAAAAAATAATAAAAAAGATTAGAGAACAAATTAGAACGGTATATAATAATTCAGAAGATCCACAGACAAATTTTTATGGAGAGATTGATATGGAGCTAGCCATTCAAGCTATAGCTAGTAATAATGAAAGATATGCAGAGGTTTTTAATAAAACAGAAGAGCAAAGAATTGAAGAAACCTGGGCCATCCTAATTGATAATAGTGCAAGTTTAAGAATGCGGTTTGAGCAAGTTAAAGATTTTATGCTTTGTCTTGCAGAAGCATCTGAGGAATTAACAGGTCCATCAGGTTCATGGGGTCTTTATAGTTATGATCAAAAATTTTCCATATTAAAAGATCATAAGGGAAAATACAATCAAGATGTTCGAGCAAGACTTGGAGGTTTGCATAGTGGAGGATTATCGTACACCCCTGATGCAATTTTATTAGCAGGAAGAATGCTTGCAAAAAATCCAGCAGATTTAAAACATCTTTTTGTATTTACCGATGATTTTCCAACCGGATTATGGAATTATGATCAAAAATTATTCCTTGCAATCAAGCAAGTTGAAAGAATGGGAATTGAAGTGATAGGAATAGGATTATCTGCAAATATCTCAAAATATTTTTCAGATTCCTGTTGGGGAGTAAATATCCGAGATTTGGTGGATAAATTTGTGAGAATTTATCGAATGAAATCCTCAAAATTCTTGTAAATTTTGTGTTTTTTTTAAAATTATTGAATATATTTGATAATTTCCTTTAAAAATAATTAAAAATTATCTTTCATATTATCATATTCGGATATTGTCTGTCCAAAAATATTACACATCCGATCCTATAACCTCATACTGTGTTTTTCTATTAATAATGAAAAACCACGTTTTCACAAAGAGAAAAGGTATCAGTACAGTGCTTACCACTGTAATCATTCTGGTAGCTTCAGTAGTTCTCGGATCTGGTGTAGTGTTGTATGGAACAAGTATGTTTCAAACTGTTGCACAAGAACAGAGTATTGATGTTGAAGGAATTCAGATTTGGGTAAATGCAACTGATCCCTTAGGTGATGCGTGGGGAGCAGCAGGTGTTAGAAATAACGGTGATCAAGTCTTAGCCGTAGATACCATTTTTGTGAAAGGTGCAAACGTTCCATTTACTAGTTGGTATGTAGATAAGGATCAAACCAGAGTTTCAGCAGAAAACTGGCAAAATACTTTCCCTCATGAAGGTACCGGTGGTGTAGGAACTATTATGAACAACTCACCGGAGGTAACAACAGCTTGTCCAGTCACTGGAGTTACAACAATCTCAATCGATATTGATGGAGGTGTAAGTAATCCAAATGATGCCTTGCCAACCATGTGCTTAGAACAAGGTTCAGGTCCAATTGGGTTAAGTCCTGGAGAAAGAACGGTAATTTATTTCCAAATTCCACAGGAAAAAGTCACAACACTTGATGCAGGCGCTTCAACAACATTGAAAATATTTGCTGGAGAGGCAGGCGCTCCCCTTAGTACAATCATCACAAACCCATAGGGAGAGTGTTTTTTTTAGTCTCTCTTTTTTCTTTTTTATTATGGAGAATGAAAATTGAAACCAATTAATGAGAATCAAATTGAACTAGGAAATATTCTTAGCAAAGAACTTTTAGATGAAAAGACTATTAATGAAATTTCCAATCAATTTAGAGTAGTAAAAGAATATCCCCTAATAGCCCCGTTTAGTTACGCTAAAATTTTGTTTGATGAAAAAAATTCAAATTTTCAATATTTCATAGATGAAATAAAATTAAATTTTGAAGAGGAACGAATTTACAAAGATCTCTATACATTCGTAGAACAAAGTTTAGATTCATTAGAACCTACAAAAGAAGAAAAATTTGATGTTCATCTAAATGACGTAATAAAAAAACATGAGGGGTTTTTCGTTGCAAATCCTGTAGCAAGCATGGAGAAGGTCAAATATTTTCTTAAAAAAGACATTATGGGATATGGTGAAATTGACGCCTTAATGCATGACCCAAATATAGAGGATATCAGTTGTAGTGGTCCAAATTTACCATTATACGTTTGGCATAGAAATTATGATAGTATTTCTTCCAACATCTCATTTGAATCTCATCAAAAACTAAATTCATTTGTTACAAGAATAGTTTTCAAATCTGGAAAGCATGTTAGTACTGCACATCCAATTTCTGACCTTGCATTGACGGGAAATCATAGAATTTCTGTTTTATATCAAAAAGAAATTACGCCGAAAGGAACTAGCTTTACCATTCGAAAATTCAAAGAGGATCCTTATACAATCATAGATCTTATTGGATTTGGCACAATCGATCTTGAAACAGCAGCATATCTTTGGATGATGATTGAAGCAAAAATGTCCATAATGATTATTGGGGCAACTGGTAGTGGCAAAACTACTGTCCTTAATGCAATTGCAGGACTAGTAAGTGAAAACGATAAACTGTTTTCAGTAGAAGATGTAGCAGAAATTAATCTTCCTCACGATAACTGGTTTTCATTAATTTCACGTTCCGGTTATGGATCAAATGATGAAGGAGAAATAGGTTTATACGAATTGATCAAATCAGGGGTAAGACACCGACCAGATTACATTATTGTTGGTGAAATTAGAGGTTCTGAAGCATATGTAATGTTTCAAGCTATGGCCACAGGTCATGGTGGGCTATGTACAATGCATGCAGATAGTTTGGAATCTGCAAGTAAAAGGTTACAGCAAAAACCAATGAGCATACCTCCTGCATATTTATCTTTGATGAATTGCGCACTGGTAATAAAAAGAGTAAAAGATAAAGTCACTGGAAAAAGTATGCGACGTGCAATATCCATCGAAGAGATTTCTAATACTGCCACACCAACATCGGTGATAAAATGGACTCCCAAATCAGATTATTTTGAACATTCTTTTGAGGCAAGTAAGAATCTTAAAAAAATTTCCGAACATACTGGTGATGATTTTGATGAGGTGTTAGAAGAACATCAAAAAAGAACAAAAATTTTGAAATGGATGTCATCTAACAATATACGTCAGCATAAAGAAGTCACAGAAATGATAAGAAAATATTATAATAATCCAAAATCTGTTTTGAAAAAAATCAATTACGGAGATGAATGATATTGTTATCAATTAGCAAAATTAATCAAAAAGGGTTTGAGCACAAACAAGATAAGAAAATCAATAAAGAATTACCATATTTCATTACCATTGTAACTCTACTTAGCAGTGCGGGAATTGGACCTTATTTTATGCTCCAACGAGTAAAAGCAATGGAATTACTGCCAACAATCAGAAATGAAACTAACAAAATGATTAAACGCATTGATTTGTTGGGAGTTGATCCTCTAGAGGTAATGCGCCAGGTAAGATCACGCGCTAGCTCCAAGGCATTAGGAGAATTTTTTGACGGGTATGTAGCAACTGTTGAAAGTGGTGGAAATCTAATTAACTATCTTAAAAGTAAAATGAAAACAATATTTGATAGGCATGCTGAATCACAAAAACAATCAGTTGTCAAATTAGGGGCACTAGTTGAAGCCTATATGACAATTCAGGTTGTTTTGTTGGCTGTTTACATTATTAGTGCTGCCGTTATTTCAGACCCATTTGCAACATCAGAAACCGGAATAAGTAGCGAGGTAATATTTTTAATTTTAACACCTGTAATATCAATTCTATTTCTAATGGCTGCCAATAACAATTCAGTATCTAAAAGTCCAGAAATTGATTTTAAAAAAATTATAATGTTTGGTGCACCGGGATTGATAGTAAGTGGTATTATAATTGGATTAAATTTGTTTCCAGATCCTTTAATGGAGCCTTATTTGTTAGGTGGTGCTTTTATTGCATCTTCAATAGTCCCAACAATTTATTTTAAAAAATTGTATGCAAAAACAATATCCGCAGAAGACTCTACTCCTAAAATACTTCGTACCATTTCAGAAGCTCGTAAAACAGGAATGAGTCCGGAAAGCAGTGTAATTCATGCATGTAAAAGAAAAGAATATGGATTGTTTAATTATGTAGCCAATGGAATTGCAAATAAAATTGAATGGGGTGTTGACTTTAAAACAATTTTCAAAGATTTACAAAAAGAAATTCAGACTTTTAATGTTTTAATTAGTTTCAATATCTTATTTGAGTTAATTTCAGCAGGAGGAGGAAACCCACAAACTCTTGACTCTTTGACAGAGACCAGTGAGAGAATGCAAGAAATTCAAAAAGAAAAAAGAGATCTATTAATGCCATACTTGTTTGTAGGATTTGTTTTGATGGGAACTACGGGATTTACTACTTTGTTAGTCATTGACTCTTTTGGAGATATTGCCCAAGAAAGTCAAGACCTGTCAAATCTTGAAGGCGAATTAGCAGGCTCTTCGCTTGGACTATTTCCGCTAATCGTGCTTGTTCAGTCATGGACTGCAGGATTATTCCTAGGCAGGGTGATAAAAGGTGCCTTTTCTGGAGGATTTTTCTACTCTATAATATTAGTAATAATGACTCTGATTGGAATTACCTTGATTCAATTTTCAATTATTGATGTAAATTCCCTCTTCTAGGCACCAATAGATGTCTCACCAAAAGTCATACAGTTTCTTATATCGATTCTGAAGGTAATTTCTCATATATTGAAAGGCGTATTACTCCTATTGTTTATTGTAGCAATATTAGTTACTCCAAATGTAAATGCTCAAGAACCAAAAAATTTTGGATATAAGCTAATGCCTGAAAAACTTGTTGAAGGAACTGAAGGAATTTTACAAGTATACGGACTCCAAAAAAACATTCCCATTTCCGCTAACATTGATGATTTGATTGTAACATCTTCAGATCAAAAAATTGTTCAGATTTTAGAATTGTACACAAATATCGAGACATCAATTACTTCAGTAAAATTACAAGCAAATGATTCTGGCACAGCAGATATTGCAATTGCAGCTCCTGGTTTTATCTCTGAAGAATTTTCAATCACAGTTTATGAGATAAAACAAGGTGAGCAACAGTTGTTAGTTAAAACAATACCAGAAACCTTTACGATCAATGGTCCGACCAAAGGATATTTTTCAGTAGAATTAGCAGATATTGATTCTAATCCAACGTTGGCAAAACAAGATACTGAAATTTCTATTACTGCTTCAAATTCAGAAATTGTTACACTTTTTCAAAATAATATTATTATTAATGAAGGGGAATATTTTGCAATCGGGGAATTTCAAGTAAATAAAGTAGGAGAAGTGACAATCTATGCTGAGAATTCAAATACAGACTCTGGAAGTAGTAAAATCACGGTTATTGGTGCATCAGATGAGGACTCTGAAATTGAGGATGAATTTACAATTCAATTATATGTATTGCCAGAGAAAATCAGCAACTTTGCAACATCTAGCACATTTGCGATTGTTCAATTACAGGGACCTGATGGATCTCCAATTAAAGCAACAGATACAATTCCAGTTTCGCTAAAAATTGATCATGCTGAATCCATTTTCAACGATAAGAGAACCAACGAGATTAGTACAGCAGATTCCCTAGTAATCCCACCAGGTTCAACTACTGGATATGCAAAACTGTCAGTAAAGGCAGGAGTTGAAGAAACTTACAGTGTCAGTATTTCAGCCGAAGACTATCATGTTTCAGATCCTGTAGAGTTTCAGACTGTTTTGACTCCGGATGTAAATGAACCACTTAGTAAATTTGAGACCATTCCATTATTAGCTTCAGGCTCTGAGCAGCTAATTGGGGTACTTTATCCAGCAGATTCCAATGGAGTCTCGTTGATTAATTTACAAACCTTGGAATCTGAAATTAATTCCTCCGACATAGATGCGTTAGCAATATCAGATGACAGGATGGAAGCAGGCTCTGGTGCCAAATTAATTTATGGAAAAGTAGGGCAGACAATAGTAGATAGATTAATAGTTTCAGTGATAGGCGAAGAAACAGAAACTATTTTTCCAATTGTGTATGGACCTGAAAAGAATGAACTTGAATTAGTTTCTGAATCCTTGATTCCTAAAGTAATGGTTGGAACGGATTTTCCAATGACAGTATACCTTACTGATGAAGATGGTGCAAGTTGGTATTTCCCAGACACATCAAATGTAGTGATGGGTCCAAATGAATTTGTAAAAACCACTGTTCAAACTATTAGTGAGGGTCAATCAATTATTTTGTTAAATTCACAGTCAATTAAGGAAGGAAAGGCAACTCTGGATTTTGAAGCAAATGAATATACCACTACAATAGATTTTGACACTGGAGTCTCAAAACCCGCAAAAATAGAATTGGCATATCCTGATCATTTGTTATCTGGAATGAAAAATACTTTGTCGTTGCAAATACTAGATAGTGAAGATAATCCTATTTTTGCAAATAAGGATATAGAGTTTAGATTAGCAGCTAATGATAATACAATTGAATTGCCTCAAACAGTAACTATCAAAAAAGGAACATACAATTCATTTTTTGAAATAATCCCTCAAAAAACAATTGAAACAGAGATTTCTATACTTGCTAGTGATTTTCCCTTATCAAAATTTAATCTCAACACTGTTGAGACCAACCCCTCATTAACCATCTCAACAGTAAATTCCATTGCTGCAGGTGAGCCATTTGATTTAGTTTTAGACGCCAAAGTTTTGGATGTACCACTAAGTAATGTAGAGGTAAATTGGGATATTCAAGGTGCACAAATTCAAGAGATATCCAAAATAACGAATGATGATGGGAAAATAAAACTATCATTAATTGCAAATGATGTAGGACTAATTACAATTCGTGCAACCACATCGGAATTTGATCAAATAACAGCCTCAAAGGAGATCAAAATAACAATTCCAGGTGAACCTGCTCAAGGAGTTGTGGAAAATGAAGGGAATTTTGTAGAAGATAATATGGTTTTAATTCTCATTCCTGGAGCAGTGATTGGAAGTAGTATACTCCTTAGGAAAAGAGGGCTGCTTGAACCGTTATCAGATCGATTCCCCATAGTTGAAAGTCTCTTTAATCGGTTTGATTCCATATTTGAAAGATTAGAAATATCTGAGAAATTTGAAACAATCAAAGAAAAAATACCCGTGATAAAAAACAGATAGAATATTCAAAAAAATTAGTTGCCTAATGCATCAAGGAAATTCTCTGTGGATTTGTGTGAAGAGATGTTTTTAATATTTTCCTTTAAAGAGCTCAATACATCGCTATACGAATCCCCCAACAAATCTTGTAAAACTTGTTTTAAAAATTCAGGATTGTCGTAGCAATCTTCTAGGGTACTGTTGTGGTCTTTTTGTAACATTAAAACGATTTTGTCAAATTCATCCAATCCTAATTCCAAGAAAGTATTTTTGATTGCCAATGTCACCATCGTTTTTTTCATCTGGTCTACAGAGTCTCCAGTTGGCAAACAAAGTTTGTGAGTTTTCCTTAGAATATCATCAACATCTATGGGCTCCCTAATAACAGCAGATGGTTTTAATCGGTTTAATTCCATTTCTTTACCGATACTTAATTTATCGTAAATTACAATTACATTGGCATCAGGATTAGAATCACGTATTTTTTGCAAAGCAAAAATTCCATCATATATAGGCATCAAAATATCCAAAAAAATTACATCTGGTTTTAATTTTTGAAAAAGAAATACAGCATCCTGACCATTGTGGCCTTTTCCTACTACTTTTATTCCATTGCTAGTAAGCAGTTCACTAAATAATTCGATGGTTTCTTTATCATCATCAATTACTACAGCACGAATCAACAACAAATTTTTGTGGGTATTTTATAAAAAGTTGTCATAAAAGCCATAGAATAGTGTGTGTCATATTAAATTACATAATCTCCCTTATGTTACATTTAAAATAATACAATTTATGGAAAGTGAAGAAACCATAGCACGAAGTACTAGTAATCAGGAACAACTGATACTAGCACTACAAGAAAAACTACGAGATTTTGGTTTAACCAAAAATGAGTCAAAAATATATATATTTTTGAGCAAGAATGGACCAAAAAAAGCAATAGACATTTCCAAAGAAGAAGGAATTCCACGAACTGAAACATATCATTTACTTTCCAATCTTGAATACAAAGGAATTATTTCACCATCCATTCAAAGACCTACAAGATTTTCTGCCGTAGTAATAGAGAAGGCAATTGAATCAATAATTGAAAATCAATTAAAGAAAATCGAAGAATTGAAAATTCTTAAAGAAGACATGGTGGATTTGTGGAACTCATTTCAAAACATCAGACACAATAGTAAATCAGATTTTTTGAAATTTGAGGCTGCCATGAAAAAATATGCCAAATCAGATAAGTTGAGAGCAAATTTTAAACGAAACCTAAAAGAAATGAGACAAAAATCAGATATGTTAGATAATTAAAAAGAAAAGTAATCTGATGGGGAAAAGATTATGATCGAATTTGATATCAACCACATTCGAATTCTACTGGCATTAGTTATGTTATCTTCTGCCACAATTATTGATATTCGTAAACGAGAGATTTCTGATTTAATGTGGATAATTTTTGGAGTCATTGCAGGAATTCTCATATTCTTTGAACCAAACTTGATAGAGGCAGCTTTTGGAGTTGGGTTTTCATTAATTGTAGCCCCTTTGGTGCTTATTTTATGGAGATTTGGATTGTTTGGAGGAGCAGATGCATTAGGTTTGATCGTCTTGGCAGCTTTGGCGCCAATGGCTACATTTTCGGATTCAGCGATTAGTCCATTTTCAATATTGGTTAATAGCGCCTTACTTTCGGTATCTCCAATGGCGATAAATTTTGTTCGTAACTCGATTTTAATTTTGAAAAAGAACGATATTTTTCACGACTTTGAAGAAACAAAATCAAAGAAAATTTTTGCAATGTTTCTAGGATATCGGTCAAAAAATCCAAAATACAGTTTTTCGTTAGAAACACAAGTTGGAAAGAAAAAGAGACTAAATATTGCCTTGCATCATTCTGATACTGCTGAATATTGTACCACGCCAGACACCTGGGTCACTCCTGGATTACCATTTATGATATTCATTTTAGGAGGCTTCATTCTTCAACTATTATTTGGAGATGTAATCCTAAGTCTAATTGGTTTAAGGTAAAAAAAATTAATTGATTTTAAACATTGCCATATTTTGATTCATGTTTATTCTACGTTTTTTTTAAAAAGCAAAAATCAATAAAAAAACTTGATGACCAAAAAGGTTGTATTTTTTTTGACCACTCTCGTCATACTGCCAGGAATTATGCCTGCCTTTGCCGAAGTTATTGAATTTCAATTAGATAAATCAGCATACATTGAAGGAGATTCAATAAATGCCAAAGGGGCCGTATCTAGTGATTCATCAGGAATGGTTACTATTGTGTTAAGAGATCCAAATGATGAATTTGTGTTGTTAAATCAGGCCTTTATTCAAGATGATAACTCTTTTGAAACAAACATTTCCATTAATCAAAAATTCCAGGCAACGGGAACTCATAATGCAACCGCATTTGTTCTTAACATGACTGCCGGAAAGACTGAATCATTTGATCTTGTTACCGTAATTAGTGATAATAATTCAGTTTCAAACAAAGATCTCCCAAAAGATTCCTGAGAGATTGAATCCATATTACAAGAAGAGTTAGAATTATTTGGGATTGATTTTGAGGATGAATCAAATGTTTTAGAAGACCAAATTGAGGAACTCAAAAGTCCAATAATACAAGAAAAATTAATTGATCCTAAAGCCAAAATAGCAGATTTTGTTGATACCACCAAAAATCCTCAGTATTATCTAGATAGATACTACACTGAACCATCTTACAAACTATGGTTTGACAGAAATTATCCCAACCTCACTATAGAAGAAGCCGTGGGATTTACAGATACAGCAAAATCACAAATCGAACCTTCGTTCGAAAATGTAGGAAATACCATTATTCCTCAAGCAGAGGCAATATCATATGTATCCTCACCAGTAAATTTTGACAATAATAACGATATTACCCAGACAGGGTTTGTATTGGGGGGATTGGCAATCTTGTTTGGTTCAGTATACTTGATAAAAAGAAAAATAGATAGCAACTCTAAGCGTATGTCTTTGAACCAAAATATTATTAGACAAAAAATTATGAGACCATTTTTTAATTCAAATACAATTAAGATAATTCAAACAAGATTAGCAAAAGGGGAAATTTCTATTGAAGAATACGAAAAATTGAAACAAAAACTTTGTGAAAATTCTAGATAGTTAATTTAATAGGATTTTCAAGGGTTTGCAAATCAGAATTTAAATTTCTTTTTAAATCGTTCAAAAACTTTTCAATCATTTTGAGTCCTGAAACTACTTTTGGAGCATTACACTCTACAAACTCTAATTTTTCAGAAAAAGTTTTGGGTTTTTGGTTTTTATAATTGTAATACACTTTTTCACCATCATAATCTACAAAGGCTATTCGTGCACGAAAATCAGTTCTTTCTAAAACCAAACTGTCTCCACCTACTATCGCGGTATGGTATGGGTGGATGATTAATGCTTCTGAAAGTTTTTGAGATGTGTTGATTTTATTTTTCTCTAGCTCGTTTGCAAAGGAATTAAAATCGGCAAGAAGATAAAATGTTGCCTCTGGTTTTGTAGCGACAACTCCATCAATTTTGTTTAAAAAATTAAAAGTGTATTCTCCAATTAATTGGTGAATATTTCGTGTAATTTCAAAATAATCATTTAATTCAGAACTTATTTCAAAACCAGCTACCGCCGCATGTTGAATAGGAGTTGAAACAGCGGTGTATTCGGTGGCAAGAATTTTTTTAAATTGTCTCCTTACATCTAGAGCATGTTGTGGAAAAATAACATACCCCAGTCTATATCCACCAGCTGCATGTGATTTCGATAATCCATTTGTAACAAAAGTTCCTTCTGGATAGATTTTTCCCATACTTACAAATTTAGAAAAATCATATGTGGTTTGAGCATAAATTTCGTCTGAAATTACTGTTATTCCTTGTTCTCTGCAAACTTCTGTAATTTCTTCCAAATCTGATTTGTCATATAAAACTCCCGTGGGATTGTGAGGATTGTTTAAAATCAAAATTTTTTGTCTGTCGTGTAATCTTAATGCCAATTTTTTTAGATCATGTGGGGAAATTTTTCCATTCTCACCGGAAAGTAGCATATGATAATTTTTTTTCAAAAATCGAATTTGTGGGAGATATCCAAGCCATGCAGGAGTAGGTAAAATTACTGTTCCATGTAAAATTTCTAGGAGATTAAAAATTAATTCTTTGGTTCCTGGCCCAACATAGATTCGCTGAGGGTCGACATCAATTCCGAAATAAAATTTGTTGTACTTTGATATGGCCTCCCTTAATTCTGGAATTCCTTGAACGGGAGCATAAGCGCCCTTGTTTACATTTTTTACCAATGCCTCCTGAATTGGTCTTGGGACTGGGAATGGCGATTGGCCAAAAGCAAAGCCATAAAATCCAAATCCACATTGGGGATCATGGCAATCAGAGTGAAATTCCTGCAAAAAGGTATTTAATTTTAGATTTTCAGGAAGCTCAATATCCTCTACCTGCTGATCTACTACAAATTTCAATGATTTACCTCTAAAATTTCAATAAAGCGGTGGGTGGTTAATCATAAAATATCAAAAACTAAGATTTTATCAACCAAATACAATCTGTTCCAACCTAG
>JAOTXZ010000023.1 GCA_029862085.1 Candidatus Nitrosopumilus sp.
CACCAGAACCAGAACCACAACTTGAATCACCAGAACCAGAACCACAACTTGAATCACCAGAACCAGAACCACAACTTGAATCACCAGAACCAGAACCACAACTTGAATCACCAGAATCACAACTTGAATCACCAGAATCACAACTTGAATCACCAGAATCACAACTTGAATCACCAGAATCAAAAACTGATTCAACGGATGGAGAAAAAACTGAGTCTTCTACTTCTGAAGAAAGAAATGTGATTTATGTTGGAACTAAACCCATCATGTCATATGTGGCAGCCACTCTCACGCAACTTTCAACTAGACCTATTGTTACTATTAAGGCACGAGGTAAAAGGATCACCCAAGCAGTAGATGTCTCTCAAATGATAGTTAAAAGAATGGATTCAGTAGGATATGAAATCAGCGATGTTAGAATTTCATCTGACTCTCTTACTTCACAAGATGGAAAAAAACGAAATGTTTCTACTATAGAACTTGACATCACTAAAGAATAAAAGAACTAAAAATTTAATTCTAATAGGTATTGGAATTTCAATTATTGTATTATCGATTTCAATGACCACTAATTCATGTGGAACAAGACATATTTTTATCATAAATGATATACAAACTTTTGAAAAATCTCTTGATCCAGAATTTTGTGAGGAATTAATTGAAAAAATTGACAACTTTAACTTGGAATGTCAGCCACAGGTCGAAATTTTAGATTGTGGATAATTTTATTTTATCTATACATTGAATCTAGATGTTTGGCTTCTTCTACATCTTTTTTAATTACTTTTTCTACTTTTTCAGCCTCTGCTTGTAATGCTGGAATGTTGCATGATGCACCAGGTATTAATTGTGTTATGGCCATGCAAAGTTGAGCACTAGATCTGAAATCCGGACCCGTACCTTCTGAGTGAAAAAGGATTACTATTACATCCTGTTGAGATAAACTTCCCTCATTTAGCAACATTCCTGGAATTCCAGGAATAGTCCCAAATTCTAAAACTTTCAAGCCTGCATCTTTTAATTTTTTTGTGGCGTTTTCGGTACTACCAACTGCAAAAATTTCTTCTTTGGGCACACTTGATTTTATTGCAACACTGCTTATTATTAGTGAAATTTTCTTATTCTTTGCCCATTCTAGCATTTTTTTTGCAATATTTCTATGAAGGGATTCTTCCATTGCCAAATGTGATAAAAAAGCTGCAACTTTTAATTCATCATTTACAAAAATCCGTGTAGGGAAATTTGGTTTTCCATCTTTAATCAAACTAATGGGAGGGAAAATATCAGAATCAATCACCCCGGCTAATTTGAATTGAGATGTGTGGATTATTGATTCCGTTGCGATAACACTACTAAATCCCATTGACGGAAAACCGTCAATTAAATAACCTCCTTCTAAATTTAATGGTTTTATTTCTTTAATTCTAATTTTCGGATACAATGAATTATAGGGAATTTTATTGAATAATAATTTTTATCATAATTAACTTAATTTTACCCTACGAATTTTGATGGAACATTATTTTTAAGAAAACTTTAAACCCGCCAAAAAATATCAAATTTCGAATGTCAGGAAAAATTAAAGTTGGATTAGTTGGAATTGGTAATTGTTTTTCAGGATTAATTCAAGGGATTGAATTTTACAAACAAAACCCTTCACAAGAAGTTACAGGAATCATTCACGATAAATTGGCTGGATATGGTATTCATGACGTGGAATTTGTATGTGGTTTTGATGTTGGCGAAAACAAAATTGGCAAACCAATCAATGAAGCTATTTACGAATATCCAAACATGGTTGACTGGATCCCAAAAGATTCGATGCCAAAAACTGATGCTAAAGTTTATGAAAGCCCGGCCTTAGATGGGGTTGGGCTTTGGGTAGAAAATAGAATAAAACCAATACAAAGCAGAAAAACCGATGAACAACTAGCTGAAGAAATTAAAGTAATACTTGAAGAAACGGGGACAGAAATTTTAGTTTCTTATTTGCCCGTAGGTTCTGATAAAGTCACTGCCTTTTGGGCACAAATCTGTCTAGATACTAACACTGCTTTTGTAAATTGTATACCTTCCTTCATAGCATCAGACGAAAAATGGGCCAAAAAATTCGAGGAAAAAAATATCCCGGTAATTGGTGATGATATTAAAGGTCAAGTTGGTGCAACAATTGTTCATAGGACGCTGGCAAAATTATGCAGTGATCGTGGAACCAAAATCGAGAAAACTTATCAAATAAACGTTGGTGGCAATACTGACTTTCTAAACATGAAAGAACAAGACAGGCTTGTATCAAAAAGAATCTCTAAAACAGAGAGTGTCCAAAGTCAGCTTTCTACGAGACTGGATGATGACCAAATTTATGTTGGTCCGTCAGATTTTATTCCATTTTTAGGCAACACCAAACTGATGTTTATGAGAATTGAAGGGAGGCAATGGGCCAATATCCCATATAATATGGAGGTTCGTCTTGAAGTAGATGACAAAGCAAACTCGGCAGGAATCGTTATTGATGCAGTTAGATTAGCAAAAATTGCTCTTGATAGAGGGATAGGCGGTCCAATTAGACCTGCTAGTGCATATTTAATGAAACATCCAATAGAACAAATGGCTGATGTAAAAGCCAAGGCAGATTGCGAAAGTTTTGTAGCCGGAAATTAATTCTTATAAATTTACAGCATCGAAAATCAATTTTTCAAATTTTGAAATTCCACTTTTTTCTAAATTTTCTGGTTAGAATTACTTAATAGATTCAAAGTTCAGATATTAATATGGAAAAGTATGAGAAACTCCTAAACATGTTAATGGATTTTAATGAATCCATACGATTTGCTGCTGTGTGCAGCTCTCAAGGCGAAATTCTTTGGCACAGTCAAAGAACAGGAATAAGAAATATGGTACCTTTAGCTGACACAAAAAAAACAATTTTGAGGGCAGTTAATGCTTGGCAGGAGCGTGCAAAAGTTACTGGCATAGTTGGGCGTGGACTATATGTTATTGCTGCATATGAAAAAATAAAACGAATAACAATCCCTCTTGACAAAGGTAACTTGTTATTCATAAGTGTGGGAAATACCCCTTTGAAAACAAGTAAGGGCAAAAGTTATGGTCATCTTGTTGAAATGGGGAAAATAATGTCAATAGTTGATTTTGTTAATAGTAATGCCTGAGGAAATTCTTTGGATTTTTTATTTTAAATCAGGCATAAAAAATTGGATAATAAACCATTTTTGAACAATCTCTGAATAGAAGATAACCTATTTTTTTCTTGGGCAAATTACTCTTCGAAGATCTACTTATTCCTAATTTGCCGTTACAAAAAATTTGATAATAAAACAAGAAAAATTACTCAATTATGTCAACTAAACTTGTTAAGTATCGATTATCCTACCAAATTAGAAAAATAAATCAAATGGTACATGTCAAAAAAGTAGAGATTTTTGGATTCAAATCATTTGGGTTTAAAAATACTACAGTACAATTTGAACCTGGTTTGATATCTATATCTGGACCAAATGGATCAGGTAAGAGTAACATTCTTGATGCAATAATCTTTGCAATGGGTGAAAACAAACCAAAGGTAATGCGTGTTGATAAACTAAGATCCTTAATTCATGACATTGAAGGAAATCGACGTGGACCTAAAATGGCAAGATCTAGTGTTCACTTTGATAATTCTGATAGAAAAATACCTGTTGACTCTGATAGTGTGGAAATTACCAGAGAGATGGATGATAAAGGTGAAAACAATTACTTCCTGAATAAAAAGAAAACAAATCGTAGCCATATTTTGGATCTATTGGATGTGGCCAATGCAGGGTTGGGTCAATTAAATGCGGTTCAACAGGGTACAGTTACCAGAATATCTGAATTTTCATCGGAGGAAAAAAGAAAAACCATTGAAGATTTGGTTGGTCTGTCATATTTTGATGAAAAAAAGTCAGAATCCCTAAAACAACTAGAAGATGCAGACAGGAGACTAGAAATTGCTTTAGCAAAAATGGGTGAAATTAAAAAGAGAATTGATGAATTAGAAGAAGAGCGCAACCAAAAATTGCGAAGTGATTTGTTGCAAAGAGAACTTAATCGCTATAATGCAATCAATGCTGCAAACAAAATGAAGGTTGTATTAACTCAAAAAACCTCCAAACAGTCTTCCTTAGGCGAAATTACCTCTAAAATTCAAATCTTTGAAGACGAAAGAGCACAAATTAGGCAGGAAATCGATGATTTAGATTCTCAAAAGGCAAAATTAATGCAAGAGGCAGATGATTATAACCAAGCAAAGTCAACGATTGATTCTGAACTTAGCAACGAAATGCAACAATACGAAGTGTATAACAGTGGAATTATTGCATCAACCAAAAGACTTGAACAAATTGAATCAAGATTCCCTGAAATTAAGAATGAACTTGGGAGAATTTTAAATTCTAGAAATCATATTGAATCAAAAATATTACTAGTTAAAAAAACAATAAATGAAACTAACATAAAAATTAAAAAAATTAATGAAGATATGAAAGAGGTTGATTTCATCCGCCACCAAATTTTAGAAGATCAATCTAAAGTTTCTTTCAAAAAATTAGAAATTGATGGAAAAATAAAGAATTTAACTGAACAATTAAATTCTGCAAAATTAAAATTATCAAAAATTCAAAGTGAAAAAGAAGAACAGGAAACAAAAATTAATTTAAATTCTAATAAATTATCTGAAATGGAACAAGACACCAAAACAATTTCAAACTTGGAAACTAGACTTGAATTTAAAAAAAATAATCATGAAGCAACAATTAAAGAATTAAACAACAGAATTTCAAAACTTGATTCAAAAAAATCCAAAATCCTTAAGGATTCTGAGGAACTAAAACTTATCCTTGAAAAATCAAGCAAGGCTGCTTCACAATATGAAACCAAAATTAAAACCGTAAAAGGAATTATGCATGAAGACTATACTGTAGCTAAGCTCAAAGAAGATGCAGAGAAGCTTGGAATTGATGGATTAGTTTATGAGATGATCTCCTGGGAAAAACAATATGAGCGCGCTGTTTTAGCCGTAAGCTCAGATTGGATAAAAGCTATCGTAGTAAAAGATTTCGCAACTTTGCTTGGAATAGCTGAGGTTGCTCGCTCCAAAAATCTCCCAAAACTAAAAATTATTCCAATAGATGGAATTCCAAATTTTAATCTAAAATTGCCAAACCATTTTGGGATTATTGGGATCCTGTCTGATTATGTAAAGTGTAAATCTGAATATTCTGCCCTCAAAACGTTCCTATTTGGAAATGTAATCCTGGCAGATTCCAGAGAATCTGCCTACAATATCTCGAAATCTGGTTATAAGACGGTCACAATAGATGGAGAATTTTTTGAAGCCAAAGGGGGAGGAGTGGTAATTGATATTAATTCAAAAATTTCAAAACTTACTAAAATTATTTCTCTTAGCTCCTCTATTGATGGATTATTACAATCCATTGGATTATTAAAAAAATATATTTTAAAGAAACAAAATGTTCTTAACAAAATTGAAATCTCTAAAAAAAAATATTCTGAAAGATTGTTAGTTTCTGAAAAAAATCTAGTGTCTACAAATGAGAATCATTCTAATTTGAAAGCGAGGTCGGTATCTGCAAATAAAATGAAATTACAACTAGTAAATAGAATTTCAGAGCTTAACTCAAAAAATAAAATTCTTTCTGGCGAGATATCAACAATTGAATCTCATGTAGAATCTTTAAATGAACGAATATCCCTTGTTGAAGAAAATTATGCAAGTGGAGAACAAACAAGAATTTCAAATGAGTTGGCTAAAATAAATTCTACAAAATCTGAAATTGAAAAATCACACACTACAATTATGAATGAGTATCGAGATAGATCATCACAATTAGCAGAGATAGAATCAGAAATCAACCGTTCAAATTCTCAATCTAAAACTCTTCGTGAGGAAGAATCATCATTAAGTTTACAACATCAAGAATTAAAAAATAAAATTAAATCGCTAGAAAAAGAAAAAGAATCAAAACAAGAGATTCTTGAAAAATTGCGAGAAAAAGAACAAGAACTCATTTCTACTTCTGGAACATCTATAGGAGAGATTAAAGAGTATGATGATAAACTAAAGGTTTTGTCCGATAAAAATCAAATCATTACCAAAGAAGTCAATTCATTAGAAAGACAATCTGATTCGTTAAACCGTGATTTACATGATCTGGTTGAAACTGAAATAAAACTACAAAAACTATTAGAAACTTTTGGTTTTGATGCAGAAATGGAAACATTTGACGTTGAGCCCATTGTACAAGGATTATCTTCAGAATTAAATACCCTAAATGCTCTTAATGCCAAGGCCCCAGAAACTTATCTTGAGGTTTCTTACGGATATCGTTCAATGTCTACACGTAAAAATTCTCTAGAAGAAGAAAGGAATTCTATAGTGAAATTCATTGAAGGAATTGAAAAAGACAAACGACAGACATTCTTGAGTGCATTTGATGTAGTAGACAAAGAAATTCGTTTAATTTTCAACAAGATGACGGGTGGAAATGCATGGCTTGAATTACAGAACGAAGATGATATCTTTAATTCGGGAATTTCATATTTAATTCAATTCAGAAATAAACCGAAAAGAGAGTCCACTTCAATCAGCGGTGGTGAAAAAACCCTTGCTGCAATAGTCTTTGTACTTGCATTACAAAAACTAAAACCATCTCCATTTTATTTATTTGATGAAGTTGATGCACATCTTGATGCACCAAATGCCGAAAAACTATCAAATATTTTAGAGGAAAGATCAAAGGAAAGCCAATTCATAATGGTTTCATTAAAAGACTCTGTAGTAAATAAAGCAAAGCTCATCTATGGGGTATACCCAAAAAATGGTGTCTCACATGTAGTCACTTACAGAGATAAGAGAATGCCTTCGGTAAAGACATCTTAATCTATTTTAACATAACAAGCAAAGGCATGATTATTATCTGTAGTTATTAATTCTGGCTCAACATTACATTTGTCAATCGCGTAAGGACAGCGAGTTCTGAATCTACATCCCTCCTCAACATTGCCCTCAATGGAATCCTTAATTCTAATTTTTTTTTCTTTATTGATATTTTCTGGATCAGGCTCCGAAATTGCATCAATTAACGCTTGAGTGTAGGGATGTTTGGGTTTAAGCAGCACCTCGTCTATTTTTCCCATCTCTACTATTTTTCCCAAATATAATATGCCAATTCGTTGACCAAAATATTTCGCGGTAGCTAAATCATGAGTGATGTAAATAAATGAAATTTCATGTTTTTTTTGTAATTCTTGCATTAATTCCAACATCTCTGCTCTAATTGATACATCAAGCATGGATACAGGCTCATCTGCCAAAATTATTTTTGGTTTTACAGTTAATGCCCTTGCTAAAACAACCCTTTGTCTTTGTCCTCCCGAGAGCATGTGTGGATATTTTTTAATAATTTCTTCTGATGGTTCAAGCCTTACTTCTTTTAAGACTTCTAAAACTCTTTTTTTTCGTGATTCAGAATTTCCAATGTTATGAATCTCCAGTGGTTCTGAAACAATGTCTAGTATCTTCATACGAGGATTAATAGAATCATAAGGATCTTGGTGGATCATTTGACAATTCATCCGAATATTTTCTAAACTTTTATTATCATTTTCAATTTCATGCCCTCCAAAAAAAATTTTTCCAGAATCTAATTTAAGCGATTTAAGAATTAATTTTGCAATGGTCGATTTTCCGGATCCAGATTCTCCTGCCAGAACAAAAACTTCTCCTTTATTTAGGAATAAGGACACATCATCTACTGCTTTTACTATCGATGTTTTGGCGCTAAAGATATTTTTTTTTATAAAATATTTTTTTAAATGCTCTATTCTTAATATTTCACTCAACATGTATTCTTAAAACTAGAAGTATATCAAGAAATGGCATATATGCCTAGCAATTCAGGATAAAGCATTTATGTCAAAAAAGGTCCAATCTAATAATTGAATACAGCGTTACAAAAAAGTCTGACTTACAAAAAATATGTAATTGATGACAATCTTCAATATTTTAAGCCACATTCAACAAAAATTGAAAAAACTTTTGCAGATGAGATATGTTCAAGTTTAAGTGGAGATTCTAAACATATTCATCCCAAATTTTTTTATGATAAAAAAGGTTCAGCTTTATTTGACAAAATATGTATCCTTCCAGAATACTATCCAACCCGCACCGAAATTAAAATATTAAAAAATCTAAAATCTGAATTATCAGAATATCTTGATGGTTCTTTTAGGTTAGTTGAATTAGGAAGTGGTTCATCGATGAAAACACGACTAATTTTAGACATTTTTTCTAAAATTCAAAATAAAATTGAATATTTTCCCATAGATATATCTGAAATTTTAACTGAAAGTTCTGAACTTCTTCAAAAAGATTACCCTAATCTTCACATTACAGGAATTATTGATACCTATGAAGGTGGTCTTGAGTTTATTGAAAAATATGATGATAAAAAAAATCTAATTATTTTTTTAGGTTCTAGTTTTGGAAATTTTATTCCCAATGAAGGAAAAAACTTTTTACAAAAAATAAACTCAACGATGAAAAAGGAGGATCTTTTTTTGATTGGTTTGGATTTGGTTAAAGATAAAAAAATTTTAGAGAATGCATATGATGATTCACAAGGAATTACTGCAAATTTTAACCTCAACGTGTTATCACGAATTAATGATGAATTAGATGCAGATTTTGATTTAAATAATTTTGAACATTGTGCAAAATATAATGAAAAAGATCAGAGGGTAGAAATGTACTTGAAATCTCTTGTTAACCAGTCTGTTATAATCTCAAAAGCCAATATCTCATTAAAATTAAAACAAGGAGAACTAATACATACTGAACATTCGCACAAATACAAAATATCCCAAATTAAAGATTTAATGGAAAAAACTGGTTTTGAAATTAAACAAAATTGGTTAGATGTAAATAAACATTATGCATTAATCCTTGTATCTAAAAAATAACTTTATGGATTTTCCACACAACGAAAACCCGAAAACAACCACCTTTCATCTAATCTGAAAAAGTTTCTATAACTTCCTCTGATAGACATTTTAGGTGTGCCAAATGATCCGCCCCGCAATACTTTTTGGTTTGTAAACCATTTGTCATTGTATTCATCAAAACCCGATTTGAATCCAGGATAGCCAATAAATTCTGATGATGTCCATTCCCATACATCTCCAATCATTTGATGACATCCGTAATGACTAACTCCTTCAGGATATGATCCAACATTTGTACATCCCCATAAATGAGATTCTAACAGATTGGCCTTTTTTTCAGAAGGTTGGTCATTTCCCCAAGGGAAAATTGTTTTTTGTTGTGTGGTTTCATCCCAGCAGGCAGCCTTTTCCCACTCTGCCTCACTTGGCAATCTTTTTCCTGCCCATTTGCAATATGCATCTGCCTCGTAGTAACTAACATGACAAACTGGTTCTTCAGGATTTAGTTTTCGTAATCCTATAAAGTCACGAACCATCCATTCATCTTCGATTTTTTCCCAATACATTGGAGAACCCCAATTATTTTTTTTCACTTTTTCCCAACCATCAGAAAGCCAATACTTGAAAGTCTCATATCCTTCATCATCAATAAATTCTTGATATTGTTTGTTGGTAATCAGAAGAGAATCAATCTTGTAATCATTAAGATATACTTTATGTTCGGGTAATTCAATATCGTAACAATACTCGTTTCCATTGTACCCCATAGTGTAAACACCACCGTGGATAGCTATGGGCTTTGGTTCAATTTCTACAGTACGGGAATGTTCATTTTTTTTAACTGGTCTATATTGATCAGCAAGTAAATGTTGTAAATCATAAATCATTAATTCTTGGTGTTGACACTCATGGTGAAAACCCATGGTGATTAACCTCATGTCTTCCTTGGAAAGATCTTTTGATTTAATGAAATTTTCCACCCTTTGGTTGACATTGTTAAAGTATTGAAAAATTTGGTCAACTGTGGGTCTGGAAATTACTCCTCTGGCACCTTTGTCATGTGGAACTCCAAATTGTTGATAATACGAATTGAGATATTCTGAAAATTCTTTAGAGTAAAACTCATAATTTTTATCAATTTTACTCAAAATTGCCTCATAAATCCAACTTACATGACCAATATGCCACTTGGGAGGACTCATGTAAAATGCAGTTTGAACTACATAGTCATCCTTTTCCAGTGTTTTTACCAATTCTAGAGTTTGGTTTCTTGTATTGTGAAATTGTTCTAATAACGGTTTTTTTTGATCTTGATTAGAAATTATGGCCATTAATTTTTTAAATTAATTTCTTTTATTATTATATTTGTCCAAAACATCTGTACGTAATTGTCCGCAGGCAGCTGATATCTCTGTGCCTTTTTCTACCCTTACGGTGCAATTGATACCACTATTGTAAAGAATTCTTTCAAATTCAATAACATTTTTCCTTTTAGGGCGTTCAAAATCCCCTGCTGTGGGATTTATCGGAATTAGATTAACATGTGATCCATTATTTCTCAAAAGGAATGCAAGTTCCTCTGCAATTTCAATTGAATCATTAACTCCTTCAATTAATGCATACTCAAATGTTACACGCCTTCCAGTTTTCAAAAAATATCTTTGTCCAGCTTTAATTAATTCCATTACCGAATTTGCTCCAGCTGTTGGGACTAGCCATTTTCTTAATTTATCATTTGGAGCATGAAGAGAAATAGCAAGTCCAATCTGTAAATTCTCTTCTGCCAGCTGTTCTATGCCTGAAATAATCCCAATAGTTGAAATGGTGATGTTTCGTTGACCAATTCCAAACCCTCGTGGATGAGTCAACAATCGGATTGCTAGAATTGTCTCTTGATAATTTGCCAGAGGCTCCCCCATTCCCATAAAAACAATGTTGGTAATGTGTTGATCTTTCTCAGCAAGAATTTTTGCAAAATGTATTACCTGACCAACAATTTCCTCTGCCTTCATGTTACGTTCAAAACCCATTTGTCCCGTAGCACAGAACACGCAACCCATTGCGCAACCCACTTGAGTCGAAACACAAATGGTAGACCGTGGATGTCCAAATAGCTTTTTTGATGGATATTGCATTAGAACCGATTCTATGGGGGTTTCATCTTGAAGTTTTAGCAACAATTTGGTTGTTTCTCTATCTTTACTGGTTATTCTATGAACTTCTTTTGTCGATCCAATGGTATATCCTTTATCCCTTAATGTATCTCGAAAGGCTGCAGGAAGTTGTTTTATTTCAGAAATATTTTCGGGAAACTTGTAGTACAAAGAATACAAAATCTGATCTGCTCGGTAACGAGGTTGACCAAGTTCTATTACCAACGACTCCATTTCTTCGGGAAGTAATCTGTAAAGATCTGTCATAATACATTCATCATTAAATTTAACAAACTATTCTATACGTTAGATTTTAAATCTAATATCCTCTGGCAAATATAGGAACTTCAATACTCGTTTCATTGCAATATACACAATTTCCATCTTTATTTTCGTTTTCAAAGGAAATCACACGGATATCTGCACCTGTTTCTTCTTTAATTTTGTCCTCACATTCTTGTTTTCCGCACCAATACGCTTCGACAAAACCTCCCTTTCCTATTCTTTCTTTAAACTCCGAATAGTTGGAAATATCAAATGTATTTAGTTTTGCTTGGTCTCTTGCTATTTCTAACATTTTTGTTTGAATTTCGTTTAAAATAGAATTAATTTTCTCAATCTCTTTAAAATCCAAATCAATTTTTTCTTTATTGTATCTTTTTGCTAAAACAATCTTTTGTTTTTGAATATCTTTGGGGCCGATCTCTATTCTTAAGGGAATCCCTTTCATTTCCCAATCGTTAAATTTGTATCCGGGTGACAATTCATTTCTATCATCAATATGGACTCGAATTGATTTTGATTCTAATTGATTTTTAATCTCTTCAGTTTTTTCCCATACTCGTTTTTTGTCTTCATCTTGATTGTAAATTGGAACAATAACTACCTGAATTGGAGCCACTTTGGGTGGCAACACAAGTCCTTTATCATCTCCATGAACCATAATCATGGCACCAATTAATCTCCAAGAAATTCCCCAGGATGTTTGCCAGGCAAAGTGTTCTACGTTATCTTTATCGGCAAACTTTACTTCAAAGGGCTTTGAAAAGTTCTGCCCAAGAAAATGAGATGTTCCCATTTGTAGTGCTTTACCATCCGGCATTATCGATTCCATTGTGGTGGTATAAACTGCTCCAACAAATTTTTCTTTCTCACTTTTTTTCCCCGTAATAACAGGGATTGCCAACTCTTCTTCAACTGTATTTTTATAGATGTCTAAAATTGTGATTACCTCATCTTTGGCCTCTTTTTCTGTTGCATGAACTGTATGCCCTTCTTGCCATAAGAATTCTGAAGTTCTAAGAAAAGGTTTGGTAGCTTTTATTTCTGCTCTAAGAGCAGTATTCCAAAAATTAATTTTTAATGGTAAATCTCTCCAGCTTTTTATCCATTTTGAATATAGCGTGTATGCTAATGTTTCTGAGGTTGGTCTAAGTGCAAGTCTATCTCCCACTTCATTTTCGCCAGAGTGAGTTACCCAAAATACTTCGGGGTTGAAACCTGCAAAATGTTTCTGTTCTTTTCCTAACAGTGATTCGGGAATTAGAACCGGGAGAAAACCATTTCTTATTCCATTTTTTGAAAATTTTTTATCAAATGTATTTTTTAATGATTCCCATATGGAATAACCATCTGGTCTTAAAACAATTAATCCTTTAACCGGAGCATAATCAGCTAATTTTGCCTTTAGCACTACTTGGGTATACCATTCGCTAAAGTCATCTTTTTTGGATACTGTTATCCCTACTTTTTCTTTACTCAAATCAAAATTTCAGATCGTACTTTTACTAATGAGCCTTTCGTGATGGATTGGCTATCTTTAATGGAATTTTTTGAACGTCATTTGAGAGGATCGCCTTTACAAAAGACTTCACCCATAACTCTACTTTGAAAGTTTGGACATACAAAACACTGGATGAACTGGGTATTTTCTTTTAAAACTGGACAATCCACATATTCCTGTTTCATCCTTTTGAGCATTTTAGGACTTACTCCTTTCAGTTTTAATTTTCCTTTTTCGTCCATCATTCCTGAGTCTTGAAGGATTGCTTTGAGTTCCTTTGATATTTTTTGTTTATCTTCTGAGGTTTTTATTTCAACTTCATATTTTCGCTCTAGTTCATCGCTCATGTTTAATCCAATTCTTTCCTCGATTTATTATTAGCGATTTTTATTTAAAAGGAGTAAAAATTTCAAAAGTAGATTAATCGATAGTAACTGCTAAATCCCCCAATCGAGTATTTTTCTTATGGTAAAGGTAATGATTGTTGAAAATTCAGCAAAACCTTGTTTTTCACTAAAAAATTTACTTCCCTCAATCAATTTTGACATTGCCTTTAAAACTAGTAACGGATTTGAAGCAATCGAAAAATATGATACGATAAATCCCGATCTGTTACTCCTGGACTTGATTCTTTCAAAGGGTGATGGAAAAAATGTTTTAAAAGAAATTAAAAAAACTCATCCAACATCAAAAATCATCATAATTACCTTACAATCAAACAAAAAACTTATTGAAGAATGCTCTGATTTAGGAGCTGAGGCATGTTTTACCATTCCCTACAAGTTGAAGGAATTTGTTACCTTTGTAACTAACGTAATTGATTCATCTAAGACCAAAAGCAAAGTTGCTCCAGTAATCATCGATTAGTTAATTCTATTTTTGTGAATAAATAAAAATTGAATTTATGCGATCTTTTGATTTATGAGAACAAAATTATGAAAACCTTATTCTTTACTTTTATATAATTAGATTTTTGTTTGGAAAATAGAAAACAATTGCTTATTATTTTTGATGTTGAAGGTGTTCTTTATGATGCAGAATATCTACCAATTCTTGCAGAAAAATTAGGAAAAGAAAATGAAATTTGGGAAATTACAAAAAAAGGTATTCAAGGCGTAATTAATTGGGAGGATGGTCTACGTACAAGAGTTGATGCTCTGAGAGGTATGGACTATACGACATGTCAAGAGGTAGCTGCAGAATTACCAGTCATGACAGGAGCAAAAGAGGCCTGCAGAGTTCTAAAAGCTGCAGGATGGAAGCTTATGGCCGTTTCTGGAGGGTTTACCATAATGACTGATAGATTAAAAGAAGAATTAGGGTTAGATTATGTTTATTCGAATGAACTTATTTTTAAAGATGGAAAATTAGATGGAGTTAAAATTAATGTAGATTCTGATAAAGCAAAATCAGCTAAAATAAAAATTAAAGAATGGAATGAGCCAAAAGAAAACATAACGTGTGTGGTAGACGGTGCAAATGATGTCAAATTGTTTGATGTATGCGCGTTGGGTATTGCTTTTAGAGCCCAAGATATTGTCAAAGATTTGGCAACTACAACTTTAGAGGAAAAAGATCTCTCAAAAATCCTAGATATAATAAACAAACACTACAAAATGGAATTAGAGACACCAACTACAGCATAAACAATATTTTACTGTAAATTTAGAATAATTATTGTTGCAAATTATTCCAGTTCACATACCTAAAGAAATTGAATTTAATGAAAATCTCTCCAAATTAATCACTGAAAATGTAGAATTAGATGATGGCGATATCGTAGTTATTGCCCAAAAAATAATCTCTAAACAAGAAGGAAGAATTGTTGAATTATCCAATGTCACTCCTTCTTTACTTGCCCAAGGAATTAGTTCTGAATATAAAAAAAATCCTTCTATTGTCGAATTAATTTTATCTGAATCTAAAAAAATTGTTAGGATGGAAAGGGGAGTAATTATTGTTGAAACAAAAAGTGGATTTATCTGTGCTAATGCAGGTATTGATGAAAGTAATGTTAAAAATGGCTATGCGACTTTACTTCCTATAAACTCTGATCAATCCGCAGAAAAGATTGGCAGAGAAATAAAAACAGTCCATAAAAAAGATATTGCTGTAATAATTTCAGATACATTTGGAAGACCTTTTAGAATGGGACAAACTAATTGCGCCATTGGAATATTTGGTCTTAATCCCATTCTAGACTATGAAGGCTCTCGTGATAATTTTGGGAAAATCTTGCGTGTCACTGCCATTGCCATTGCAGACGAAATTTCTGGTGCAGCAGAGTTAGTGATGAAAAAAACTGCAAATTGTCCTGTTGTTATAATTCGGGATTATGAATTTAAAAAGGAGATTTCCTCAATAAATCAATTGATTCGTGGTGAGAGAGAGGATCTTTTTCGCTAAAATTAAATTTTCCAAAAATAGGATAAGCTAATCTGAAGTAGATTTTAATATGACAAAACGTGCATTATGAAATAGAAATACAATGTCTGAGTCAAATGAAAAAAAACTAGATTGCACTGGTCTATTTTGTCCTGAGCCTGTTTTTAGAACAAAAATTGAAATTGAAAAAATGCAAGTTGGACAAGAATTAACCGTTTCAGCAGATGATCCTGCAGCCGAAGAGGATGTTTCAAGATGGGTTACACGAAATGGTCATGAACTCCTAGATATGAAAAAAGATGGAGATACAATTACATTTCAAATTAAAAAGGTGAAATAATTCTGGCAACCAAGACCGTTACTGATACGGACATTTTAAACCGAGTTGGAAATACCCCTCTGATAAAATTAAATTCTCTTTCTAACGAAAAAGTAGCCTATTTTGCCAAACTGGAAGGTCACAATCCATTTGGATCTGTAAAAGACAGAGCTGCATATTGGATGATAAAAGATGGGGAAGAAAAAGGCATTCTAACAAAGGGAAAAAGCATCATAATAGAGCCCACATCTGGAAACACTGGAATCGCCTTAACTGGCATTGCAAATTTACTCGGCTATAAAGTTGAAATTGTAATTCCTGAAAAGGTTAGCAACGAGACCAAAGATATTATTCGAAATCTCGGAGCTAAAGTCTTTGAAACAAGTGACGATTTATGTCCAAAAGTTGGTGCCGGAACAGATCAAAGTATTGCCCTAGCTACATCCATTGCATCATCTAGACCTGACACTTATTATTCTCCAAATCAATATGCAAACGAGGCTAATTTTAAAGGACATTATGTTGGGACTGGTCCTGAAATTTGGAAACAAACAGAAGGAAAAATTACTCATTTCTTTACAGGTGTGGGTACTGGGGGTACTATCACAGGAATTGGGGCTTTCCTTAAAGAAAAAAATCCAGATATCAAAATAATTGGATGTCAACCACAACAAAATCATTTAATTCAAGGATGGAGAAATTTTGAGGAATCTGCTAAACCTGATTTATTTTTGAAAAGAGAAGAAGTAGTTGATGACTGGATTTCTGTTGATAACAAAGAAGCATTTTCTGTAGTAAGAGAGGTATTTGAGAAAGATAAATTACTGATAAGTCCATCTTCTGCTGCAGTATATGCTTGTATGAAAAAATATGTTATTGAAGGAAATGCATGTGTGGTCGGAATATTTGCTGATGATGGAAGAAAATTCAAAAGTGTTTATGCTGAACAAAAAATAATGTCTCCTGATGATTTCGAAATATGCTTAAAAGAAGCAAAGCACATGTCTGAATTGGCTTATTAAAAAACTCTCATTTTATTTCATCATTTTTTCATAAAAATCCTTGAAAAAAATATTCATACGTTTTTCATGATCTAGGCATTCATTATTTGATTTTATCAATTGTTCTCTTAGGTCCTTACTCCACCTACTTTGTTGTTTATCTTTTAAGTTCATCGTGGAAGGGTTTTGTTTTATTTTTTCCATATCGCTTATTACTTTCCTACCTAACTGAACGAGTTTACTAACTCTCAAAAGAAACATTTTAGATTGCTCTTCATTACTTAGCCTTACTAAAGAACAAGCTTCAGTAAAATACTCTATTGTTTTTTTGTGGTAATTATCAAATTCTTGGATTCTCTTAACCCAATATTTTTCTGAAGGTTTATCTTTTATTTTAAAGTCATATTGAATTCTTGATAACTCTACTCCTAATTTTTCAAGTGTTTTATTGTGTTTTTTAAATTCATCATCTGATTCCATATATTTTCTTACTATTTCATGCAAAAAAGAGTTTATGTTTCATTAGAAAATTTTAGTATTTCACGTTTTCTGAATTTTTTAAATTTAAGATTTCTCTGTAAGATATTTGTCCACATCAATTGCTGCCATACAACCAAAACCTGCTGCAGTTATTGCCTGTCTGTAGGTTCTATCATGAACATCCCCTGCTGCAAAAACCCCTTCAACATTAGTATGAGTTTTATTTTTTAAAATAATATATCCTTCATCATCTAAATCAATTTGATTTTTAAATAAACCTGTATTTGGTTCATGTCCAATCGCAACAAAAAGACCTCCTACAGCAAGATTTGTTTCTTCCTTTGTTTTGATATTTCGGATAACTCCCTCTTGCATTTTTTGGTCTCCTTTAATATCAATAATCTCTGAATCCCAATGGAATTTTATTTTTTCATTATTGAAGGCTCGTTCCTGCATAATCTTACTCGCACGTAATTCACCACGTCTATGAACAAGATGAATTTTAGTTGCAAATTTGGTAAGAAATGTGGCCTCTTCTACTGCTGAGTCTCCACCACCTACGACTATCAATTCTTGGTTTCTAAAAAAAGGACCATCACATGTTGCACAATATGAAACTCCTTTTCCTGCAAAAGTTTGCTCACCTTCCAATCCAAGTTTTCTGGGATTGGCCCCTGTTGCAATAATTACTGCTTTTCCTTCGTACTCTTCGGATCCTGACAAAATTTTAAAGGGAGCGTTTCGAAAATCAACATTTACGGCTTCATCATCAACTATAGTTGTACCCATTCGCTGGGTCTGTTTTCTCATTTCTATCATTAAATCCGGACCCATTATCCCATTTTCAAATCCAGGGTAATTTTCAACTTCAGTAGTGTTTACTAGCTGTCCTCCAGGCAAAATCCCAGATAATATTAAAGTGTCATATCCTGCCCTGGAACAATAAATTCCAGCAGTGTATCCTGAAGGACCTGCTCCAATAATTACCACATCAAACTTGGTCTTCTTTTTATCTGGTATTTTTGGAGAATCATCCTTTTTTTCAAGAATAGTTGCTCCGGAATCTGCGGCCATCATAAAAATCCTAAGTAAATTTCATTAATTTAAGTGATAGACCTAAATTTTCTATTTTATTGGAATTAATGATCGATCATTTTTTAAATTTCATTTAGTGTCGTTTTCCAAAAATATATGATTTAACGGACTGGTACAAACCTGTTCAACACCTTCAGATCGTTTGATGAAAGGATTCATCACCCAAATTTTGGTAGAGCGATCAGAAATTAAAATTTTTTTTCCAATTGTAAAAAAGTTCAACACTAGGTAGAAAATCTTTTATTAAAATCGCCATCAGGGTAGTTATAAAAATGATTAAAACAATTTTTATTGTATTTTCATTATTCTTGATCGCAATTTACAGCGATCAAAAAGTCTTTGGGTATACAGACGAATCAACTCATGAGGAATATTTGGATTTTCATCCGTATACCGGAAATAGATTGATTGTCTTTAACGATACTAGAATTGATTATTGTATTACCAACAATGTTGAAAATCCCATGTTTAATCATATTGCCTCTAATGTGATTAAAACTTGGCATGATCGTCTAGTGGAGGTTACAAATCACCCATTAGTGTGGGACATGACAATGCATATTCAACCAAAAAATGATTCAATTTGTGATGGTTTTGTAAATTTTGTTAACACACCAAACCCTACAATATTCCAACTTTCTGGTGTTGCTGGATTTAGTCATCCATTAACTCCAGTTGCTAATGTCACCATCTACACAGATGATTATCAAAGTACCTTGGTAGAGATGGCCAGAGAAGATGACACTTTTTGGGAAACTCTTACTCTGGAAAAACTTCAAGACATTATAAAAAATAAAAATCACAAACAATTTGATTATGAAACGATTTACCGAGTGACCATGCATGAAATAGGACACTCTCTGAGCCTTAACCACCCGTTTACACCTGATGGGAATTTAGCTTCTGTGCCTGGGGTTATGGGATACAACATGTCACAAAATAAAATAGAAGATGATGAAGTCCTTCAAATTGTTAGGGCCTACCCCAATGGATTTTCAAAGATTTCCTCACCAGAATCAATTGACCTAGATAATCCTTACAACACAAAGTCTGTGTATTTGGGTGAGGTAACCAACTTGACAATAGAGATTCCTAATAGAGGAGGAAAATCATTGGTCAATGGAATTGAAGTGTACATATTTCCAGAAGGAACCTCATCCCAAAAACCTGACTCTGCTCCAATTAAAATTAGTAAAACAAATGGTAAGAACAGCATTGTTAACGATGAAAATTATTTAGATGACATACATGTGTCTATGACTCATTGGGATACTTTTACCAAAGTTTTATCTATTCAATTTAAAATTGTAAAAGAATTTGAAAATGCCGATATGATTATAGTGACTCATAGTGCAGGAGGCTTTGAAAAACAATGGTTTATGAATGATATTATGACTGTTGACCGAGCAATATTTTCTAATTTGTTATTGGATCTTGAAACAAAGGAGTATACTTATCATTTAATGAGCGCAAATCCAAACCGTGAATTGGAAAGAGAATCGGCCTTTGAAATAGAACAAAAAAAATTATACACAGAAGCATTGGCCGAATGTTTGACAAATAAAAACATGAAAAAATGTAATGAGGAAATCAAAATAGAAGATTTCAAACAAGACGAAACCCCAGTACCAATTTGGATGCCGATTACTCTAATGATGAAATAAAATTTTTTAAAAATATGATTTAGGTTAGGAAATTATTTTTTAAAATTCTTTGGTGATTTTCACATAATTTTCCTACTTCTACTTGTGAATGTAAGAGATCTTTTTGCCAATGAGCGTTGAACAATCTACATTTTAAATTATCACAGAAGGGATCACCAGTTTCATAATAAAAAATGGCCTGTAATAGATATCCTTGCACGATTTTTGATAATCTAGAATCATTGTACTCCAAATAGATTCCTTTGTATTTTTGTTTTATAGTTTCAACGTTTACTCCTTGGGTAAAATTGGTCATTAAATCAAAATAATACTCTCTTGGTTTTGCTGGTGCTTCTATTACCCCAGTAGTTGAAATTATTGATGGATTTGTGCCTATTAGAGCCCTTCCATGATATCTAAAATCATTGTAGTCATATGTGCAAGTTAGTTTGTTTGTGAAAAATACATGAAAAATATTCTCAATGTTTTCTGTTTCAGGAATCATTTCGGCTAAAACCTTTTGAAGTTGAAAACCATCATACATGATTATATTTTCAGTATTGGATGTGTCCTGGATATTTGATTCTTCAAACAGAACTTCTTCATTCGTAGGGGTATGTTTTTCAAAATCTTTTCTAAAATTAAATATTCTACATCTTGCAATCTTTAAGGCCGAATCAATTGAAGAAAATTTTAAAATATTTTCCCTTTTTTCAACCTTTACTGAAAAGGTTTCTTTTAGGAATTTTACCAACTCATTTATTTTTAATTCTGGAACGGAAGGTTCATCATAGAGTACGATTTTTGAAATTTTCAATAAAATCTTTCTTTTGTAATATGTTATCTTTTATCCGGATTATTTTTTTAAAGAATAAGTTGAACTTTTCCACCTTACGAATAATCACGAAAATTATCTACGATCAGAAAAAAGAAACTCCTAGGGTATTTTGATCGATCAATTGTAATGAAAAGATTGTTTCAAATTTAATCCCCTAAAACAGGTTTCTAATCACCATCGTTAAGTAGACGTTTTTGATGAAAAAATTGGGCGATTTGAAGAATTGTTATCTGAATTAACTACTAGTTTCATTTCTTTACAAACACTTTACAATGAATTTATTTCTAAAAAGGTGAAAATTACAAATCCCAGAAAAACTAGGCAGGAGTACATCATATTTTTAATCTCTTTTATACTTTTGACTTCATCATTTCTTCCTTTTATTGATGCGAGTAATGACACTGGAATTTTTGATCAAAATGATTCAATAACAATTGATCAAAGTGATTTTAAAAATGTTGATAGTTATGTGCATGCTAAACCTCCAAATCCTGGAAATGATAAAGATGGTGATGGAATTGCAAAAAAAGATGATAATTGTCCTACTATTGCAAACCCGCTTCAAGAAGATACTGACGGTGACGGAGAAGGAGATGCTTGCAATGATGCAAACGATACAGATGGAGACGAATATTCAAATGCCCTAGA
>JAOTXZ010000005.1 GCA_029862085.1 Candidatus Nitrosopumilus sp.
TTTTTTGTTTTGTGCTGCTTTTCTCTTTGGTGCTGCTTTTCTCTTTGGTGCTGCTTTTCTCTTTGGTGCTGCTTTTCTCTTTGGTGCTGCTTTTCTCTTTGGTGCTGCTTTTCTCTTTTTTTCTTGCAATTTTTGCAGTTTTTCTACAGCTTTGTCTAGTGATTTTTTTGCATTTTCCTCTGCCCTAAGACGTCTCTGTAATTCGTTTTCAAATTTTGCTGCATCTTTATGACTTGAAGTCATGGATTCTCGAAGGGAAGGTTTTGATTGAGATTGTTTTTTTATTTTTGAAGTAATTTTAGATTGAATTTTTGAATTTTCAGCAACTTGAGCTTCAATTTTTTTACCAGTTTTGTTTCTAGATTTTATTTCATATTCTAAATCTTCAATTTGGGTCTTAATGGTATTCACTCTAGCCTCAGCATTTTGTTTTTCTTCTGGATTTTCTGCAAATTCTACCTGTTGTTCTGCCTCCATAAGGGCTTCTTTTTCCCGACTTAAACGCTCTTCTGCAGCTGTAACTAATCTTTGAATACTTTCTAGTTGAGAGGTTTTTTGAGTTAAAATATCAGAAACATCTGAAGAATCCTCTTTTTCTGATTCTATTTTTTTATCCAATGAAACTAATCCAGATGAGGATCGTCTCTCAATTGATCTTGATTCTTTAAGTTGTTTTTCTGCCTTTGATCTAAGCTTTGAGGTTTCTTGTTTTTTTTGTCTTAATTTTAGGACCAGTTTTTCCAGTGACGCCAATAATTTAAATCAAAAATAGGCTCGATTAAGTTGTTAATATAATCAGGATTTGACTTACCAGTTAAGAAAATTACGGTAATTTGATCATAGTTTTTTGAATTTATTTTTTGGGAAGGATGAAAATTTTGTAAAGAATTTCAAAAAACCTAATCCTGTTTTGATTTGCCACACATTACACAGGAAATAGTCTCATTTTGGGAATATCTGTGACTGTTGTATGTGCATCCTAATGATAATTCATAGGTGACATTTTCCAAGTAATCCCTAATTCTTTCACCATTTTTAGTCATCATATCTAAAGTAACATATTTTGGAACATTAGGTTTGGTTAGCTTGCAATACAAATTATCATCAATTTAGCTAATAAGTTCTGTAATCTAATTAATTATAAAAAATATGCATTCAGGAGAAAATTATTTTTTGGGAAGGATGAAAATTTAAAAATAATTAGTTTTCTAGTTTTTTTCTTTTTCGTTTTATGAAAATAATTCCAATAATTGTTGCCGTGGCTAAAATTAGTATGGGTAACAGATCATAAACAAGTTGAATTTGAGCTCTTTCTTCAGCAAGTCTTAGTGCTTTTCCTAGATCTTCTTCAAAAAACCCACTGGACATTTGCCTAACTTTAGAAATATGTTCATCTGCTGTTTCTCCAGAATTTGTACATAGAAATAACTCTGGATTTCCAAATAAATCTGACCCTGCAAAAATGATAGCCTCCTCTGAGGAAAACGAATGACGCCAATTTGGATTGTTTAATACCTTCATGATTGGAGAAGACTCTCCTTTGTAGTATTCAATTACCTCGAAATTCAATATCGTATTATCTGAAAAAATTCCCGCATCCGTCTCTGAAATAAATTTCCCTAAAAAGACCCACTGTGATTTGGAAAACTCTTCTTCAATGGTAGGCCCTGCACAACTTAATGAATAGGAATATGGAATCTGGCTTATTCCTACTAAAAGAATTATTGAGAGACATGAAATTGAAAAAATTTTCTTTATCACAGTTTTACTAAAAGTATTGATTGTCTAATAATATTTGATAAAAATTGGTTTTTACCAAAAAACAATAATCTATACTATTACTCAATTATTTTTTGGGAGGAGGGTAAATGAGAGGTTTAATTTCCATCCATACCCTTAAGTCTCTTCATGCTCTAGAAAGACATGAACTGTCATCAAAAAAGTGAAGCTCATCTTTGGAGATATTCTAAGACCAATAAAACACGTAGATGTCTTAAATGTAAATCCCTCATTCCAATTACCAAAGAAGAGTTCAACCTTAAGTGGGGAATGCATAAAACAAAAGTCGCTTAGACCTCTTTTCTTTTTATTTTTAATTGAAATTATTTTTTGGGAAGGATGAGGAATTAAAATTCTTAATATACGGAATTAATCTTTGGTAATCATGAAATATTGTCATGATTGTTTAACTCCAATGAATAGCGGTTCAAAAGAAGAGTATTGTTATTTTTGTAAAAGGGACAGAGCCATTAAATCAAGCTCTGTAGCCTAACAATGATTTTCTAGATAAAATATCATAGGGTAGTTTTCTTTTCACATTTCTTTTAGGATTTTATCAGTTATCCTGAGTGTCAACCTATTATGACTATTCTTTTATGGAATTTTGAAATTATTTTTTGGGAGTACCTTCTTGAAGCAAAACTCTAAATTAAATTTCATTGATTTTTTGGTGTGAGAGTAACTTTCATCCCACCTTCTCCAGAAGCACTAACAAATAACTTTACAATACCGCCTGTCTCTACAGCTCCCTTTATCCAGAGTTCGATTGAATCGACTTGGTATTTATCAAACCATTTAGAAATGTTATCTATGCTTCCTGCAAATCCTTTTACTAGTTTTTCTTTGGGTCCTTTACTAACAAATCCTTCAGTGGAAGTTTCATCAACCCCTTCAAAAACTAGTTCAACCTGGTTTAATTCGGATTCGTTAGTCATGTTATTCATAAATAAATAAAAATTCTGAATAAATAAGGTTTGTGAGAAATTTTTATTTTTGTTCAAGTGACTTCATCACCATCTACTTTCAAAAAATTGGATCAAATTAATTTATTAGTATTAGATAATGCAGATATTGGAATCTGATGGAAAGAGAAAGGCTCTAATCATAAGTATTAGTGATTATAATGATGAATCCCTCCCAAACCTTGATTTTTGTAAAAATGACGGCGAGGAAATGTACCAAACTCTTACCAAACTCGGATATGAAATTCTAGAGAATCAAAAAATAGTGGGAAAATCAGATCATAAAACTATTCAAGATACTATAATATCTTTTTTTAGAAAAGAGGCAAACAGAGATGATACTTTACTTTTTTATTTTTCTGGTCATGGAGTTTTAGATGGATATGGGGGGCGATTTTTTTCAACTACTGAAATAGACACTAGCATCCCTGAACAAGATGGAGTTCGGTTTGAGTTGTTAAATGAACAAATGGCAAGGAGTATTGCAGAGAAAAAAATCGCTATTCTTGATTGTTGCTTTAGCGGTGGTGCAGTACCTGATATTTTGGGAAAGTCAGGTGATGATATGGAAAAAGAAGCAGAGGATTTGGGAAGTGAAAGTTTGCATAAGGTATTTAATAAAAGTCAAGGTAGCTGCATTTTAGCATCTTCGCTTTCTAACAAAAGATCATTTTCTCTTGAAGATGAATCTGCAAGTGCATTTACTCATTTTATTATTGATGGACTAAAAGGAACCAAAAACTCGGTGGATGAAAATGGATTTGTTACTCCTGAAAAATTATCTACATACGTCTATTCAGAAATGCAAAAAATACCAGGGCTAGCAAATCAAAAACCAGTTCGAAACTTGTCAATTTCAGGAACATTAATTCTCGCTGAACATCCCCATCTACTGTTATCCAAATCTACAAAAGACAATGCAAAAATTGGTAAACTTCAAGATCGACTTGTCACTACAGGTAAAAAATTGAAGGAGTATGAATCTGAATTAGAACAAATAAAAAAAGATGAATTTGAGCCCATTATTGAAATTGTAGAAATCATAGATTGGTCAATTCAAGGGGGTTCGGCAACTCAAAAAGGTTCGTATGGTTTGATTAAATCAGATAAAGGAATGGGCATGTCCTATGGATTTATCTTTATTACTGAAAAAAACTTGCATGTTGTACATACACGTAAAAAAAAAGGTTTACAAGATTTTCTTAAAATTTTAAAATTTGATGAATCAATTATTCACAAAATACTTGTGTCATCAAATTTTACCAATGACCTCAAAGAATTACTTGAAAATATTCCCATCAAAGAAATTATTGCTGCTGGTGATGCGAATTATATAATTCCAAGAAACCGCATTGATCAGATACAAGTATCTTCTAAATTTAGCAGATGGCGGACAAATAGATTAACAGTTTTAATTGATGGTGATAAACTTAACCGTTTTGCATTCAGTTTTCTTCATGGTGGTAGAAATAAAGAAAAATATAACACCATGAGGGATTCCTTCCAAGAAATCTTTTCAGAAAAACTAATACTAAAATAAATCTTAATCTCCTTCCAGAAATAAAATAAAAATGCTTATCAAATCATACTTTTAAAGAAATTTAACACACAACCAAAATAAAGAAAGAGTTAATTTTCATAAAATCGTCTAATAAGAATTTTCCACAAATCAACTCTTCATTATAATGTGGATTAGGGTGACTTTTTGTGCGTAGAAAGGGGGGATACTATTTTTACTGACAGTCGATAAGCTCGTTAACACTTCAAAATTTTTAATAGAATGTTTCTCCTACTACCAGTATGAACCCATTTTATAAACAAAATGGGGATGAGGAATTAACATACATTGATCGCAGTAGGTCATTCTTTTAAAAAATATTAGTAATTGAATTTGTTTAAAAATATGGATTTTCATCCAAAAGATTTACCAATTTTTAAAACATATGAGCTAAAAGATGAAAAAGATGCCTCCGATGCAGTTGATGACATGGTAAATCTTGGTTTTGCTAACCGAAAAGAGGGATTCAAAGTTTTGATGCCCAAAGAAACTAAACTTGCCAAAAGAATCGGGTATTCAGTTACAACTGGAGTAAATTATGAATTAAGGAAAAAAAATGAGGTTCGAGATATAAAATATTGGACGTATCATCATGATTCTGATCATTTTGCAATAATTTTGATCAGCAATAAAGTTCTTGAGGAGTTAGGTTTTTGATTTATCAAAAAATTTATACAATTTTGTCCTATGAGCAAGAACTCCGGTTAACATGATCCCTAAAACCGCTCCACCAAATACATCCATTGGAAAGTGCTGCAAAACATAGACTCTGCTAATTGACACCAAAATAGGGTAAGCAAATAACAGATAGCATCCACGTGGAAATCGCTCAGATAGAACAAATGCTAGCACAATTCCAAAAACAACTGAACGTGCAGCATGTCCAGATGGGAAGGATGCATTTACCCCACCCTCACAGAACAAGGCAAATGTATCACGGCTAATTTCTACAGGAAAAATGACTCCCTCATAATCAAATTCAGGCCTGTCTCTATCTACGCCACATTTTATGTAGCCTGTAAGTAATGTGGAAAGAACAATTAGAATCATTAGAGTGATTCCAATTCTCCTGGTTTTTTTAATAATTAGAGTGATTATTCCAAATCCAAGCATGTAAAATGAATCACCACTTTCAGTTATTGATTGCATTATGATGTCTAATCCTGGATGTCCCACATGCTCTGAGACAAAAGAGATTACACCTTGATCAAAGCTTTCAGTAATTTCAAAATACACTAATGCCAAAATAATCAAAAATAAAATTAACAGAAAAATAAAGGAACGTGACCTTAATTCAAAAATCCAATTTTGCAATTAGTTTAACCCCTTACGCACCATTTTTAATTTTACCTAGATGAAATAAAGTTTGAAATTTATTTTTCATGTCAAAGTAAACTGCCCATGTCTGATCGGCTCAAAGAATTTAACCAAGGAGACAATAGAGAGATCGTGAAGGTCCTCACACTAGATGATTTTGATCTTAAAGATAAAACAGTTTTTCTAAGAGTCGACATGAACTGTCCGATAGATCCTGATACCATGGAAATTTCAGGAACTAAACGAATTGAAGAGGCTATTGAAACAATTCAATCGTTAGAGAAGTCAAAAGTAGTAGTGGCATCTCACCAAGGAAGAGTTGGAAACAAGGATTATACAGGCATGGACAAACATGCAAAGGTTCTTGAAAAATTATTGAATAAAAAAGTAAAGTATGTTGAAGATGTGATTGGAAGTGCAGCACAAAATGAAATTAAAAATTTGAAAAATGGAGAAGTACTGCTTTTAGATAATCTACGTTTGTGTGCTGAAGAAAACTATGAGTTCTCACCAGAAGATGCAGCGAATACTATCATGGTAAGAAGGTTGTCAAAACTCTTTGACCTATGTGTTTTGGATTCATTTCCTAGTGCACACAGATCACACCCATCAATTGTTGGATTTCCACAAGTGCTCCCTGCATGCGCAGGACGTATCGTTGAAAGAGAGGTTAGAAACCTTGATGAAATAATGACAGTTGCAAAGGCACCTCATGTTATCGTTTTAGGTGGTTCCAAGGTTCCTGATCGGCTGGAGGCAATCAAGTTGTTGATTCAAAATGGACGGGCAGATCATGTGTTACTTACAGGAATAATTGGAAATGTGTTTATGCGTGCTCAGGCTAGAATCAAATTTCCATTAGGCATCAAAAGAGAGGAAGAGGTGGTGGCAAAGGCTCACTCCCTAATAGGAGAATATCCAGATGTTTTCTCAACTCCAGTAGATATTGCAATTGATAAAGATGGGGAACGAATCGAGATGGATGTAAGAGAGATTTCAAAGGGTGATAAAATTTATGATCTTGGTCCAAAGACGGTTGATTTCTATTCAAAATTAATTGCAGGTGCAGGAACTGTTTTCATTAGTGGTCCGGCAGGATTTTTTGAAAAGAAAAATTTTACCTATGGAACAAAAGGAATGCTAGAGGCGGTTGCAAATTCAATGGCAACAACCATAGTTAGTGGCGGTCATTTAACATCAGTTCTAAAGAGCCAAGGTCTTGGAGAAAAAATCAATCACATCAGCACCGCAGGAGGCGCACTAGTTCTATATCTTACAGGTGAAAAACTTCCAATGATGCAAGCATTAGAGGAAGCTGCAAAAAAGCACAACCGCTAAAGTGCTGACTTACAGGTGGGATTGGGGCATTCTTGTTTTTCTGATTCCCCAAGATAGATTTCTTGATCACAAGAATTGCATTGGTGTTTTTTAACAGGATCAAACAGCTTTAGCCATATAGTGGTAAAGTTTTGTGCAATATTTCTTGCAAGACCAGAATCACAAATTTCTTTGATAAAAGGTTCCAAATCATCAATTATCCACGAAGAATCAAAATCTTTACTTTGCTTTATCACTTCAAATATTTCATCATTTGTAAATTTCGAGTCTACATCATTGTATTTCTCAAAAATTATTTTTCTGATTTGTAATTCGATAGGAATAGAGGGAGTAAATTCATTCATGTACTAGTATAAGCTTGCTGCCTCTTCTTTTAACTTATCTACATCGTCTGAATTTTTAAGATGTTTTCCAAGATAAGAGTAAAGAGCAGATTTTAGAACTTTAAGGGAGAGTAGAGCACATTTTATTCTAACTGCCTGTAAATGTTCAAGGCCAAGTTCTCCTAAAACATCATTTTTTGAAATGTTTCTAACCTCATCGATGTTTTTCCCCTTGGCAATTTCAGTCAAAACAGATGAACACGCCATACATATTGCACAACCCTTACCATGAAATTTAATATCAGATATTTTGTCATTATCAATTTTCATGTCAATGTCAATGCTATCACCACATAATGGATTAGAGTCATGAAAGGTGACATCATGATCCTCAATTTTTCCATAATTGATTGGGTTTCTGGAATAATCAACTATCATTTCATGATAAATGTCTGCGTTACTCATAATTTGAACACCTTTGCTACTTTATTTAATGAATTGATTAATTTATCAATTTCCTCTTTAGTGTTGTAAATGTAAAAGCTAGCCCTTGATGTTGCTGCCACATTTAGTCTTTCCATTAGTACTTGAGCACAATGATGACCTGATCTTACTGCGATTCCCTCTTCATCAATAATTTGTGCCACGTCATGTGGATGAACATCTGCAAAATTAAATGAAATTACTCCACCACGTTTTGAAATATCTTTTGTTCCATAGATATGCAGTCCCTTTACATTGGCTAATTTCTCTATGGCATAAGAGGTCAAGTCAATTTCGTGTTCTCTAATGTTATCCATTCCAATTTTTGAAAGATAATCAATTGCAGCACCTAAACCTACTACATCGGCAATGTTTGGAGTTCCCGCCTCAAACTTGTAAGGCAAATCATTCCAAGTTGTTTCATATTTGTGAACTTCTCTAATCATATCACCGCCTCCATGAAAAGGATTCATTGTTTCCAAAATGGATTTTCTAGTCCATAAAATTCCGATACCAGTTGGTCCTAGCATTTTATGACCAGAGAATGCAAAAAAGTCACATCCTAATTTTTCAACATCTACTTTCATGTGAGGTACTGCCTGGGCACCATCAATAAGGGTCAAAACCCCCGCAGCTTTGCATTTTGAGATAATTGTCTCTGCATCAGAGATAGTCCCTAAAACATTAGACATCTGGCTAAATGTTACTAGTTTTACTTTGCCTGTGGCAAGATATTTGTCAAGGTCATCTAAGATTAATTCTCCATTGTCGTCCATTCCAATGTATTCTAGTCTGGCACCTTTTTCTTGTGTCAATAATTGCCAAGGAACAATATTGCTATGATGCTCATATTCGGTGGTAACTATAATGTCTCCTTCCTTCACATGTTTCCTTCCCCAAGCATATGCAACTAGATTTATGGCTTCAGTAGTACCTCTAACAAAAATAATTTCATTCCTGTTTTTGATATTGATGAAATTTGCAACCTTATCTCTTGTACCCTCGTAAAGTTCAGTTGCCTCTTCTGCCAATGCATAAACCGCTCTGTGAATGTTAGCGTTGTGATTTCGATAATAATCATTTATTGCATCAATTACCTGGTTTGGTTTTTGTGTTGTTGATGCATTATCCAAATAAACAAGAGCCTTATTTTCCCGAACAGTTCGTTCTAAAATTGGAAAGTCTTTTCTAATATTTTCAAAAGATGTTTGGGCACTTTGCATTATCTAAACCTCCACGTAGATCTCATTTTGATCTATTTTGACATTGTATGTTTTTAGTGGATTTTCTGCTGGAAGATTTTGGGGTTTTCCATCTTGTAAATTAAAAACAGAAAGGTGTAACGGACACCTTACACCCTCTTCACTTAGAAATCCCGTTGACAAATCAGCCTCAGCATGGGTGCAGATTAAGTCTGTAGCAAAAATTTTTCCTTTTTGATTTGCCAAAAGAATTTTTTTCTCATCATTTTGAAACCCAAACAGCTGTCCTTCTTTTATTTGCTCTAAATTACATGCTTTAATCCATTGAGGCATCTTGATCACCTGTACTTGTAGTGTTGCTCAATCTCTGCATCTTCGTTGTATCTAGTCTCCTCTATTTCAACAAATTTTGCAAGTTCTTCATCGGTGTTAATTGTTAGTTCTTTGTCATCCCATTTAGATTCAATAAGATAGGCAATCCATGCTCTAATTTGAAAAGACATTTTCCTTGATAATGGTTCTAAAAATCCTTCTACAATTGTTCGTTCTGCTTCTTCATGGCTTAGGCATCGTGTTTTTAGATAGAATATTTGCTCTTCATCAATCTGTGCTACTGAAGCAGAGTGAGTTGCCTTTACATCGTTGGTAAAAATTTCTAACCCAGGAATGGCATCTGATTTTGCATCTTTGTCCAAAAGAATAGAGCGGCCGGATAAAAATGAGTTTGATTTGGCTGCATTTTCTTTAATTCTAATCATTCCTTTGAATAAAGATTTTGATTTGTTTCTAAGAATAGATTTTTCAACTACTCTTGCTTCTGTCGAAGGAGCCTCATGGTTTACATCTGTTTGAATATCAAAGGATTGTTCTTTGTTTCCAAAGATTACTTCAGAATCATTTACCGAAGCACCCGTACCATTAAGATAGTAGCCTATTTGGAATCTAGATAAAACAGAGCCAAACAGTCCAGAATACCAGTTTACCTTGGCATCTTGTCCAATATCTGTTCTTTTAGTGGAGAAAGCAACTGAGCTTTGATCCATCAGCTGTAGGGTGGTTACATCAAGGTGGGAATTTGGTGCCGCATTTGTGTTAAACAATTCAAGATATGCTTGTTGATTTTCTGATTTTGTAGAATAGAGTTCTTGAACAATAATTCCCTTGCTGTTCTCATCTGCAAAGACAATGTTTCTAGAAATTATAGATATGCCATCATCAGATAAACAAGTTAGAACATGTATTGGTTTTTCTAAAACTAGATTTTTTGGGATATGAATAAAAATTCCTGAATTAAAGGCTGCATTGTTTAATGCAGTAAATTTATCATTTTTAGAGTTTGAGACTTCAAGTGATTTTTTTACAAGTTCAGAGTTATTTTTTATTGCATCTTCAATTGATGAAATTACAAGACCCTTTGTTTTTAATTCATCTGGTAAGTTGATTTTGTGAATATGAGTTCCTATTTGTATAATACAGGTTTCATTGTCCAATTCCCCCAATCTTTTTTCCAGAAAACTTGGCACGGTATCAGTTGTTGATACTGAAAGGGAAACTTGTTGGGGATCCATTTTTTTAGCGTCAGTATATTTGTTGTAAAGAGGAGATGTCTCAATTGGAAGATTTTCATAAACCGATAAAGAGTTTCTTCGATATTCCTTTAACCAATCTGGTTCGTTTTTAGAGGAAGATATTTGATCAATGTGTCCTAGACTAATCGTCGAAAGTGTTTGAGACATGGCTATTCATTTTAAAATCTATCCGACAGAATCATCCATCTCTATTTTGATGAGTCGGTTTAGTTCTACTGCGTACTCCATTGGTAATTCTTTTGTAAAAGGTTCCATGAATCCATTCACAATTAAAGAAAGGGCTTCTTCTTCTGAAAAGCCTCTACTCATGAGATAAAAGATTTGTTCATCGCCAATTTTTCCTACAGTTGCTTCATGGGTAATGGTTGCATCTTCTTGATTAATTTCCATGTATGGATACGTGTCAGTCTTTGAAGTATCATCTAGTAGCAAGGCGTCACACCTTACTGTTGCTTTTACATTAGTAGCTCCCTTTGCAACATTTAGTAATCCTCTGTACGTTGATCGTCCATCAAGTCTGCTTACAGATTTCGAGGTAATTTTAGAGGTAGTGTTTGGTGCAAGATGAACCATTTTAGCACCAGTATCTTGGTGTTGCCCTTTTCCTGCAAATGCAATTGATAGTGTCTCACCATATGCACGTTCACCCATCAAATAGATTCCAGGATACTTCATGGTAAGTTTACTTCCAATGTTTCCATCAATCCATTCAACTGTTGCTCCTTCATATGCATAAGCACGTTTTGTAACAAGATTGTAAACATCACTACTCCAGTTTTGGATAGTAGTGTATCGAAGTTTTGCATCTTTATGTGCAACTAGTTCAACAACTGCGGAGTGTAGGGATTCAGATGAATAAACAGGAGCAGTACAGCCCTCAATATAATGAACTTCAGAGCCTTCGTCAGCAATAATCAATGTTCTTTCAAACTGTCCAATGTTTTCTGCGTTAATTCTAAAGTATGCTTGAAGAGGCATGTCTACTTTGACACCAGGTGGAATGTAAATGAAAGAACCACCACTCCATACTGCACTGTTTAATGCAGCAAATTTGTTATCCTCTGGAGGAATAATTTTACCGAAATATTTTTTGAAAATTTCTGGTTGTTCTTTGAGTGCAGCATCAGTATCTAAAAACATGACACCTTGTTTTGCTAAATCTTCTCTTAAACTATGATAAACTACTTCTGATTCATATTGTGCACCAACACCGGCAAGAAATTTCTTTTCAGCTTCTGGAATACCTAGCTTGTCAAATGTGGCTTTTACATCTGAAGGCACATCATCCCAGTTCTTTTCAGTTTTTTCAGTTGCCTTTGCATAATAAAAGATATTTTGAAAATCAATTACACTAAGGTCTCCACCCCAAGTTGGCATTGGTTTTTTCATAAAAATCTCAAAGGATCGTAGTCTAAAATCAAGCATCCATTGTGGCTCATCTTTCATTTTGCTAATGGCAATTACAGTCTCCTTGGAGAGTCCTTTTTTACTGAGATGTACATACATGTCAGTTGAATCTTTAAAATCATATTTTGAATAATCCATGTCAAGATTTTCAGTAGCCATGAAGAAAATAACCCCGTTATATTATAAATACATGAGCAAAAATAGGTGCAGCTAAATAGGCGAAGCTAAACTTTAGAGTTTAGCTAATCTAACTTAGTTTTGAATCACTTTTTTGTCTTCTCATAATCCTTTGAAGTCATGAAGGGTGTGGCATGCTCTACCTGAAGATAACAAGCTACATCTTCTCCATTATACCAATTTTTATTATTGCCATCTAAATGCAAGTTACAGAATTGACAATTGTAAGAAAAGTAGGTTAATGTATTATCATCCACATCAGGACCATCATCAATTTCATAGAATTCTCTATTGATTTTACATTTAGGGCAAAACATTTCCATTTTTAACATTTTTTTTATTTAGAATCGAAATAAGAGCCTTTAGAGAAGAATAAGTAGGATAAAAAATTTAAAGAAATTTTAAAGTTTTGGTATTACTCTGGTGTATTTTGATGACATTAAAACAACAGCTGATATTGCAACAAACATTACAACTATAGCCACTGTTCCAAATTCAGGAACGACATTGAAAATCAAAATTTCTCCCTGAGGTCCACTCCAATTACTTTCTTCATCTGGAAGTCCAAACCCTAACATAGTTACTTTAATGTCAACTTGATCAGACGACCGTAATGGTGGAGTTAAGTAGATTGAAGTTCCTTCATGAGCATGTTCTCCAAAAACTGAAAGAATTTCCAGATCATTTTGCGTAATTACAAGGTCATAGTTTGCGTGTTCTTTCACACTTCCATCGTTTGAATCTCTAAATTTAATTTCAAGAGACATTTTCTCATCAGAAATAGGATTACTAGCTGTAATTTCTGCACGGATGGTGCCATCTGCAGAAATTCCTGAAACGGTGGTTTCCTCTTCTGATGGAGCCCTTACAACAAGTGTTCCGGGCGCATATTCTGACTCTTCAGATCCTATACCCTTGGATTCAAATTCTGCAGGCTCTGCCTCTTCAACTCCTTGAACAAGCACAATTCCTTCCATCCATGGATGAACAATACAAAAGTATGGAAATACACCTTTGGCTTCAAATGTATGTGAGAAGGTTGTCCCTGCCATAAACAAGCTAGAATCAAAAACTCCGGAGGGTCCAACTGCTGCACTTCCAGCAGTAACAGTGTGAGCTGCCGAGTCATCGTTTGACCATGTAACCTCGCCGCCTATATCAACTGTTACCTCAGAAGGTATGAAACATTCGTTTGTTGTCTCACATCCTGTAATCGATGTTCCTTGTGGAAGACTTACAGCAGCAGTAGAATGATCTGCAAATACAGGACCTGGAATCATGCTAACTACAATAGCAAATAATACAAAGAGGGAATTAATCATAATTTTCTTTGAGATATTCATTGTACAAAATAGAATTAGGGTTAATAAAAGATTGTTGGGAGACTAGTGCACCAAAGTTTCTTTGATTGTTTCAAAGGATCCAAGAACAGTATGTACTTCTGATATTGTATTTTTCACCTTGAAATTTTTCAGTTCGTCTGCAGTAAAGGGTCCAATTGCAACGATTGAAGATTTTTGTAATTTCTCTATTAATGAGTTTCCAGAATAATCTTTAGACATTATCTCAAAAAATGCTCTAACTGATGATGCACTTGTAAAAACAATCCCATCAATTTTATTTTGGGAAAAAATTTCTCTAAATTCATTCCATTGAGTTGTGTCTCTAAATGCACATACGTCATATAGATGAATTTCCTTTACATCAATTCCAATTTTGTTCAAAAGTTCTTTCAAAAAAGGAGTAGAGGCGCCACTTCTGGGCACTATCACTTTTTTTCCAACTGCATGTAATTTGGTAAATAATTCCCCCACACCTACTGAAGAAAAGGTGTTTGGAACATACGCAACTTTGATTCCTTCTTGTTCCAGTGCAGTTTTTGTTTTAGGACCTACTGCCATTACTATTGTATTGGCAACTGCAAGCTGTAGTTGATCAAATTTTGAAACTTTTCTAGCAGTATCAAAAAGAAGTTTTACTGCTTTTGAGCTCATAAAAACAGAATAATCAGGATCATAGTGCTTTACCGAATTGAGAAATTCATCGACTATTTTTTCCCCTTTACTTACCAGCTCAATTGTAGGCAATGGAAGTGGTTTTGCATTATTTTTTGTAGCCAAGTCAATAAATTCAGAAGAGTCTTCTTTTGATCTAGTAATTGCTATTATTTTTCCTTCAAGCATTTTTTCTCCATCCTATAATATCAGACAAATTTACTACTTTGCCTATTATAATATTGGTGGGAGGTGTAATTTTTTTAGCCTTTACTAGTTTTGCGATATTTGAAACGGTTCCTTTTACCATTTTTTGCTGGGGAGTGGTACCATTTTGAATAACAGCAACGGGCATATTTTTATCCAGACCTCCAGCAATTAGTTGCTTGCAAATACTATCAATTCTAGATAAGCCCATCATAATTACAATTGTGTCTACTGATTTTGCAAGGCGTTTCCATTTTACCGCCTCGATTTTCTTTTCAGGATCTTCATGTCCAGTAACGAAAACTACTGAGGAAGCATGCTGTCTATGAGTCAATGGAATTCCTGCATAAGTAGCGGAACCAATTCCCGATGTAATTCCTGGAACGATTTCATATTTTACATTGTGCTCCTTTAGAAATTCTGCTTCTTCCCCCCCACGTCCAAAAATAATAGGATCACCTCCCTTTAGTCTAACAACATTTTTTTTAGATTTGGCATGGATTACCATCAAATCATTTGTGCTATTTTGGTGAGTCGTATCGTCTCCTACTGCTCTTCCTACATAGATTTTTTTTGCAGATTTTGGAATTAAAGAGATAATTTTTTTACTTACCAATCTATCGTAAAGGACAACATCAGCTTTTTGTAACAATTCAACTGCCCTCATTGTAATTAATTTACCATCACCCGGTCCTGCACCAACAAGATAGACTTTACCAGTCATTTTTTATTCCATTCCTCCACTTTCTCTCTCCAATTTAATGCAAGATCATTTACACCCTTTTCACGAAGTTCTGCTCCCACATTATGACCTAAAGAGATAGGATCATTTTTAGGTCCTGATTTTTTAACAATGATTGATTTTTTTCCGTCTACTGAAAACGCAGAGACAATTAGACTCATATCCAATCCATTTGATTGAGCATAGGCACCAATTGGAAATCTGCATCCAGAATCAACATAGTCTGACAAGGACCGCTCAGCCTCAATTTCTAATCTAGATTCAGAATCTTCAATTTTTTTTAACATTGAAATGGTTTCAAAATCATCTTTCCTTGAGACAATTGCAAGCGCACCTTGTCCTGGAGATGGAGAAAACTCATCGGTGGATAGTAAAGAGTACTTTACCTCAAGCCCCAATCTTGAAATTCCTGCCTGTGCAAGAACAATTGCATCATAATCACCCTGCGAAATCTTTCTGATTCGTGTTTCAATATTTCCCCTTATGGGTTTAACAGTAACATCAGAACGTTTCCTCATTACTTGCACTGCCCGCCGTAAAGAGCTAGTACCAACTATTGCATTTGATTTTATTGAATCCAAAGTTGCACCATCCGAGGAAATAAAAACATCATTTACTGTTTCTCTTTTTGGAATACAAGCTAGAACCAAATTTTCATCTAATTGAGAAGGAACATCCTTTAGACTATGAACTGCAAAATCTATTTTTTGCTCTAAAACCGCTCTGTCAATTTCTTTTTCAAATATTCCCTTTTGATCAATCGTGAATAGTGGTCGAGCATCAACATCACCTTTAGTCTGTATTGTTTTAATTTCAAATTCTAACTCTGAATTATGTTTTTTTAATTCAGATATTACCCAGTTTGTTTGTGCAAGAGATAATTGACTTCCTCTTGCTCCAACAATATACTTCAATTTTTCACCGACTTTAGAGCAGTTTGATAAACATCAAGAGTTCGATTGAGATCTGTTTGGGTATGTGCATCAGATAGAAAAACAACTTCAAATTGAGACGGAGCGATAAAAATTCCATTTTTTAGTAATATTTTAAACATTTTTTGAAATTTTTTTGCATTGGCATTTTTGGAAGTCTTATAATTGATTACGGGTTTATTTGTAAAAAATATCTGAAACATTGAAGATGTAAAATTTATCTGATGAGAAATCTTGAGATCAGTCGCAATATCATCTAATGCGTGCGTAAATCTTACATTATACCTCTCTAGCTTTGAATAGAGTTTGTTCTTGATTTTGTTTAATTCCTTGATAGAGCTAATTGCAGCAGAAACAGATATTGGATTTCCCGCAAAGGTAGATGCCTGGTATACCTTACCTGCTGGTGAAAGCAAATCCATAATTTCTTTTTTACCTCCTACGGCAGCAATTGTAAATCCATTTCCCAAAGCTTTTCCAAGCGTAGTAATGTCAGGTTTAATTCCAAAGTGTTTTTGCGCTCCACCCGGTGATACTCTAAATCCAGTTACAACCTCATCAAAGATTAGTGGTATGTCATTTTGTGTGGTAATTTTTCTTAAATCTTGCAGAAAATTTTTCTTAGGTAAGATTAATCCCATGTTTGCCAATATTGGTTCTACGATAACTCCCGCAACATCTATGTTTTTCCTAATAGTATTTTCCAAATCTTCAGAATTATTATATTGAACAACCAAAGTATTTTTTGAGACCTCGTCCAATCCACCATCTGAAACTGAAATTCCATTATGAGCAGATCCCGAACCAGCTTTAACTAAAACAGAATCGTGTGCACCATGATAACATCCTTCGAATTTTATTATTTTTTTCTTTTTCGTAAAACCACGTGCTAATCTTATTGCAGTCATTGTAGCCTCACCACCGGTGTTAACAAGTCTAACTTTTTTTATCGAAGGAAAGTTTGCACGAATTAAATTAGATAATTCAATTTCCGCAGAGGTGGGGGTACAGTATAATGTTCCTTTTTTTAATTGATTAGTTACAGCTTTGAGAATTTCTTTTCTTCGATGTCCTAAGAGTAATGCACCATAACCATTACAATAGTCAATGTAGCGATTTCCATCCTCATCCCAAATGTAGGCTCCATTAGATTTTTTGGTAAAGAATGGGTAAGGCTCAAAATATCTGACTGGACTGTTGACCCCCGATGGAATTACTTTTTTTGCATTATTGAATAATTTCCTAGAATTAGGCACAATTTATGATGCATTTAGGTCATTATTATTCGTAATATTATGGATTTTCTTGTTTTCTCTGGGCTTGAAACTTGCCTTTAAACAAAAAAGCCACAACCATAGTTCCAACATATGGAGCCGTCCAATAAAGCCACAAATCACTCGTCACACCAGATAACAATGCAGGCGCTAATGCTCTGGCAGGATTCATTGAGGCACCTGAAATAAAAGCTAAAAAGAAAATATCCAATCCAACTATTCCGCCAATGGCAATTCCACTAAATCCTTTTAGTCCTTTAGTGTAAACAACCGTAAAGATTACCGCCATTAATAATCCCGATGCCAGAACCTCAACGGGAAATATCAAAAAAAATGAATAATCAAAGTTTGGAGCATTTGCTCCAAGATTTGCTTCCGTCCCAATAAAATTCATCACAAACAAAGAACCAAGTATCGCACCAATAATTTCAGCTGCAAAATACCATACTATTTGGATTTTAGTTATATGTCCTGTAATATAATATCCAATCGTAACAGCTGGATTAAAATGTGCAAGAGATATTTTTCCAAAAGAATACACACCAATTATTAGTGCTATAAAGGGTGCAACTGCAGCAAACCAAATCCCATACGGTCCCCCAATTTGCACATTATAGACAATAGAACCAGTAGCAAAGGTTACAAGAATAAAGGTTCCAATTAATTCCACTATAAAAATTTGTAAATTTGAATATGTCATAAATCATCTTCAAGTTTTTTAATCAACATCAACACTTCGAATTTTATTTGTTCACGAATTTTTTTTACTTCGTCAAGTTTCTTTCCTTTAGGATCTATAATGTTCCAATCAATTACATCTTTTACAAATAATGATGGACATGATTCTTTATCTATACATCCCATGTTTACAGTTTTGATAGAACTCTCAATCATTTCATTAGAAAGTAGTTTTGGTTTTTGGTGTGTAATGTCAATTCCTATTTCATTCATTGCCTCAACTACTTCTGGAAGAAGTTTTGATTTTGGCTGGGTTCCTGCACTGATTACATCAAAATTTTTGGCATACTTTCGAAAAAATCCTTCGGCCATCTGGCTTCTTCCAGCATTTTCTACGCATACAAATAGGATTTTTGAAGATTCTTTCATGAAATAACATAAATATTAGTTTATATAAATTTAAATTGATATGAATGGAGTTAATCTTCTCAAATGCATTTGCGATGATACAAGATTTGAAATATTAGATTTGCTTCAAAAAAATAAAGAACTGTGTGTAAACGACTTTGTGGATAAAATAAAAAAAGATCAGCCGTTAATATCACATCATCTTAAAACTTTGAAAAAATGTGGAATTGTAAAATCAAGAGATGAAGGTAAAAAAGCAATGTATAGCATTTCAAACACTCAGCTTTCTGAATTAATTTCAAATATTACCAAGGCAAGTAAAAAGTTTCCAGTTTTGTGTAATGATGATACCTGTTGTTAGACAAATTTTTCTGTACGAAGAACACCAACATCACTTACATACACTATTATTGCAAAATTCGTAAATAAAGTTCTAGCAAGTTCTTCTACTACATCTTGTAGTGTGTTTTCTTGCATTATTACTTCGACTTTGACATTTTTTTCATTTTTTAATCCCTGTCCACGTAAGCCACGAGCTCCATTTCCCTCTACTTCATAAGTGGTATAGCCAGTAATTTTGTGCTTTGCCAAAATATCAATTACATTTTTTTGGGCAAGAATCTCACAAGTGACTGTCAATAGTTTAACGTTGTAAAGTTTCATATCAATCCTTTTGAAATGTAATTGAATAAGTCTATCGATCCCTCATTGTGAACAATTGATGATACCATAAACATTATTGGGAGCAGGATGATAATGTTGTAGGGAAAGGTAATTCCCAATGCTGATGTGATGTAAAGACTGGGTTTAGCTTGTGGGATTGCATGACGTAAAACCGCTGGTGCTGCGATAAAGGATGCACTGGCCAAAAGCAATCCAAACATTACTGCACCTCCTAGACTTAATCCTAATGCAGTAGCAACTAAAACACCCAATATACCGTTAAAGGTTGGCAGTAAAATGGAAAATGCAATCAAAAACACGCCTACTTTTTTGATATCCTCTAGTCGCTGACCTGCAATAATTCCCATCTCGATTAGAAAAATTACAATTGCACCTGTAAACAATTCATCAAAAACAATGCTAATTGAGCTAAATCCTTCCTCCCCAATCAGATATCCAATGATAATACTTCCAAGCAAAATTACAATGGCTTTTCCAGTTATTGATTCATGAAGAACTTGTTTTAGATTTGTTTTAGTTTCAGATATCCCCATTTCTATTTCGGATTCTGTTTGAAATTCTCCGAGGGATTTCTTTTTTGTTTTGATTTGTTTTGATACGGCCATATTTGTCAAAAATATCGCCAAGATGAAAGCAACTGGTTCTAAAACTGCAAGGATTGCTGCAAGGTATCCTTCAGATGAAACTCCTTGATTTTTGAGAAAGGAAAGCCCAACTGAAAACGTAACTGCCCCAACAGCACCATAAGTCGAGGCAAGAGCATAAGAGTCAAAAAGATTGAATTTGCCTAGACGACGCAATATTTGGTAATGATTTAAGGTAAAGAGCAATGACATTCCAATGGCAACTAACATTGGGACAAGCATCGTCTCAAACCCTGTATTTCTCATCTCAATTCCTCCATGAAGTCCAATTGCTGCAAGCAAGTATATGGGCAAAAACTCTGAAATCGCATCAGGGATTTTCAAGTCAGACTTTATTCTTGCAGCAATAATTCCAAAAATAAAAAACAACACAATTGGAGTTAATAAATTAGATTGAATAAGATCGAGAATTTCCATTTGAATGATTCAAAAATTTTTGGGTAGAATAAAAATCAAAGCCTCAATACATCATACAAAAAGATGAATCAAGTAGGTACCAGCAATTCCCAATACCGCGCTTCCAGGGATGGTGATTATCCAAGCAAAGATGATTTGCCTTCCTACACCCCATCTTACTGCACGTTTTCTTCGTGCAGCTCCTGACCCCATGATAGTTCCAGTAATTGCATGTGTAGTACTAGCAGGAATTCCAAATACTGCAAAGATGGCCAACATTAATCCACCACCAGTTTCAGCTGCAAATCCCTGATATGGTCTGAGTCTTGTGACTTTAACCCCAAGTGTCTTTATTACTTTGTATCCACCAAAGAATGTACCCAGGCCCATAGCGGTGGCCGCTGCAAAAATCACCCAAAGAGGCATTTCAAATTCAGGAGTCAATCCTGCCGAAAACAAAATTAAAGCAATAATACCCATTGTTTTTTGTCCGTCGTTAGCCCCATGAGTTAGAGCAAACCAAGCTGAAGAAATTATTTGTAACCTGCCAAATGATTTGTTTACTATTGCTGGTTTTCTAGTTGCAAATACTGTAATGATAAGTCCCGTTAACAGTAATCCAAAAATAAATCCCCCTACTGGAGCAATTACAATTCCGGCAAATACTTTTGTCAACCCTCCATAAACAAGTTTTTCAAACCCCAAACCTGCAATCCCAGCGCCCATAATTCCTCCAATTAAAGAGTGGCTGTTAGAAATAGGCAATCCAAAATATGTACACAAAGAGCTCCAACCTATGGCACCTGCCAAACCTCCAACAATCATATAAACAGTAATATCTTCAAAACTGACTATTCCTTTGGCAATGGTAGTTGCAACTGCCACTCCAAAAACAAAAGGTCCGATAAAATTTGCAATAGCAGATAATGATACAGCTTGTAGAGGTTTTAATACACGTGTGCCAATCACTGTTGCAACAGAATTTGCAGAATCATTAAATCCATTTACAAAATCAAAGATTAGCGCTACAATTATTGCTCCAATCGCGATTTCTAACATAAATTCAACCTACGTATATTTCAAAACTATGTCTTCAATGACATCTGCAACATCTACACATCTGTCTGATGCAGTTTCGATTGTTTCATAGATATCTTTGAGTTTGATTATGTGAATGGCATCTGTTGAAGTAAAAAGTTCCCTTATTGCATCTCGATACAAGTCATCGACCTTGTGTTCAATATCACTTGTGTTTCTACAATGTTCTATCATATCTTTAGGATTTTTGATCTTTTGTAATTTTGAAATCATATATTCTACTTCTTTTGTAGCTTGTACTAGATCCTTTACCATTTCTAAGGAATAAGGAGGAGGTTCAGAAATTTGATAGCTTGATAGCCTAGCTGCAATTCCATCTGTGAAATCAATCACATCATCTATTTTGGAGGCTATTCTTTGCATATCTTCACGATCAAGAGGAGTGATGAAGGTCTTGTTTAATTCAGAAAAAATATCACGTGTTAATTCATCAGCTTCCTTCTCAAGGGAGCGAATTTTTTCTAAAGAATCTTCATTTTTAAGATCGGTTAGGAAAACAACCAACTCTTCAGATGTTTCAACTGCTTTTTTTGCAAGATTTTCAAGGATTGTTAAAAGTTGTTTTTCATTGGATTTTACCCAAGAGAACCACTGTCCCATAACTGGGTCAAAGTGGAATAACAGTTAACCATGGCGCACATACAATCTATGTATCTATATAGGAACATTAGAAAATTAGGTGCAACAAATTTTAAGAAATTTAAAAAAAATAATTTTATTATGCGATCAATAATTTTTAAAAAAATAAAATCTAAAAAAGAAATGAAATTTTAAATTTTTCATACTACAAATGGAATTTGATCTATTTAGGTAATGTATTCAAAATGGTTTGTTTACTTCCCGAGTAAAGACATAGCTTGCCAGTCCAACCATAATCAAAACAAATACCAAGATCACCCCAATACTCAAAATTGTAGATATTCCTCCTTCAGATACTCCCGTCATCATTTCTCGTACAAGTAAAACGGTATAGGTTACAGGGTTGAGTTTGGCAATAGATGCAAGCCAATCAGGAAGCAATTCTAATGGAAATAGGGCTGGACTTAGCATAAACAAAGGCATTCCAAGAAAATTAATCACCCCCCAAAATGTCTCCTGAGATTTTGCCGTAGCAGCGACCACCACCGAAATTCCCGAAAATCCCAATGAAAACAAAATTACAATTGCCATTATCGGTGCGATCATTATTGGATTTGGAAATGATACACCTATAGCTAACGCAATTCCTAAAATTAAGCTAGCTTGTAATGCAGCGATCAAAGATATGGCCGACATTTTTCCAAGTGCAATTGAGGAGCGAGAGATGGGGGATGTCAATGCTTTATTCATAAAACCATATCGTCTATCCCAAAGTGTGTTTACTCCTCCAAAAATACTCGTAAAGATTGCAGTAAGAATTATGACTCCAGGTGCCATAAATTCTATGTATTGTCCTTCAAAACCAACAGACTGTATTAACGGTTGAGTTCCCGAAAACGTGTTTCCTATAACAATAATCCAAATAGCTGGTTGGATTAATCTTATCAAAACTCCACTGCGTGATTTTTTGTATCGTTTTAGCTCTCGCCAAAAAATAGTATACGTATCATAAATTAGTGAATTCATGCACGTATCCTCTTCATTTTTGCATGTTCTCGTTTTCTATTATATCCTCCATCATCATCTCTTATTTCATGACCTGTGTAAGAAATGAAAACATCATCAAGGGTAGGTTGTGTAAGTGAAATCGAATTTATTTTTATTTTCAAGTCTGAGGATATTTGAAATATTTTCGGAATGACTTCAGTTCCTTTTGATGCAAATAATGTAATTTTACCTTGATCATGGTTTATCTTTTTAACTAATTCTATTTTTTCCAGAGTAGAAAGAAATTCTTTTTCATTGTTTTGGTTTTCGATGGTTAAAGAAATTACTTCGTTTCCCAAGGCATTTTTCATGTTTTGAGGAGTGTCAATTACCTGAATCTTCCCACCATCAATAATTCCAATTCTATCGCATAGTTGGTCAGCTTCTTCCATATAGTGAGTAGATACAAAAAGTGTCATCTCAAACTCTTTGTGGATTTTTTTAATATATTCCCAAATTTTCCTTCTAGTTTGGATATCAAGACCAACTGTAGGCTCATCTAAAAATAAGACTCTAGGTCTATGTAATAGACCCCCCGCAATATCAAGTCGTTTTCGCATCCCACCAGAGTATGTGACTACAGCTTTGTGTTGCTTGTCAGATAATTCAATTAAATCTAGAACCTCATCTATTCTTTCATTAATCAGTTCCTTTGGAATATGATGTAGTCTTGCTTGCAGGTAAAGGTTCTCTCGTCCCGAAAGATATTCATCCACTGTACTTTCTTGTTGAACAAATCCTATTTCTTCTCGAACTTTTTTTGGATGAGTCATTACATCAAAACCAGAAACTAGGGCTTTGCCAGATGAAGGCTTAAGCAGAGTTGTTAGAATCATCATGGTTGTGCTTTTTCCGGCACCGTTTGGTCCCAAAAACCCAAAGATTTCACCATTCTCAACATTAAAGGAAATTCCATCTACAGCCTTAAGATCACCAAACGATTTGGTAAGAGATTTTGTTTCGATGGAATACAACACTTTGATCGTTAATTTCAATTATAAATTGCTAAGTGTTGCCTATCTACGATCCTCATAAACAATTTAAAGGACTACAAAATTATTTTTCGCATGAAAGGTCTTTGTCAGGTATGTCATTCCTCTAATGTTGATGTAACAGTAGAATCTGGAGTTCCAAAATGTTCTGAATGCAAAAAAAATAATATTTAATTTTTTTATTTTTGTTTGTTTAATTTTTCAAAAAAATATAGATTGTTTTATTTAGAAACATTCCAGTATTTGAATTTCTTTCGGCTAGGCATGGTGTTAAAAACTCATATTACAGTTGAACAAGTTTAATAGGAATTTTACTCATGACAACTTTGGCGATAGAGAGGATCCAATGTATAGTGTAAGAAAAACGATACCCATAATTTTTGGAATTTTGATTCTGACTAGTTTATCAGGATTTCAGTTTGCACCAGTAATTGTTCAAACAGCAGAGGCAGAACCATCTAAAAGGATTGTAGGATACTTTCCACATTGGGAATCTGGAGACTTGGATTCAATAGATTATTTGCAAGTAACTGATATTATCTATTTTCACATATGGCCAAATACAGATGGAACCCTTGATACAAGTGCAGTTAACCTAACCGACCTTCAGACCATTAGGAATAACATACATGCCGTAGGAGGAAACGTGTTGATTGCAGTTGGGGGTTGGGGAGTATCTGATGGATTTCCTGCCATGGTAGCTGATCCTATCGCTAGAGCAAATTTTGTCTCAAATATTTCAAATTATATTTCTACAAATAATCTAGATGGAGTTGACATTGATTGGGAAACACAAATTGATTCGACCAAAATAGACAATCAAGATATTTTGTTATCAGACCTAGCAGAAACATTACATCCTTTGGGAAAATTGGTTACCGTTGCTGCAAACGCTGAAGTAATTGAGCTAAAGGGATCTGCAGATAATTCTGTGAATTGGGTAAACTTGATGGCATATGATATGAATTGGGGTAACGCTGAGCATTCTACATTTGCCGATTCAATAGAGGCTCTTCAGAGATATGAAAATGAAGGAATATCAAAAGAGAAACTTTCTCTGGGAATTCCATTTTATGGAAGAGACGATAACACCAATGCGATAAAGTATCAAGATGTGATTTCATCCTGCAACCCTTTACCATCAGAAAATTATTGTAACGGATATTTTTTCAATGGAATTGATTTGGTCCAACAAAAAACTCAGTATGTTGTAGATAATGGCTATGATGGAATTATGATTTGGAATCTTGGTCAGGATACTTACGATTCCACTTCACTTCTTAACGCAATAAACGATGTATTAGATACACCTCCAGTTTCCCAAGTTATTGCAGTAAACGATTCTTATTCGACAGATGAAAACATTACTCTAAACGTTGTAGCCAATGGAATACTTGGAAATGATTTAGATTCAGAGGGAGATCCAATAACTGCAATACTTGAGAACACTGTTGTTAATGGGTCTCTGACACTTTACCCTGATGGCAGTTTCACATATACTCCTAATACAGACTTTAACGGAGTAGACTCTTTTACTTATCATGCTACTGATGGAACAATAAACAGCAATACTGCTACAGTTACAATTACAGTTAATCCAATAATTGATGTTTATGTTGAGGAATTTGTTGTTAATACCAGTGGAAACAAACGCTGGACTGGATATGTAACCACTGTAGTTTACAGTGGTGGGTCTCCAGTTGAAGATGCCAATGTATTAGGATCTTGGTCTGGTGGTGCAAGTGGAACTGCTAGTTGCACTACAAATGTAAATGGACAATGTCAAGTGCTAAAGGCTACTAAAAATGATATTCTAACATTTACCGTTGATGACATTACTGGAAACGAAATAGGTTATGCCCCAATTGTATCTGATTCAATTACTTTTGATAAAAATGGAAATACTCCTGGGGCAAATTCACCACCTGAGGCTGGTAATGATTCTGCAAATGTTCTGAAAGGATCCTCAGTAACCATAAATGTTGTATCCAATGACAGCGATGATGGAATATTAGATTTATCGACAATTTCAATTACCCAAGTTCCATCTAATGATATTTCATTAGTTGATAATGGTGATGGAACTCTTACATATACACATGATGGTACAGATTCTGTTTCTGACTCTTTCAAGTATACCATAAACGATAATGAAGGTGCAACAAGTAACGAAGCTACCGTATCAATTTCCATTAATGAGCCCCCTCAAGACACTCTAGTTCATTTAAGCGACATTGAAGGAGCTTTAACTACCAAGGGCCCCTGGAATACATTTACTATAACAATTAAAGTTCATAATGCCACTCATTCAGCGCAAAGTGAAGTGATAGTGTCTGGAGCATGGTTGGGAATTTCCGGTACCAATAGTTGCACTACCGATTCATATGGATCTTGCTCTGTATCTGCTCGTGACAAAAATATCGGAGATGTATCCTTTATAGTAACAGGCATGTCAGGGTCAGGTGTAGAATATAATTCTGCAAGTAATGACGTCGATCCTGAAATTTTAGTAACAGCACCTTAGGAAAATCGAACATCTCGAATAAATGATAATTGACATTTTTTCTTGCTGATAAATCGACCATCGATTTTAAATAGAAATTTTACAAGAACCATCTACCTAGCACAACATGGTATTGGATTTGTAGGAAATACATCCAATACCATGATTTTATCTTAATTTAATTAACAAACACGATCGCACTGATAATTTCTACGTGCTCTTTATATGTATCAAATAAGACAAAAATTAAGGAATCAAGCCCTCTGACTATTGCCCGATATTAGATTAGGTTTGATCTCCTTTTTCTATTATCAAGACAGTATTTTTTGAATACTTGCTAGATTGAAAATTTTTGAACCCATTTGGTAAAAAACAATTATACCAAAAATTCTTATCGTAAAATAATTGTAAAATTTTTACATGGAACAAGAGAGCCAAAATAACGAAGAAGAAGAACGACCTGAATGGGCATGGCTAATGAAAAGAATGACTAAAGAAACATAAAAAAAATTATTCTAATTTCTTAAACTGATCTTTTGTAATTCCAAGTATTACCTTTTCTCCTACTCCCCAGATTTCTGACTTTGAAAGGATCTTAGAATGTCTAAGGCCATCGGCGATCTCAATGGATTCTAACTCATTGGTATCAGGTTTGCGGTGAAGACGTTTTATCTTACCAATTTTCCGTCTATCCGTGTCAATTACCTGGCTACCTATCCTTATTGGAGGCCTGCTCAAAAGTAATGTTTTTTCAGTAAACTTGTCGATATAGTCCTCTGAAAGAAAGTAATCCTTACGAAATCCCTGGTGGATTGTAACTCCACACACACTGAGGGTGTTTTGATTGATTTGTATATGTTTGACTTTTCCATACTCTATTCCTTCCCTATCAATGACTTTTTTTCCTGTAAAGTCATCGGCTGCGACCATATGGGTCGGAGATTCTAATTTTACTGACATGTCTTAAGGTTTTGAGATTTGTTTATCACACCAGATATCAGAATTTTCTATCAATGAGGTTAAATTACTTGACAGAATTACTCGAGCATGTCTATCAACGAGAATGTATTTCGAGCCACCCTAATAACAAAAGGTCGAGTTTCAGAGCAACCTCATTCGGTAATCCTTCGTGGTGTGAAATATCAGAATAAAATTTACTTTTCAAGACATAGATCTGATTCAGATTGGTTCAAAAATGCGATAAAAAATCACGAAGTGATAATAAAATATCAAGAATTTTCGTTTACGGGTATTGCAAAAAAGGTAAAAGATGAGAAACTAAATCAAAAAATATCTCAGTTGAAATATCCTGGCGAAAAAAGGGCAAATGAAAAAAGAGTTGCAATAGAGATTATACTATATGAACAATCGTAGTTAATCCTCTTCGGTCAATCTCAACGTCATTTTCAATTTCACTTACAGTTACTGTAAAGGAGATGACATCTCGTTGTTTGGCATTTTCTGCATGAAGTTTCAGATTTATATCCATTAATTCAAATTCCTGACCAGGTAAATCCATCTCATCCAAATATGCCTCACAGGTAGATTCTATTCGAAATCTATCATTTTTAAAGTGAAATCCAAGTTTGGTATTTCTTCCCTTTCGGCCAGATGCCTTTACATTGACATCAATAATTCCAGGTTTTGCCTTTGTGTAACTTGATGTTCCATTTACAAAAACACCAATTTGAAATGGTTTTCCCGCAGTTGATTCGGCCATTTTTTGAATTCCATCATTCATTACCACATCTATTGCCTTTATTGTCTGGGGGACTTTTGCAATCCATTCGTTTGTTCTTTTTATCGTGGTGTTGATTCCTGCACGTCTCCTCTTGTCTTCATCTTCAGGAAGTTGGTAATAGTCTACCCAGGCAAAATAATCATTAGCAATATCTTTTATAAAATCAATACAAGTAACTTTGTAATCATTTACGTTGGTAGTTCGGAGAGAGGCATCATCAGTTCTCATTCCATCATAATCCATGGGTAAGGCCAATATTGACTCTAAATCAACCATCTAAAAAAACCAATCCTGTGAAAGATTAATGAATATAACAGGATATGAATTGGGAAAATTATGATATTTTCAGATATAGTGTTAGATCTCCAGCAACAATTGAAAAAGGATTTAGCACAAATTCGTTTTTTGATAAAGAAAAATCCAGCCATAGGGTATTCCAGAATGGTCAAAATTGGAAAGGAAGTAGGTAATAAATACAATATTAATTTGGTCGTTAATTTTCCAAAGGAGGGAAGAATAGAAGAGCATGAAATGTATGGAAAACGAGATCTCAGTCTAATAATAGACCATGAAAAGAAAAAATTTCCAATTGATAGAAATATAATTAAAGAAAAGGCAAAGGAGATTTTAGAAGATATTCAAATTGAAGATGCCTACATGTATGAGGATAAGGAAGGAGTAAGAGTATTTACAAAGGATTGGAAAATAGACATCCTTCCGCATTCTGTTCACATTTGGACCGAATTTGATGAAAAGGTCACAAAATTTTGTGATTGGTTACTTGAAAATGTCTATGAAATGAAAAGTAAGGAGAATTAATTGAAATTAGATATTTTTTAGTTTTTCTAACAGTCCGTGAGCTTCATAATTATCTGGCTCTATCTGAATAATCCTTTTACAGCATTCTATTGCTTCATCTTTTTGTTCTAGGAATAAATGGGCATTTGTTTTGATTATCAAGGTTTCAACATCATCATTTTTTAAGGCTAAAGATTTTTCAAAAAGTGGAAGTGCCTTTTTTGCATCATCCAGAATAAAGTAAATACCACCAACAATAAACCAAAAATTATGATCATTTTCATATTTTGATTCTATACTTTTTGCATATTCAATTGCCTCCATGTATTCTCCTTTATTGATTAATTTTTGAAGATGACGTTTTGGATAAATAACAAAGCCAACCATTTGGATCAACTATTCTTCAAAAACACCCAATTTAATTAATTTGAATTTGTATGAAAAGAAATATTTTCAGATTAGGAAGTAATTTTCATTATTCCTTCTTTTATTAGAAATTGAATTCCTTGAACAAAAGAGTTATCATCAATGTCTCCATTTGCCCACCAACCTGCATTATTCTTTATCCATTCAGGAATTTCATTTCCGCCAGAACTAGGTCCTTGAGTTGTGGGAGGAATCTTCATTATTCCTTCTTTTATTAGAAATTGAATTCCTTGAACAAAGGAGTTATCATCAATATCTCCATTTGCCCACCAACCTGCATTATTCTTTATCCATTCAGGAATTTCAGCGGGAGGGGGATCTGTGCTTCCTTTACCTGGGAAAATAGGGACTTCAAATTCCAAGTAATCACTTGTAGAGGATGGAACAATTCCTTCTGGCGCTAAACCATAAACCAAAACTGCATAACGAGCAGTTCCTGGTTCTTCTTGCACAATAATGTCAATGAGGGATTGGCCACCAGGTGAAAAGAGAAAAGATCTTCCTTCCTCTTGGGCAATTGATCTTATGGGTGTACCGTTTTCATCAACTGCCAAAAAATCATATTGAACTTGATTTAAAAATTCTGTATCATCAAATTTGCTTATGAATTTTATTAGAAATTGTATTTCACATCCTTGAACAGGATCTTCAGGTCCATAGAACAGATGGATTTGATATTGAAAATTATTGGTCGGTTTTTTTATCGATGTTGATTTTTCAAAATTTGTTTGGCAACCAAGAGATTCGAATATTTGCTCAGTTTCAATAACGTCTTTGAAAGGATCTTCCTGTACATTTTCTTCATATTTTAGCAGCCTGAAATTGTATTCTGGTGGAGGGATGCCTTCAGACACATGAGTAAGTGTTGCAGCTTTTATGGGAAATGGAAAGTCATCTACAACCCAAACATGGCTAGTATAACCACCTGTTTTCCAAGAAATCCTAACAGTTTCAAAAGTCCCTGCAGGGACGGTTACTTCTTCAATAAGAGTTGGACGAACTTGTTCTCCACCAATGTTTCCAATTTTTCCCCAAGAGCTAGCCGAAAATGCTTTTGGTGTTTTTCCGCCATCTTCATAGCCTGTGGCAAATGCAGAAAGCCAAACAATTGATGATTTGAACGCACCTCTGTATAACCCTAAATCTTCACTTCCACCTGTTGGTTCTGGAGCTAGTTTACCTAACTCCATTTCTCCTTTGATTATTTTATTTCCATCATAAACAACAACTTCTGCAAGCCATTTGTCTTCACTTCCAACTTGCTTGCTTCCTTTAATCCAAATATCCATTTCAAATTCTACACATTCCTTGTAATCAATATGGCACATCGAATAGGAAAATAGATCTCCCTGTTTGAGTCCTTCACCCGCAAACCATATGCCATCATGATCTACACCACCTGATTCAAATTGTGCAAAAGCAGATGGAGCGAAAAATGACCCTATTGCTAAACTCAAAATAATTGGTAAAACTACAGATATCTTCAACTTAGAGACAAATTCATGTCTCAGATAGTTAAAGTTTATTCAAATAAGCAAATATAGAGGAACCTTCACTAAAACTTCAGAAATGTGTGAATGCTCAAAAGTTCATCTGTTTGAGGTGGAGTTTAAGCTAGACGGAATGGCAGTCGTTCCCACACACAAAAATTGTGGTTTTGCCTTGGGAGAGAAACAAGCCGATAAATTTCAGCAAGAACTTGTAAAATCTTGGGGTCTTCAGGAAGAAGAGTAGGCTAAAAATAAAAAATAAAATTGAAAGATACTGCTGATCACATTTGTCCAACAGCTTCTTTACAAACGTCAGTAGAACATTTGCAATCTGCGCTACATATGCAATGACCCTGCATTGCACAATCACATGAATAATCAGGATCGCCGCTTTCTGCTTCGCATCCACATGCTTGATCTGTCATAACTAGACAGAGAAGTCACTCATTTTAAAACTTTAGTCCACGCCCAAAGAATTAACCCCTTGAGACGGTTTCTAAAATTTCATGGGCTGATTTTTGAACCTGGTTGGCATGTAGTTCCAGAAGATTAGTATCAGCCTGGACATCAAAGGATATCTTCAAAATATGGAAAAGATCAGGTTGTTTTTCAATTGAATTTTTAATTTTTACAAAATTTTCCTTGTTGATATATCCCAAGTAGAAGTAACAGTCTGACAACATGGAATTTTTAACAAAATAGTCGTGCTTTTGTTGAATTACCAAAGAGTGATTATTTTTCTCTACTAAATCAGAAAAGCCTATTGTTGATTTTAACATCCTTTCAAGTAAAGAAGGTGTGGAGCGTTCAATACCAACGGTTTCATTTACAGTTGAAATTTTTTCATTGATTGGAGTTTTTTCCAATTTTCTTAAAGCATCAAGCATGTGAGTGGGACTTGGTTTGTATTGATTCAAAGCCAAAATTCCTTCGGACAAAAAATAAGATGCACATTTTTGCCAACATGATGCAAAAATATTTTCTTCTTTAATTCCGCTTTTTGTTTTCTCACAACAAAAAAGAGATTCGATTAGTGAATTTTTTGCAAAGTCTTTATAGAGATTCAATCTTTTTTCTTTAATTTTTGAGAGAAACATTCGGAGCTCCCAAGATTCATCATGAATAATTTTCAAGTTATCATATTGAATTAGTTTCTTTGATGAAGTTTCAGAGAATGAACCATGATGAGCTCTTACAATATTATTTTGAAATTGAAAAATCTCATCGGTTTGAGATGTGTCATCAAAAACAGTAAAATCATAATCACAGGAATCAAAAAAATAATCGTCAGTTCTGCATCCACTCAAACCAACTGGATGATCAGACCATGATTTGTCTTTGATTAAATCCTCATAGTTCATGGTATTTGTTCAATCTAAATTTTGTATAAGGTATAAAATTCGATAATTTTTACCAAAGAATTCAATGTGAAAGCATTTCCTTTAAATTATGATATGTCCGGATTTCTTCAAGCTCCTATAGTGTAGTCCGGTTAAGCATTTTGGCTTCTCAAGCCAAAGACTCGGGTTCAAATCCCGATGGGAGCATAACATTTTTGGGGTATAGACAAGGATGCCTCATTTGACTCATAATGAAAATTATAGCTGAAATTACGGTGAAAATTAATTTTCATCCCTGCAAATTAGAATCAGGGTTTTAATGGAAAGTAATGTAGAATATTCAATAAATGGTATCAGAATTTGATGTGGTTCCCACAATCATAGGGGTTTTATTTTTGGTTTTACCTGCACTGCTTTTGGGGAGACTTTGTTCTCATTTTAAAATCCCTGAGATTATTGGATTTGTCTTTGCAGGAATCGTTCTAGGCCCAACTGCATTAGGAGGGGTAATTCCAATTTTCGATAGACCGATTGTTGAACTAAATGACGTAATGCTAGCTTTATGGCAAATTTCTGGAATAATCATTTTGTTCTCTGCAGGATTGCATTTTACATTTCATGATCTAATCAAGGCAGGGCCAAAGGCTGCAATAATTGGAGTGTTTGGGGTATTAGTCCCTCTTGTCACCGGATACTTTGTTGTACTTTGGATGGGTTTTGATTGGACTGTTGCCGTACTAATTGGGGCCACACTTAGTGCAACAAGTATTGCAGTCTCTGTTGTGATTTTAGAAGAACTAGGAAAGGAGAAAACCAAGGAAGGAAACATTCTGGTAAATGCAGCAGTATTAGATGATGTTTTAGGTCTTGCAATTCTTTCTGCAGTAATCTCTCTCGTTGCATTAAACACGATTCCAACAATAGAATCAGTTGCAATAACTACGATTACTGAGATAGGATTTTGGTTTTTGATATTGCTTGGTGCAGTATATCTTCTACCAAAAATTGTTCATGCGGTTGCAAAAACACACCCGTCTACATTGGAAGCCAGAGGCACAAGACAAGGTGTTGCCTTAGGTTCAGCATTTGGTTTAGCTGCCATTGCGGCTAGTGTTGGATTGAATCCTATCGTAGGTGCTTTTGCTGCAGGTATGGGTCTAGCTGGATCAAAACTAGCAGTACAGGTTCGAGAATTCATCGGAAGATTGCAAGTAATTGTTTCACCATTGTTTTTTGCAATAATTGGTGCACATGTTGACATAACCCAAATATCATCAATTAATTGGGTTTTGTTTGCAGTAATTTTAGGTGTCGCAGTGTTTTCTAAAGTTCTTGGTTGTGGAATGCCAGCTATTCTTATGCTAAAAAGCAAGAAAAGCGGTCTTCGAATCGGATATGGAATGGTGGCAAGAGGAGAAGTGGCTTTTATTATTGCGGGAATTGGACTGGCTTTTGAAGTGCTTTCAGATGAGATTTATTCTACAGTTATCTTTGTAATTTTGGCAACGATATTCATTGCACCTATTTTACTTAGAAATTCATTCAAATCATAACTCTTCCCAAAAGTAATTTTTCAACCTAATTACGGCATTGTAATTTTAGTTTGATGTCCTCCCACAAAAAATTATCAAATCTCATGAGGGGAATTGAATCAAAAACTTCCTTTTACTTTATCCCCCAAGAGTAAAACCCTCGAGGGGCATTTGCTAATTAGGGGGATGCCCCCAGATTTGAGGAATAGTGATGCGTGTGTGATTTTTTCATCATAACTAAAATAATCATAAACCATCTTTCAAAATATGGGATTCTTTGACGGTCTAAAAAAGAAAATAGAGTTAAAACAGACACAAAGTGACCCAAAAACAATTCAAAAGGCTTTAGAAAAAATATCTAAACTTGAAAAGACGTTAGAACAAAATCCTAGAAGTTATGATTTGCTTTATGATCTATATGGATGCTATATCGACGTATCTAATACAACAAAAAAGATTGAATGTTTAGAAAAAATGGCAGAGTTGAAACCAAACGATGCTTTTCCATTAGATCAACTTGCACAGTTATACTATAATGAATTAGAGAATCCTCAGAAAGGAAAATACTATCAAGAAAAAGCAAATAAAATCAATTCAAATAAATTTATGTAATCAAAAATAGAATCTCACTTTAACTCAAAAAATTGGTAACGAGTCAAGTTCTAAAGTAAAATTGATTTGGAGAAAGAAAATAAATTCTAGTTTTGTTCAATGATTTTTTTCATGTTTTCCATCATACTCTGAATTTCGTTTGTTCTTTCGTTGAATAATTCTTCACTAAAGTGGTCAGGTTTGAAAAAAGTTATTACAACCTCAGAATAATCTCCACTACTTACTACTCTCATTGGCACATCCCATTTAGCTTCACTATCCACATATTGATGGTCTAATATCCCAAGTTGGCTGTTTTCATTAAATTTCAGTTTTGCAGGACCATAAGGACCAGTAAATGACCACCATCCCTCATTATCCTTTTTGGCATCTGGCATCATCTTTTTTGGAATGTGTAAAATCTCATCAAACACTTCGGCAGTTTTTCGATTTATCGGAATAGTAATTTTACGAGATCGCCTACTCACGACATTAAAGACATTGCATAATTAAAAAGGATTGAGTAGGACTTCTAAGTTATACTATGTTTAGGCTAGAAATGAAATTTTTTACAATTCAGACAATTAGGAATTAAAGACTGATCAAATTCATTTTTAAAATCTGCAGCATCTATCCAACACAGTAAAGAATTAACTACCAATATGCAATTTTGGCGATTTCAAAGCCAAATCAATTTCTTTGTGAACCCAATCCTGTGGAAATGAGGTTGATTTGGGAATGAAAAGGTCTATAGATTCAACTCCATCTGTTTCTCTCACAGCTGTGCTAATTTCATCTAGCTTGTAAATGTCATCGCTGTAAAAGAAAACAACAAACTGATTTTTTGAAAGCCATGATTTTTGTAAAATTGATTTGTGAAGATTTTTTTCTATAATGGATGCAGTTTGCTTTACATCTTTTTTAGCATTAACTAGAATTGCAAATGAAATATAATTTTGTAGTTTGGTAGGGTCAGACTCTAATGTAAAATGAATAATGTCGTTGTTTTGCAGTTTTTCAAGTGAACGTGAAGCAGTCTTTGCCGAAAAACCTGTTGCTTTTGCCAAATAATCCATTTTTGCTCGAGGTTCATTTAATAGAATTTTAAGAATTGTTAAATCAGTTTTAGTGAGGACTTGGTTTATGTCAAAACTTGGAGCCTCAAAAATATTTAAGATTCTCACTTCATCTAATAGTTTTTTTGCAGTGTTTGTCACATGTGAAATATCATCCTTAGTTAAAATGGCACAAATAGTATTTCCACCAACACATGAGACTGTCATATAGGGTGTACCAATAAGTTGTAATCTCTCCATGATATTTTTCGAATCATTTCCAATCGTTATAAAATAGACAATATTAAATCCAAAAACAAGTGGCTCTATACTTAATGAAAATCGTGTGATAATTCCATTATCAAACATATTTTTTATCTTAGAAGCTACAGCTACACTTGAAATTCCAAGTGTCTCAGAAATCTTCCTGTTTGAGGTTCTGCAATTATCTAGCAGTATTGAAAGGATTTGAATATCAGTTTTTTCCATTATTGAAAATATCTACTTGAATCTTGTTTAAGAATTACCCTTCTTAGATGTTCTTTTAAATTTTCATCCTTTCCAAAAAATAATTTCAAAATCCCTTAAGGGGAATTTACTAATTAGGAAGATACCCCCGTTGTGAATCGGTCATGGTCCGCTACTCTTATGGGAAATTATCTATTTGATTTAACGCTCTTTCAATACCTTTTACTCTTCTGACAAAGAGTAAAACCATTGAGGAGGATTCGCTAAATAGAACGATCCCCAACGATTTTGTTCCTGAAAATGTGTAAACGAGTTTATCGACTGTCAGCAAAAATAGAAATCCCCCAATTTACGCTTAGAAATCTGACGCCCTCGTAATTCTTTAAAATAATCCAAAATCATAGAATAGCCATGAAAATTCTTGTTGATGAAATGTATGATGGTCTTGATGATAAATTAAAAAAAGAAGGATTTGAAGAGGTTCAAAGCGTAAAAAAGCTAATCAATGAAGGAAAAAAACTGCAAAGCGATTTTTCAGTATTAAATTATGCACGAGATAATCAAATGATCCTAATTACTGCCGATGTTGAGAATCGAAAAGGATGTGAGGAAAACAACATGCCCTGTATTGCAATTGACAAAAACAGCGTAATTGAGTTTATTTTAAAGGAATTGAGTAAATACTAAAATCAATAAAATGTATTTTATCTAAAAAAATTATTGGTATCTATTACAAAGATTTATGATCTCCTTATAATAATATGAAGATATGAGTGATGAAGATTCACAATATTGTAGAATTTGTGGAGATGCTGAATTTGATGAAGATGGCTATGAAACACATGATGATGAATATGATCACGAGTTTGAGCTGGAGGATGAAGAGGATGATTCCGTTACCGTAGATGATATTAAAGATGGATTGGATATTTTAGGAAAAGGACTAGACATTGCAAAAAAATACCAAGAAGTTTCAACCCCAAGACCGCCATTAAATGAAAAACGTCCTCCACAAGAGCCTCGAATTATTTCTGATAATGAAGCAAAATTCATCGGATGGGATATTTTGAGAGGAAATAAGAGAAAACAAGAATCAACACTAAAAGAAAATGATAAAAATGATTCAAAATCCTGGTTCAAAAAACATTATGTTGGCCTCATAGTGCTTTTTGTAGGTATAGCAGGTTCTGTAATTTTTGGAGCAATTTTTTCAGATGATATTGCAGAGTTGGTTAACGAACCAGAAATTATTTTAGAATTAAGATCAGACAAAGGAGAATTTATACTTGATACCTTTGATGTTGGGCATAAAAACAATGATAAAATTAGAATTGAATTATTCGTAAATATCATCAATATAGGAAAAAGTAATGCAAATAACGTTTGTATAAAATTAGCTGAAGTTCCACCAGCACCTGATTGGATTGATTTTCATAATGTTGAATTTTTAGGAGGCAGTGAGAATGTTCCCTCAAATGAAAAAGAAAGCAGAGTGTGTACAGCAGTAATTTTTCCAAATGATCAGGAATCATTGAAGTTTACATTTAGTATAATGCCCGAGGCTTATGCTGAATTGATATCTTTGGGAATTGAGCCCAAGATGGGATTTGAAATTGAATATGATGAAATTTCGGATGGTTTTCAAGAACTTTATCAGGTAATTCTTTAGGTGACCTCAATATTTTTTAAAAAATTAACCTGCAACAGATTTAAAAAGATTAAAAGAATAAAGAACTATGAACAAAAAAGACAAACCAGAAATTATCTATTATAGTATTTTTACAGGTTTAATGATTCTAGCAACCATCTTACTCCAGTATTTCCTGGGACAAGGCCAAACTGAGATATCCACTATTGCAAATTCTAGGGGAATATTTTTTCATTTTTAAATTGAAAGTGAACTCCTACGGGAATTGTCAAGTAAATGCCAGGTTTAACATCGATTTCTTCCTCACTAATGTCATTATTTTTTATTATTTTTCTCCAAAATTTTCCTTCTCTATTTAAACAATACCACAATTCTTCAATTGTTTTGTGCTTTGAAGCTTTTGATATTTTTCTTGGAGGTAAAGTTACATGAGCAAACCCACCCTTTTCACCATCAAGAAATTTCCTAATAATTGAACAGTCAGGTGCGACATAATAATTAGATGGATCATCAATACTAATTTCACCAATATGTTTTGAAATGAAACCTGCGGTCTTTTTTTTTATTATGGAGCTAAATAAATTAAAATTTGTTTTGCAGCAATGAGATTGTTTTCAATATCATATGCTAAACCATAAAGCATTGCCATTGAGCCATTTGGAAAAGGAGTAACATTACTAATTGTGAGACTATGCTCAGAGGTAGATTCTACAGTGTTTGGAAAACAGCTAACGCATCCAATTTTGTAAAAAGTCGCATCATCATCAGCATCCCAAGTGATTTGAACAGTAGCTGTGCTATTGCTATAGTCTAAAACAGATGATTGAAGATTATCTAATGGTTCAGCATATGCTATGCCTACCCCAAATACCAAAAGCGGAAGCAAGAAAACTAGGTTTCTCATCAGATCATAGGATTTTTTATTTTCTTTTAACATTTACTATGTGATTTTGGGGAGAGATACGCCTAAATCCGATAAAATTTTTCCAATTTTTTGTAATTCTATAGATAATACATTTGATCCCTTTATTTCTAAAAAAATTAATTTATTATTCTTATGCTGTTTTTGAGTCTGAAAGATATAGAGGTTTTAAAATTCCAAGGATTTTATCAATAAATTCTCGGACTAGAGATAAAATGTTTGTAAAGTATCTTTTTGGGTTTTCATAATGAGCAGAATCCCAATAAACTTCTGGACCATTATCAGAGGCAAGTTTTACTCTTAAATGGTTTCGAGGTTTATCGTTTCCCTTCTGTCCAGCATTTTTTAAAAGAGAATCATAAGATTCTAAATTTTCTTGATTTCGAATTTCCCATAACCTACTGCTTGCGCGGTTCCAAAAATGTTGATATTTCACTTGGTCTCTATTTTCGTATTCAGCGTGAAACCCAATTACATCGTATCCATATAGGTTAAGACCATCATTGAATTCTTTATCAGTAATTACTTTCTCTTCATGGATAGGTTTTTGAAAATATTTTTGAAATGCTTCGATTATTTCTTTTGCCTCGTTACTGTTTTTTTTCTCAAGGGATTCAACTATATCAGAGGGATTGATTTGATTTAGAGCCAATCCTAATTCAAGTTTTTTATTAATTTCTGCAAAGACCAAATCCAAAGCTCCATTTACATAAAATAAAAATCCATCCATTGCAATTTCAGATGAGATTTTGTCTTTTGGAAAAATTTCCAATGGAATTGCAACCGGTATTTTTTCTAAATTTATTTCAGCATAAAATATCCTAAACTGAATGGAATCAATTAGTGCAGTTCTTTCTTTATTTGTATTCAGGTCTGTTTCCAATGGGAGTTTTTACGAAAACTAGATTAAAATTAGTTTTGTTAAAATTTTTCTCCTCCAAGTGTGGGTAGTATTTGCTTATTCATAATTATAGCATTACAATGAATTTTTGAAAAGTGTTTTAATGGTGTGATTTTTTGAAATTTCAAAAAATTGTTTATTTAAATAACAAAATCATGATGAAATAACATTGGGGTTAAGAGATATCGGATTAAAAGAGGAATATCGCTCAGATAGAGAAGATATTGTGGCTGAATTTTTCTTTCCTTGTCTTAGTCACTGTATAGAATACGATAGATGTGTGGATTTCTTGTCAGTTCAGACATTGGCTACTATTGCAATGGCTTTTGATAATTTTTCGTCAGGAAAAGCCAAACTACGAATGGTAACAGGTCATAGATTCAAAACCCAAGAACTTGGAATTTTGACCAGACTTTTTTCTGAAAAATATACCAAAAGATTTGACGGAAAACTAATCAAAGACTCAAAAATTCAAAAACTTCAAGACATTGTAAATACCGGACAAATTGAAATTAAAGTTGCAATTCCAAGATCGGAACAAATTACAAATTCCTTTTCTGAAAGAATTGGGTTGTTTTTGGATGAGCATGACCAAATGGTTGCATTTACTGGAACATCAAAAGAATCCTTTTCAATAGAATCTAGAGATTTTGAGTCAGTAGATGTTTTTACATCTTGGAACGATAAATCAAGAGTGGAAAGGAAAAGAAAAGATTTTGAAGAATTGTGGGAAAACAAAACAAAGTATGTGGAAGTACATGATTTTATGTGGGCGGAGGAAAATAATTTGTTAAAGTTTTCATCCGAATGGGCTTTCAATATTTAAATTTCAAAGGATTCCTCTAACCTAGATTTATTTTCATAAAAATTCATTCTATTAATTTTGTAATAGATTACCTCCCCTCTTCTTTCTATAACTGCAATAATAGGTTCTTTTCCCATTTGAGTAATTTGTTCAATTTTTTTTTGGAGGTTTCCCATTTTTTCTTGTTGTCCCTCATTAAGACCAAAGATTAGAAATTTTGCACCCTTTTCACCAAAATGTCCCCTCTCGTAAACGCGAAAATCAGAACCAAAGCCAAATCCATCTTTTACAACATAGCCTCGATTTCTCAGATCTCTGTAAATTAAAAATTTTGTAAGAGATTCTGGATCCTGTTTCTGGCAAATAATCATCAAGTCATCAAATTCAATTTTTTTCTTATTTTTTTTTAGAATTAATTTAGCAGAATAAAGCAGGTACAAGGATTCAAAAAAATTTAGTGTTAATTGATTATTTTCAAGTTCTCCATATCCCTTGAGATCAAGTTCATGAATCATTTCTTTATTAGAAATCTTGGTTCGACCAGCAATCAATTCACCTTCAACTAGAGGAGTGTCATCCATAATGAAACTAAATCCAAAAGATTTCCATATTTATGTTGACAAAAATCAATTATTATTCAAATTTTTCTAGAGGGAAAATAATTCAGAATCAAGTAATTTCGGTAAAATTATGCTATAATAATCTCAGTTTTGTAGGATTCTTGTGAGGACATACCTCCATTACCAGGGTCTATCTTTTGTTTTGGATTCAAGGATGTATCATGATGACAGGATTTGTGACAAACAGGGCAGAACTTTCTATCCAGAGATATACACTGACATATGTGGTTTTTCACGTAAGATTGGGCTGCAATATTCCATTCTCCTGTCCCATTGCAGTAGACACATTCGTAAAATGATGATTTACCAACCCCTTTACAAAAATCACAAATGTCATCTTTCATGTCTTCCTATCGCCCTTCCTACAATCCTTAGCTCATCAATATATTTGCAGAGATAAAAAGAGATTGGTTAAATCCTAATTTGGAAAAAATCTTTGGAATAATGGTTGTCTAACCGTTAAAATATGGGCATTTTTGTTTTAGGATATCATGCATGGTGCTAATTATAGAGATGGAACTGGACAACCATTTACTCGAAAAAAATACATCAAAGGTAAGCCACAAATAAAAATTGCAAAATTTCAGGGTGGAAAAAAAGCAAATTATGAATATTGTGTACAACTACTCATGAATGAAAAAGTCCAGATTAGACACATGGCAATCGAAGCATGTAGATTATCAGCAAACAAAACCTTAGAAAAAACTACCGGAGAATCTGGATATTATTCTAGATTACGGATTTATCCGCACAACCTTCTTAGAGAAAATAAAATGATTGCAGCTGCTGGTGCAGATAGACTTCAGGAGGGCATGAGAAGAGCATGGGGAAAAGCTGTGAGTCTCGGAGCTAGAGTGCGGCAAGGACAATGCATAATGGAATTATATGTTAATGGTCCTCATGTAGAGGCTGCAAAAAAAGCACTGAAAGGTGCATGTGTCAAATTACCTGGAACACCAACTATTAAAATAATTGAATATGGAAAACCATCACCATAGATTTTCAAAATTAGATTTCTTACTCTTTACAAATTCTACAAATTCGCAAAATTCTTCCGCTGTTGGTTCCCGATTTAGAATTCTTTTTGATTGATAGTAAAAGGAATTATAAATTCTTCCAACAATGATTCCGAGTACAAATGATCTTGAATCATCCATGCTTGAAAGGGATTGAAAAAGTTGTTTTATTTCATTTTTGTTGGAAATAGTTTCTTGAATTTTTTCTTCAATTTTATTTTTTAAAATTTTGTCCACTGTTTGTATTGTATGAAATAGTTAAAAACAGTTTAATAGCCAAATCCGTTTCTCATGATTGTTGCAGTTATAGTACAGTCTGGTTAGTACTCGTGCTTGCCAAGTACGTGACCCGGGTTCAAATCCCGGTAACTGCACCACCTATTTGTTCTCAGATTGTTTTATTCCCTGCTCGATAATTTCAAGAGCATCTTCTGCCTTTTCAGGTTTAGGTAATTGAATCATAAACACGTTATCCTTCCCATAAGATGATTTTGGCGATGATAACGCAAGCATGGAGGTTTTTGCCAGGGATTGAAAAAATATAATATCTTTATTGGCATTTACTAGAATTTTTTCTTCAATTCCGCCCTGAGAAAATGTTAATGCAATTTCAACAAAGACATGACCCAATCCATCTTGCAAAATGTTAAGATCAGTGTTTATTGAAAGTGGTTTTCCTGCAACCCTTGACAAAATTTCATCGTATTTTTTTTCTTCCATGATAATACATGGTATCGGTTCGCCATCAAAATCAAAAATAGTAATTCCTTCATGCACCTGTTCTAGTAATTTTTTGAGTTCTTCAGACATCTTTTTCTTGCAAAGCTGGGACAATTTTGTCACTTGCTTTTACCAAAAATGGGGAGATAAAAGCAGTGATAATCGAAATAACTCCGATTAATGGGAATAAAAAGGCGCTTACTGCCCCAATGTCAACTCCTGTTTTAACAATTACAATAGAGAATTCCCCTCTTGGTGCAGCCAACGCAAAGGCCGAACGGAGAGATTTTCCACGTTTTTGTCTGAACAAGAAATTCCCAAGCATGTTTCCTCCAAATTTCATACCAATTGTAACTGCAATCAAAGCAAGAGCGATGTAAATGTAATTTTCAAGCTGAGAAACATCCATCAAAGCACCTACAGAAATAAAGAAAATTGCTACAAACATATCTTTGATTGGACTTGATAATATTTTTGCCACTTCGGCAGATTTTGATTCTGCAACAAGCACTCCTGCTAAAAAGGCTCCAATTGCTACTGACAGTCCGACAATATTAGCCAAAAGTGAATATCCAAAGCAAACACCAAGGACACTCAAAAGTAATATTTCTCGGTGTTCTGATGCTGCCACTCTATCAATTAAAGGTGGAATTATTCTTGTACCTACGGTAAATGTACCAATAATCAATCCAGCCGCAACTAGAACCACCACCAAGACGGATTCGATTGAAACAGATCCCACTAGAGCAATAGACTGCAAAGATGAAATTAAAATTACAGCGATAACGTCTTCTACAATCAAAATACCTAAAACAAGAATAGAGGATTCGCTCTTAATTCGTCCCATCTCCTCAAATATTTTCACAATAACTGCAGTGCTGGAAATTGAAAGAGCAGCAGAAATGAATAATGAATCCATAAAATTCAATCCTAGTGCAGTTGCAGAATAAAATACAACTCCCAGTGTAGAAAGTAACCCAATGGTGCCAACCCCCATGGCTACTCGACCAATACTTTTGATCTTAGCATATGGAAACTCAATTCCAATTACAAATAAAAGTAAAATTACACCAATTTCTGCAAACAAGTTTAAAGCAGAAATATCAGATAAAATTCCCACACTGCCAATTATTCCGGATGAAGGACCACCATCAGGAAGGATCCAAGCCCAAAGTGGCGATAAGGGGCCTATAAGCATTCCAGCAAAAAGATAACCAATGATCAAGGGTTGTTTAATTTTGAAAAATGCAAGTGTTACTATCGCACCAATTATCATGATAAAAGCTAAATCAGTTACAAAAGTAGTGTGTGGAAGTTCTGGAGTAATTTGTTCAATCACATTTGAAACTGTTTCATTCAATGATTGTTGAATTCCATCAGATTCAATTTGTAAAACAAAATTTTGCATGATATGATTCAACAATTTTATTTAAAAACAGTTGTGCTTCTGAAAGAGTTTTAAAATTTGGGCTCATGAATTTCAAAACGACATTTCAATTAAGAATGTCTTGATGTTTTTGAAAATTTAATATGTTTTGAAGGTCTTTATGCCTATTAGTTATGGTTCAATCGCAGAGTGATGAGTAGGTCAGCTGAAAAAAATGTAGAAAAATGACCTGGGGTATCTGACTGCAAAATCGGTAATTGTAAGATTACCCGCGTATTAATAGTACGGTACCATACCGTACTATATGATTCAATGTGAATTTTGTCCTCAAGGATTTATTGAGACAGCAAATGGTCTTGCCGAAAAGACCTTTCATGAGTTACTACATGAACCAAACGTTGTCAATAAGTAACTCTTTACACCTTTTATTTTAGACCCAACTTTTTTATCATAATATTTTTTATTCAAAATATATGTCAACCAAAACATCTAAGAAGAAGACTTTGAAACCATCCAAGAAAAAAACAAAACCTTCCAGTAAATCAACAATTGTAAAGCGAGAACCTACCCCAGCAGTTGTTTTAAAAAAAGTTGCCGCAGTTTCTGATTCCACGAAAGCACTACAAAAAGAGATTAAAGCAATGTCTAAAATTTTTAGTGAAAATCAAAAAGTCCTCGTGTCCATGAAAGGAATGATTGATACCTTAACTTCCACGTTAGAAAATATTCAAAAACAATCCAAACGAATCAACATAATTGAAGATGATACTCAGAAACTCTATGCAGGATTAAATCAGGTTAGAACCCAATCCAACCTGGTTACAAAAATTAATGATCAGACATCCAAACTACAAGATGAAGTAAACAAATTAAACAATATACAAAAGTCATATCCCAAACCGGAAGTATTATCCCAGAAAGTTGAAGATAGTATAAACTCCAACCGCAATAATTCTCAAATGATTATCAAGATAGCCCAAAGAATTGATGAGGTTAGAGATGATTTACGTAATATTTCTGGTAAAACAGATTCGGTATTGAATGTTGGCCAAGAAATTGAAGGATTAAAAAACTCAATTCAATCCATCTCAGGAAAAACTGAAAGTATTGAATCATCATCTCAAACAATTTCCCATTTAAAGAAAGAATTAGAAAGAGTTGTAGAGAGAACAGGATCTTTTTCCAATTTGAATTCTGAGCTTAATTTGATAAAATCAACAATCGATTCAATTTCAGGAAAAGCAGCGAAGATAGATTCACTGGGAGGGGTAATTGATGGCCTAAAACAACAATTTGCAAACGTAGCTGCTAAAACTCAGACAATTTCGGATTTTGGCGGAAAAATAGACAGAATTGAGACAGAATTGGGTGCTCTTGCTCATCGAGCAGATTCCACAGCATTTGTGGGTGAGGGATTAAAAACAGTTCAAGAAAATTTTGCAGATTTTAAAAATAATGTTTTTGATAAAACCAATACAATCGAACAAAAGGTTTCTTCAATTAATGAACTGCTGAAAACTCAAGATGCATTGTCTGCAGAATTTCATAAAAAAACCGATAAGGTATTTCAAGAATTGCAATCAGTCAAAAATGTCACAAACAAGGTATCCACTGATACTTCAAAAGAGATGATGGCATTACTAAAACTCTCAGAATATCAATCAACTATACGAATGCAAGCAGAGTCAAAGTACGGGGAGACAAAAGATCTTGAAAATATGGCGACTCAAACAGCCAACATTGTAAATCTATTTGATAGACTATCAATAGAAGCAAGTGACAAGATTCCATTACCGCATGAAGTTAGACAATGGGCAGTAAGTAAGATCCTAGATTGTGCAGATAAATGGGAAATTAGATTTAGTGATGTATTATCAATTTTGGTTAATGCTATAGGACGAGATCTTTTAAAAGAATCAATCAGAGTTCATCAAATAAGAGACATCTATGGAATTAGAGCAGTTGATGAAATTCGAAAAGAGCTAAATATTACCTAAACACCAGGAGTCTCATCATAAGCAGCCATTTGATCCTTCTTTCGTTTAAGGGCTGCAAAGATGCCAATAATAATTGCAATCCACAATGTGCTGAAGACAATATTTGATACGCTCACGTATGAATAAGGTGTGGCATCCATGATGTTTATTTTGAGCATTTTTGCTTGTTCGTTGATATCCAGCATTCCAGTGTGAAAGGCAGAACTGTCTCTAGGAACAACTGAGATTTTTGCCAGGGTTGAGATCATTGAATCTACATCACTTTCAATCCTTAGGAAATTTGTGGATTCTGTGGGAAATATCCAAACTGGATTTTTTCCAACTATTTCCCCATCCTCATTTGTTGTCTGAGCCATATCTTCCGTTACTATTGCCAAATCTTGCTTTATCGCAACCAGATGAGTTTGGATTGCTTCAGGGTCAGAAGAACCCACTATTCCATCAAAGTGACCTCGAATTCTATCAAGTGGATAAATATCCTCGTTATAACCGTAGATTGCCATAAAACCTCCAAAGACAATAACGGCAATCATTCCAATCATAGAAATTGCATAAATCTTATTTGCCATTTTTTCTTCCTTTGTAAGAGTTCGTGATGGGCTGGATTTATTTCTTTTAAATCGCGTATGGGAGAGACTCATGAAGGCAATAAAGAAAAATCCTACCGTTTGAAGTGCAATAATTGGTGCAAAAAAAGGATTGTTTGAATAAATTGAGATTAAAATTCCCATTAACCCATATACGCCAAAAAAGATCTCAAGCAGCGTAGTTTTTGTAAAAGGTAAATTGTATGCCTTGTCTCGCCAGTCATCTTGTTTGTTTATAATTCCGTATTTTGGGGTTCTCAAAAACTCATTCTTTTTTCCAAGGACAGCATCAAACACTGCCACTGTATTGTTTACTGACATTCCAGCATTGTAAACTATCAAGGAGGGTAAAATTTTGGCTTTTGATTTCCAAGATTTGTGATACATTTTTTGCATTATCAAAAGGTATGCTCCTGGACCCATAGCAAGATATGTTGCAATAGTCAAAGCTGGGATAAGACTAACCACATAGAGATTGATGTCACCTGCTAAAAGAATAGGTAATGCCAAAAATTGTATCAACATTAATGGATAAACAACATGACGGGTTAATTGAATAAAGGCCTGAATTTTCGCTTCAATTGCAATTTTTCTTTTAATTGCTATGCCTCCAAGAAGTTTGATTGCGCATTGTATTGATCCTTTAGCCCATCGAAATTGTTGTCGTTTTGCTCCGTTCATTTGAACCGGAAGTTCTGCATCAACTACGATATCTGGCAAGAAAACGCATTTCCATCCTTTCATTTGTGCCCTATAACTCAAATCCAAATCTTCTACAAGCGTTGCAGTATGCCATCCTCCAGCATCATCAATACAATCACGCTTCCAAATTCCAGCGGTTCCATTAAAGTTCATAAACAAATGAGAATTACTTTTTGCTGTTTGTTCAATCAAAAAGTGAAAGTCAAGACTCAAGGCTTGAGCCTTTGTGATTGTTGAATAGTTTTCATTTACGTGGCCCCATCTGCATTGAACTAGTCCAATATTTGGTTTGGAAAAATGTGGAATCGCCCGTTTAAGAAACCACTCTGGGGGAATAAAATCTGCATCAAAGATTGCCACATATTCTGTATCAGTAATCTGCATTGCATATTTGAGGGCGCCGGCTTTGTACCCTTTTCGAGTCCCTCTCCTAATATGTTCAATTTGAAAACCTTGTTTTTTGTAATCTTTAACTGCATCAGCTAAAAGTTCAACTGTATCATCATCAGAGTCATCCAAGACCATAATTTTCATTTTTTCTTTAGGATAGTCTAATCCACATACAGAATCAACCAGTCGCTTTGCAACATATTTTTCATTATAAATTGGAAGTTGGATAGTAACTGTTGGATTTCCCAAGTCAATAGTAGTTAAAACTTCTTTCCTCCTGACGGAAAGAAACGTAAGATAGTAAAAGTTGACAGTATAAGCTGTAATAATAATAGCTGATATGATAAACAAATCAAACACAAATGCGGTGAAAGGATTAATTGCCATTCCCTAGCTTTTCAAACTGTTTACTGGCTATTTATAGTTGCAAATATTTGGATTTATTTTTGCTCATAAATTTTGATTGCAGATGGTGGACAAACACCTTCACAAGCAAGACAGAAAATACAATCTGGTTCTTTGGACATTAATGGTTTTTTATCAGAAGCAACATTTCCTGGAGTGTCAAACCACTCGTAAACACCTACAGGACATGCTTCGATACATCCACCGTCTGCAATACAAATATCATAATCCACAGATACAAATTCTCCCCATACTCCCATTTGTTTATTATCGCCACCTCGTCTTCCCCATGTTTTAATGGAATATCCTGAGGCATTGTATGACGAGGTTGCCTTCATTTTGGATTTATAATCAACATCAATTGGACCAGCTTTAGGACCATCAAGAACAGGAATATCGGCTCCACCGTCATCACCGGCTACTTCTTCTACTGGTTTTGGTTTTGGTTTGGCATCAAGTACAATTTTTGCCAAGGGAGTCATTTCTTCTAATTTTTGAATAGCGTTTAGTTCAGTTATTTTTTCATCTTTGATAAGAAAATCAATCATTTTATCTGCTAAAATTGTATTACGTAAAATTGTATCAATAATCATTTTTGCAAAATGATCTGCTTTTTTTCTATAATCTTTAACCCATTGAGGGTCTCCAAATTTTTCAATTGGGAAAATTTGATAGATAATATCAACTACCTCTCCAGTGACAATTTCTACCGTCACAGACAATTCAACTTCCTCATATCCCTTGGCATCAGGATCCTTCATGTTTTGTTCCATCCAACGATAGGTTGCAAAAATTCTATCAGCATATGCATCCATTTCAAAAGCCTTTTTCATTCCATCATGGACAGATTTGATATCCTCTGGATCTTCGAGATTAATTGGTAACCTGTATAATCCTAATTTGAAACCATGAAGAGGATATACACCACGCTTTGCAGTAGCTGCCTCCATAGACCAAACTCTATCTTTTAGAAGTAATGACATTTAGTTTCAATAAACTAGATTTATTTAAAAAGGTTATCTAGTCGTCGTCTGGGCACGTAAGTTCACGGAGTTTGGTGTATTTTTCTTCCATAGTCTCAGCATATTCTGTGACTTTATTTAGATCAAATTGATTTTTTGAAAAATACCAACGAATTGGCACCCAATGGCCAATTCCATCCATATCATGAATCATTCCTTTATCTGCCTTGACATTTAATTTTTCTTCAATGGAGGTTTCCTTTATTGTAAGACCTCTTTTGGTTTTATCCTCCAACACGAAATCTGAATCTCCATCTTTGATAAAATAAAATGAACCCTTCTTTAAAATGGGAAGGTCTAAAAGCAATTTATTTTTCCACGGGGTTTCCTATCATGTTTCCCCATTCAGTCCATGAACCGTCATAGTTTCGAACTTTGGAATATCCTAGGAGATACTTTAGAACAAACCAACTGTGAGATGATCTCTCTCCAATCCTGCAATAACAAATAACATCTTTATCGGGAGTAACTCCTTTTGGTTCATAATTTTGTTTTAACTCATCAGCTGATTTGAAGGTGCCATCTGAATCATTAACTGCAGTCGCCCACGGAATGTTGTTTGCACCAGGAATATGTCCTCCTCGTTGCGCATGTTCCATTGGATATTCAGGTGGAGCAGTTATCTCTCCTGTAAATTCTGCCGGAGATCGTACATCGACCATAACTGTATCTTCCTTGTCCAAAGCTCGGCTTACGTCAAACAAATAAGCTCGAAGTCCCTCATCTGGAGGTTGTGCAATGTAAGCGGTCCTCTGAAGTTGTGGCTCATCAGTAGTGTATTCTTTATTTTCTAATTCCCATTTTTTTCTTCCACCGTTCATAATTTTGAGATTCTCATGTCCGTATATTTTGAAAACCCAAAAAACAAATGCTGCAAACCAATTGTTAAAATCACCATAAAGAATTACTTCGGTATCAGCAGTAATTCCATTTTTTGACATTAATTCTTCAAATTGTTTTTTGCTAATAATGTCTCTAGTTACAGGATCATTGATATCTCTCTTCCACCAAATCAAGCTTGCATTTTTAATATGTCCTTTTTGATATCCATTAACTGGATCATAATCAACTTCAACTAATTTTCTACTTTCATTAGGGGGATTTTGGGACATCCATTCTGTATCAACTAAAACCTCAGGGTGTGCGTAATTCATAATATTTTTTGAATTTGGTTTCCTACTTAATTGTTTTTCCAAGAGACCTTAAAAATATCATTTTTAAGTAAATAAAATTCAGAAGAACTGCTTGAAACTAAACAAAGTTGGAATTGTTAGCAAGGTAGGTTCAAAAGAATCTGAAAAAACGGCAAAAAATGTTGCAAAAAAATTCCTGGCAAAAAAATCCAAGGTTTACACTATTGCACCAATTATAGTAGAAGGCGCTAAAACAATTCAATCACTACAAGAATTAAAAAAAGAAAAACTAGATCTGGTGGTAACTCTAGGAGGGGATGGAACTACACTTAGGGTTTTTCGACACCTAGAAAATGAAACTCCTATTCTAACCATAAATGTGGGTGGAAATAGAGGAATACTTGCAGAAATCACCATTAATGAAATAGATAATGCTATTAACCAAATTTTAAAAGGAAATTTCTTTTTAGATAAAAGAACAAGAGTCGTTGCTTCTTGTGGTGGTAAAGAATTTCCACCAGCACTTAATGAAATTTACATCAACAGGACAAATCTCACAAAAACAGCTGAAATTGAAATTAAATTTCAAAATGATACTGTTAAGCAAAAAATGGATGGTGTAATCATTGCCACTCCAAGTGGTTCAACAGGTCATTCCTTTTCTTTGGGGGGACCAATCTTACATGAAAGCCTCGATGTTCTCATAATTACTCCTGTAGCTCCCGTGTATAGACTAGAATCAATTGTAGTGCCAGATGAGAAAATAGAAATAATATCATCTCATGATTGTAACATAGTTATGGATGCACAGGTTGTAAAATCTGCAGGGTATGAAGAACCTATCGTTATTAAAAAATACAAAAAACCAGCGGTCTTTGTTAGATTAAAGAAAAGAGGCCTAAGACAGATGAGTAAACTTGGATTTTAGAATTTTAGACGCTAGTGCATTCTATGCAGGAATTCCTTTTGGGAGTTCTAATGATTGTTACACAACCTCCCTTGTATATGATGAAATAAAGCATATCAAGAAAAATCAGGAAGTTCTAGAGACATTATTAGAAACTAATAGATTAAAAATCAGAGATCCCGATAAGAAATCTACGATTGCGGCAATTAATGCCTCTAAGAATACAGGAGATTACCAACAATTATCAAAACAGGATTTATCAATTATTGCATTGTGTATAGATCTTAGTGGTCAATTAATTACAGATGATTTTGCAATTTCTAATGTTGCAAAAAATCTAGGGTTAAAGATATCGCCCGTTATGACTAGTGGTATCAAAGACGTTGGAAAATGGGTACACTACTGTCCAGGTTGTCATTCTAGTCATAGAAATGGCAAAGAATGTCCAAAGTGTGGGACTTCCCTAAAAAGAAAATTACTCAAGGGGGAAGCCTCTACCGTGCCACTCAACAAATGAGCCATCATATAGCTTTATTTTTTCATATCCAGATATGAGAAGTTGGAAAAAAAGGCTAGATGCTCTGTGTCCATGCATACAATAACAAACAATTTCAGAGTCTTTGGAAATATTGTTCTGAGAAAAAATTTTTTCTAAAAGATCTTTTTCTTGGAATAATTTTCCAGCATAATTGATACCTTCCGTAAAAGGAATTAATTTAGAATTTGGCAAGTGACCCATCATAAATTCTTGAGGTGTTCGAGCATCTACAATTACAAATTTGTTTAAATTTTCTTTTAGATTATCAGATTCTATTCTTATTTTAGAATTAATATTAGAAGTAAAAAATAATGATTGTGGAGAAAATATTTTTCTTGTAAAATCAAATCCTTTTGCTGAAAGTTCAGAAATATTAGCATTGAGGAGACAAGTTTTTTCATGACCAAAATATAACAGAGTCCACGCAATTCTAGCCGAAGAAGGATCCATCGAATCACCAATAACTAGCACAGTTTTTGTTTCATCAATCCCCAGAGAACCAAATAATAAAGATATTTTTTCTTCTTCACCAACTAAATTGGAACCATATTGATCGAACTTGATTACCTGTTCTATTGTCAATGATTGTGCTTGTTCCAAGTGACCATAAAGAAACATTGTTTTTGGTCTAGTATCCAAAATTACCAAATTTGGATCAGACAGATTATTTTTTAGCCATTCTGGTGAAACTAACATCAATGAATCAAATTTTTTAATTTATTTAATAGTATTATGAATCGTGTAATGTTTTTTGGTTTGATTTTTTAAGGAATTTACTTTGAGATTCCAGCATTTTCTTTATTTTTTTTGAACGTGCTTCCCCTAATCCTTCAACTTTAGAAAGTTCTGAGCTAGTAGCGTTTAGAACCTTTAGGGGAGAACCAAATTTTTCTAACATTCGAATGGCAAATTTTTCTCCCACTCCTGGAAGACTGCATAGAGAAGAGAGTTGTTGTTTTTCTAAGTCATTTGATTTTCTAATTTTTTTCAAAAAGGGGCCCTTTGGAGAATCTTTTCTAGAGCACATCGATACTAGTAATTTTGCTGTATGAGTTGCACTAGGAGTAGGAATGATTGGGATTTTAAAATCCATCACCACAGTGGATAAGGCACCGTAAAATACAAGAGGATTTTCGGCAATCTCTTCGATTTCATCAACGTTTCCTTCCATGAGAACGACGGGAAATTCAAAATTTTCCTTTAACCTTGTGCATTGATCAAACAATCTACCATCAAATATAGAAGACAACAAATCCCGAATACTTTTTCTTTCCACAATGGTTTCAGGAGCCACTATGTAATCTCCAATTGGAAGAGTTTTCATTTCAACATTAAGACCAATTGATTTAAGGAGATCAGGTATTCCACTTTTTCTTTCTCGTTCATCTACAACTATTCTTAGATTTTCTAATTTCACCAATTCTAATTCCAGTAATTTGTTAATATCTTATTTGAAATTATTTTAGATTCCTATTTTCGTGGATTCTCAGGAGGTGGGCTTCCTTCTGACATTGTTGCGCCTCCAGGGGAAGATCCACTTTTCATCAGTTCAGTAATTTTTGCTTCTTGTTCTTTTAAGTTCTCTTTTAGTCTAGATTCCTGCTTTTCAAGTACAGTGGAACGAGTTTTAGTAAGTTCTTTTTTCTCTTCAAGCTCATCGATTAGTTCTTTTTTTGTAGATTTTATCAAAATGGAACCGGCGTGTTTATACACCATATCATTTTCTGAAGCCTTTCTTAGTTCTTCAAGGGATTTATCAGTCTCAATTTTTTCCATTTCAATTTGTTGTTTTTGCTGCATTATAGCTTGGAGATTTTGTTGAGATTGCTGCATTTTCATTAATTGCTCTTGAAGCCACGGAGGCATTTGTCCAGCAGACATGTTATTTTATGGATTTTAATTTCATTATATCTTTACCGGATGAAATACATCATTTAGCATAGAATTGATCTAATCTTTGTTCAAGTAAATTCAGGTATTCATCAGGATTTTTCATAAATTCCATACGAGTGTTTTTTTCACTTGAAACAAGAATTACGATTTGCTCTACCTTAATTCCCGTAAGTTCTTTGAACATGACCCCATATGATGTGGCTTGAATAAAATGATCAGTAAGCCATTCCTCTCTTTGATTACTTCGTTTGGTTTTGTAATCAATTACAGATAATTTTCCATCATATTTTGCTATACAATCAGAGGTTCCGGCAAGCTTCATTTTGTCGCTATACAACCTTAATTCAATACCGTGAATATCATTAATTTTATTTACAAAAGGAAGGAGATTGTTAAAATGAGCCTCAGATAACAAATGGGATTTTTCCAAAATGTCCTTTCCATTTAGATAGTTTTCAATTAACTCATGTGTTTCAGAACCAACAATAGCTGCCTGCTGAGTTATGTATTCTGCGGCAATTTCTTGTTCCTTCCAATTTTGTAAGCTTTGTTGTTTTTCTAGACTTTGAGTTTGTTGTAACATCGTCGTAATTGAGGGATAGATTACACCACTTGGTGTTTGATAATAGTGTGCATTGTCTTTTTCAATAAGTTCTGATTGTGTGAAATTTACCGGTATGTGATTGAATTTGTTCATCGATTATCCTTCTCTTTCTGAATATTATATTTTAAAAAATTTCTACCATCAAGATTCCAAAATTATGAATCATTAACAGATTCTATTGTATCATAGCTAGCTTGAATTAATCGTAAGCTGGAATTTAGATTTGCTCTAAGATGAGGAATATGTTTTGATTCAATTGAAATTTCAATTTTATCTTTTAACTTCATATTGGTGTTGGTTGGATTTTCTGGGTAGAATTTATTATCTGTGTTTATAGAATCGAAAATTGCCTTTGTTTTTTCTTTAGCATCTACAATAATTTTTGCACTAAAGTTTAACGTCATATGCTGTTCCAGCAACCTTGAAATTACATTTTTTGCAAGACCAAATACCTACTGCATCCCTACCAAATTGTTTTGAACCACATTCCGGACAAGTTCTTTTTTCCTTTAGTTGTAGATGAATTTTTGTATATTGCTTTCTAAGTTTAATTCCGTATCTAGCACCAAGGCCCTTTAGAGATTTTTTCTTGGCCATTTTATTAACTGCCTTTTGCTGCTTGCTTTAAAGTTTCTCTAATTTGTGCCCCTTGTTTAATAGAAAGATCACCACATTTGATAATTTCATCAATAGTAAATCCATCAGAACCACCTTTTTGCATTGCAATTATGTTTCCTTCTGAATCAGTTGTAATTGTAACTCTGCAATCCATTGCACTCCATTCATCGGAGTTTGGATCGACGATAATATGATTTCCAATTTTTGCCATTGTGATAGAGACAGGGATTGTGGTTGTGGGTAAATCAGTTTCTGCCCCTTCTACAAGGGTTGGTACATCATCAACCATCTCCCATTTCGGGGTTTTTGAATTAAGAAGGGCAGCTGTTGCAGCATAGGAGCAGGCATCAAAGAGATTTCCATCATAGTCCACAACTACAATATCTGCAAAAACGCCTACAACTGATTTGTTTTTTTCAATTACTAATTGAGATACGTCAACCATATGACTTTCTCTAATTCCTCTATCAACTACTCTTGCTAATTCGATAACATCTGGACCTGGCGGACCAGTCTCAACACTTGGATGAGATAACGGTAAAAGTTCTGCAGTGCAAATAAAAATTCCTTTATCTCCCATATCTGGAAATGGTCTATCAGGTTGAATTTTCACTCCACAAACTGCTTCAGTATCTCCTAGCCTAACCCTTGCTGAACCGTTTGCTTTTGGAATTGCATTAATTTCAACTACTAGTTTTCTTGATTCATCTAAGGCTCTACCATCGATTCTTTTTCCTTGCTCTAGGAGTTCTAAAATTTGTGATCTTTTTAGGTCATCAATAACAGATTGTGTCATTTATTGATCCCTTCCATTTTGAAAATATTTGTCTGCCAATGCTTTCTTTTGGAGTTCGTAAACTATCTTGCAGCCATTAACCCCTGTTTCAACACATTTCTTAAATTCTTCAGGGCTCAGAACTCCATCTAATTGTAAAAGAGTTATTTTTTCAAGATTTGGCATATACCCAATTGGCATATCTGCTTGGCCTGCTTGATCTTCTTCATTATTTACATCAAGAATAATAGTATCGGCTGCTTTCCCAGAGGCACAAGCAGCAACCATATCTCGCATAGGTATTCCGGCATCAGCTAAAGCAACTGATGCAGCAGCTAGGGCGGCACAACGTGTACCTCCATCTGCTTGAAGAACCTCGATGAAAACATCAACGGCAGTTCTTGGGAATTTTTCTAGTATTACTGCAGGCAATAATGCCTCCTTGATTACTTTGGAAATTTCAATTTCTCTTCTGGAAGGAGCAGGGTTCTTTCTCTCTCCAACTGAGAAAGGCTCCATATGATATCTTACTCGTAAAATACCAGTATCTGTTCTAGACATATGTTTTGGATGAACATCTCTTGGACCGAAAACTCCAACAAGAATTTTGTTGTCTCCAAATTCAATATATGCTGAACCGTCAGCATTTTTTAGACCGCCTGCTTTTATCATTATTCGTCTTGGTTCGTCAATTTTTCTACCATCACAACGAATTCCATTTTCATCTAACAATACAAGAGTGCTTTCTCGTCCACCCATTATGATTCACCTTTTGATTCTAACATATCCTTCACTTGATCAGTAAGATTTGCAACATGTGCGTATTCATCGACCATTTGTATGGCTTTTTTAGCCTTTAATAATCCCTCGGGATTTTCACAAGAAACTACTACCCATCCATTTTGTCCAATGGTAATTACGGCGTTAGTTGCCGTTTCAATCATCTGAATCATAGTACCTCTTTTTCCAATTAGTCTTGGAACCTTACTTGGAGAGATTTTTATTAAGTCTCCAGAGTCTATTTTTCCAAGATCTCTATCAGCTATGGTAATTAACGGATCACGTGTTCTATCAAAATTTGCAATTCTAGTAGCCACTAGATCTCCGGCTTTTAATTTAGATGTTAGTTCGTCTGCGTGTGCCGAAAAATCACGACCAAAAACATCTGAGGCAGGCAAGAATCCAACATAACAGGAATTGATATCAAGTTCCCAAGATAAAGAGGTATGAGAAATTACTTTGCCTATAACTAAATCATTAATTTTTGGAAGGTATTTTCCAGTTAGAGAAATTACCTTTGCAGAATCATCATAAATTTCAGAAACACCAATTGTGGTAGAAATTATTTTATTTCCTTCAAGAATTACATTTTGCTCTGGTCGGAAAGGGCCTGTTGTAATTACATCTCCAGGTATTACGTATTTTCGTCTATTATCCATTATTGAATTACCTCAACTGAAGCAGAACCTTTAGTTATAGAACCTAATCTGTCTATCACGTTTGGCCTTGCTGCAGCGGGTATTTCAAGTATTGCTTTTAATGAACCATTATTTTGCCATTCTTCATTTTTCAAAGAACCTACGGATTTTAAAACAGCATAAGATTGGGATGCAAACTGTGCAGGAATTGTTATTTCCAGTGACAAGTTTTCAGATTTTAAAGGAATGATAGAGCGCAGTTTCTCAACGATTTCTTTAACTTGCTCATCAATATGTTTTTGAGGCTCTACAGAAATTCGAGCATCCTTCATTGCTTGTTCTATTCTTAATGGCGGATGAGGTAAATGAGTTCTAGGGTCGACATAGGTTTTTGCAATAAATTCTACTAGTTGTCTTTTTTTCTCCTCTACCATTTTTTTCCTTTGGTCAGTTGTAAGATTAAGATCACCTTTTTGAAGAATTTTATGTGCAATCTCTCCTGTATCTTCTGTTTGGAAGGCTTTCAGTAATTTTTCTATTGAGGGTTTTGTGCCTTTACTAGAATCCGTGTAAATGTCATCAGATACTAATACGGATGAAATGTCTTTTTTCTTGCCCAATTTGTATTCTAGGGCAGGGTCAGGTTTAACCAAAATTTCGAATTTTTCTCCTTCAAAGGAATATCTTACTACTGTAACTTCAGCCATGTATGAAATTAGGTATGAAAATTAGCTATTTATCTATGCGTGAAACTAGCTAGATTTTTATTTGGATTTTTAAAATTTTCCATTAAGATTTGTCTTCTTTAGAGATTGTTTCAAAAGATGAGCGTAAAATGTCAATAAAGCTAAAAGGCATACCATTACAATATTCCAATGCCCTAAGACGATTATGTCTAAATGGAGTTCCCATTTTTGCAATCGACACAGTTGACATTATAGAAAATACTTCAGTTTTACCAGATGAGGGTCTTGCACATAGATTAGGTCTTGTACCATTAAGGACCGATTTGACAAGATTTAATGAACCTTCTAAATGTGAATGCCAAAGCGAAGTTGGATGTTCAAATTGTAAGGTAATGCTTGTTTTAGATTCAGGAGACTCTGACGTATCCAAAACTGTCTTTACTGACGAGTTAACATCAGAAGATGATTCGGTTAAATCGATTTCTGACAAAATTCCTATTGTTCAACTTGCTCCAGGTCAAAAAGTAAAGGTTGAATGTTATGCTAGATTGGGACGTGGACGAGAACATGCAAAATGGAACTCTTCAAATATTGCAACCTTGGTAGAAACCGAAAAAGAAGATGAAAGAATTCTCACAGTAGAATCTACGGGCGCCTTAAATCCGGAGGAAATTATTCTCGCAGGAGTAGAAGAACTTGGAATAAGATTAGGGGATTTCAAAAATATGATAGAACAACTAAAAGAAGAGTAATCCAAGCATACACATTATATTTGGGTTTTAAACCGCATTATTCACATGACTAGTCAAGTAGTAATACAAATGGCAAAAGATCTAAAGAAGGCCTCAACAAAAAATAATGCGCCTATTTGGGCCAAATTGGCAGAATATGCCTTAAAGCCATCAGTTGCCAGGAGAGATATCAACCTGTACAGGATTAGTCAACTTACAAAAGATAATGATACCATAGTTTTTCCAGGTAAAGTTCTGGGAACTGGAAGTGTATCCCACAAAATCACATTATGTTCATTTTCCATTTCAGAATCAGCTGCCAACAAAATTATTGAAAACGGTGGAAAATTAATCTCATTTTCAGAATTAATAGAAAAAAACCCAACGGGGAAAGGAGTAGTTTTACTTGGCTAGTCAAGAGTCTGCAATTTCAATTAGCTCACCAATCGTAGTTGATGCCACAGATCACATAGCGGGAAGATTATCCTCAAATGTTGCAAAATTACTTCTTAAGGGAAACAGAGTCTCTATTGTTAATTGTGATAAAATTATGATTAGTGGTACTAGGAGTAATATTATTAGTGAATATCAAGCATTTTTAGAAATTAACAGTATTAATCATTGGAAACATGGACCAAAACATCCAAGAAGACCAGATACCATCATGAAAAGAATGATCCGAGGAATGCTTCCAAGAGAAAAAACATCAGGAATAGAGGCTCATAAAAGACTTCGAACTTTTATTGGAAGTCCCAAGGAAGTAAAATCATTTAAAAAAATTAAATTTGAAAACGCAATGATCAAAAAAGAATCCTCAAACTATACCACCATGGCAGAACTTGGAAGAACAATAGGATGGACTGAATGACCGTACCCAAAACAGAAATATATTTTGCAACTAGAAAAACTGCAAGTGCTCATGTATACATTACCAAGGGTGTTGGTAAAGTGAAAATAAACAATGTTCCCGTTGAAATGATACCACAAGAAACAGCACGAGAAGTTATTCTTGCACCCCTTGAAATTAGTGGGGATTTAAGAGATAAAATAGATATTTCAATTAGAGTTAGAGGTGGAGGTGTAATGGGTCAGGCAAGTGCAATAGCAGTAGGAATTTCAAGAGCATTAACTGGTTGGACAAAATCCAAAAAAGAACCAAAAGATCATCCTTTACCTAAATCAACCAGAGAAGATCTTCGACAAAGAATTACAGATTTTGACAAATATTTGATTAGTGGAGATGCTAGAAGAAAGGAACCAAAGAAATTTGGAGGTCCTGGGGCTAGAAGAAGAAAGCAGAAATCATATCGTTAGACCGTGAAAGCAGTAATTTTAGCTGGTGGAAAAGGAACTAGAGGAAAACCATATTCTGAATATTTTCCAAAGGCTATGACTCCAATTAATGGGAAACCTTTGATTGATTACATCGTGAAATATCTAAACACTTTTGATTTTATTAAAGAAATAATCATTGTTTCTGATTTTAGTAAATTGGGAGGACAGATAAAAAACTATTATCAAAATCCAAAATTTAATAAAAAAATCTCGTTTGTTCAAGATTCTCAAAGTGGAACTGCAGGAGATCTTTTGCATATGGGGGGGAAATTAGACGGTGATCCAGGATTTATCTTATGGTTTGTAGATAATTTATGTGCAATAGATCTCAAGGAAATGTACAAGTTTTTCCTAGAAAAGAAAAGTACAGCGTGTATTGCCACTAGAACAAAAAGGAAAGAAGAAACAGGATTTGCAATTGTAAAAGAGGGAATCGTACACCAATTCAAAGAAAAACCCATCATGAATTTGCCAATGTCGGAGTGTCTTGGAATTTACATTTTAGGAAAAGGCATAATTAAAAACATAAAGGCAAAATCAAAACAAAAAGAAATCAATTTGTCATTTGATATTCTTCAAGAGTTATCAAAAAACGGTAAAGTTAGTTCCTATGATATTGGGAATAACCAATGGATAGATGCAGATTCCCCGATGAAATTAGATAGGAATCAAAAGGAAGTAAAAAAAATTATAAAACAGATGGGATTATAGACTGTTTTTCAAATTGAGAGATTTTTTCTTCAAATTTCAAAGTTTGTGAAATATCATCTAGTCCTTCTAAAAGAATTTTTTTTTTGTAAGAATCAATATTGAAGGAAATTTTTTCGTTGTGGGTTTTTAAAATCTGATTTTCAAGGTCTACTTCTAATTCTCCTGATTCTTGTTTTAATTTTTCAACAATTTTTTGTTCTAATTTTATCGGTAGAATTCCATTTTTGAAACAATTACTATAAAAAATATCTGCAAAAGAAGGAGCAATTATTACCAAAAACCCATAATCCTTCAATGCCCATACTGCATGCTCCCTACTAGAGCCACATCCAAAATTCTCTCCTGTTACAAGAATCTGTGAATTTTGATATTTTTTATCATTTAAAACAAAATCTTGTTTTTGTTTTTCATGTTCATCATATCTCCAATTGAAAAACAAATATTTCCCAAATCCAGATTTTTGAACTAATTTTAAAAATTGTTTTGGAACAATTTGATCAGTATCTACATTTACCTGATCTAGTGGTGTGATAATTGTTTTTAGTTTTTTAAATGAATCCAATTTAATTCAAATCCAGATTTCTAACATCCACAAAATGTCCTTCTAGTGCTGCCGCTGCTGCCATTACTGGACTAACCAAATGAGTGAGACCACCTGTGCCTTGCCTTCCTTCAAAATTCCGATTTGAAGTACTTGCACACCTTTCCCCTGGCGATAAAATATCGGGATTCATTCCCAAACACATACTACATCCTGCTTCTCTCCATTCAAAATTAGCTTTGGTAAATATTTTATCGATTCCCATTTCTTCTGCCTGTTTTTTTACCATTTGGGATCCTGGTACTACCATTGCTCTAACATTTTCTGATACCTTTTGCCCTTTGATAACCCTGGAAGCTTCGATTAAATCCTCCAGTCTAGCATTAGTACATGATCCAATAAACACCCTATCGATTTTAATTTCGGTAATAGGAGTACCGGATTTTAAATTCATATACTCTAGAGCTTTGTCGGCTGCCTTTTTTTGATTTTCATCCCCGTTTGAATAATCTTCAGAAGAAGGAACAGAGTCTGTAACATCACAGGTCATGCCGGGATTAGTACCCCAACTTACCTGAGGAGAAATATTATCAATATGAAGAGTGAAGGTTTTTCTAAATTTTGCGTCTTTGTCTGTTGTAAGATGTTCTCTCCAATATTCTACTAGAGATTCGTAATTTTTTGGAGTATATTGTCTATTTCTGAGGTAATCAAATGTTTTCTCATCTGGTGCAACAAGTCCTGCCCTTGCACCCCCTTCAATTGACATATTACATATTGTCATTCTTTGCTCCATTGAAAGGTCCGCTATTCCCTCACCAGAATATTCAATAACCGTGCCCGTTCCTCCTGCAGTTCCAATATTTTTGATAATTGACAAGATAATATCCTTGGCAGTTACGGCGTGTGGTTTTTTTCTTTTTCCTTCAACTCTAATTTCAAAAGGTTCAGGTTTTTCTAACCAAATGGTTTGAGATGCTAAAACATGTTCAACATCACTAGTACCAATTCCAAAGGCTAAAGCCCCAAATGCCCCATGAGTTGATGTATGGCTATCACCACATACAATAGTAGAACCCGGCAAGGTGATTCCTAACTGGGGTCCAATAACATGTACAATCCCTTGATTGGGACTATTAATGTCAAATAATTTAATTCCAAAATCCTTACAATTTTTTTCCAACGTTTTAATTTGTATTGCTGATGTTTGATCCAAGATTGGTAAACTTCGATCATTTGTGGGTACGTTATGATCCATTGTAGCGATAGTCAGGTCTGGCCTTCTAACAATTCTGTTATTCATTCGCAATCCATCAAAAGCCTGAGGAGAAGTTACTTCATGAACAAGGTGTCTATCCACATATATCAAAGAAGGGCTGCTTTCTTTTTCAACAACGACATGCGCATCCCAAATTTTTTCAAAAAGTGTTTTTCCCATTTTGATCCTAATCTGGTTTGTATTTGAAGAGACCGCCTGCTTCGATAATTTTTCCAATGATTTCTGAAAATGGTTTCATTGGGTATGTTTGGTTTTTTGTAATATTTTTTATTTCGTTTGAGCTGATATCGATATTAATTTCATCCCCTTCAGAAATACGTTGATATGTATTTTCATCAATTTCTATAGGTAGCAAAAATGCACCATCTACTGCATTTCGATAAAAAATCCTTGCAAAAGAAAGAGCAAGAACTGCTTTTATCCCTGAATGAGAAAGGGCAATTGGGGCATGTTCTCTGGATGAACCACATCCAAAATTTTTGCCAGATAAGATAAAATCACCTTCTTTTACTTTTGTATGAAAATTAGGATCTAAACCCTCCATAGCATGAGAGGCCAATTCGTTATAATCATGGATTTTGAGGTATTGTCCAGGTATTATTACATCAGTATCGATGTTGTCTCTTTCATATTTAATCACATTTCCTTTCAATTCAAATCCCTCGGATCAGTAATTTTACCAGTAACAGCAGATGCAGCTGCCACAAGTGGGGATGAAAGATAGGTCTGAGAGTCTACATGACCCATTCTCCCAGGGAAATTTCTATTGGTAGTACTTATACAAATCTCATCTTTTGCTAATACTCCCATATGAGCTCCACAACATGCTCCACAAGTTGGAGGGCCAACGGTTACCCCAGCATCTAAAAATATTTTCAACAAGCCATTTTCCATAGCTCTTTTGTAAATAGAGATAGCAGCAGGTAAAACTTCAGTTCTGATTTTTACTTTTCTTCCCTTGAGTATTTTTGCAGCGGCTTCCAGATCTTCGTATTTTGCTCCAGTACAAGAACCAATGTATGATTTATCCAGATCAACATTGGGAGCTTCTCTTACAACAATAGTATTTTCTGGAGAGAATGGTTTTGCAACTGTTGGTTCCATCTCCGAGCTTTCGTATTCGTATACTTTTGCATATTCTGCATCAGAGTCTCCTTTAACCAAGGTGATATTGTTAGCACCTCTTGCAGTAAGATAATCTGTAACTTTTTGATCTGGTTCCACAATACCATTTTTTGCTCCAGCTTCTGTTGTCATATTACAAAGGGTAAGTCTACTTTCTACTGACATCTCATCTATACCGCTTCCTCCAAATTGCATTGTTCTATATGCCCCTCCATCAGTTCCAATATCTCCAATTATTTTTAAGATCAAGTCTTTTGCCATCACATGATCTGGGAGTTTACCATTAAGCTTAAAGTACAAGGTTTCAGGAACTTTGAACCAAATTTTCCCATTCAATAAAACATACGCGATATCAGTATGACCTAGACCACATGCAAATGCCCCTAGAGCACCTGTTGTGTTTGTATGAGAATCACCTCCAACATACACCTCTCCCGGTAAAACCAAGGCCTCCTCATGGGATAGAGTATGGCAAATACCGTATTGTCCCATTCCATATTTGAAATGTTTTTCTATTCCATAGTTTTTTGTAAAATTTTGTAATTTTACAATATTCTCTGCAGAAATTTTTTCAGCGGAAGGTACAAAATGATCTTCGGCTACCCATACCTTTGAAGGATCCCATAATTTGTCTACGTTAATTCCCTGTTTTTTTAGTTTGTCAAATACCTTAATCACGCCGGGGCCAGAAACATCATGAACCATTACCTTATCGATGTCTGCAAATATTACATCATCAGGTGAAACTTTATCTCTATATGACGCCCGGGCAAGGATTTTTTCCACTATATTCATAATCGAAAAAGCCCGTTCTATAGATTAAAAGCTTTTCAGAAGAATAAAAAAGAAAAGGAGTCCATAACAAATTATGTCTCTTTCTGTCTCAGCCCTACTTTCGGAAAGAAAAAATGGTGAGTTTGATGTTTTTGAGGCGTTGTTAGAAACATTAGCAAAAAACAAGACGAAATTACAAGAAAATGATGTATTAGTCATTTCAACAAAATATATCTCAAATTCACAGGGAAGAATTGTAAGCACCAAAAAAATCAAAGTTTCAAAAAAGGGGTTAGATACTGCAAAAAAATTTCAAATGAAACCAGAAATAGCAGAAATCATTGTCAGAGAGACCGATAAGATTTTTGGAGGTATTTCGGGTTTTGTAATTACCTCATCTGAAAATATTATGGCACCAAATGGAGGAATTGACAAATCAAATGTAAAAAAAGATCAGGTTATTCTATATCCAAAAAATCCATTTTTGATGGCAGAACAAATAAGAAGAAAAATATTTTTGAAATTCTTAATCCATGTGGGAGTTATTCTTGTGGATAGTCGTTTGATGCCTGCTCGAGTTGGTACATCTGGTGTTGCCATTTCTTGCGCCGGAATTGAACCAGTTTTAGATTTAAGATCAAAAAAAGATCTAGATGGAAATCCCCTAAAGGTTACCTTCCAAGCTGTAATCGATAATATTGCAACCATAGCAAATCACAAAATGGGCGAAGGGGCAGAATCAAAACCTTTTGCTATTGTAAGGGATTCTGGGGCCCAATTAACAGATAGGAAGATAAGTCCTTCTGAAATGGCAGTATCTCCAGATCAATGTGTCTATGTTAGAGGTTTGACAAATGTGTAATATGGAAAAATTTCCCCTTGTGCTTTAAATAGAAGTTTTCTTTGGGTCATTTAATGGAGTACCTGACGAGCTATCCAAAAACAGTTTCATTTCTAGATGGATTAAAACATAAAATTAATGTAGATAGCAAAGAAGGACTAGAACAACTTCATATTGTTGTTAAGAAAAATTTTGAGGAATTATTACAAATTTTTACCTCTGAGGGATTCACCAAGGTAAAATTTGAACACAAACAGCCTGATCAAATTGGAAATGGTCTTAATCTTAAATTAAAAAAACCTTGGGAGATGCATGTAAGAATGGTGGATTTGAAAAAGGGACTTATAGGAATTCATGCAGAAGTAGAAGTGTCTAGAGATTATCTTCAACATCTATTTTCACAGAGAACCCCTGTAGTTTACGAAATAGAAGAAATCTTGAAAAAGTATCAAATAGAATATGATTTTTGGCATGACAAGGTCAAAAAAAACGTCCAATTGATTATTGATAATTACAAGGTAAAACTTTCAAACCCTAGCCTTCCAGTTTTTGCTTGGAAACCAATGTTGTTTGTAATTGGAACAATAAGCATGCTCTATTTATGGAAATATATCAATACAATCTAGAACAACAAAGATAGAAAGATTCTAGATGCCCAAAGTTTCTTCTTTTGTCATTTCAAGAAAGACCTTGTCACCAACTGCCAAACCCATTTCTTTGTATTCATGCATTTCTAATTTTAATTGGGTAGTTCCTCCTTGCATACCAAATCCACCACCTCCACCAGCTAACATTTTGTTCAAATCTTTCATCATATCGTTCATGTTAGTAAATCCCATTACTTTGGATCCCCCAAATTGACCTGGAGGAGATGTATTTCCTTCCTTAAAATCTTTAATTGAGGATAGAGAAATTACTACATATGGGGCCCCATCAGGAGCAGAATCAATACTTTTTACTACATATTCTTTTTTCATATATTAGATAAAAAAATCCTGCCTTATAATTTTAGTTTTTACCAAGATCTTTTATAATTTAAAAGAATTTAGAAGCTTTAATTACAAATTTCATGATTTTCATGTAGTGTCACAAACTAGATTGAAAACCAACCTCAGATATTATGGAATCTCGCCATGGGAAATTGAAGTATTGTATAGTTATCTTAATGCGAGATTTGCGGTTTCTCAAGAGGAGATTGAAGCAGAAGATGAAGATTTTGTAAGTTTTCTTGATTGGGAAATTCCTATTGCTTTTAATGAGGAATTTTTCAAATGGTTTGAATTTAAAAGATGGGAACAAGTAAAAGCTGTTTTTAAGGAAATGAAGAGGCGAAGAGGCTCTGGAAATGCCATAAAAATTGAAATCAATTTTTTAGGTACTCCAAAAATTTCATTTATTTTAGATACTGAAGACAAGCAATGGTATGATAATGCAATTGAAAAAATTGATTTTGTTTTAGAGTTACTTCCATATCACATGGATCCTGAAAAACTTCCTGCTAACATATCGGGATTGATTTACAAATTTGATCCAAAATCAATAAGATGGCGTTTGAATTTTGCAATGTCAAAAGATAAAAAATATGTCTTTAGAGGAGATATCTGGACTCCAATTAGTTAAGATCATGTAATGGTTCTAGAAGATCATGAAGTTCTTTGTATTTTGACTCTAAAAATTCCAGGGCATCAGTAAGTTTTTTTGATTTCCCATATTTGTAACGAATAAGTTCACGATGGTGCCAATAGGTCTTTTTATTTTCTACTGAAATTGTCGTAAAAAAATCCGCCCCCTTTAAATTGTCAGGAAGTTTTACATCATGAGGAAAAAGAAATTCTACAATAAACCATTCATCACCATCAGGATAGTCCGAACCTGTCTCAATATCGAAAAAAACATGCAATAAATCTGATTGCATCATCCCATCGTCATTAATTGAGGGGTGTTTTATTCCTGATTTTTTAAAATCAAGAGTTACTAATTGAGGTTCAAAGAATCCTTTGATAATGGCCCTGCGAAAAATTTTATTTGCTTCGTTTATGTTCAAATGCAAAATAATATACACATAAACTAGACTATAACTTCTTAGGTTTTTTCCTAAACTTTAAGAGAATCCAATATTTTTGAAACATCCGTTATAGGGATACCATCTTTGGAAATATTTTGCTTTGAAGGAGGATTTTCTAGATAATTTGGGATTTTATCTTTTAACCTTGTAGCAAACGGAGAAATAAGTTCATTTTTGTAAAATATTCCAGTTGGAATCTTGTTCCCCCACTCTAACGATTTAATCAATGCTTGAGCTAATTTTTCATCTAATTCTTTTTCATCGGCATAATGCACTACCGGATCAAAGTGAGTATCCTCTAATTTGTAAATTCTTGAATGTCGTTCTGCAGCCTCTTTAGCAAGGTCTTCTCCAGCGTACCAATCGCGGGTATTGATGTCATTGTAAGTAGGACATGGCTGTAAAACATCTAGAAATGAAAGACCCTTATGCTGAACAGCCTTTACAATCAAATCTTTGAGATGTCGTACATCATAAGAATAAGCACGAGCAACAAATGTAAATCCGCTAGCTACCGCCAATCCAATTGGATTTACATTATAATTGGTGTTTGGGGAAGGGAGAGATTTTGTCTTCTCTCCTAATTTCAAGGTAGGAGAAGCTTGACCTTTAGTCAACCCATAAACGCCATTATCAAATATGATGTAAGTCATGTCAATATTTCTCCGCCCTGCTGCAACAAAGTGGCCTGCTCCAATTCCTAATCCATCACCATCTCCACCTACTGCAACTACAGTCATCTCTGGATTTGCAAGTTTACCACCTTGGGCAAATGTCAAGACTCTTCCATGAAGCGTGTGAATTCCATATGTGTTGATAAAATGAGAAGTTTTTCCAGAGCATCCAATTCCTGAAAATATGGTTGCTTTATCACGCTCTATTCCCATTTCAGCTAATGCCATTTGTAACGCATTAACAATTCCAAAATCACCACAACCAGGACACCAATCATTATGGACCGTAGTTTTGAAATCAGCCAGTTTAAGAGCCATGTTCTAAAACCTCGCGTTTGTTTGCTTTATTTTCAATTATTTTTTTCAAAGAATCATAAATTTCGGTGCATGTCATTCCTCTTCCCGAATATTTTAAAATAAAATAATCGATTTCTCTTGTAACATTTTGTTGGAAAATTTTTCCCAGTTGACCGGAATGGTTTGCTTCTATATCGATAACAGTTTTTACCTTTTCAAGCATTGATTTTACACTTTCTCTAGGAAATGGGTGAAGTAGTTTTATTTGAATAAAGCCAATATCGATTCCCTCTTCTTTGAGTATTTGTAGCGCGTCTAATATTGGCCCCTTGGTAGAACCCCAAGAAATTATGGTGAAATCATGGATACCATGAGAAACTACTTGTTCCTCTTTAGGCACTTGTTTTAAAATCAGATCTAATCGGGACATCCTTTTATCCATCATTTTTATTCTCATCTGAGGATCTTCAGTAATATGCCCAAATTCATCAGATTCATCTCCAGTATTCCAAAAAACACCATTATCCATTCCTAATCTTGAGCGTGGTGAAATACCATCCTCCGTAAAGGCAAATCTTTTGTATTCTCCTTCAATTTTATCTAGTAGTTTTCCCCGATTAATTGTAATTTTTTGAGGATCAAATCTTTTACATGTTACGACGGAGCTTGAAAGGAATTTATCCATCATGTGAATTACTGGAACCTGATACACATCAGCAAAGTTAAAGCATTTTCCCGTATCGTAAAAGCTTTCTTCAATGTCACCTGAGGCATAAACAATTTTTGGAAAATCTCCAAAACTTCCTGTTACAGCAAATAGCAAATCATCTTGTCCATGTCTTGTAGGAAGACCAGTAGAAGGACCACTCCGCTGATATACTGTCAAAACAATTGGAACTTCATTCATTCCAGCCCAACCTATTGCTTCTGCCATTAAAGCAAAACCAGGTCCGGATGTGGATGTAGATGATCTCGTTCCCGTCAGTGCAGAGCCAATCATCATACCAATTGCAGATATTTCATCTTCTGTTTGAATTACAGCAGTTGAACCAGGTCTATCACCCTTAATTTCTAAAATTTCATTTGATTCTAGAAAGACACTTTCATCAGATGCAGGAGTAATTGGATAGTATGATTGGAATCTACAACCACTGACAATCTTTCCTATAGATGTCCCTTGATGTCCCTGTACAAGAATAGTGTTAGGTTGCTTTTCGACACCAGGTAAAGTAAATGAGAAATCGCCAAAGTTTGTTGTCGCGTATTTGTAAGAATAATTTGCAGCTTGTTTATTTATTTCTGCAATTTGTGGTTTTTTGGAGAATATGGAATCAATTGAGTGTAGTAAAGAATTCGCGGGCATTTTTATCAAGCCTAAAGATAGAGAAACACCTATGACATTATACATTCGAACCATGCCTTTCAATCGTGGATTTTCCGTTTCTTCTGCCAAATTCGCGAGAATTTCCTTAAAGGACACAGGATAAAGACTAACCCCTTTTTCCTTAGCTACCTCAAGAACCCCTGCTATAGTAAATGGTTTGTTTTTAGATTCTAACTCATTATGAAGTCGTTCTTTAAAATAATTACCAAGAGTTCGTACTGAATCTGTGGTGATTTTTTCCAGATCAGAATCATAAATTATTCCACCCCCAGAAAGTATTTCATCATAATGTCTAAAAATCGTCTCCGCATCAAATGAGATCATCAGAGTGACGTCATTAACATTTGAATGGATTAATCGATTAGAGACTCTTACGGTAAAGTAACTATGCTCACCTTTGATATTTGAATGAAATTCTCTTTTTCCAAATATTTGATAACCCAATTCGGCGCAAACCTTGGAGAAAACATTAGCTCCAGATTCTACACCGCTACCCTGCGGTCCACCAATTAACCAAGAAAAATCAACAAAACTCATAGATTACAACCTAATTTTTCCAGATATTAATAACATGGTGAAATAATTTTACTAACCTCCTGTAGCTGCATCAAATAGCGCACATTCACATTTATCACGTTCTCCACAATAAGGACAAACACAAACACATTTTTCAATAGAATTTCCACATTCTACACAAATCGCAAATTCTTCCTCTTCTTGCTCAGAACTCATATAGAAAGTCT
>JAOTXZ010000035.1 GCA_029862085.1 Candidatus Nitrosopumilus sp.
AATGCAATTGATCCTGCTCTAAGAAGACCTGGTAGATTTGACAGAGAAATTGAAATTAAAGTACCTGATAAAAAAGGAAGAAAAGACATTCTTTCAATTCATAGCAGAAACATGCCATTGACAGATGATGTAGATATTGATAAAATTTCTTCTGTGAGTCACGGTTACGTTGGAGCTGATTTAGAATATCTTTGTAAAGAAGCAGCTATGAAATGTTTGAGGAGATTACTTCCTGTATTAAATTTGGAAGAAGAAAAGATTCCTCCAGAAACTCTTGAAAAGCTGGTTGTAAACCATGAAGATTTCCAAAAGGCCTTGATTGAAGTTACTCCATCCGGGATGAGAGAAGTGTTTATTGAAAATCCAGATATAAAATGGGATCAAGTTGGCGGACTAGATGATGTAAAACGAGAATTACAAGAAGCCGTAGAGTGGCCAATGAAATATCCCGGACTGTATGATAAATTAGGACATAGAATGCCAAGAGGAATTTTACTTCACGGTCCAAGCGGTACAGGAAAAACACTTTTGGCTAAAGCTGTAGCTACAGAAAGTGAAGCTAATTTTGTTTCCGTAAGAGGTCCTGAACTTTTATCAAAATGGGTAGGGGAATCAGAACGTGGAATAAGAGAGATTTTCAGAAGGGCCAGACAAGCATCTCCATGTGTTGTATTTTTCGATGAGATTGATTCAATAGCACCCATTAGAGGTGCAGGAGGAGAAACAGCGGTTACTGAAAGAGTTGTTAGTCAATTACTGACTGAATTAGATGGTATGGAAAATATGCATGGAGTAGTCGTTCTTGCGGCTACTAATAGAGCAGATATGATAGATCCTGCTTTGCTTAGACCTGGAAGATTTGATAAGATTATTTCAATTCCACTCCCAGATAAAGAAAGTAGAAAGATGATTATACAAATTGGTGCAAAAACAATTCCAGTTATTGATGATGTCAGCGATCCACAACATGTTGACTACGATAAGATTGCCGAATCAACAGACGGTTTAAGTGGTGCAGATGTTGCAGCCATTGCAAATACGGCTGTTTCATTAGTTATTCATGAATTTTTGGATAAACATCCAGATGTAAAGGACGTTGAGAAGAGTTCTGTAGATGCCAAGGTTACAATGAAACATTTCGAGGAAGCAGTAAAAAAAGTGCGTGAACAAAAAGACCTAAAGGTAGGCGAAAAACTAGTTGCTTCCTATTATAGATAGTTTTTATTAAATAGACAAAAAGTAATTCTGGTAAATGCCTGAATATACCGGATATGTTGGAAAAAGTCTAGAATTTCTAAAAACCAATAATGTTGCAGTTGGAAGCTCAGTCAAGATCCAAACTGATCTTATCTATCCTGGAATAATTATGCCTAGATATGAGCATGCTGATGAAAATCATGTTGTAATAAAATTAAACAGTGGATATAATGTTGGATTAGAAATCGACCAAATAAAAAAAATTGAGAAATTACCTACGAATGAAAAAATTATCGAAGAACAACCAAGGTTGGAGAAAAATTCATCTTTACCCAAAATATTACTTTTGTCCACTGGTGGAACCATAGCAAGTAAAGTAGATTATAGGACAGGAGCAGTTACACCAATCTTGACTGCAGACGAATTGAACTCATCAGTACCTGAACTGGCCAAAATGGCAAACATTGACACCGAAATGCTGTTTGCTGAATATTCAGAAAATATTACACCAGATCATTGGTTACAAATTTCAAAAAAACTAGAAGAATTTTCTAGTTCTGATTATAAGGGAATTATTATTGCACATGGAACAGATACAATGCATTACACATCATCGTTTCTCTCCTTTGCGTTAGCTGGATACCCTATTCCTATTGCAATTGTTGGATCACAAAGATCTTCAGATCGCGCCTCTTCAGATGCGGCCATAAACCTAATTGGGGCCACACAATTTCTAGTTGAAAGTAAAACAAACGGAGTCTTTGTAATAATGCATCATGATGAAAGTGACGAGACTGTTGCATGTCATTTTGGTACTAGAGTAAGAAAAAATCATACAAGTAAAAGAAATGCATTTCAGACCATTGGAGATGATCCAGCATACATAATCATCAACGATAAAATCCTACAAAACCAAAAAGATGAGTATTTTAAGAAAAAAGAATTCAAACCTAAAACTAATCTTGATACCAAAGTTGCCTTGGTAAAATATCATCCTGGATATGATCCCAATCTTTTGGAAAAGATTATTGAAATGGGTTACAGGGCAATAATTTTTGAGGGCACAGGACTAGGTCATATTGGAAACACAATATATGATGTTGTAAAAAAAGCAAATGAGAAGGGAATTTTTCTCGGAATGACCTCACAGTGTATTGATGGTAGGGTTAGAATGACAGTATATGAAAGTGGTCGAGATTTACTTGATTTAGGAATAATTCCCTTGGAGAATATGATCCCAGAGGTTGCTTTAGTTAAAGCGATGTGGGCACTAGGAAATTCAAAAGATATTGAGGGTGTAAAAGAATTGATGCTAGAAAATATTGCTTCTGAGATGTCTCATTAAATGAAAGGGGGAAAAGAATTGTCTGAATTTAATATTGAAAATGTAGGATTAAAGGTAGGGTTAGAAATTCATCAGCAATTAGCAACAAACAAAAAATTATTTTGTAATTGTTCACCAATTGAATCTGAAGAATATACAAGCAAATTTCAAAGAAATTTACGAGCCGTAAAAAGTGAATTGGGAGAATATGATCCTGCAGCTTTATTTGAAAAATCCAAATCTAAAACAATAATGTATTATGTAAATCCTCAAAATAGTTGTCTGGTTGAGAAAGATGAAGAACCACCTCATGATTTAGATAAAGATGCAAAGGAACTTGCACTGATTATTTCGACCTCCCTAAAATCCAATGTTTTTAGTGAAATTTATCCGATGAGGAAAACGGTAATTGATGGTTCAAACACCACAGGATTTCAGCGAACCATGTTAATTTCACAAGGAGGATTTATTGACGTTGACGGCGAGAAAGTTGGTGTTCAGTCCATTTGTCTTGAAGAGGATGCAGCAAAACTTCTCGGAGATAAGGGTTCCATTAGGGAATATAGTCTTGACCGTCTGGGAACACCTCTGGTTGAGATTGCGTTAGATCCGGTTGAAGGTAAACCATCAAAAATAAAAAAAATTGCCTTGTCTCTTGGCAAGCTCTTTAGGAGTACAAAAAAAGTTACAAGAGGAATAGGATCAATCCGTCAAGATGTAAATGTTTCAGTAAAAAATGGTGGTTCTGTAGTCGAGGTAAAAGGAGTACAACAGCTAGATCAATTAGAAAAAATAATAGAATTTGAGGCTAAAAGACAATATGGTTTGGTCAAAATTGCCGAGAAATTACAAAATTCTAATTTTAAGGGAGTATCAAATGAAAATATTTTTGAGATAACTGACCAATGGAAAAATTGTAAATCCAAAATAATTGTAAAAGCATTAAAAGATAAATCACAAATCAAGGCAATAAAAATACCCAATTTTGCCGGGATGTTTGGATACTCTCCCTATGAAGGAATTAGATTAGGAAAAGAGATCGGTCAGATTGTAAAATTTTTTGGAATCGGTGGAGTTTTTCATTCCGATGAATTACCAAATTATGGAATAGAACAAAATGATATTGACTTTGTAAATGATTTGATAAAACTTGAAGAAAATGATGCATTTGTTATAATTGCAGCCCCCTCATCAAAAATTGATTTTGCAATTGATTCCATTATTAATAGAATCAACCATGCCACAAAAGGGGTTCCTGCAGAGACTAGACTAGCCACTCCAAATGGAGAAACTGTATTTCTTAGACCACGTCCGGGCTCTTCTAGAATGTATCCTGAAACAGATATTCCACCAATTCTTGTAACAAAAAATGAATTAGAAACTGCCGAAAAAAATATTCCCAAACCATGGGATGAATCAATCGTTGATCTTCAAAAAAAATATGACTTGAATCAACAACTCGCTGAGCAAATTTTTGATTCTCCGTATATTGACTTGTTTGAAAGGATTATTGAAAAAACATCTGTTGAACCAACTTTTACTGCTTCCATTCTTTGCTCTTCAATTACTAAATTAGAAAGAGATGGTTTGAATTCAAAATTATTGAAAGATGAAGAAATTACCAAAGCTTTTGAATTTTTAAAAATTGGAAAGATAACCAAAGAATCAATTCCTATTATTTTTGAGAATATTATGGCTGGAAAATCGAGCACCATTGAAGAGGCTATAAAAAATACTTCAAGTGAGTCCATTGATGAGGCTAAAATAGAACAAATTATCGAGGAAATAATCAATAAAAATAAAGAAATCATACAGAATCAAAAGGAAAGGGCGATAGGTCCTCTAATGGGAATGGCCATGAAAGAATTGAGAGGAAAAGCTCCAGGAGAGATGGTAAACAATCTTCTTTTGAAGAATATTAAGAGAATTTTGGAAAATTAATGATGATAAACTGACAAATTCAATTCTTTTGTTGTTCTGATGCCGGGCAGGTTTTGTTAAATTAGTTAGATGCAGTCCACAATATTTCCCAATAACGGTTCAAGCCTAGTACGAATTGAACCATGAAGAGTCCTGAACCAAAACACAAAGGTGAATCTCTTCGGATTCGTATCTAAGGTTTGAAATCTTTATGACCTTCTTGTATGATGATTAGTTAATTGTGAAATATTTTGAACTGGCTTATATCTGGCGTAATTATTACCCTGGGAATTTTTGCATTAGGAGTAATTTATCTTGCAAGTTTTGATGAAGAATCAGAAAAAACACTCCAAGACATCACAATCATTGATGCTCTAAATAACATAGAATTTGGAAAAGACCGAGATAATGACACTCATTATGAAAGAGTAGACCGAGAAAAGAAATACTATGCATCGATGGTTGACATTAAATTAATTGATGATGATTCTATTCGGATAACTTTTGATGCAAATTCTTTTGAATTTGGCAGAGACGTAGCTTATGTTGAACCCGAATCCTCTTCCAATACAGAATTCGTATCAATAATTCATGAAAATCAAACATTTGTTGCAGGTTGCAATTCTCATTCTCTACGGGGAGCATCTACAGAGGAAAGGATCCAAGTTAAACAAATTCACATTCTAAAGTATATTGGAATAACAGAAAAAGATGGAGTAGACTATTATGGATTTGTTCACGAGGCAGGCTATATTTCAGATGAGTTGGAATGTGAATTTTCTGAAATGATCCAACATAGTTTGGATATTGATTTTGATATCAGTAAGGAAACCAACTATTATGGAGAAGTCTGGGATAATAATTGGACCTAAACACCTGTACCTATCTGCGTCCATTTTTGTCCCCATTTTGGTAGGTGAATCCCCGTGG
>JAOTXZ010000025.1 GCA_029862085.1 Candidatus Nitrosopumilus sp.
AAGTTGTGGTTCTGGTTCTGGTGATTCAAGTTGTGGTTCTGGTTCTGGTGATTCAAGTTGTGGTTCTGGTTCTGGTGATTCAAGTTGTGGTTCTGGTTCTGGTGATTCAAGTTGTGGTTCTGGTTCTTGTTTTTTTGAATCCTGAAATTCTGATAAAATATCTTCAGCATCTTTAGAATTTTTTGAAGCGTTCAATTTAAATTTCCTTTAATAACAAAATCTTTAATTGCTTTTATTTAATTTTTGATATCTTCTCGTTTAAGATAATCTTCAAAAATTTTTTCTACATCCCCATCATTTTTGGTATTTTTAATTTGATTTACTAGTTCTTCTTCTTCAATCTCATAGCAATTTAGAAAATCTTGGGAATCTTTGTACAATAAAAGAACTTTATTTTTAAAAATACAATGGTATAGGCGTTCTTGTACCATATGTTCAGGTTTAATGTTTATTCCATCATCATTTGTTATTACTGGATATTTCACAAAATTATTGAGATTTTAGGGTATTTAGATGAATACGTAATATTGTAATAATCAAACAACCTATCCAGTATATTGGAAAATAGAATAATTTTCCACATAGACTTTGATTATTTCTATGCTCAGTGTGAAGAGATTCGAAGGCCAGATCTAAAATCAAAACCTGTTTGTGTATGTGTTTTTTCAGATAGAGGGGGGGATAGTGGAGCAATTGCAACAGCAAATTATACAGCAAGAAAGTTTGGAGTTAAATCAGGAATTCCTATTATTTTTGCAAAAAAAAGATTAGCAGATGAAAAAGATGCAGTTTTTCTACCTGTAGATTTTGATTTCTACAAAACTATGTCTAAAAAAGGAATGGAGATTATGGAAAAGAACTCAGACATCTTTGAGTACGTAGGCAAAGATGAGGCTTACTTGGATGTGACAAAGAAGGTGAATGGGGATTGGATTAAAGCAAAAGATTTAGCCATTGAAATTAAAAAAGAAATTAAAGAAAAATTGGATCTTACCTGTTCAATCGGAATTTCTCCTAACAAATTAATTTCAAAGATTTCCTCAGACTTTCGAAAACCTGATGGTTTAACAGTGGTACTTCCAGAAAAAATTGATGAATTTTTAGAATCCTTAAAAATTGGCGATATTCCAGGAATTGGCAAAAAAACGGGAGAAAGATTTTCTCAGATGAATGTTCAAACTATAAAAGAACTAAAAAGATTAGATGTGTTTACACTAAACAAAGAATTTGGACGGAAAATGGGAACTTACATATTCAATGCAGTTAGAGGAATTAATAACGAGTTAGTTAAGGAACGAGAACCAAATTTACAATTTAGTAAAATTATGACTTTAACAAAAGATTCAATAGAATTTGAATTTCTTTTACAAAATTTAAAACAATTATGTAGTGAAGTGCATCAAATTGTTTTAAATCGAAATAAAATGTTCAAATCAATTGGCATACAATTGATACAAACGGATCTTTCGAATAAAACAAAATCAAAAATGCTAAAAAATCCATCTTTGAATTTAGAAGATTTACAAAAAAATGTAGAACAACTACTAAAAGATGCATTAAAGGAGCAAAAAATTACAATAAGAAGAGTCGGAGTAAAAGTATCTGACCTCTCTGAGGTCCAAGATCAAAGTAGTATTACAAGCTACTTTTGAGAATTACTTTCGGATTCTAATCTTTTGAATCTTCTTGTTTCGATCAAAATCACTATCAATAAAAAGACAAACAACCAAGGTAAGAACATTATTTCTCCTGCCACCGAATGAAATTCCTCCCATTTTGCCGAGTCTGTGGTCACTTTTAGTGCATACCAAGATAACGAAAATATCCTTATCATATTTACTATAATTGTCCCTATAATCCCCAAAGTAAAATAGATAGATTTTCTTTTTCTTGCAATATTCATTTTCAACAAAAATGCACCCATTACAAGAGAATAGATAATTACACTGTGAACACCGGCGGATGGCCAAAATACTTGAAGTACCATCGAACCATGATCTCCTTTTAAGAACATGATATTATCTCGTGCAGTTGCAATTCCAAGATCAAAAACTCCAATTAGCCAAACATTTGCTTGAACCAAATATGGCACAACATATTGAAGAGGACCAAGGGTATCATAGGGGAAGAAGGCATCTAGTGAGAGAATTATTGCACTTCCTCCCAGAAATATAGGTCCAGCTGGAGCAATTCGAATCCATCTTTTTCCAAAATAGATAGTTAAAGCAGACATTACAAAAATTGCCATAACAATAAAATCCCACATCCAAGTCCAAGAATAAATCAACTGAACACTGTATTGTTCAGATGAATTTAGAATGAAATCACGTAATCCGTATTCTAAACCGATAAGATAGGTTATCGTAAGGATTGCCAACGGTATTGTTGCCAATAATCGTTTGGGAGAGATTACAATTTTCAGTCCAAAAAGCTCAGCGATGATAAATGCCAAAGCAAAAAGGAATCCTCCCCTACCTTGGTTCCAACTTAGACTAAAGCTATCAGGAAAAACAACAAGAGCAAATAAAATTGGACTTGATATAATACCCATTCCAATATACAGATTCTTGTTTTCCACTATTATTAAGCGAAAATTTGGCCCATAAATATCTCAAGCTTGTTCTCATTCTACAATAGAAAATTTTTCAGGACATTTTAGATGTTCATAATATGGGTCAGAGGGAAGACCTTCAACAAAAAATAAAGTTATCGCATATTTATCGGATTTTAAAATAGTTTTACTACATTTTTGGCATCGGTGAATTTCCACAAATAATTTAACAAAAAATTCTACTTTACAAGGTGGACGTAATATTTTGAAATAACTTTAAAAAAAGTCTGATATGGTTTTTTGCCTCATTAATTTTCTAGTATTTCCATGAGAAAGCCATTCAGAGTGACTGATACTCATCATTTTTGATGCCAATCTAAGGGCCTGGTCAAAATTATCTGCCAGAATTGGATTTTTTTTCATGGCTTGGCGTATTCCTTCTCTTACCTGCCAGACACCTACTGGAATAGCGTATTCTGGTCTTATTTCTCTTAAAATTATTACTCCTGATTGGATTTTGTTTTCGGAAAGATATTCAGCTACAGATAATTTGGCTGCAAAGTATGCTCCGGCTATTGCTGGAGGATGATTAATCCCTCTAGCATCTTCATAATCAGAACCAAAACCCAAAACTCCATTAGAATACCATGCCTCAATCATTTCAAAAATCCATCTATGGGGAAATAAGATAACAGAAAATAAATTTCCTAAATGTTCAAAAGAAAAAACTTTGCACGAATCAATTAGACTGTAATCAAGTATTTCATTTTTTAACCATTCTGAAATAATATCATCAGTTGCAGTAATACTCCATTTTGTTGGAACTAGTTTTCTTTCTTGTCCTAGCATTCCGATACTAAAGCATTTTTGGATACGAGAAATATCAATTCCAGAATTATACAAATTTAAAACAGCGTCTTTTGCCTTCAAATCTTTATCATAGAATGTCCTTTCAATCAATTTAGTAGAAGATGAGCCAGAGAATTTTGCAGATTTTATTTCTCCAATTGGCCCAAATGGAGCACTTTCACCATCAATTGAAATACTGGATGTAGATTTATGAAATTCCAAATCAGAATCAATTGGTTTTGAGGACATTGCAACCTCTTGTAAATTTTCTATATATCTTCCTTCAGTTGTATTCACAGATACTTTTTGAATTCCACGAACTAAATTTAATCGAAAGTTTATTATTTCTTCTAAAGATTTTCCCAACCATTTTTCAGGACTATCAAGTAAGCTAGTATCTCCATGGATTGGAGGAACCATCGGACCCACGAAAACTTTTGGGTAATTATACGAACCTACAAAAACAGATGGAGGGCTAGATCCACTAACCGAATCAGATGAAAACAAATTTCCATATGTTGATAAATTCTCATGCCATTTTGCCAAAATAGATCTGCGAAAATCTTGAGAGTTAAAAGACACTGACTTTTGTGCCTAAAATTGGCCTATTAACTTGCCTAAATTGAAGAATTGACCAAAATCAGACAATGTTTAAAGCTTAACATTTTCACTAGCAGTATGACAATTAAGAAAATTGTTTCATTTTTACCTAGTGCAACTGAATTAATTTACGAATTGGAAACTCAAGAATTGCTTTATGGAGTTACACATGATTGCAAGTATCCAAAAGAAGCCCAAGATAAACCCCAAGTGGTTAATTCTATAATAGACTCAGAAAAATTATCCAGTAATGAAATTAACACACAAACATGTCAATTATTAAATGAAGGAAAAGAGATTTTTGTTTTAAATGAAGAAACTCTGAAGGAAGCTAATCCTGATCTAATAATTACTCAAAAAACATGTGAAGTGTGTGCAGTTTTTACAAATCAAGTAGAAAAGGCAATTCATGTTTTGCCTAAAAAACCCATAGTTTACTCTATGGATCCCCATAACTTGAAAGAAATTCTAATATCCATAATTGAGATTGGAGAACTTCTTGAAAAAAGCAAAAAAGCTGAAAAGATAAGAATAGGACTTGAAAAAAGGATTTTACATGTAAAAAAAAATTTATTCAAAGAAAAACCTAGAGTTCTCGCTATTGAATGGATTGAACCTTTTTTCACTGCAGGTCATTGGATTCCTGAAATGATTGAATTTGCAGGAGGAATAAACTTGATTAGTAAAAAAGGAGAACATTCAAGAAAAATTGACATTCAAGAGATTTCAAAATCTGATCCAGAAATTATTATTCTTATGCCATGTGGTTTTAACAGCAAACGAACAATTACTGAATATTCTAGTATCCTTAAGGATAATCCAGATTGGAGTAATTTACGCGCCGTTAAAAATAAAAAAATTTTTGCCGTTGATGCTAATTCTTTTTTCAGTAAACCAAGCATTCGTACTATTACAGGATTGGAAATACTGGCGAAAATTATTCAGCCTGAATTTTTTGTAAATGTTAGTATTCCAAATGGATCTTGTTATTATGTAATGGAATTTACTGAGGTTTGAGTTTACACTCAATTTTTAAAGATTTTACAGTAGTGTAATAGGTAAGTGCCAATAATCCTATGGCAGCTAGTCTAATTGGAATTTCATAATTTGTCAGAAATGCCATTGATGTAGCACCTACACTGCCAAAAGTAGAGATGATCGCAAACCCTATAGGTCCACAGCTACATGCTCCTGCAGCAGCTCCAATAAAAGAACCAAATACACTTCCACCAATTTTCCCTTTCGAGTTTTTCAATATATTGATTCGATAAACATTCATTGGAAGCACTAAACCAGAAAGTCCTGACAGTATAACGATTAGAGAAAATCCAAATTCTGTTCCCACTGGAATATGTCCCGCAATAAATGGATCAAAAAAAAGGAATTCAGATAGATAAAGTAATCCAATTAACATTGAAACAAAAATTACTATAGCTAATTGAGAATATCGGAAATTGGAAAATACGGTTTTTAAAATTTCAAACAAATTAGATCATATTATCCATTATTTGTTTAAAGGTGGTGTAAGGTTGTCCACCTTGAAATTGTTCCTGCTGGTTATCAGGTCCAACAATGATAAATGTGGGGGTCGCTCTCGCTCCATGTTTTTTTGCTTCTGACACATTGTATTGTACGCGCTTAGAATATTTATCTGAATCAAGGCAACTCTCAAACAAAGTCATTTCAAGACCTAAATTAAAAGCAAAGGCCTTTAATCTTTCAGAATTTGCCCAACCATTATCAATTTGAGATTCTTGAGAATTGTACAATAAATCATGATATTCCCAATACATTCCTTGGTCTTCTGCACAGTAAGAGGCCTGAGCAGCAATGGGAGAATCACGACCCAAGAAAGCTAGATCAATAAAAATAAGATTTGCTTTTCCTGTAGCGATATAATTTTCATAAATGACGGGCTTGTGTGTATGAAACCAATTATAACATGCATGGCATTGGTAATCACCAAATTCTACAATGGTTATTGGAGCGGAGGGATCCCCTAAAATTGGAGAACCCATTGCAGTTGACACATCACCATGAGTTCGTCCCATGTCCAAGTTTACCGTTTCATTAGGAGAGAATGAATAAGATCCAAGAATACCTATACCGACAATGGCAACAATAATACCAAAAATAATTACTTTCTTGTTCATAAAACCAATCTCTAAAATTTGCTTAAAAAACTTATTCCAAATTGTTGTGAGATTTTCGTTTAAACAGATTCAAAAATTTTCCAATTACCGTATCTACTGGGCAGGATTCATCTATGGAGCCTGAGGAATGTCCATCAAAATGTTTGTCAAATTTTTCTCTTGAATTGAAGATTAGATCACATTTGACACAATATACTTTGGTAACATTACCTTTTTTGCTTTTTTCCACAATTGTTTACTAAAGTTTGTCCTTATAAAGATCCTGTTAAAAGTCATAAAATGAAAATTTTTTGGATAAATTGATCACCTATCGTTTTGGTTTTTATTTTAAATCTGGTTATTTTTTTCAGCATTTAATTTTAGAATGATTGTCATAACAAATCACAAATAATGAATTTTCATATGAGCATTATGTTCAACTTCAAATCTTGTAACAAATCCACAGTGGGGACAAGAAAACATACGAGGTTGCGGAATGGGATCCCGTTCAATTTTTCGCCCCGAAATAGATCTAATGCTAACCACGTTATTAGTTGAAATTACTGCAAAATTTTTCCCTTCCCCAATTGAGTCCAAAAATTCTTTGATGGAGGATATTACCACGTTTATATCAATAATTTCATCATCTTCAATTGTAGACAAAATGAATTCATGAGTTTTTAAGGTAGGAATTGCTGCAACTTGGTCAGAAACATATACGATTAATTCGCTTTTGATTGACTCAACATCACGACAATCAATAGTAAGCATGAAATTTTAAAGATTAATCTGTATTTTAGTTTAACAAAATGTTAAAAATGATTATTATGTAATAATTTTATATTATTTTTAACAAATGAAAGATTCCGAAACATTTGGTATTGAAAAAGGACATGGAGAAGAAGTCATTACATGGTTAAACCAACAATCTAAAGATTCAAAATTTGAAGCAAGGTTATATGGATATTCTGTGGCAACACAAAATTTTGGAGAGTTTGAAATGTTTTCCTGGATAGGAGACGTTCAGATTGCCAGAAAATTGATTATTAAAGCAAGTAAGCGATTTAAAATTAAAGTCATCGAAGGAGGATACAAACCTAAAGAAAGAATTTTTCGCTTGAAAAAGTCTGATTATGCCAAGGTCAGAAAAGGCGAAAAAACTATTGGGCAATTAGAATTTGAAGTGACTAGATTAGGGAACAGTCAATGGGAAATAAAAAATGAAGAAAGACATTAAAGGCTTCAATAAAAAATTCAATAAGAAAAAATGAAAATTGGATTAATTGGTACTGGAATGCTTGGAGAATCTGTAGGTTTACATTTGTTGCAATCAGGCTATCAATTAATAGCCTATAACAGAACCGATGAAAAAACAAAAGAGCTCAAAACTAATGGTGCACAAATAGTATCGACACCTAAAGAAGTCGCCCTAAATTCGGATATTGTAATAACTGTTGTAAAAGATTCAAATGCAGTTAGACAAGTTTCTTTTGAAGAAGACGGAATAATTTTTGGGAATCATAAGGGTCTAATTGTTTGTGATATGAGCACCATTAATCCCTTAGAGTCAAAAAAAATCTCAAAAAAATTTTTTGAACAAAATATTTCAATGTTAGACACACCAGTAATGGGAGGTCCAAATGTTGCAATAAATGGAAATTTAGTTATGATGGCTGCAGGTAACAAAGATTCCTTTACTAAATGTAAGAAACTTTTTGAAACAATAGCCAACAAGGTCTTCTATTTGGGAGAAAATGGTTCGGCACATGCAGTAAAACTGGCGATGAATCTTCAAATTACATTGTTGGCCTTGGCATTATCTGAAGGGATCACTTTGGTAAGAGGTGCAAAGATAGATCCTGCAATTTTCCTGGAAATACTAAACTCCACTTATTTTAAAACTGGAATGAGTGAAAATAAAGCCTCAAAGATGATCCAAGGCAAATTTGAGGCTACATTTACCCTTGAAAACCTGAAAAAAGATATCCACACCATTTCAGAAACTTCAAAATCTTTTGAATTGGAATTGCCGATGATAAAAAAAGCCGAGGAAATTTATGAAAATGCCGTAAATGAAGGATTTGGTAATTTAGATTATACAGGGATTTTAGCGTATTTAAAAAAAATTAATGAAAAAAACTGAATTCATAAATATTAATTTATGACTAGAGGTCACCACAAATTCTATAAGTTACAACAATAAAATTTCAATATGAGATTAAAAGATAAAATATCCATTGTAACTGGGGCATCAAGTGATATTGGAAGAGAAATAGCAAAACGTTTTGCTGAAGAAGGTGCCAAAGTTGTTCTAATAGCACGGGATCTCGAAAAATTGGAAATAGCCAGAAAAGAGATCGGAAACGAAGAATCTACAGCTTCGATGTCATGTGATTTAACGGATGAATCACAGGTAATTCAAACAGTAAAGCAAATTATTGACACATATGGAAAAATCGACATTCTTGTAAACAATGCAGGTGCAATTAATGATCCAGTTCATTTCCATGAAATGCAAGACTCAGAAATCAAAAAATTAATCGATGTTAATCTTTTTGGAGTATTTCACATGACAAAGGCAATTCTTGCCAAAATGTCCGATGTAAAAAGTGGGGCAATAGTTAATATCGGTTCTATTTCCGGCGAAAGGGCAATCCCTCGAGTACATCTTGCAGCATATTCTGCTACAAAAGCAGCAATTTCGATGTTTACAAAAGCCATCGCAATAGAATATGCAAGGAGACATATCAGATGCAATAGTGTAAACCCAGGAATCATTAATTCAGGAATGATCAAACCCTATCTTGACGACCCACAAGCAAGGAAGGTTATTGAGGAAAGAATTCCTTTGGTGAGAATAGGAGAACCTTCAGATGTTGCAAATGCAACATTATTCTTAGCTTCAGATGAAGCAAATTGGATAACAGGAACAATTCTAAATGTTGATGGCGGAAAAACTGCCTCAGAAGGATAATCCTTTTCGAAGTAGAGATTTTGCTAACAGTTGCGCCACACGTAATGGCTCTGGAATAGAACCCTGTAAAGTTAATTTATTCAAAAGGTAACCTGCTTCCTTAATTGTACATCCTTCTTGCCTCACAAAAATATTTGAGGATGTATGTAAGGTAATTTTTTTTCGAATACCGAGTTTTTGGTAATTTTTAATTTTGACTTTATACGAATTTGGAAAATGGAATTTTATGGAATCTTCAATTCCATTTGAATCATTATATGTGACACCAATTACAGGAATTTTTAAAAATTCGTGAATTTTTTTTATATCAATGATATTATACAAAGAAATTATTAATCCAGAAATCAAGACGTAACTGATATCTGGTCGTTTTAGATTATCATACATTTGAAGAATGGTGTTTGTTGCATCATTACCATCTAGAGTAGAGCTACCAAAAACAAATCCATCAATAACAAAATCTCTTCTCATTACAATTCCAGATAAGATAGATTTTTTCGATTTGGATCGAAAACTCTCTGCAATTGCAAGGCCGCGCAAACCTTTTTTTTCAAGATGCAGAGGTCTCATTTTTTTTCCTCCTTAGATAAGCCTTATAGCTAAATCCAGTAATGCCTATAATTATTCCCGAAATTACAGACCATAACCCAAACGAAATGAGATTTGATTCCTCCAATATTATATTAAAAGTGAATTAACCATCTAAAGTTTGGGTTTCAAAAATACCCCATAAAAAATAGTTATATCAATTTTCAATTGAAAAGGATCTAATCAGATTCTGAAACATCTAAATAGATTTGAATTGAATCATTTTTGTGCCTGAAATAATATGTGAAGAATGTGGAAAACGCCTGTTTCATGAAAATGAAGATACAATAAAGGTAGAAGAGGCAATTCATAAAAAATTTTGTAGGAAAAAAGAAGGGCAAACCCAAAGCTACATGCATAGAGATGTGTCACATGCAACCACGTTTGATTCAGAAAGAGAATATGACATTAATGGCACTCCAGTATTAAAAAAATAAATTTCCCTCAACCTTTAAGATAGCTCAAAATTATATTCTGGGGAAAAATGAACAAAAAGATGGAGAAAGAATTTCATTATGATATTGTAGTTGTGGGTGCAGGTCCAGCAGGTTCTTCAGCTGCATATCAGGCATCCAAAAATGATGTTAAAGTGGCTTTAATAGAAAGGGAAGAATCTATTGCAGAAACTGTTAGAACCAGTGGAGTAACATGGATAAAAAATATCAAAGAATTTCAAATACCAGATGACTGTTTTAATCCTGTCAAAAATTATTCGTTTTGTTCTCCAAACAACGAGGTCACAATCAGTGACTCAATTCCTCGTGCAGCAGTGTTAGATGTAAGGAAAACCTATCGATGGTTAGCTGAACAAGCAAAGAACGAAGGAACAGACATCTTTGTAAAAACCAACGTTATCGATGTCATTAAAAATAAAAATAAAGACATCATAGGAGTAAAAGCCCATACTCCTAGCGGCCAAGTATCATTTTTTGGCAAAATAATTATCGATGCTAGTGGTTTTGGATCTGTAGTTTCTAAATCAATGGGTTTTGTTACTCAATGGAAAAGATTTGGAGCAGGTGCAGAATATGAGGTGAGAGCAAAAAATATAGATCCTGAAACATGGTGGTTGATGGTGGGACAAAAGTATTCTCCTGCGGGATATGCATGGATTTTTCCAATTAGCAAAGACATAGTTAGAATAGGAGTTGGAGTTGGAAAGCCCGAATCATCAGTTGATCCCACTGAGAGATTAAAAGAGCTGATAAAATCAAAAACAGGCCCCATAGGAAAACTAGATGAAATTACCCCAATAGAATTTCATTATGGATTAATTCCAAACGATGGCTTATCACGAAAGACTGTTTACAACAATTTGATACTAGTAGGTGATTCAGCAGGTCAAGCAAATCCTTTGGTTTTAGAAGGAATTAGGTACGCGATAAAATTTGGAAGAATTGCTGGAAGGGTAGCACTTGATGCAATAAAATCAGGAAAAACAGATGAATCTGCTTTATTTCCCTATGAAGAGAATTGGCGAAAAGAAATTGAAGCCAAGATAAAATCGGCTGGAAAAATTCAGAATAGATGGATTGGGCTTTCAGATGAGCAATGGGATAAAGAATTAGACATAATCAAGGAGTTAAAACCAGAAGAATTTTTAGATTTCATAAAGGCAGATTTTGGACTATCAAATATGTTAAAACTTGCTACCCGCCATCCAAAAATGGCAGTAAGACAACTTTTTGGATTGGTGATGGGAATTGGAAAATAAATTGCAACAAAATCAATTGACTGATCATAATAGTCATTGAAAAATTTTAGAAAATCGTTGATTATCTTTTGGGAAAAGAGTGTAAATTTGATTTTAGAAAGGATGGATATTAGGATTTATCACATCTGTAAAGATTAGGTCAATGCTGTTCTTTCCATATTCTCAAGAATATTTTTAGGAGAATATCGTGGTGTGTTTAGGCCAAGGATACAATCATTGTGATATTGTTCTGCAGTTTTAGTCATGCAAGATCTACAAATCATACTGATTATTTTTTTACATTTGGCACATTGTGAAAAATCAATCAGAGATCCTCCACATAGTCTACATGATTCGTCAGGCACCTTCTTTTCAATAAAACCATAAAAAATTTGAATATAAGCAAAACGTAGAATTCGTTCTTTCGTAAAGCAAACTCAAGGTTATAATTGAATTGAAATGAACAGAAAAAGTGGACATAGTTAGAAAAACATTTGATGAATGGGCTCAAAGCGGTAGAGCAAAACTAATGGAGCAAGAACATGGCAAAAATGTATCAAAGTTTTTAGAAAAAGTTTCCTTTGAAAAATCATTTACATTTTTAGATGTTGGATGTGGAAATGGATGGGTGGTACGAAAAATATCTACAGATCCCAAATGTAAAAAAGCCGTGGGGATAGACAAAAGCAAAAAGATGATAATTCAAGCAAGAAAGGCCAAAAAAAATTCCAATGAAGTTTATGTTCACACAGATATCGAATCTTGGAAATATTCAGGTAAATTTGATTTTATTTTTTCAATGGAAGCTCTGTACTATTCCGACTCTATTGAAAGAGCTTTAAAAAAAATATTTAAATTGTTAAAACCAGGGGGACATTTTTTTTGTGGAACTGATTTTTACGCTGACAATAAGGCTACAATAAAATGGTCAAAAATGATGAATATGCAAATGCACTTGCATTCAAAACAAGAATGGAGAAAATTTTTTGTAGATACAGGATTTGAAACTAAAACAAAACAGGTAAAAGAATTAAAGAGCAAGAAAAAATGGAAGCGTGAAATGGGAACGTTATTTATAATTGGAAAAAAACCAAAAAGGGAATATTCAAATTAAATTAAAAAATAATGATATTGTGTGAGCTGGAGCACGAAACGCTGCTACGGCAGAGGAAACTCCTCCCTCCATACAGGAAATGTGATCCGGAGATAGATAATCAGAGATGATTGGCAACGGAGCAGAAATTAATCCAACCTGGCGTACAATGATGGCAAAACCTGAGATTTCCAGAGAAGGAATGAAAAAAGCCGACCCACATGGAGTAAAGCCAAACAGAACTGTAGGATCCTGTACCAAGTTCAGGTAGGCTGCAAAGCGAAATATCGTGAAAACAAAAGGAGGGTTACTCCCAGCACACACCCATTCTTCAAAATTGTTTAAAGAATAAATTAATTGATTAACTCATTGAACTTGCTTGTTCTTTGCAAAGATCGGCATTACAACGACATGTTGCATCACATAAACAAGATCCCTGCATTTCACAGTCACATTCTGAGCCCATCGTAGCTGATGCGGCACATCCACATGCAGCCTCTTCCTCGGTGGGGGTCGATGGTGATGGTGGAGCCTGGTGGGAGGACTGTTCATCATAAACACTTCTGGTCTGTTGATAACTACTTTCGTCTTTTAATTGTGCTTCACCTCTATTGGTCTGATAACCTCCAGCCGATGAGCTAGTTTGATATCCTGTTAATCTACTAGGGTCAACTCCGGTTTGGGCAGTTTCCTGATTCTTGAGGGCCCTATTACTAAATATGAAAAATCCTATTCCTCCAATAGCTGCCATACCTGCCATTCCATATACAATAAGTATTGGGAATTCTCCAGTTGAAGTTGTTGCAAATCCTTCGGGAGCGGTTGGAGTAATTCCAGCAATTTCTACACCATCCAACATATCCAATGCACCAAATCCAATTGCAGATAGATTTGCAGCGTCTGCTGATTGAACACTTCTAACTATATATTTTTGATCAGCATTAACTTCTGCTTCAAAAACTCTTTCAACTTGTCTTCCTTCTCTAATACTACTCTCTCCCATTGTCCAATGAGATACCACAAATCCAGCTATTGATTCATCTAAACCAAAAGTACCCGCATCCACATTGATTCCTGTGGGATCAAACAAGAAGTGCCAGTTCGTCATTGGTTGTTCTAAAATAAAATTTGCGTCAATCAGATTTTTGGATAAAATTTCCTCTGCTTCATTTCCTCTAAGTACTTCATAAACAGCTGGTTCCTTATCAATGAGGGCAGAAATTGGATGGTTTATTCCAACACCATCAATTACAACTTCATCAACAACGGTCAATCCTCTCCAACCCAAATCGACTAGAGTTTTAGTTTGATCTTTAGAGATAACATAATCAGTTATAGTTCCTTCCAGAGTCACCTTGTAATCTATAGAGGTGTTTAGATTTCTCCCTTTGAGGTGAATGTCATAGATCACATCAAGATCTGAAACTCTTGTACTGCTTCCATCTCTTGAAATTTTAGAATTAAGTTTGTCAATTAAATCCTGGACATCAGGGTTTGAAGAATCAGCGGTACCAGCTAGGGTCCATTCTTTCGTGTGCAGTTCATCAAATAATTCTCCTCCATCAGGGTATTCAATAAACACAGTTTTTTGATAGTTTATTTTAAAGAAAGATTCATCACTATTTGGATTAACTCGAGCATCCATTTGTGCCGCATTTGCAGCAGAACTAGTTCCAATTACCAGCATACCCGCAAGTAAAACTGTAAAAAGCGCAGCCCTAGACACAGGTGAAATATTCAGATCAAGAGTAATAAACTTATCCTAAAAAGACAGATAGAGATATTTTGAAAAAGTAATATGGAGTAATAATGCCAGAACTAACACTTTATGGGAAATAAAATGATAACAATATTAGCCGGTGGAACAGGTTCCGTCAAACTAGTTAGGGGAGTTGTTTCCCAAGAGGACAAAGTAAACGTAATTTCTAATGTGGGGGATAATTATTGGTTATACGGACTTTATGTATGCCCAGATATTGATACAATAATTTATGGACTTGCTGACTTACTTGATCATGAACGAGGATGGGGAATTAAAAAAGATACATTCAACTTTTTAAGACAAATGGAGGTTTTTGGCGAAGAGACTTGGTTTAGAGTGGGGGATAGGGATGCTGCCACTCATTTAATCAGAACCAATATGCTCAAAAACGGAAAAAATTTGAGCGATATTACAAAATGGATGTGTGAAAAATTTGCTGTTAGTGCGAACATCATTCCAGTAACCGATAATAGTATTGAAACTAGAATTACGACTGATAAAGGAGAACTTCATCTCCAAGAATATTGGGTCAAACATCGAGGAAGGGATACAGTCCAAGGTATTCAATACATTGGAGCAGAAAAAGCCAGACCTAATCCAGATGCAGTAAATGCAATCCATGATGCAGATATGGTAATTCTAGCACCTGGAAATCCATTGACATCAATTGGTCCAATGCTTCAAATCAAAGGGATTAGAAAAGAACTATCTAAAAATAAGAAAAAGGTGGTTGCAGTAAGTCCATTGATTGGCAATAAGGCCATTACAGGTCCAGCAGCAAAATATATGGAAGCTGCAGGCATTGAAACAAATGCATATGGATTGGCCAAGATGTATTCAGATGTGTGTTCAAATATTGTTGTAGATTCCAAAGACAAAGAAATTGTAAAGAAAATTCAAAATCTTGACATGAAAGCATATGATACAAAAATAACAATGAAAAACAAACTAGCTGAAGAAGCATTGGCCAATTTTATTTTAAAACAAATTCACGTATAGTTTGAAAACCGCAGCGATAATTCCAGTAAAAACTTTTTTACGAGCCAAGACAAGATTAGGACTTTCATGCGAACAAACAGAAAAAATCTGTGAAATAATGTTAGAAGAAATTCTTCATGTTTTATCAATTTCCCCTCAAATTGATAAAATTATTATGGTTACAAAAGATAAAAAAGCATTAGGGTTAAGTGAGAAATTCAATACGGTTTCAATTTTTGATGATAAAGAATCAGGGGTAAACAATGCCGTTGCCTTAGCTGACAAGTATCTTTTAAAAAATGGATTTGAAACTTCAATTGTTGTACCTCAAGACATACCATACATTAAAACTCAAGACATTGATTTCATGTTAAAATTTAAAGCCAATTCTGATTTTGCAATTGTTGTTCCATCTAGAAGATTTGATGGGACCAATGCCCTAATAAGAAATCCAATAAATTTGATGAAAACACATTATGATGAAGATAGTTACAAAATCCATATGAGTACTGCCAAAGAAGCGACAAGGGATGTATCATTGGTATTTGTGAAAAGAATAATGTGGGATGTGGATAATATTGAAGACCTTAATTTCTTGTTGAATCAATCTGAGAAACCCGATATTGCACAAAAAATCAGGCTTGTTATTGGGTCAAAAGGCTGAATATTTAATGAAAAATTTAAAATAAACTTGTTCATCGATCACCAGAAGTATTATATACGATACAACAGTAATGGTTAAATAGTATAAATAAATCACGCAGGAGTCAAAAAAATGGTTAAAAAAATAAATCAGAAAGAGAAATGTCCAAGATGTGGAAAAGGGACACTAGTCACAGATGCTAACACAGGCGAGAATTTTTGCGGAAAGTGTGGATTTGTAATTACTGAGAAAGTAGATGAATCAGGACCAGAGTGGAGATCCTTTTCAAATGAGGGTGAAAATAAGAGTAGAGCAGGAGTACCCACCTCGTTGGCGATGCACGATATGGGACTTGCCACGGTAATCAATCCTCAAAACAGAGATGCAACTGGCAAACCCCTAACTGCGGCAATGAAAAGTACAATTGAAAGACTAAGAACTTGGGATAGTCGAAGTCAAGTACATGAACCAGTAGATAGAAATTTCAGGCAAGCCTTTAGTGAATTGGACAGATTAAAAGATAAACTTGCCGTGGGGGATTCAGTTATTGAAAAAGCAGCCTACATTTATCGGAAAGCGTTAGACAAAGGATTGGTAAGAGGAAGATCAATTTCAGCCTTAATTGCATCCGCACTTTATGCAGCTTGCCGAGACACAGAAACTCCCAGAACTTTAAAAGATATTGGTCAATCAAGTAATATTAAACGAAAAGATATTGCAAGATGTTATCGTTTATTGTTAAGGGAACTTGAATTAAAAATGCCTGTAGTTGACCCGGTAAAATGTATTGCAAGAATTGCAAGTAAAGCAGGACTATCTGAAAAGACAAAAAGGAAAGCCACCAAAATTTTGCAAACAGCTGAGGAATTAAAAATTTCAGCAGGAAAGGATCCTATGGGATTGGCAGCAGCTGCATTATATGTTGCATGTGTAACAAATGGAGAAAACAAAACTCAACGAGATGTTGCAGAGGCTGCAGGTGTAACTGAGGTTACAATTAGAAATAGATACAAAGGGTTAAAGATTGCTCTAAACCTCTAGACTGGTTTTCGGTTTAGAATAAAAATAATTTGCCAACAAAACACTAATAGATAATACACCAGAAATTAAAAATATTATTTCCATTGTATTGATTAGCGAATGAGAAAATGCATCTTCGACTGAAATGAAACTTATTTCGGATATAAAACTTGCATATGAAAATATAAAATAATTAGTTCCCCAATGAACAAGAATAGCAGAAATAAATCCATATCTAAAATATAGCCATCCCAAAATTATTCCACTAACAGTGGCTTGAACAAATTTTCCGTTACTCCATGATTCTCCTGATATTATATGAGAAAGACCAAAAAATACAGCTACAATTATGATCAAAATTATTGCACGTCTTGATTCATAAATTTGTAAATTAGTCGAAGGATGCCATAAACCTTTGAAAAAGTGACCAATTGAAGCTCTATTTGAATAAAGAGCAAACAAAGGTATTCCAATAAGAATTACTCTAAAACCAATCTCTTCAGTTATAGGAGCCAAACTAACATAAAAAAATTGAAGAAGATCATTTTTTACAGGAGGAGGAATGGTAGAAACTCCAAAGATTTCCTGAATAAAATTAATTATAGCTGATATCAAAATCAAAATAGAAAACCAAGTGGTGACAGCGACCATGTAGTTGGCATCCATTTTTATTTTTCCTCGGGAAAGAAATGATGATAGTGTTTTTAGAAATCCTTCTTTAGGACCAAACATCGCTATTGTGAAAAGTATAATGTATGTAGACCACAAGAAAATAAAGGCATCGCCAATCTCCACTTCGATAGGAATAGAAAACCCAATTCCAGCAACAAATACTTCAAACTGATTAATTGGATATTCAAAATTAATATCATCACCTAGTTCACTATTAAACATCACATAAGTCCCAAGAGGAAATGAAAGAAACATCATACCAAACATGACAGATAATATTGCAGAATGAGGAATTCCTATTCCCTGGAGAAGTTTATTTGGATTTTGCAATTTTGGTCTAATGGAGTTCTATACTTGCTTCTGGAAATCCAAGATTGATCAAAGTCTCTTTAATAGTATCTCGATGATCACCTTGCAAAAATATGTAACCTTCTTTGGCAGTTCCTCCACATGCATATTTATTTTTTAATTCTTTGGCAACACTTTCTAGATTATTTA
>JAOTXZ010000026.1 GCA_029862085.1 Candidatus Nitrosopumilus sp.
TTGGCTTTCTGTGATGATTTCTGCATGTGTAGGATCACTTGAATCAGTTATGATAAAGTGAACCTCACCGCCATCATAGAATCCTTGGTGCATTGGAATGGTTGCAGGAACATTTGCCCTTGATAATCTAACAAGAGATCCCAAGTCTGCTTCTGTTATTGATGATTCTTCAGTGGGTTGTACTGTTGGTTTTTTGATTGAGCTTGCGGAATTCGAAGATGGTGGAACAGTAACATCTTTTGATTCTCCTGTTTTTTGTGATTCCAGCCAAGCGTCTTTTCCACCTGGGATTTCAGAACAGAATTGGAGACCACAAATGTTAGTTGAGCTGCCATATTTGGTGATTCCAGTACCCTTTGATTTTAGGGCATTAGCTTCAGTAAAGTAGTCCGAAGTCAAACCAGCAGTAAACAATGGTATTACTGCAAGTATTGCTATGTATCGAAAGTTTTTGTTCATTACGAGAAAAATATTATTTTAATTTAAAACAATTTATCCAAATCTGGAATTTTAATAAATGAAAAAAATCGGACGAGACAAAACTACAAAGAAAATCGTCCAATTTTCTAATAATACTATTAGGTGAATATTGAATATAAAGAGTATTACGCGTCATATTGGTTTTTGACAATTGAGCCTAATTTTTCCCAAAAACAATCAAAAACTGAAAACAAATTCAAAATTCTTTATTTTTTTGATTCAGTACCACATTTTGTACAAAACTTGTCTCCCTCATTGATAACGTGGCCACATTGCCCACAGTAAACGGTTGTACCTGAACCAGTTGGTCCTTCTATGGTAAGTTTTCTATCCCAATTCTTTGGCTCATAAAAACGGTCCTTTTCTTTTTTCTTCTCACTATTGTTTTGATTATCTTCACTCAATGAATCACATTATTTTTCTTGGAACTTAAGTTTTAGGTAGAACAAAAAGAACTAACAGGTAAACATTTGAAAAGGTAAGTTCACTCAAGATGTCTTTCACATTTTATTTATCAGGATCATCTTGGTCAGTTTCTCTTCCACATTTAGGGCAAACTCTTTGATTTTGATACAACTCCATACCACAGTTCCTACAGGATTGAGGTTTCACATGTAATCTAGGTATTTTTGAGACTTAAGTTTTGAGATATTTCCTTTGAATTTTTCTTGTCATACCAGTCCATTATAAAGTGAAACACGATTAATTTGGCAAAGACTACACTTGATATCAGAGTCAAGATTGGCTCTTGAAGATATAGCAAATACAGAGTAACTCCAATTGCAGTGGATATCTCAATTCCAGTACACGTACAAAGTTTGAGGAGTTGATCTCTCATGCATTCTATGGGCAAATCTGACTTTTTACTATTTTCAGATATATCTTTATTTTTAGACCTCCAGACAATACAATATTGAAAACAATTGTAATGTTAGGCATTGCCCTTGCAATCTCTACAGGAATAGTTGCAGCTGTTTTTGTTGTAGGGGGAATATACCAGCAAGAGTTGTTTGAGGAATACCTTGAAGATACTCAAAATCCTCCACGGTCTGAGGTCAACCCAGATTTGCCTGCCTTTGATATTTTACCATAAAAAATTTAAAATCTAGCTTTTCAATGATAAAATCCAAGATGACAATATCATGCGATCATGAAAACAAAAAGCCAGTAGACGTTATAGGAATAGAAATTATGCTCTGTGATGAATGTGCTGCCAAGCTAAAGGAAGATGAATCAAAATAATTACAATCTAGGCACAATCATAGTCATCAATTATTTCATCGCTATCATCTGAATTTAGTATGTTGAGATGATAAAGAATTAATTTTCTGTGGGACATGATTATGAAATTAGTAATTTAGGTAATTAATAAACCAACCTTTGTAATAGATAGTTATCTTTAGATAGTATTTGGTTGATAGTCATTTTTCTCGAGTAAATTACGCCATTGAAAACATTAGTTTTTGTGAATTATGATTTTCCAAATCTTTGTGAAATTCTGCATGAGCTTTCTCTTTGAATGTCAGCTCACATCTATAACATTTCCACATTGTAATGTTTGTCATGATATCTATACACATAAATCGTATATAACTAAGATGAACGATTCCTCTGTAAGTACAAACTTTTTCAGACACTACAGTATTTGTTAATCTCTGCTGTATCTACAACCCTACAATCTTTTCTAGGTATGCCCAAAACCCAACTAGACTAGCAATTGCTGCAAGTACAAAACCTATTGGACCTAACATGTGAGCAATCCCAAAACTCATTAATTTAATTTTAATTCCAGATTGTTTTTGACAAAACAAAAACAAAGAGTTAACAAAACTTGAAATTTCGTGGGTAAACAATAGAATTGCAAGTGCAATCTTTTTAATTTTTTAAAAAGTTTACAAAAGAGTTGAGCTTTAGTCAATGTGTAACACCATGGATGGTACAACTAGTATAGGAGTTTACTGTGACAAGCTAATCTATTCTGTGGTGCTTTCTGATTCAGGAAAAATTGAAGTGCACCAGGTAGAAAAACACGAGGGTAGGATGAGACATTTTAGATTTATCAAGTATCTAAAGTCGTTAGGAGAATTAGATCTGTGCGTAATAGCACAAAATGATGAGGCAAAACCAATTATCAACTATCTTAGACGTGAGAAGAAAAGACCATACTTGGAAATTGAATTCTCACCTATTCTAAACCAGCCAAACTACAGGGAGAATCCTGATTTACCAACCATAGCAAGAAAATTAGACTATAGGAAAAAGCAAAATGATTTGATATTCTCAGCGGCTCAAAACGAACTAAAAAAAGAAATTGAAAAACTGGGTTCTGGGGATAAGGCAATACATATGCGAAGCCTAAATGAGTTTGTTTTGGCCTTTATGGCCGGAGCCCACGGGATTTTTACCTTGGAAGGGGAGAAATAAGGATAATTTTGGCAAAATCTTTACTTCATGTGTTATCGTATTGGTAAAAGATGAGAAAAAATACCATTATCGGACTAGGCGCCGTATGTTTTGTTGTAGTTTTTGCTTTGATGATATTTGGTGCTATTGCCATACAACAAGTATCCTCTGGGGATGTACCAGAGAAGACTCAAGAAATGGAAATCCCAGAGTCCCCAGAAGATAATGAATTTATTACATCACAACATGATTCACCATCCAAAATCCTACCAGTAACACAAAGTTGTCAAGGCAATGCTCGGTGTATTTCTGGATTTGTAACCAGGATTATTGATGGTGATACCATCGATGTTGATGGGCAATCAATACGATTCGTACTAGTTAACACTCCAGAGTATGGAGAGGATGATTACACCCAAGCAAGAAACTACATTGAAACAATTTGTCCAATCGGTACTCCAGTTCTAGTTGATGAGGATGACTTGCAAACAAAAGGAAGTCATGGTAGAATTATCGGAGTAATTTACTGTAATAATCTAAATCTAAGTGAAGAGATTTTAGAGGCAGGGCATGCTGAGATAATTCCCTCAATTTGTTCAAAAAGTGAATTTGCTGATGAACCATGGGCGCAGAAATTTGGATGTTAACCTCCACTATTATTTGGAAAGAGGAAGAAAAAAGAAAACCAGCCTCTTCAGGTATTTATAGGATATTTTTACAGAGGAGATTATCGAGGAGAAAAATTTTTGGAGGTAATTAAAGAAAATAATATTGACCAGGCGCTACTTGAGCGCTTTGAGCAAGATATTTGGAGTAAGGTACCTCATCAGGATAATGGAAAGATTGTCAACCCAACACCACTAATTGATCTTACTGAAGATTTGAAGGAATGTGCAAAAAATGTTTACAACTTGAATCTAGCCGATGCAGATCTTAAAGTTTTTGGCAAGTTTGATTCCAATTTACCTACTGGTTCAATCAAAGTCAGACCTGCAGTTCACATTATTCATGATGCTATTATTTCTGGGAAGCTTAAAAGCGGACAGACCGTAATTGAGGCAACTTCTGGTAACTTTGGGATTGCCCTTGGGCAATTATCAAAGCTTGGACTAGTTGTGGTTTCACTTGTATCAAGAAGACTACAGGAGGGAGTCTTTGAGGAGTTGAGAAATGAGAATATTCGTATAATGGATCTCGACATGGATATCTGTCCTGCTCCTGGAATGAAAGACAATCCAAATCTTTTGGCTGCAAAAGCAACTGCTGCTAATATTCGTCAACAGTTATCTGAGCTTGGATTCGATGTTGCTATTTTTGATAAAGAAAGTTCAGAGATTCAATCTCTTTTAGCTAGTCAAGACATCATAAACCTGGCAAAGTTTCTTGCAAAGATTTACGATTGTTTTTGTCCCCAACAGTATGACAACAAGCTCAACATTGATGTTCATAGAACAGTTACCGCACCAGAGATAGACCAACAATTGCATGAACAAGGACTTTCTCTTGAAGAATTTAGAATTATCACTACTTTTGGTACAGGGGGAACTTCTGGTGGTCTAAGTCAATACATATCGGAAAAATATGGAAAAAAATCACTACACGTGATATTCCCACCTGCTACTCAAGATGTAGCAGGAATTAGAACCAAAGACAAAGCATCTGGCTTGACATTATACGAACCTGAAATGTATGAAGGACAACATGAAGTAGATTTTGAGCAGGCAAAACACCTTTTAAAATTCTTTGTAGAAAAGGGGCACGATATTGGAGAAAGTAGTGCTCTTGAACTGTATGCTGTTATTCAGATGGCAAACTTTGGTGGAGGAGGAAAGTTTGTTGTAATAGTTGCAGATGGAATTCAAAAGTACAAAAAGAGACTAGAGGAGATGTCCAAAAAGCAAAACCGTATTCAGGTCACTCTCCCGGAAGCTGTATCAAACATTGAAGATTATGATAAAATAATTTGGATTCATACTCAATTTACCCCACGAGAAGAAGGAATTGAGCTAATTGCAAAATCACTCGGTGTTGATAAATCGAAAATCTCAGTACCCAAAGCCAGAACCGTAGGGCAGTTATTAGCGACCCAACAAATTCCAGAAGAACTAAGTAAAGACTTGCAAGGTTCCAAAGGAAAATCTTTGCTTGTTTGCATGGCTGGAAACACTTCACTGATGGCAACCAAGGTTCTTGCTAGCAAAGGTGTGGTAACTGAAAGCTTGAATGGTGGAATAACAGAACTGCCTGAAGGAAAAGACATACAACTAGGCCAATTAATCCGAGAAGCTACTGAATAAAAATCAGTTACAATTCAAATTATTTGTTAATATTTTCTGAATAAAGTGATAAATCGCTAATCCCCCTTTTTTAAATTAATTAAAAAAGGCTATTCAATGAATCTAACCACATACTGGGCAGATCCTGTAATCATCTTTTTTTATTAACGGAACTCCTATACCTAATTTTAAACAGGTAGGACATTCCCGTATCTGGTTCATAATTCTAAGAAGAAAATATATTATTTAATTTCATGTCAGTCTGAATCAATACAACAAATCATAATTCATTTTTACGTATTAAAATAACCATGCTAGATTTTTTTAGTTTGAAATAAAATCAATCTGTATATCTTATAAAGATAAACCAATTTCCCGAATCAATTTCTTGGCTTGTGTTCCAATCAATAATTTTTCCCTTATGAGCAGCACAAAACGCTTCAAATTTTATTGCCAATTCACTATCAATTATTGCCTGACCGGAAGAATCAGAATGACCCTTTTCTATTGGATTTCCTTTTATGACTGCCAATTTTTCTGCTTTTACATTAATTTCATTGGGAATATTTGCTGTTTGCACTATTGTAGTACTATTGGTGTCCGCTCTTTCTGGCTCTTTTAATTCAGATTCTGCAATAGATATTAGTCTGGCATTGTTCTTGGCCCAAATTTCATATTGTTCAGGTGTCCATTTTTCTTGGTAATAGTTGTAGAATTTCAAGGCATGTCTACACTCTGCCTTTACTACACATTTTGAACAAAGTAAATCCCCGGTTTGCATTTTATCAATGAGGGGATCTGAAACACCGAGTTCCTCATAAAATGCCTTGAGTTTTTCAGCTGAGGAGAAAACTGGACCAGTCCACTGTTGATCTTTTACTCCACAATCAAAGCAAATTTTTTCCATAGATTCTCTAGTTATAATCCAAACATAAGAATATTTCAAATTGAAAAATTTGAAATTATTGAGGGGAAAAATTAAGCATTTTATCTTCCACCTCCAAAAAACTGAAAAAGTTGTCGCCGCTCAAAGACTGCAACAGAAACTAGAATTATCAATCCAAGAATCAAACTTATCTCTTCTGAAAAAAGTTTTGCCGAAGTTTCCCAAATCCCTCTCCAAAACAAAACCAGACCTACTCCAGTAAGTAGTAGCAAAATTGTTCTTTTACCAACTAGACTCAAGAGTAATTCTGTTACACAATTTGAATATTAGTTTTTTGGGAAAAAAATTAGATTCATTTAACTTGCTTTCATCTAGAAATTTAGTTTTAGGAATAGATAAAATATTACAAATTTTATGACTAGAGTATGAAGAACTTTAATTTTATTTCCATGTTGTTTTTAATTGCATTTTTTTCCAGTACATTTATCCTTCATTGGGCCTTTGCTGCTACATCAGAGGGTTGTGAACTGTTTGATCTAAAACCTGGTTGTGATTTGTCGGGATGGATGAAATTAATTATGGGTGATATTGCAATTGGAGCATTTCTTGCCATACTTTTGCATTATTTATCGCATCGAAGCAACCTAAAAATCGAAGAAAATATTCGAATTGGAATAGAAAACAGTAAAAATATTCAAAAAATTATTCTTGCCCAAGAAGAATCACGAAACAGAAGAAAAATTTACGTTGGTCAAACGATGAAAAACCATTTCAACTCCATTCTTTTATCTATCGGTCTTTTGAATAAATTCTTAAAAGAATCTACAAGTAATTCCACTCAAGATCATCTGTCAAATCTTAGACAAAAAGAACAAGAGCTAAAAAGTATACTACAACACTCTAGGAATACTTTGGATTTGTCAATTGACATCGTTGATCCCTTGTTTGTTGATCAGATAGAAAAATTTCTCTCCCAAATTGATCAAATTGATTTATCGAATGTTCAAAGCAATGAATTTCCAAACTATGGAGAAATTAAAGAAAAGATTTCACAATTGACAAAGAGATTAAATGATTCTCTGGATACTGATGTGGTTTTAAAATAAATTTAATTAAACGATTACACCACCCAATTTGTTGTCAAAACAAGATTTTCCTACAAAAAACTTGGAAAGACCTAGCACCAATCGCCCAAAAATCAGAAAGACTTTACCAGAATTATTTCGTTCTGTGGATTTAAACGGGATTATTATCGATTGTAATGAGGATTACGCTAAAAGACTTGGTTATACTGTAGATGAGGTCATTGGCATGAGTTTGTTTGATCATTCTCCAGCAAGCGACAAACACCAAATCTCAGATTCATTTGAAACTTGGAAAAAATCAGGTTCTGTATATAATAGAAAAATTAACTTACTTTCAAAAGATCAAGAAGTAGTAAAGGTACTTTTAACTTCAAATAACCGATACTCCTCTGATGGAAAACTAATCGGCAGTGCAACGATTCTTAGAGATATTTCTGAAATAAAATGGCTGCAAGATCTTGTTAAAATAAAAAAATATGAGAGTCTATATGAAAATTCTCCAGATTTGTACAGGACGGTAAATTATCACGGAATAATTATAGATTGTAACAAGGCATACGTTGACAAATTAGGATATACCAAAGATGAGGCCATTGGGATGAATCTTCTTGACCACACCTCTGACCAGAGTGTAAGTAACATGCGAGTAAATATGGCAAACTGGCGAAATACTGGAGAGGGAAAGACCACCGAAGTTTGGATGAAAAAAAAAGACGGCGGGGAATTTCCTGCACAACTAACTCCCACCAATTTGTATGATGATGACAATGCTCTGATTGGACGAAATGTGGTAATAAAAGACATTTCAGAGCTACACGATACAAAGCAAAATTTGAGTGAACGAGAAAAAATTGATCAATTAAAAGAAGAATTCCTTTCTGTAGTTACACATGAATTAAAGTCACCACTTACCCCAATCATTGGATTTTCTCAAGCACTAACTAAACCAAATTTACTAGGAGAATTAAATGACAAACAATTAGATGCAGTTAAGACAATTATTGCAAATGCCACAAGATTACGAAAATTAATCACTGATCTTTTGGACACCCATAAGTTAGAGTTAGGTCAAATGAAATTTGATTCCAAAGAATTTGAGGTAAATTCTTTACTAGAAAGCATAAAAACTTCGTTTAGTTTTGCATCCAAAGAAAAAAATATTGATATGTCTTTTCACTCTGATCAAAATATTGTAATTGTTAGCGATAGAGATAGAATTGAGCAGGTAATCACCAATCTGATTTATAACGCAATTGATTTTGTACTTGAAGGCACTGGAAAAGTAAAAGTGGAGGTCCAAAAAGAGGGACCTAACGTAAAATTTTCTGTCATTGATAATGGCATTGGCATTGCCAAAGAAAAACAAAAGGAACTTTTCGGAAAATTCTATCAAGCTGATACCTCTAGGACGAGAAAACATGGTGGTACTGGATTGGGTTTGTCTATCTGTAAGGGAATAATAGAAAATTTAGGAGGGAAAATCAGCATGGAGAGTGTGGAGAATGAGGGAAGCACCTTTTATTTTATAATACCAATTCAGAAGGATAAAGTATGAAAATTCTCGGAATCGACGACAATCCAGACATAATAAAATATGTAGATCTTACTGCTACGGGTATGGGTCATGAATTTTCATCGGCAAATAATGGAAAAGATGGACTAAAGATGATTCAGGAAAATCAATATGACTTGGTTCTTTTGGACTTATCTATGCCTGAATTTTCGGGAATTGATGTTATTGAACGGCTAATTGCAGATAATATAATAAAAAATCAGAAAATCGTAATTTTTACTGCATCATCTAGCACTGATAATGATTTTGATGAATTGATAAGAAAAGGTGTGCACTCTTATCTTGCAAAGCCAATAGACATTGATGTTTTAATGGCAAAAATTACTGAAATTGATTCATTGAATTAGTTTTCCTCGTGAGGATGAATTATTTTTTGAATAAAATTATTTCTAGTTAAACTTGTTTTTCCTCTATTGATTTTCTTAACATTCCTTCGGGATAATCGATGAAATGTTCATCAAGTAAATGTTCTTTAAATTCTGTGACAATTTTCTCAGCGGCATCTTCTGTGGTCATAAAACTACATGAAATACCATAATTCTGGCATGCGAGTTTTCCTGCTATTTTATCCCCCAAACCCAACGGTCTATACGGCACCAAATGGTTTAAAGTTTTTGGCTAAAAAAAAATTTATCCTGTTGTAAGAGATTATTAAAAAGATATTTACAGAATTTTACCGATTATGAAAAACCTAAAACTGGAACACCTTTTTTAGGGATTCGTAAATTGTATTTGATACCATGCTAGCTAAATCTGTAATAACTTTGACTTGCTCCATTAGGACCGCATCTTTTTGGATAATAGTATCTTCTTTCTCCTTTAATGTTTCTTTGAGGCCTACCAGTTCTTCTTTTAGCTCGGCAATCTCTGCTCTTTGCTCCTCTAGCTTTATCTCCATTGCTGCCACCTCGTCTAATGATATCTCATCGCTAACTTGGGATGGGTCGGCAGATGAGCCAAACTGAACCTGGATAGAGTCAATATTTTCAGCATAAACTTCTGCTGAATGTGCAAAACACGAGTTCAGACCAATTACAGAACCTAATGCTGCTTGTGTCTGGTCAGTGTCAGAAATTACAATGATTTCAGGAGCAATTAGTCGCTTGTCTCCTGCACACACATCAAAAAAGGCTACATACTTGCCTTTGATTTTGGCTGATAAGATATCGGTGATTATGATTTTTTGCTCATTTGTTGGCTTTATTGGCTCATCTAGAGTAATGGAAATAGATTCTGGATTTTTTGCATCAAGTATTGAAATTATTGGTTGTCCTCTAATGTCAGAAATACATTGATCCTGATACAAGATAAAATCGATATGAAATGATTGCCATTCCAAGTCAGTTGATATTTTAAAGTCCTGTCCAAGTTTTTCAACCAATGAACATGCGTCCCAATTCATAGTCCACTGGTCTGCCCTAATTGGTTCAATTGAAATAATCTCTATTGCCACTTTATCTTCAGCATATACGCTTTGAATTGAAAAGGCAGCTAAAACAACTGTAAATGCCGCTAGTAACCCCAGAATCTTGTGCATCAAGCTAAGAATTTTCCTTATGGTCTATTAATGATTCTAAGCTTTGTACTTCTAAAAACAGAGACAAATTTAATACCAAATTCTAAAAAATAAATTGCAATTGACTATTTCTTTTCTTATAATTCTGGGAATAATTTTCTCTATTTCCTTTGGAATAGATACTGCCAGTGCTCAGGAAAACAATACCGCAGATTTTGGAATCTCAGTTGAGACTGATGAAAAATTAATTGCAGACTTGACTCCATTGTTGCCTTATTTTGTTATAATAGTGGTAGGCATTATTGTTGGAATTTTTTTAGTAATTAAAAAACTCGGCAGCAACGATGATGATTTAGATGATGACTTTGAGGAGGATTCTGAAGAAACCTTATTTGAAAACCCAGAATTTCAAGAAATTAAAACAGATGCAGAGACAGATGATGTAAATGCACTGGATCCCGAAGTTCTAATTCAACACAAGATTCGTATGATCTCAAAACTTCAAGAAAACAAAATTGGTGAGAATGAAAAGCTGGAAAAAATCAAAAACAATTTGAAAGATTATGGTACCTTTACCAAAGAAGATAACGAGTATCTTGAGAAACAATTTGTAGAGTATGAAAAAATTGCCAATCCTGAAGACTAGAAATGAGAACTAGAGACAAAATTTTTGCAGTCTTAATTGTTTTAGGGATTAATGGAATTGTCATTTCCTTTTTATTGGATTTTATGTATATTCACTACCTCCTACTAAGAATTTAGTCGATGTAGAGATTACTTTGTAATGAACGGGATGTTTTGGAACATGCTGTAATTAAATCTGTAAGAGTTGGTGAGAAAATAAAATTTGTGGAGAATTATGGTGGAGCAGGACCCTCCCACATGAAATAGAGCAAAAAATTGATGAGGTGACTGATTCTGAATCGTTATGGAAAGAATAACAATTGAAACTTAAGACCAAAACCGGTAAGGGTACTTGGTGAGAGTTTCAATTGATTCTAGTATACGGGATTAGTATTTAGCCGGCACTGATGAATTGAATGAACGATTGATTCGTTAGCGTTTTAAGTAAATTTTGCAATAGTATGGCATGTCAACGAACAATGAATCTGCACCTGCCTGGGAACAACTCATGGGATTGTCCTGGACCATACTAGAAGAGGAATAATTTCTAGTGGTCAAAATTATTTTCTGGGAGAGATAAAAATTGAAAAAGAATTTAGGTATAATTTGGGAAACATCTCAAATGTTTTACGACTGGATTAACTGTGAGAAAAAATGAGCAGAGAATGTAGCCCAAACTGTTGGTGTAGACGACCCAAAGACGATGAATAACCTGACACTATTTTTGGAGAACTAGATGTAACAACTCCCATGTTACAAAAACAAAAAATTGCTTTATACAATTTTATTGACAAATAAAATTTACCATTAACTTTTACTGATCTATCATCCATTTTCCTTAAAGGTAAACATTACAATCAACAATCTACATGAAATCAAAGTTCAACAGCATACTTTTACCAGCACTATTGATTCTAATTGCAATTGTTCCTGCATTATCCCAACAAGGATTTGCACAGATAGACATCCGAGGAGATGTTCCAATAGATAATGGCAATTTGGCTGATGTATCAGACTTTATTCCCAAAATCTCAGATAGGAAACCAGTTGATGTTTTAGATACTGAATCTAAAGTACAATTTAGAGGCGGAACAAATGGTTGGGCCCTAGTTGGCGGATATGCCCTTGAATCAGAAATTCACATCGAAGGAACTGCCACCAGAGGAGATGATGGAATATGGTTAGTTGAATCAGTAGGCAAGTTAGATGTGGAGAAAAGAGAGGCAACACTTTTGCTAAAGGGAAAAGCCTATGATGGCCACCTTATTCTTCGCGGAACTGGAGTACTAGAAGGAGGACAAGAGTTTAAGGTAATTCTTGTTGGAACTTATTTCCCAACTCAAATCAAAGGTGAATATGCCCTAGGATTCACAGGAGCTTATGTTGGGTTTGGAGACACTGGATTTAGGATTCCCTTGATGCAGGTGGGCAAGGCTTTTGTTTGGCCGACATAATCCTAAACCCCAATTTCTTTTTTATTCTTTTAACAGAAAAATCTAGGATGAAGAAAAATCTTTCGTATTATTTACATTTGTATAAATTTACAAAAATTTTTAAATAAAATTAAAGATTTTTTTTAGAATACCTTAAATTCTATTTTAGTGTAAGTGTAATGACGAGGAATCTATCAGACCTGCTGATACTCAAGGGGTAAACTTTGAAGAGGCAGATAGATAGAAAGAGGAAAACGCGAAAAAGATTGAAGAATCTTAATTTCGATTAGGATTTTCCAGTATATCCTCGTTATCCTATTTCGTAAATTGTTTTTTGTAAAAATATAGGATTATTTTTCTGAAATTAGTAAAATAAAAAAAATAATGTAGTATTGTATTGGATTAGAAACCTTTTGGCAGTGTACCTTTAGGTTTGGGGGCTTCTTTAGGTGTCTCTGCCTTTTTTTCTTGAATAGTGACACCATCTACTGTCATCTTTACACCACTAAAAGAACCAAATGTTTTGTCTGCTGGATGATATGCCAGTCTTTGTCTGGTTGCAAAGTATTGGTTTGATGGTTGTGTGTAACCAGTAACAGATGCTTTTTGATCATTCCAGTTAGTAGTTGGGACTTTGCCCACAGGTGCAGTATGTCTTACAAAGTATCTGTTTGGTGCAGGAGAATAACCTGTTACACTTGCTCGGTATTTGTGAAAGTCAGTCATTGGTGCTGCATAGTATGCATTCTCTAGTGCTTCATTGAATGTTGCTGGTAGCTGTTTTGCCTTTTCAGCTGGTTTTGGAACTTCAGCTGGCTTTTTCTCAGTTTCTTTTGGGAGTGTATCCTTTTTTGGTTCGGGAGGTTTTATCTGGGCAGGTTTTGGCTCAGCTGGTTTTGTTTCAATATTTGTAGAAAGTTTTGCTAGTCTAGCTTCAAGTTTGGCAATCTTACTTTCTAGCTCGGGATATGTTTCTTCTGGAGTTAATTCTTTCTCTGTAGTATATTCTACTCTCCTAGGTAATGTCTTGGCTTGAGATACCCAATCTTCTACATCCTTTAATCTGGGAGGCCTTCTAACAAGTTTTTTTTCGCCATTGACTTCAAGCATTTTCTTTTGTAGATTCTCCGCATTTCTGTTTGCAAGTTCAACAACCGTATCTACACCGCTAGCCTCAAGAAGGTCTGAATATTCTTCTCCAACCCCTTTAATACGAATTAAATCTGATAGATTAACCCATCTTAGAATTAGATCTCCAGAAATCTCAGACTGGTCAGCTATTTCCTTTCGCCCTTTTGGGGTCCTTCCTTTTTTTAAAAGAATATTGGAATTTTTAATTCCAATTGATTCAAGTTTCTTGGCATAAGTTGAGCCTATTCCTTCAATATTGATTATTTTTAGTGTAGTCATGATAATTTAATAATATTCTTTGTTAAAACATTTTCTAAAACATAGAAATTTAATTCAAATTCCTAATTTATTTTAAAACTGGAAAATAATCTAGTAAACTAGATCACGCTTGACTTCAAGTTCGCCTGTATCCTCAAACTTTACGACATCCATAGTCTTTTTTTGAATGGAGTGTATTCCAAAATTTAACAATTCTTCATATTCTTCTTCGCTAAATTCAATCTGACTAACAACAATCACCTTTTTTAGTTCGGATGGTTTTTGCTCTTTCAAGTCTTTCAAAAACTGCCTTCCACAATACTCTGGCATCAACATGTCAAGTAGTATCAAATCATAATTGTTTTTGGTTGCAAGCGCTAACCCATCTCGTCCATCATTAACAGATTCAACTGTATGATTTCTGAATCCAAAAAGGTCAGAATACAATTGACAAATCATTGGTGAATCCTCAACTTGTAGAATTTGCATACTATCTCAACTTAATGGTATTATTTACTAGAATGTCAGTTCGAAAAGTTACAAACGACAAAGGGATTTTTGTGCCTAAAAAACAACTTAAAAGTTAGATCATGCCTATTTTTTCTTGGATTTTCTGTTAATATTCTATTTTTTGAAATTTTATTGGCCGTTTTTGATAAAACCAATTTCTCTTAAGAGTAGAATAATTCCCTGAATGGAATCATTATTAGTTCCTGTTTCAGAAATACTCATAAAATTTTATACTAAGTTTGATACTTAAAGCGGATCCTTTGTAATATGCTTTGTAAACGGAAATTCAAAATTTCCCGCACAAGATTTTTTCATGTAAAATCAATATATTACAGCCTCAAGATTTTTTTGGTGGATTTAATGGAGGAACCACAATTGTATATTGTGCAGATTATTCTCCTGTTCACATAGAAGTGTAACCAAAATTTATTATCAAAATGAAGATTGGTTATAGCGGTATTGATTTTGATTTTGACCAGAGTAAATTAAACAATAATTTTTTAGAATAAAGCATTGCTTGAGAATTTGTCCAAAATGCAGTGATATTTTTAGCTGATTTAGAATTTTCCATAAAAATAATAACCTCTTCATCATCTTTAATTACATAACAGCAGTGACAATTTGTTGTTTTTGGAATCTTTTTGACTTTAGTTCTATCTATTTCTTCAAAAACATAAGGAATTCGTTCAGGAGAGTTTGTTAGCACTTTTAATTCAATATTAGATTTGTCAAGCGGTTCTAAAAAGTTGGCATGATAAAATTTTAAAAATTCCTTTTCGTTTCCAATTATTAGAAATTCTCTTTTAGTGTTGATTATCATGTCGTTTATTCTACCAAAAATTTGATTTTCACCTTGTAAAATTTGGAATTTGTCGTCTTTTTGTATGTCTGGTTCGTTGTGAAAGTTTGGAATGGAATTCCAAACTTTGGATATCTCATCTCTTTTGGCTTCAAGTTTCTTTACTCGTTCCTTTTCCATATTCACCATTAATTTTATTGCCTGGTCAAGTGGCAAGGATGAAAACTTGATTGGATGTTGAAATGTTGAGGATATCACTCCTTTGTTTTGAAGGGTTGCCAAGAGTCGGTAGGTTTCGGTTCTTGGTAGTCTTAGGGCGCGACATACCTCAGGTGCCGTTTTTGAGCCATACTTACCCAAGTAAATGTATACTTTGGATTGATTTGAGGAAATTCCAAATTTTGAAAATTGAAGCTGTAATTCGTCAATAGCTTGTTTGTGTATAGAGGTTGAATCTGCTTCAGTTTCAAAAATAATCATTTTTAGTTTTTAATGAACTTTTAGGTTTTAGAACCTATGTTTGTATCATGAGATACTAGATGTGTAACAAAATAATTTTAGTGTGTTAGAAAAAAAATTTCAAGTTTGTTCATCTGAATTTTCATATTTTGATCGCGTAAAGTAAATCTAATTGTCTTACAAGAAAGATACAATTCTAAATTATCATCATTTTCAAGAAATAATTTCAAATTGTACTTTATACAAGCTACAAAGAATAGTACAAGTTATTACTGAAAAAACCCATTTTCAAATTAGATGGCTTGTAAGGGCACTTGTATTATTCATGCTGCAAAAAAACCTAGAAAAAACAAGGTGGGCAGATATGAATCAGGACAAAAGCGTTGTACAAATTGCGAAGTTTACATCATCTGGGAAGGAAGATCCTGTCCATGTTGTGGTACTCCTCTCCGATCAAAACCACGAAACGCCCATGGTAGAAACAAGTTAATTTTTCTAAAAAATAATTCTTAATTAAATTAGGATTTTTCTAATTTTTTCTTGATTTCTCTTTTCAATCTCCAGCGATATAGAGGATATGTTATTCCCAACAATATTGCAGAAAAAACAATCATTACAATGTCTAGTTCAGGAAAACTTTCATCAATAACCGTAAATGGAAATTCCCCGACAGCAACAGATATGCCAAAAATCATTACATTCCATGCCGAATGGAATAATATTGTAAACCAACCTTTTCCACTTTTCCAAGCTCTTAAACTGAAAAAGATGTGTGGTATAGCAAAACCTACTGTTGAATATGAAAAACTATCTTCTTCGACAAATTGAGCATTAAAAATATGTACACTTGCCCAGAGTAATCCAGTTCCTAAAACTACAAAGGAATTACCGCTAACCGCAAATGGAATTCCAAAAAATAATGTTTCTTCAACTGGACCTGCTAGAATAATTTGAATCAAAGAAATCGGTACTATAGGTTCTTCATAATCAAAGACAAAATATTCAATGCCCATAATTAAAAAAGCAGCAACTAATCCTAACCCGCTGTAAAAAAGACCCATTTTTAGCAAATACCAATATGATAAATTCCGGTATTCAGAGAGCCAAGACTTGGGATGCATATCAAATTTTTCATCAGAGTATTTTGAACTCATTTTACCTATTATTTGGAATGGTTCTGATTATTTCAGCTTTATTTCTGAAGAATGAATGATTTTTCAATTTACAATCCTTATTGTTTCAAAAAATAATTTCAAACTCCCCTTGAGGCAAAAGTTGAACTATTTTAATTCCTTCAAACTTTAGACAATTATCGATAACAAATAATATTATGGATATTCTATAATTTACTGAAATTGAAGAGTAGTGCCCAAACTCCAACTCAATACATCAATTCAATAGATGAGCCCAGACGAGCAGACATTAAAAAATTACACAACTTTATTCGAAAAACAGTTCCAAATCTAAAGCCACACATGAAATTCGGAATGCTAGGATACGGTACATATCACTACAAGTATGCATCTGGCCGTGAGGGTGATTGGATGATAATTGGGTTGGCAAATCAGAAAAACTACATTTCTCTTTATGCTTGTATGTCTGATGGGAAAAGTTACGTTGCTGAAAAACACAAAAAAGATTTGCCCAAAGCCAACATTGGGAAAAGCTGCGTAAGGTTTAGAAAATTAGAAGACATTGATCTTGGTGTAATAAAACAACTTTTGCAAGAGACCAACCAGATTGCCAAAAAGATTAAAAAATAATTTAGATAAAACTAGGTTTTTCAAATTTTAAAATGTGATATTTCATCTTGGAAAACTAACTAAGAGATTCTATAACCTTGTCAAAAACTGATGAAGGTTGTGGGCCATTAATTCGTTCTACAGAACCATCAGGACTAATAAGGAAAAATGTTGGAGTTCCTTCTACATCATGGGAGGCACCTATCATGTTATTGTGAGTAACCCTCTCACCATACTTGTCTGAATCAAGACACTCGTTGAAGGCTTCTGTATCGAGTTCCATCTCTTCGGCAAATGCCTTCAAGTTATCAGGACTTGCCCAACCTTCGTTAATACCTCCTTGATTATTGTATAAATGAGTATGATATTCCCAATACATTTCCTGATCACCTGCACAATGTGCTGCCTGAGCTGCTGAGGTTGAATCATCACCTAACCAGCTATAATCTAAAAAGTACACCTTTGCTATTCCGGTATCTATGTGATTCTCAACTATGGTTGGTTTTTCATTTTGGAACCATTGGTTACATTTAGGACATTGGAAATCTCCAAATTCAATAATCGTTATTGGCGCATCAGGGGATCCCTCTAATGGCGCAGACATTGTTACATCGATTCCGCCTATAGAATTTGTTTCCATTACATCATCCATCATTTCATCTTCCATTACATCATCCATCATTTCATCTTCCATTACATCATCCATCATTTCATCTTCCATTACATCATCCATCATTTCATCTTCCATTACATCATCCATCATTTCATCTTCCATTACATCATCCATC
>JAOTXZ010000036.1 GCA_029862085.1 Candidatus Nitrosopumilus sp.
TGTGGAGTTCCTGCAGCGTAGGGTTTCATTACTCCCACATCAATACCCATCTTTTGTAAAGTCACAGCCAATCCTGCTGTAACGTATGTTTTTCCCACATCTGTATCAGTACCAGTTATGAATAATGATTTCATTGATTATAAGGAAAATAGTTTATTGATTAATCTTTAATCCTATATTATTGACTAAAACATTTACATTATTTTTTTTTCTAAAAAAAGAAAATGCTTTATTATGTAAATTTGTAAACTTTAGTTCCCAGAAACTACCGCCCTACTAAAGTAATAAGAGGAATGACATGAATGAATCTTTAAAAAATAGTTAATTTGTAATTATTGTTAATAGTTGTTCAGGATCAACAGGTTGTTTCAAAAAACCGTTTACACCATCCCTCCTTAACAAATTCTTTACCTTTATGTCAGGAAGATCCTCTTCAGAAAAAATAAAAATATTTTGGTCTTTAAGGATATCATCTGATGCTAATAATTCGATAACCCCAATTTCTCCTACCACAGGCATGTTAACATCTAAAAGAATAACATCAAATTTTTCTTGTTGAATGTGTCTTAGACCAGCCATGGGTTCATTGCAAATCAGGGTAGAAAATCCCTTAGAATTGAAGAATTTTGAGAGTGTTGATGTGTTATTCTCGTTATCGTCAATTATGAGTATTTTCATAGTAATGATATAGCATTGTCATAGAAAAGTTTTGTTGACTTTTGATAAGTTTAGTGTAATGAATTTAAAATACTGTCGTTTCCTGTATTAATTTTGAAAAATCTTTGATTTATGTGCCATTTTTTGAACACACATAAATTAAAAATTAAAAATTTTTAAATAATCATAATAATTGTGGAATCGAGTTCACAGTATCCACAATTAGCTTTGGTTTAATCATTCTGTGGACTCGAAAATTTTTTAAACCAAAGGATTTTAATCGAAAATTTTGTTAGGCATTAAATTTTAAAACTATTTGTATTTGATAAACTGTTTACAGTTTAATTATTAAGATGACTTACCACAAACCAAACACATGATAAAAAGTTCTGTTTGGCATCCTAATACACAAATGAAGGAATGGGATTCCTTTGATGAAATAATTCAGGCCAAAGGAATGTGGTTAATAGATTCTGCAGGAAATAAAATGCTAGATGGAGTATCTTCGATGTGGTGTAATGTTTGGGGACACTCAAAAAAAGAACTAGTCAATGCAATTGTAAAACAAAGTAAAAAACTCCAACATTCTTCAATGTTTAACCTTACAAACAAGCCAGCAGAACTTCTTGCAAAAAAACTTGTAGAAATATCTCCAGGAATGAACAAAGTGTTTTACTCTGATAATGGTTCATCTTCGATGGAGATTGCTCTAAAAATAGCCTTACAATACCAGAATAATATTGGCGAGAAACAAAAATCAAAGATTGCAACACTTGAAAATGGCTATCATGGGGATACCTTTGGAGCTATGTCTGTGGGATATGTTCCACAGTTTTTTGGAAAATTCAAAAAGCAGTTATTTTCAACAATACAAATTCCTGTTCCAAACAAGTATAGAGTTCCAAAAGGTTTTACCTATCCGGATTATCAAAATTTCTGTCTAGATAAAATTGAACAGCAATTTTCCAAAGATAATAAAATTGCAGCCTTCATAATGGAAAGTGGTGCACAGGTTGCAGGGGGAGTTGTAATTTACCCAAAAGGATTTCAAAAAAAGATAAGTCAAATCTGTAAACAGTACAATGTCTTGTTTGTCTTAGATGAAATAGCAACAGGATTTGGTCGGTTGGGCTCAATGGTACAATATACAGAACAAAAAAGTATTCCAGATATTGTATCGTATGGAAAAATGCTGACCGGGGGATATTTGACAATGGCTGCAACCCTTACAAACAAAAAAATCTATGACTCCTTTTTAGGAAATTTCAATGAGTGGAAACATCTCTTTCACGGGCATACATACACTGGAAACCCAATAGCTGCCTCAGTGGCCCTTGAGAATCTAAAACTCTATCAAAAAAATAATCTAATAAAAAAAATAAAAAACACCTCAAAAATATTTGAAAAATATTACGATATTATTTCTAAATTAGATCTAGTTGGAGATATACGCCACAAAGGAATGCTCATGGGAATAGAACTAGTCACAGACAAAAAGAAAAAAACCCCCATACACCCTAAAAAATCAATAAACAAGATTTTCTTTGAGGAAGGAAAAAAACACGGAATTTACCTGAGAACACTTGGAAATATAGTAATGCTTGTACCTCCTCTTGCCATATCGGAAAACGACCTTAAATTACTTCTAAATCGAACTGTTCAAACCATAAAATCTGCTAAAAAACAGGTTATTTGATGTTGTTAACCCCTGAATCCCTCAAGGTTAACCTTTCTAGTAATATTATTTAATGTAATTTTCCTAAAAAAATAGAATGAGCACTAGTGATTTTATCAAAGAATGCCAGGAAAATGTGTTGTCAGGAGTTGGCATTACATCTGATGAAGCAACAAGATTGTTTGAGATTCCGAAGGAGCTTATCAAAGAATTAGCCATTGCGGCAAATCAAATTACTCGCGAATTCAATGGACCAAAGGTCGATATCGAACAATTAAACAACATTAAGAAAAATTCCTGCAGTGAAGATTGCTCTTTTTGCGGACAATCTGCATTTTTTGATACGGGAATTGAATCTTATCAATTACCAACATCAGATGAAGTTGTAGTTAGAGCACAAAAGGCAAAAGATGAAGGATCTGAATCCTATTGTTTAGTTGCTGCTTGGAGAGAACCATCCCCAAAAGATTTTGATAAAGTATGCAATATCATAGAGCAGGTAAATGACAAAGTTGGAATTAGCATAGAGTGTAGTTTGGGATTTTTAACCAAACAACAAGCAAAAAAACTCAAAGAATTAAACGTTAAAAGATACAATCATAATTTAGAGACTGCCAAATCAAAGTTCTCTGAAATTTGTACCACCCATACATATGAGGATAGGATGAAAACTCTACAAATTGCAAGGGATGCAGGACTGGAACTGTGCACTGGTGGAATAATCGGGTTGGGAGAAACTCCAAAACAAAGATTAGAATTAGTTTTAGAACTTGCAGCAATTTATCCCGAAGAAGTCACAATCAACATACTTGTTCCAGTTCCGGGAACTCCGCTAGAATTACAAACCCATCTTGAAAAATCAGAAATCATTAGAATGTTTTCAGTTATCAGATTTTTATTACCTGAATCTGTGATAAAAATATCTGGAGGTCGAGAGACAAACCTTGAGGATTCAGGTGAAGAGTTGTTGCAGAGTGGAGCTAATGGAATCATTACCTCTGGCTATCTTACTATGGGTGGAAATGAGGCTGAAAAAGACATCAAAATGATAAAAAAAATTGGCCTTGAAGCATAGATTAGATTTTGTAAATTCTGAAATTCAACAGATAAAACAAAACCATCTTCTAAGAAACCTAAGGTACGGAATAGTTGACGGTGCTAGAATTACCATCCGAGGGAAGACCTTAGTTAACTTATGTTCAAATGATTATCTTGGAATTCCTACAACCCCCTTGAAAGTAAAACAAATGCAATCAAGCTCCCGTCTCGTATCTGGAAACGACGAATTATACGAAACTCTAGAAAAAAAACTTGCCAAACATAAATCGCAGGAAGGTAGTTTAATCTATCCAACTGGATACATGGCTAATTTGGGGGCCATTTCCAGCATTGCAAATAAAGGAGATTTGATTCTAAGTGATGAGTTTAATCATGCAAGTATTATTGAATCATGTAAACTATCTGGAGCAAAAATTTTAATTTACAAACACAATGACATGCAAGATCTTGAAAAAAAATTAAAACAAAAATCAGAAAACAAATTCATAGTTACTGAAGGGATTTTTAGTATGGATGGTGATTTTTCCAAACTAAAAGAGATTACAGAGATCTCACAAAAGGCAAACTCAATTTCCATACTGGATGATGCACATGGAGACTTTGTTGTAGGAAAGGATGGAAAGGGGACTGGAAATTTTTATGGAGTTTCGAAGAAAATTGATTTGTATATCAGCAGTCTAAGTAAGGGGCTAGGCTCTTTTGGAGGATACATTGCTTCACAAAAAAATGTGATTGATTTGAATGTTAACAAATCAAAATCTTTTATCTATACGTCTGCCCTTCCATCTTTTTTTGTAGAATATTCTTTGAGGCGACTAGAATACAACAGAGAAAAACATAGACGTCGACTAGAAGTAAATACAAAATTACTTTCTACAGGATTGAAAAAAATAGGTTATTCAATTACTTCTAAAACCCACATAATTCCTATTATTATTGGAGATGAAAAAACCGCAATGGCTTTTGGGAAATATCTTTTCAAAAATGGCGTACATGCCCAACCAATAAGATATCCAACTGTGCCTAAAAACAAAGCAAGAATTAGAATTTCTGTGACAGCATGGTTATCTAAAAAAAATATTGAGAATACCCTACTAGTTTTTGATCGAGCTTTTGAAAGATTCTTTAAAGTTTAAAAAATAATTTCGTTTTCTTCATTAATATTTGTAAGAAAATCATTTTAATTAATTTAATCAAATTTTAAAAATTAAATTTGCTACTAATTTTTTTATCTCATTGCATCGAATCCCCCTATTGCAGGAGATCCAATAAGCACTGCAATTGTAATTACTATACCCAAAACTATGCCTACAATTACAAAACGCTTGTTCATAAAAAAAAATACCCAACCCCAGATAAAAAGGAAATGTATTA
>JAOTXZ010000027.1 GCA_029862085.1 Candidatus Nitrosopumilus sp.
TTTAACTATACTTTCACGATCATTTCTTAAAACAGTATACTTATAAAGTACTGGTACGGTACTATACCGTATGGAAGATTTAAGATTAGATAGTTTACCAGGTGTAGGACCTGTATCTACAAAAAAATTAGCCGATGCAGGCATTCACAACATTATGGATCTCATTGTTAGAGGTCCAGTAGAAATTTCAGACATAACTGGAATGGCAAAAGATACTTCAGAAAACATTGTCAACAAAGCACGTCAACACTTAGTTGAAGGTGGATTAATCTCTAAAGACTTTGTCAGTGCAAGTGAAATCTACAAGCGAAGACAAGACATTGGTAAAATTACAACTGGTACTAATTGTTTAGATACATTATTTGACGGTGGCATTGAAACACAAGCACTCACTGAAGTTTATGGTGAATTTGGATGTGGAAAAACACAATTGTGTCTTACAATGTGTGTTCAAGTCCAAAAATCAAAAGAAGAAGGTGGACTAGAAGGTGGAGCCATATACATTGATACTGAAAATACTTTCCGACCTGAAAGAATTGTATCCATTGCAAATGCAAATGGTATGGATCCACAAAAAGTTCTTGATAATATTATAGTTGCACGCGCATATAACAGCGCACATCAAACATTAATTCTTGAAGAAGTTGGTCCTCTAATTGAAGAAAATAATATCAAACTAATCATTGCAGATTCTGCAGTTGGATTGTTCCGTGCTGAATATTTGGGACGAGGCACACTATCAAACAGACAACAAAAACTAAATCATTTTGTTCATCTGTTATCTAGAATTGCAGAAACTTACAATTGTGCTGCACTTGCAACAAACCAAGTCATGGCATCACCTGATGTTTTCTTTGGCGATCCAACTCGTCCAATTGGCGGTAATGTTGTTGCACACACAAGTACCTATAGAATATACTTTAAGAAATCAGGTAAAAAAAGAATTGCGCGAATGGTGGATAGTCCTCATCATCCAGAAGAAGAAGTAATTTTTGCTTTAGGTGAGGCAGGAGTAATGGATCCAGAAGAGGCAGAAAAGAAGCCAAAAAAGGCTGCAGCCAAAAAAGAAACTAAAAAAACAACAAAAAAGGATACTAAAGAAAAAATTGACGCACCTAAAGTCGAGATGCCTGAGATAGTCACTGAAGGCCAGGAACCAACAAAAGTTGGGGCACCTGAGATAGCTGCTGTTGAGGGACAGGAACTAACAACAGTTGAGGCACCTGAGGAACTGGCTCTTTCAGAAGCACTAGACGAAGAGTTTAGTGATTCGACTCCAACAGATGCATAGAGATTCTCTCTTTTTCTTTTACTAGAAAAAAATAATTCAAATTTTTTTCAAATATTGAAAAAAATTAACATTAATTAATTTTTCCAACTCGTACCATTCCAGTTTCATTATGGATATCTCTAATGGTGTTTCAAGTGTGGTCTCTTTAGATTTTTATTCATTTCTGAATACTTTATTTTTTAAGAAGTAATGGTTACGATGTTTTGAGATTTAACTCAGAATCCCATATCTTTAACGTCAATTCAAATTTTTGAGATTGTGAATTTGATCCTATTGGCTTTGTTTATCAAAGAATCCTTTCTAAAAAATAATTTTTAATCTGCCAGGTTTAGAGAAAAATGAAAAGAGGTTATAGGGTTTATCCAGGAAATTAACAAGAGGCCAAGTCACTGTTTAGATCAATTATACAGGATAAAACATCATCATTTGTTGCTGCAGACTCTATACATACATCAAGAGAGGGAGATGTTTCGTTCCAACATGCTTGGGAAATATTTGCAGTCTCTCCAGTACAAGTCAAGGAACATTCAGTGAAATTCTGCAATACCTCAACGGAGCATTGTGCGTCTTCACATAATTCAAGTGCCTCATTATTTGCAATTAGACATTGTTCACAAGTAGATGAATCTACACATTCACCTATGGTATCACCGTGATTGTCAATGTGTTTTTGTACTGCATTTCCTGAAACTGTGATTGTTTTTTGGCCTTCGTCTCCATGGTGACATATTGTTACTTTGCCTGCTTCATTTGGTTTTTCTCCTGCAAAAGCTTGGGGTACAAATACCGCTGAACTAAACAAAATTGCTGCAAAAACAGTAATGCCAAACATAGTAGTTATTGTTTTAGACATTATTCGTTATTTTTTGAGGAACAATATAAACATGATAAAGTGTAATTATTTTTTTTACAACTTTTCGCTTCTCAAACCCAATTAAGATTGGCTAACAATTTTGGATAATTATTTAAAAAAAAGTTTTTTCCAATGATTTTACCCACATATTGGGCAAACCATTGAATCATCTTTTTTTATCATCATTACTCCAATACCTGATTTTAGGCAGATTTGACATTCGTGTGATAGACTCATAACACTATAAAGAAATTCCAATACTTAATTTATTGTCAGTTTTCAACAGGACAACAGGTCTAAATTTATTTTTACATATTACACTAAGCAAATTCATTAGTTAGATGAGAAATTATTTTGTTAATTTATAGTCACGATTTTAAAAATAAAGTGTAAAAATTTTTTGTAACAATTGAGTATTCTTAAAAACAACTTTTGTGTATGTACCATACCAATGGGCGGTAGAAGAATAGGACATTATGTAAAGTTGATTGCGTTTAGTGCAGTAATTACTTTAAACATTTCTATGGCACTAGTACTAGTTGATATTTTTTATCTTTAGAACTATCAACGTTCTTTTTTTCTTGGCTCAAAACATGGTAAATCTTTTCAGCTAGCAATTGCAGTTACTAGTTTACCAAACTATTAGTTTAATAATAAATTCTATGGGACAACCTGAAGAACATATTCATGAGTTGGGCCTATCGAATTGACAATTGAATCTACACTGTTTACGCCAGCACCATTAGCAAGAATATACATTACCATCAATTTTGGTTGGGTAACTACTGGTGCGGTTGCCTTAAACGTAAGTACTGCATATTCATCAGCTGAATCCCCTAAATGGTTTTCAAGTGTTGCAATGATTTGAGTTGTTTTATCAGGATGTACTACAATTGAAGGGTCTGCAAGTGCAGGATTAGCATTTGGAATATCTACAAATCCAACGGTTTCAGTCATATCCGTATCAACAAGTGTAAAAGCTCTTGGGACATTAACAACCACTCTTGTAGTGGCATTGATGTAAGAACCAAGATCGGTATCAAAGTCTGTTAAAACCACATGAAATGTCTCTTCAGCACCAGAAATGATGCCAGACCTAGATGATTCGTAATTATCCAAATTTAATGGGTCTTGCCAATCCGACGTTGAAAAAATATTTGCATATAATCCATTGTCATATACAGATGTTTGATAATCTCCTTTTCCAAATGCTCCCGAAGTAGTGTACACAGTAGAGTCGACAAGAACCGATTCTCCTTGTCTACTTACAGGAGTTGCACCTATCAATTTTACCATAAATTCAGTTACTCCTTGTGCTGGTAGGAACAATGGATTGTCATAATCCTTCCACATTATTGTATTTGATCCGGGGCAAGACCAAGAACCGGCCTCAGTAGCTCTCCTTTGGTCGGGATTTCCAACTGTGGCAGGAATAGTTCCATTTCCAGGAATATAGTCTTGAGGGTAACAAAGGTGACTACTAAATCCACCTGGTTCGACTACATCGAAATTATCATTTGAGGCAGGTGGAAATGCAGTTATTGTGACTTTGTGGATATACATGTCAGTATCTGTAGGATTTACGACGTTTGCACCCCACAATGCCCTGTCTGGTTGACCCTCGGTTGATTCACCAAAAGGTCCAGGAAATGTTATAAAAATTTCAGGTCTTGTAATAAACTTCTCATCTAGGATGTCTTCATCCCCGCCACCACCGTCACAAACAACAGTACCACAATCAGTCGGATCAATTACAATCAAATCATCACAAACAAGTAAACTGTCGACATCCGCAGGATCTGGATTTACTCCCCTGGCTTGATTACAAAAGAGAACCTCACTATCAATTTCTCCAAGAATTACCCCATCCCATTTGAAGAGTACAGATTGTCCAGGAATCAAGGTTACACCTACTAGAGAATCTAAATCGCAGGGATTTACATCATCAATTACTGGTGCAGCGCCATTTGGTCCCCACATATCAGCACAAAGACTCCCTGTAGTAGGATTTCCAAAAAGAGGCCTTACATTTGTTAAAGTAACTTCGCCATTATTTGTAACAAACATGACAATTGTAGAAATTTTTGAGTTTATACCTGTAGGGCCATCTAAAAATAATTGAGCTTCCAAACTGGATGGACCGGCAGGGCCTGCAATAGGAGGACCACAATCACCGGTTACCTCTTTACATGTAATACTTGTTGACTTTATGGTTCCAAGTGATGATATTACTTTAAAATCATAATCTTCCTCAGCTCCTGAACCGGTTGGTATTCTCATTTTATAATTCATTGTGCTGAAAATATCAGTTGGAGAATTAGCTCCCACAGGTAAAAATGAGGTTGCGCTTGGAACATCAAAAGTTCTTGTTGGTTCTCCTGCATCAGTTTTGTTTGTCATAACTACAGTGAACATTTCAGCTGTGTTTTGTCCTTGGTTAGTTAGTCTAATTTCTAGAAATCCACCAACCTGTTGAGAGATTCCATTTAAATCAAAATCCTCTTGCTGTGCTTCCAGATTAGCTGCCGCTACAATTCTGGCTGTCTCGCCATTATTTTTTTGAGTATCAAGTACAGCTCCAAACAAAGTCATTCCAGAAACTAAAAGCACTACAAAAATTAATCCCCCTACTATGGTAGAAAGACCCCGTCTTTTTTCCGAATGTAAACAATGACCTTTTAATTTCAATTAATTCCCTCGTAAAATAGAACTATATGCAATATTTTCCATAAATTGTAAGGATTTTCGAAGAACAATAAGAAATGTAAGTAATATACTATTACACTCTCATTTGGATACGACTGAAATTCCTTATGACGCTCTCTACAGAATATTCTATTCTAAACAGCCGTCAGTAATTTTATGGATTTGTGATTTTTATAACCATTTCAATTGTTGATTTCAAACCACTACTTTCATGAATTTGATGTCCATCTAATATTCCCTCATTTTTGGACTCTCCTTCTAGGTGGTTGTTAGTTAGGATGTTGGCAACTGTGACGGCATTTGCAATAGAATCACCCTCTGCCTTCAAGATAATTTCCTTGTTTTTTCCAAGTTGCGATATTAAATCTAAAACCAATGGCATAGAAGCTTCCTTGTAAACTTCAAATGCTTTATTTTTAGATATTTGGACTTCTGGTTTGTCATAAACAATTCCTCCAGATATTCTATCTGGTACATTTCGATCAATTATCAACTGTTCCCCAGTCATGGAATAAAAAGTGCTTTTTTACCATTAAAGAATTACTATGCTTTCATAACACCGATCCTTTTTTATTGCAATTCTTACAAATAGTTTAATTAAATTTTGTAAAAATGTATGGTGTATCAATAGGTTGATCAAATGTCCATACAGTAGGGAGAAATATTGTTTTTAGTACCCTCAAATCATTTTTCTCAATAATTGACTTCCATCCGCCCTCTGACATATCCTCAGACTGGGTTCCGGGAAAATATTTTTTAGAATAAGTTCCGGCAAAAGTCAAGCCGATATTTTTTTTAAGATCGGTATTTGAAACCAGTTTTTCAATAATACTGCTTGCCAAAATATCTCCTCCCATCTGAGCTAAACCACCGATAAAAAATACTGGATGTACTAATTTTTTTTCAGAGTAATCAAATTCTACTGCATCGGCACAAATCGGATTAAAATCGATCTTGGTCGTAAATGTAATTAATTTTTGTAATTCTACTAGTGATTCATCAACTTCAATTGAATATGTTTGTAAATCTAATATTTTTGCACAATACGCGATACGACCATCTCCAGAACCAATATCTAAAACTTGGGTAAATTCAAGATTTTTTGCCATTAATGAAATAATATAGGCAGATAGTATCCAAGTGGGATAAAATGGCTGATAACTAGCGCCATGACTGATACTGTTTAACCAGTATTGGTTAATGTCTCCCTCGTAAACTCTGCAAGGAATGTTGCCAATGGTTTGCTCAAAAGAATTATAATAAATTGGATTTTTATCGGCAAAACTGTGAAGCATTTCCAAGTGATTACCCTCAATTGGAAAAGTATCTGATTTTGAGAGGGGAATTACCTCTTGAATGTGACTACTTCCCTTGTATACATTTGAAAATTCTTGTTTAAGATTAACAAAATTTTTTGCCATCTTTTCAATCATTGCAAATCATTATCAAACGGGGTTTGATAAACTCACTGCAACAAAGTTACTTTATTTATCCTCAAGTGTTTTTTTAATTCCAATGTCATATTGCTCCACAAATTCTTTAGTACTCATAATTTTACGTAAATTTTCATACATTTTTGCTTGATTCTCCATTTCCTCTTTGGTTTTGTCCTTTTGGCTTGAGGTCATATCTTTAAGATTTTTCATTGAATTTTCTATTAATTTTTTTAAGTTTGACATTATTGATGGATGTAAATTATTATCAAATTTCTCAACATTAAATTTTTCAATTTCTTGAATTTTGGAAACAAAGAATTTACTGTTTTCTGTTTCCTCAAAATTTTGTTTTAAAAATTTTGCTAGGGATGTGACATTGATTACCTGATAATACAATTCAATTATTTCTGATAAATCTAACTTTTTAAAATTATCCAAGCCATTATTGACTAAACCTTGAAGCTTTGTTGCCTCTGAGTTGAACACCTCAAGGGAACTATTATTTTTTTGTTCATTAATTTCATCCATAAAATAATTTTTCACAAGAATTAGATAAATGTAGATCAAAAGAAATTCAAAAATTTTCAATTCAATAATTTTCAATAACCATTTTTCAAGAATTTTGAAATTTTTTTAAACCAAGTCTAGTAAAAAAATAATAATCTTATTTTTTTCATAATTTCAAATACTTTAGTTCAGCATCAAATTCTTGATTTTTTCCAACAAACTTTTATTTTTCAAATATTTGGGAAAAATTCCTTGATTATCAAAGAAAAGTGTTAAAATAGGGTTATGGAAAATTCAACTCAGATATGGCAACTAAGAAAACTTCTGGTCGTTCCCATGGATTTAAACACAAATCCAGAAAAGTAATGACAAAAAAGGCTCCAAGAGGTGTGTCTTTCTTACTTAGAGAATACCATGAAGGTGAACAGGCACTTGTAATCATTGATCCTAGACAGCACAAGGGTTTGCCCCACAGACGATATCACGGAAAAGTAGGTAATATCATTAAAGTGGGAAGACGAGCAATCACACTAGATGTAAAATTAGGAAACAAAACAAAAACCTTAATCACTAGATTAGATCATATCAAACCATTCGGTGTATAAAATGGAAGAAGTAAAAAAGAAACAAGCTGTATCCCTTTCAGAAGTTAAAGGAATTTTAGGAAAAGTAGATCCTGAAGAAATGGATCAAATACAACGTTGGACATATGATTATGTTTCAAAATTTGTAACGATTGATCCAAAGGATGCAAAGGATATGAAAAAGAAACTAATGAAAGAATGTGAATTAACAGAAGAAGAAGCTGTTGAAATTGTAAACATTAGACCAACGAGTTTAGCAGAAGTACGTTCATTTACCTTCGGTTGGAAGAAGCTTATTTTAGCTGAAACTCTTGAAAAAATGCTCAAAATTATCAAGGAGCATTCTTAATTTTCAAGGAGGATTTTATTTTGTATAGGGAGCAACACTCACCTAGAAAATATGAGGAGCATGCATATATTTTAGATTTTAATCCACGAGGAAAATCTACAACCGTAAAAGGAAGAGATGGAATAATTATTACTGCAATAGGAGAAGATAGACTAACACTTTTAGAAATTCTTGGTGTTCCAAACTCAACATTTGAAATTGGAGAAAAAATTTACATCGGTAAAGAAGGAAGAACTAAGGTTCTTTCCGTCTTAGGAAAGCTAGATTATGAACATATCTCGTCATCCTCTCAAACTGAATTGGAAACAGTTGTTGAAAATATAGTTTCAGAAAATGAATCCAAATTTGTTGAATACCTCAACAATGCACAACCACTAACTCCCAGAATTCACGCACTAGAACTAATTCCAGGAATCGGAAAAACATACATGAAAATTATGATTGAAGAGCGAGACAAGAAAAAATTTGAGAGTTATGCTGATTTACAAGATAGGGTTGGATTTAAAGAGCCAATAAAACATATCTCAGAAAGAATTATGGATGAAATCACTGGAGAGAGTAGAATGAATCTCTTCGTGAAAAAATGATAAAGAGAAAAAAATTAGGACAACATTTTCTAAATTCAAAATTAATTGCTAAAAAAATAATCTCCGAGGCAAAAATTACGCCTAATGATATAGTTTTAGAAGTGGGGACAGGGTTGGGGGTGTTGACTCCATTGTTATGTGAAAATGCAAAAAAAGTATTTTCAATAGAAATCGATGAGGATCTTTTTCAAGAAGCCAAAAAGAAATTTTCGAAAATTCACAACCTTTCATTAAATTTTGGAGACGGCCTTACGACAAAAGAGCAATTTACAATATTTGTATCTAATTTACCTTACTCAAAAAGTAAAGAGGCAATAGAATGGCTTGCCACAATTCCTTTCTCGCACGGTATAATTATGGTTCAAAAAGAATTTGCAGAAAAATTACTTGCAAAATCATCCAAGAATAGAAAAGCCATAAGCATTATCGCAACTCAATCATTTGAGATAACCACGGTATCTAAGGTAGGAAAAAATAATTTTTCTCCTCCTCCAAAAATTGATTCTGTAATTCTTAAAATAATTAAAAAAAATAATCTAAGTAAGAATCTTATTCAAACAATCAATAAAATATTTTCATATAGGAGGAAAACCGTTAAAAATATTTTAAAACAATTCAATAAAGAATCTTTAATTGATAAACGAGTAGATGACCTTTCAGGAGATGAAATAATTAATCTTGCAAATAAAATCCTTGAAAAATGAAGAATATCCTCCTTCTGAGGATACTTTTTTCATTGCAAATCATATTGAAAATGAAAAAGGAGATTACGCATTAGATATTGGAAGTGGTTCGGGATATCTTACAAAATTACTGGCTGAAAATTTTTCACTAGTTGTTGGAACTGATATTAACTGTAAAGTGTTACAAAATCAAACTTCTTACAGAACAAAGAATCTGATTTGTTGTAATGGCTCTGATGCATTAAAAATAAAATTTGATTTTATTGTATGTAATCTTCCTTATCTTGCAACTGAAAAAATATTAGATATTGCAACAGATGGAGGAGCAGAGGGGTTTGTGATCCCAAAAAAAATCTTTGATTCAGCTTTGAAAAATCTAAAAGAAAATGGCAAATTTGTTTTTGTCACTTCTTCCCTATCAAACTATGAAAAACTCATAGATTACGCACAAAATTTAGGTTTGGAAACAAAAATTGTCGCAAACAAGAAATTATTTTTTGAAGAATTAATAATCGTTGAAGCAAAAAAGTAATTATTTTTTTAACAGTTCAGATGAACGTGTTGCTATTGCATTTGCCATTTCACTTGTTTTAGCATTACCCCCAATATCATACGTCACAAATTTCCCTTGATTAATTATTTCATCTGTTGCTTTGAAAATTGCATCTTTAATTTCAGGCTCGCCAAGATATTCTACCATCCAAGCTCCAGATAAAATAGCAGCGGTAGGATTTACTTTATCCATTCCTTTGTATTTTGGTGCACTTCCATGTGCCGGTTCAAACATGCCATAACTATCACCAAGATTTGCAGAATAAACATTTCCAATGGAACCAGTATTACCTGAAGCACATTCAGAAATGATGTCCATAAACAGATTTGTGCTTACTAGAACAGAATTATTGAATCTCTCAGGATTTTTTACTAATTGCTGAGTCATATTATCAATATAGTATTCTTCAATCTCTATTCCTGGATTTTCTTGTGCAGCTCTTTCTATTTCACTCCAAAAAATTCCATCAGTCCTTTTTAGGATGTTTCTTTTTGTAATTGCTGTTACTTTTTTTAATCCATATTTTTTTGCCCATTCAAACGAAGAGTCTGCTATTCTTTTACAACCCTTTCTTGTAGTTTTTCTAATCGCTATGGCTGAATCCTCAGAGGTATCAAACTCAATTCCTGCATACAATCCTTCAGTTGCTTCCCTAAAACATACAAAATCAAGTTTTTGATTTGGTGATAGTCTATCATATGTTTTAATGGGTCTAACATTTGCATATAACTCAAATTTTTGCCGGGTAGAAACTGCTACACTTCTTGGAGCATTAGGCGATGGTATTGTTGTAGTAGGACCTTTGTAACAGGCGTCACTTTCATCCATTATTTTTGATGTAGAATCAGGAATGTAAGTATCTCCTCCATTTTTTTCCCATTGCTCAGATCCTGCTTCACAGCGAATAAGCTCAATTTGGGTATTACATGCTTCTAAAACCTGCATCATAGCATCAACTAATTCAGGACCTGTTCCATCACCATTAATCACAGCTGCTTTTTTACTCACGCCAGCAAGATTTGCCGATTGAGCGTATTTAATTCTACCCTTGTTAAAAAGACCAGTTTTTTAAAAATGATTAAACTTTCTATAGGGATAATTTATTAACATTATTGAATTTTATTTTGATAGAAAATGATCATTGTTCAGCTTTCAGATTTACACGTCGGTTCACAATTCTTACAGGAAAAATTTGAAACAGTAGTTGAAGAAGTTAATCAACTTCAAGCTGATGTTATTGTCATAACAGGTGATCTAACAAACGAAGGTTTGATGAAGGAATATGAAAATTGTAAAACCCTTCTCAACAAATTCAAAACAAAAAAAATAATTTCAATTAGCGGAAATCATGATTACAGAAATACAGGATATTTATTATTCAAAAAATTTTTTCCATTTGAAACAGTCAACGAATTAGATGAGGACGTAGTGCTAGTTACTTTGGGAACTTCACGACCTGATAGAAATGTAGGTGAGGTCGGATATAGACAAAACCTTTGGTTGGAGCGAACCATGAAAAAATATCAAAACAAAGTAAAGATTTTGGCGATGCATCATCATCTTGTTGCAATTCCTGATACTGGATCAGATCAATTAACGGTGGTAGATGCAGGTGATGTTTTAAGAACAATACTAGATACGAGTGTAGATCTTGTTTTGTGCGGACACAAACATCGACCATGGGCTTGGAATTTTGGAAAATTAATGGTGGTTAATGCTGGAACTGCAACTTCTGAAAGAGTCAGAGGGTTGTTTGAAAATACCTATAACATTATCACTATTGTGGACAAACAAGTAAAAGTAGATCTAAAAATTGTAGGTGGAAAAAGAGTTCCAATTGATGATATTGTGAACAATTACAGCCAATTTGGTGACGATTGAATTTATTTACAGATTAATTCAAACCTTCTCTGTGCGGGGATCGCCTAGCCTGGTAGGGCGTAGGATTGCTAATCCTATGTCCGCAAGGACACGGGGGTTCAAATCCCCCTCCCCGCGCCATTGAAAATTAAATTTAATAGACTGTAAATTATTGAAAGGTTATGGGACGAAGAAAAACACAGAAAATTATACGCACTGGACCAAAAAATGCAACTACTGGGATGTGTCCCGAATGTATGACTATAGGGAAAATTTTCATTCTTGGCCAACCTGGTCAAGAAAGAGGCAAGTGTGAAAAGTGTAGACAGGAATTTGAGTTATAGTTCAAAAAGCTAACCTGTCCATCAATAATTTCACCCATAACTTTTTAAGACATTTTTTTAATGATAATTAATCATGAGTTCCGACGCCGAAACAATCTACGAACGGGTAGCCAAACTCGAAGATGAGATTGCTTTACTTCGAAGTGAACTTGATATCATAAAACACGCTTTACGAAATAAGATAGCTCGACATGAAATTAGTATGATAAAACAAGGTCAAGACATTGATTCAATTATTGACTAATTTTTGTTTTGATACTTCTAATTAATTCTAAAATAAAATCTACATCTTCAGCATTTGGATTAATCTCCAAGTATTGATTTAGATATTTTAATGCTATTTCATGATTCAGTAATTTTTCCTCCAAAATTCCTTTATCTCTTATGTCTTCAGGAGATTCTGGTTCTATGGCCAAAGTCATATTCACACATTTCAGTGCTTTTTCATTAGCATATGATTGAAAATAAGAATTTTTTAAATTTCGGGCCAATCTGACTAAAACTTGTTCTGGTTTTATTTCATCCAAAAACTCTGGTTCAAATTCAAGTTGTCCATCAAAATTTCTATCTAATATTTCTTGCAAGTCATCTATCCCCAACAATCTTCCATCATTGAATGGATCAAGAATCATTTCTTCATTGTATTTTACCAAAACATGACTTGGAAATCCAATTATTTTCAGATCTAATCCGATAAATTTTGCGATTTCAACGTACAAAATCGATAAAGTTATTGGGAGTCCTGATTTTTTATCAATAACTTCATTTAGAAAATTATTTTTTGGATTATAGTAGTCATCCACTTCTCCAACAAAACCCAAATTGTCAAAAAGAAATTCATTTAAGATTGAAACTAGGTAAGTAGGATTTTTCACATCGCTTACTGACTCATTTAGAGTCTTTCCCATTTGGTTGATTTTTTGGATATATTGATCGATATCCAAGTCTGGGTGATCTAAAATTTGGGCGAATTTTAAGCATTTTTCAACTAGGTTAAAGTTTGGGTTTGCCACAAAAGAAACCCATTCTGCAACAAATGGATCAAATTTTCCTTGCAATTATTACTGTACTATCCTATCGAAGTATAATTGTGAATCTTTCAATTCAATAGTATTTGGAGGGTCTTCAATTAATTTCCTGAAGGTTTTTTTGCCTAACCTAGAAAAAATAGTTTCCGTAAATCGAATTCCAACGTTTGACTGAGCCTGAAAAGCATTAAAATCAGTCCCCTTAAACACAAATAAATAATTTTTAAAATCCTGATCGTCTTTTAGGATATTCCTAATGACAAAATTTGCCATTCCTTGAATAACTGTCATGGCTGAGTACTGTTGTTGTCTTGGTTTTAACCATCTACTGTAAATATCAGATAGTTGAGGAATCATCTCTGATAATTTGGTATCGATTCGTCCCTCCTTTGTTGCCATTTGATCTTCAGCTAGAGTTCCGAGGATAAAACTTTCCGGATTTAAAACAAAAAATAAATTTGCTCTTTTTGCAATTGGAAATTCATCTGGTATTGGCTCCAAATTCATATAATCAAATATTTTTGAAAGTGTCTCATCGTCTAAATCTAGAATTGTCTTTGCCAATTCTTCATAAATTTCGTTAACTTTTTTGACTGCCTCTTTGTTACTTTGGTATAGGTTTTTTTGTATTGCATGAATGGATTCCTCTAACATTGTCATTTTAATTGCTCCAATGTATGCTGATTTTATTTGGTTATAACCTGATTCATAGGGAGGACCCTGACTGTATAATTTTATTTTGGGCAAAATTGAGAAAAAAAGTTTGTTTAGATAAATCGTCTCATCTAAATAATCTCCAAAGGTAACAGAAATTTTTGAAAAATAATTTTTTGCATAAGTTGAATAAACTAGGTACTTTATTGTGTCTTGCCTCATCAAACTAGAAATTTTTCCAATATCCTCTTTTGATATGGCATCAACCAACGAATCTACAAATTCTCTGGCATTATCGGTAGTGAAAATTCGTTTCCCTTTTAATTTTTTTAAATCTAACAACTCTGGGAATTCAATCTTTGTATCTTCTGGAACATTTAATTCAGTAAAATTATTAATTTCCTGTTTTATCCAGGGAAATATTTTATGGCTTTGATCTTCTAATGAATCAAAAGTCACCTTAAATTCAGTGTCTTCATCAATTTTCGAGGCTAAATCTGAATTTTCTTTTTCTTCGTTTATTTCTACCGAGAGTTGATCAATTAATGCTTCGGCAAATTCGTCATACTCTGTCATTTTATTTTTAATCTATTGAGACTACATTTAATATTATCTTGATTTGTGTCTAAAAGAAACTATTAATTCAAAAAAAAGTTAGCATGATTAACTATTGAAAGAATTTAGCTTGGATTATCTTCGATGTATAAGATGCGGTTCTAAACTAGAACTAGATGTATTCAAAAAACAAAATGAAATTGAAGAAGGGATTTTAGAATGCAAAAATTGTCATTCGCTTTATCCTATTGTTGAAGAAATTCCAATTCTTTGGGATGATTTTACAAACTATATCGCAAATAGGCGTATGTTAGGAGGCAAACTCGTAAGGTCTTCCTCAAAGGAAATGAAAAAATTTCTAAAGAATTCTTTGACTAGAAAACTCAAGAATGTTGAAGATAGGACAAAACTCGAAGAAAGATGGTCTACAATTTATCAAAACAGTCAGCGATCACGATTTTATTCAATTATTAGAAATAAATTGCAAAAATTACCAAATTTCGGACTGGTATTAGAATATGGGTGTTCTATTGGAATAATGAGTTCATTTTTGGCTGATTCTAATCAAACAGTTTTTGGAATTGATCGCTCATTTAGTGCAATAAAATTTGCCAAAAAGAAATCAAAGGAAAATCTTGATTATTTTGTGGCAGATTCAACCTCGCCAATTTTTGGAAAAACTAATTTCGAATTAATCGTTGCTCTGAATCTTTTAGAATTAATTGAGCCAATTGATTTTTTAAAACAAATGTCTAATCAAATTCATAATGGATTTTTGGTAATATCTGATCCTTATGATTACGATAGAGGTAAAAATTCCATAAAAACCCCACTTGATGCACATACTTTGAGGCAGAACCTAAAAAATCTGGGATTTAAAATAATGCAAAATACTGAAAACCCCTCTGAAATTTCATGGAATCTTAAATTAAATCCAAGAACTAAATTAAACTATAAGGTAGATCTAGTTATTGCAAAAAAATAAAAATTTTTTAAAAATATACTTGTTATTTAATTACATCTAACTGAAACAATATCACATTTAGAGTGTATGGGATCATCTACATACTTCATGCAATTTTCACACCTTAGTTGTTTAGGTTGCTTACATACTTCACAGTATTTTAAAACCGAAATGGTATTACCACAATTACGACATGATTCTAATCTCATCTTAATCAACTCCGAAAATTCTATTTCATTAGTGATTTTTAGATTAATATTAATTGTTGGAATATTAGTCGACCCTACATATTATGAAAAAGGTTACTTAAACACTATTTTAAAAATTGGATCTTAAGACCAACAATGATTAATTGTTTGGTGACAGCCCAATTATGGTTATTTTTTTTAGAATAGTATTTAGGGCATACTGATGATTCGTACATACAATTTCTACGTGAGTCTTTTAAACAAAATTCATCAAATTTTTGTGTAGTTAAACCGCTAATAGGAAAATCATTTGTTTGTCTATTGGTCGGCCTTGCGTCCTAGGATTGGGCAGTTTTGCCCAATCTTTTAAACTAGTTCTCTTAAAGCGATTTTTTCTTTAGGGGAATAAATTAGAAGAATTTATGAGCATCTCAAATACAATCTGATTAATTGAAAACTTCAAAAAACAATTTGTTTCTTAATACAAACAGACTATTTCTTACTTCTTTTTTCATAGGGTTGGGTGGCGTTAGTCTCTCTATGTGGGGAGCAAGTTGGGATATTACCTCACATTTACTTCGAACCCCTGAGACATTTTTTACGCCTTCGCATATGCTATTGTACACTGGTGTAGGAATAAGCCTGATAAGTGCAATAATTGGTTTGATTCTAATTTTAACCAAAAAGGAAATCAGAGGACGATCTTTTATTTTTGGAACCAAGGTAATTATCATAGGGGCTATTGTGCAGATAATAGCAGGACCGGGGGATTTTTACTGGCATGAATTATTTGGGATAGATGGATTACTTAGTCCAACTCATCTTGCACTAGCTCTTGGAATCATTATTGTGACAGTGGGTACAATAATTGGTTTTGGAAGAATAAATTCTGAAATGAATGAGAACAACAAGTTTCTTAAATTCATTCTTCCAATTTCATTTGGTATTTTTTGGTTTAGTATAATGTGGTTAATCTTTTTCTTTGTTTTGCCTATTTCAGAAGGAGAAACACACAATTTTAATCCAAATCCTTTGGTAGCTGTTGTTTTAGGTGTTGCACTACTTCCATTTTCTTTTTCACTAGTTTTTTGGTCTGCATTCAAAAGTATCAATAAATTTGGTGCCGCAAGTGCAGCAGCACTGGTATTTCTTACAATGAATATAACTTCTAATATTTTTACATCAGAAAAACTACTTTTTTATCTTCCTTGGTTTGTAGCACCAATGGCAAGTGCAATACTTGCTGATTACATATTAAATAAGAAATTAAAGTCTAGATATCTTCAAAAATATTCGGTCCAAATTTCTGGAGCTATTTTGGGTTCAATGTTTTTCATATTTTGCTTTCCGATGTTGGCAATGACCTTTCTTGAATTTTATATTTTTAATGATGTTTTTTCATATGATGTAATACATTCCTCTTCGGAGACTATTGCAAATATTTGGTTACTGACCATCATTCCTGGAGCTCTTTCTGGAATGGTTGGAACAACTTTGGCACAGAAAAAACTGTCAAAACTTATGTGAATATTTGACTCCCACAAAATATTTCACTTAAAACTCATTTTTGATAATCTCAATTATGAAAATCAATAGATTATATTTATCCAAAATTTTTGTATGGTAAATAATGGCTTCAGAAAATAGAGATTATCAGAGAAAATGTGATTTATTGACAAAACAAACCGAAATCAGATTTGCCGGAGTCTTGGACTTTATGGGTAATCTCGTGGCTGGAAGCTTTCGAGAGGATGTGACCCCGCTAAAAAATGAAGAAGAACGGAAAAAAATGTTCATAGAGGCTGTTTTACGAATTAGAACCAGACAAGAGTTCGATGCAAATCTAGGCCCAGTTGAATACGCAGCAGCGAGAAGAACTAATGTGGTAACTTTGACATTTTTCGTTGATGATAAGGTCCTTTTTGTTTCCGCAGATCCAGATGTGGATATTGACATTACTGCCAAAAAAATTCTAAAATTGATGAAATAATTGGGAATTTTGTCTTTAAAAGCAAAACTTGGTGAAAATAATTTATAGTATTTGAATTGTTGGCAATCAATGACATCAATTTTTACAAAGAAATTGACCATTATCGCAATGATTCCACTATTGATGGTATTTGTTTCTCCAAATATTATCTCTGATTCATTTGCAATTGATATGGTCACCTGTAAAGATGGCGATGTTCTTGTAAAGAAAACTATGACAGGAAATCATGCATGTTTGCATGAATCTTCTGTAGAAAAAATTGAAGCTAGAGGTTGGGGAAATGTTGTTCTATCTAATGACAATATAGTGATAACGGAAGGGGAAGGAATGGTAAGTCATACTCCATCACTTCCATTATCAAGGGCAAATGTTCCTGCAACCATTCCAATGCACCAAGGATTCTATGATGGCGGTGAGGTTCACTTTATCATAACTGATTCAAGTGATCCTACACATGCAGAAATCATCACAGAAAGCCAA
>JAOTXZ010000006.1 GCA_029862085.1 Candidatus Nitrosopumilus sp.
AAAATCGATTTAATTTGATTTAACGCTAAGATTTTTTTAAAAAAGTGTGATGGGACCGGCAGGATTTGAAGGTTTTTGGTGATTATTTTGGTACCAATTAGCCGTGAAATTCAAATATTTACAAAGACCTGTTGTGGTGTGAACAAGAAAATTCTGATAATGTTAATTGTTGCTGGTATTGGACTTCCTATCCAAATGATAATTTCCTCTTTGTATCCTGCTTCAGAGTATAGTTTTGCCTTAGGTCTTGCTTTAGCTATTTTTGGAGTTTTAATAGCAATTGAAATTGTATTATACAGTAAAGTACGAAAAGAAATTTCATAATTGAAGGTAAAGGATTTGTGGAAGAAATTACAAAAGATTAGTTTCAAATGGCAATTCGTTATCTTTCTATCAGCAGTTACGGTAATGTTTCTAATGATATACGCTTGGTGTGGTTCTATCCTAAAAGTTGATTGTCATCAAGTCATTTTGGGTACAAATCCGTAGAGTAAATCATCGTAATGACTATTTATTGAATAGATTTTGATTCATTCTATGGCTGAAGGTTTTTTTGATTATTTGTCACAAAATATCCAATCAGTTTTGCAACTTGACGAAACAGGAATTTTGATGATCATACTTGCTTTGGTAATCATTGTAATAGTACTAAAAATCCTCAGTAAAATTTCAAAAATAATTCAAATTTTACTAATAGTGGGAATAATTATTCTAATTATAATATGGGTTGGCAAATTAAATCAAGTTTAAAATTTGATTTATTTTCTATCCATTTTCATTTTATTCTTTCATCCATCCCAAAAAATAATTTCAAAGGTTCACATTCTCTTAGATTAGAATGAGTTTACTGATTAAATGGGATCGGCAGGATTTGAAGTGTTTTGGTGATTGTTTTTTTCCCAATTAGTAATGAATTAAGTCTTGGTAAACTATTTTATAATTTGGAAAGAAACTTTAATTTTTTGATTTAAGGCGTTTCCTTATTGTAAATGCAACCGTTGCAGGTGCTACAAAATACATTCCCAAGTTTAGTGCAATAACAGAAATTCCTAAACCTAAAACTTCAGTTTCTGAACCTTGGTCAGCCAAAGTCATTATTGACAATGTTGAAATCATTGGAGTGATAAACAATTTAACTGCTTCTTGGAACACAGGATTTTCTCTTTCAATATCGGCAATTGTTGGTGAGAATGAATAGTATAGATTGTTAAATCCAGTCATAAATGCCGCACCTGATTGGGTGCTCATGACAGTATTATCTCTAATTTCTCTTAAGAACTGAACTTGTGGTGCAAGTTCGGTACCATATGCAGCAGTTGCAATAAGACATCCACCGCCTTCTTCTTCATCTGTTACAGCCTCCTGCATTGCTTCACCTGCATCTTCCATTGCTTCTCCAGTAGCTTCTACGGCATCCTCTGCCATCTCTCCTGTGGTTTCAGCAGCTTCTTCCATTGCTTCACCTGCATCTTCCATTGCTTCTCCAGTAGCTTCTACGGCATCCTCTGCCATCTCTCCTGTGGTTTCAGCAGCTTCTTCCATTGCTTCACCTGCATCTTCCATCATTTCATCCATAGCTTCACCAGCTTCTTCCATCATTCCTGCCTCTTGAACAATTACGATTCCTTCCATCCATGGATGAACCATGCAAAAGTAAGGATACTCTCCTGCTTCTTCAAATGTATGTGAGAAAGTTGTTCCTGCCATAAACAAACTTGAATCAAAAACGCCAGATGGTCCGTCCGCTGCACCTCCGCCAGTAACGGTATGTGCTGCTGTATCATCATTTGACCATGTTACCATACCACCAACATCGATTGTTACCTCATATGGAATGTAACACTCGTTGGTTGTTTCACATCCTGGAACTGAGGTTCCCTCTGGTGTACTCACAGTCACAGCATGATGATCAGCAAAAGCTGATGGAGATAAACTGACTACTGAAATAATTGAAAAAAGGATTAAAATTGAGAAAATTGAGACTGATTTCACAAAGTTTGATAAAGTGAGGATAAATAAAAAGTTTGACCAAAATAAACAGTGTAAGAGATAATTACTCATTTAGAGTTGGAGAATTGTAATGGATAAATTTTCCATTACAATTAATGAAGACATCAGCTAAAAGCTAATTTCTACTAAATCTATTATTTTGTTCCATATAAGATTGCTCAATTTCTAGAAGGACATTTTGTTAATATCTACGTAATCTAAGATCCAAATCCTCTTAGATTTGAAATTGATTTTGGTTCTTTTTTGAGTCACCAAATTAGAATGGGAACGGCAGGATTTGAAGGTTTTAGGTGACTATTTTGGTACCAATTAGGCGTGAAAATTAATTTTTTAAGATTCTATTTTAGACTTTTCAATTTGTCGTTAATCACAGCAGAGTTGGAGATTTAGGTATTGGTTTTGATGATTTCCTTTGCTGGAATCATCTGTATTTTTTATCAAGATCTACCTAGTTTAAGAAAAAAGCCTTTTAGGAAATAAAAAAAGTTTTACTTATGGAGTTTAAATTAAAAAAACAAATTCAGGTTTTACTAATTCATTTAACTGACACATATTTTATTCAGGAAGTTAAAGCGGGCTCGAAAATTGAGCTCCCTGGTTTTGCACGAATTGGAAGTTTGATTGACACAGTAAAAGCCTCAAACAACAAAACCTTAATTCTCCATAGTGGGGATTTTTTATTTCCATCTTTTATGAGTAAATTTTTTCATGGCAAGCAGATGATTGACATGTTTAATGCTTGTGGATTTGATTACATTACCTTAGGTAACCATGATTTTGATGGAGGAATTTCTGTTTTAAAAAAACGACTCATAGAAGCTAAATTCAAAACCATTCTAACAAATCTAAAACCACCAAAAAATTTTCCAACAAAGTGCCCGTCACATGAATTGTGGCCAAAACGAAAACCGATTTTAGCTTTGGTTGGAATTGCTGGAACCTCTACTCAAAGGGCTGCAAAAGAAAATGGATTTTTTCCCCAAGAAGTTTTTGACTCGTTAAAAAAGAAAATAAAATTTCTCAAAAATAAATATCCCCAGATAAATAACCTAGTTGTTTTATCCCATATGAGCGATTTTGAGGATAAAACTCTAAGAAAATGGCTCAGTGAAAATTGGTCAGGAATCTCCTACATCTTTGGGGGCCATGATCATAAAAGTTTAGTTTCTTGTCAGGCCAAAACGGCAAACTCTATTCTAATCAAGAGTCAATCAAATGCACGAAATGTAAGACTATATCCAATTTTAAAAACAAATACGAATAAACCGAAAAAAACTAAAACTTTGACAGTTGAGCTTAAAAATAATCTAATTACAATAAACTCAAAAGATTTTAGAAATTTCCCTCCATCAAAAAAAATTCAAAAGAAAATACAAAATTGGGAAACTCTTCTTCAAAAAATATCCCCCGAAAAACCCGAAATAATCAGGACCTTCCCACCAAAAATCTCCTTTGATGCGACTGAGCTGTCCTTAAGGAATGGAACCACAGATTTTGGTAATTTTATTGCAGATTGTCTTTGTGAGGCTACAAAATCCGATATTGCACTGATTAACTCAGGCCATTTTAGAGGAGACAGAAAATTATCAAATTTAATCAGAACCTCAGACCTTCGAAGGATCTTTGTGATGGATGATCCTGGTTCTATTATCAAAGTAAAATTATCTCCAAAAGAATGCAGGTTGCTATTATTACATGGCTTTAAGGAATTGGGAAAAGGAAGAATTTTGCAAATTTCTAAAAACGCTACAAGCCTAATTAAAAAATCAAAAACCAATTTATCTGTCGTATTAATGGCAGATATGATTTTTACAGATGATGATGGTTTTGCAAAAATTCTAGCTAACCAAAGAACGTGTTCGGTAACTCAGCTTAGAGAACATATGAAAAAATTTAGAATAAATCAAACCATATTGGACCTTGTAAAAAAGCAAGCAAAATTTGTAAAATATGATTCTAGCAAAAGATTTTCCATAAAAAAGGCCTCAAATTTTTAGGGATTTTTATTTTTAAAAATATTATTTACGAATAATTGTAATTTTTATTTTGTTACGAAATTTTACTAGTACAAATTTCCCATAAAACAATTTTTTTTAAAAAAATTCCTCAAATTTAATTAAATTAATTTGATTTTAATTTTACGGTGTTTCAATGATCAAAGTTTAAAACATAAAAAAAATTTGGTAAACCAAATATGAAACCAGTCTTTGAAATTCAAAAGGAACCAGTAATGATACAAGCCTTAGAAATCCTATCAAATTTAGGTAAAAATGAAGAAATTACCATTACAGGAAAGGGGGATTCTATTCCAGATGCAATAACAGTTGCAAATATTCTTACCAACAATCTGCTTAAGGGTAACTCAGAAATTCATCAAACTATGGTCGGAAGCGAACCAATTAGTGAAATGGGAAAAGTATTATCAAATATTAGCATAATTTTGAGAAAAATTGGGGCAGAAAAAAAATTTCCTGATTAGGAAATTATTAAGGTCATAATTAGTATACCTAAAAAATTTGAACCACTACAATATTTGTCATAACCGTTAGAAACAGTAGTTACAAACACGACTTTAACAATAAATATTTTTGAAGGATTTCAATGAATAAAACAATTTCATTAGCTGCAATCTCAATGTTTGCAGTAATAATGGGCATGGGCGCATTTGCACCAGCCTTGGCAGACAATAATGGCTCAAATGGACAAAAAACCACCTTATGTCATTATCAAGAAGAAGTCCTAGCTGAAGATGGTGTAACAGTTCTTGAAGAAGAATCTGTTTCTATCATTAATGTAAACAATCGTGCTTTGGCAACTCATCTTAGTCATGGTGACACCATAATTAACGATACAGATGCAGACGATACTAACGACTCTGATGACTGTCCAGTAACTCCAGATTTAGATGAAGCATAAATTCTTCTAAAATCTTTTTTATTTTTTTATTAATAGCAAAAAATAATTTCACATGTTCCATTCAGTATAGGCTTGAACCGTTTTTGGGAATAAAAATAGGCGCACATATGTGTAAAATTAAAGAAAAAAAGATTAATTTTCTAAAATAAATCCTGGTCCCCAATCATCTGTATTCCTAAGATCAGTTGTACTGAGGGTTTTGGATTTGGTATAGGAGTTGAACATCATATCATAAACAGGATTGTTTGGGTGGTAACCTTGGCATTCAAAATCAAATGTATTTTCCATTGCAAAATGTCCTTTGATGTAGTTTTCTTCTTTATTCATATCAGAACCAATATCGTAATCGACAACACGACAGTTTGAATAATTAAAACCTCGCACCAACTCTCCATTAATTAGATTTACATCAACATCAAAAAGTTCTGTCATGAGGTTTGCACCTGAAACACTTTGAAGTTTAAGATTCTCATCTACTCGTTTGTACAATAATGGATAGTCTCCAACAATGCCTTCTAACTCAAATGTTGGGTTTGACCTAGACAGAACATCACCTTGTCTAAATATTGGAAATTCTAATTTTTCAACTCCATTATTGAAGGTAAACGTAGTCATTATTCTTGGCCCATCTGCCATTTGTAAACTATCATTTGACTGAACGTTTTCTACAAAAGATGTTTGCCAGGTTGGAATATCCCCATAAAGTTTGGAATATTCTGTATTCATGGCTTTCAAACCTGCACAATCAAAATCAATTTCATTTACAATGGCAAAACCACTTTTTCCAGTAAATCCTTCTTCTTTGTCTGACTCTGTGTTGATTATTGCCCCTGAAACCCTACAGTCTCGAAAATCAAGGGATCGTAGAGTTTTTTCTCCATTTGAAAACTCTACTAATGCCTCAAAATCATAGTTAGATGCAGTGCCTAATCCTGAAACCTTTCTGGAATTGTCAATTGCCTTGTACAATAAAGGATAGTAGTCCACCACACCCTCAACACTAAAACTTGGAGGTACGGCATCATCGGACTCTTCAAATCCTGAATTTAATTCAAAGGTTGTAAATTCTATCTTTTCTTGCCCATCATCAAAACCAAAGGTGATGAATGTTCGGACATTCTCTACAAAGTTGTAAGTTGTACCATAATCGATATTTTGAGATGTAGCATTTTGTGGCGATTCACCGTTTATTCCTCCACATCTAAATTCAATTTTATCCACTACTGCAAAACCACTTTTGGAGGATGTGTAACTTTCATAATCGTTTGAATTCAATGTAACTGCTTCATAATCTAAAATTTCACAGTTTTTGTAATGAATGGTTCTAACTGTTTGGTCATCCCTTGTTAAATCTACATCGACATCAAAGAACCTATAATTAAACTCAAATGCGCTTGCACCAGTTAAAGTCGTTAAACGATATTTGTAAGCATCATCTAGGGCTTTGTGCAAATGTGGAGATTCTCCGATGATCCCTTCTATCTCAAAAGTTGTTCCATCGTTTGAGACAAAATCTGAGGTCATTTTGAAAATTGGAAACTGATAAACTTCTACTCCATCTCTATAAGTAAATGTGAAATTGGCTTGAACGTTTTCAGCCATATTATATTTTTCATCTTCGGAAAATGCTAACGGTTGTCCAATTGTTGATGAAATTAAAAACACCATAATTACAAAAAGTGGAAAAACTGTGATTGTATTTTTTGTATTCAATAATTTTAGGGATTATTTTTCAAGTATAAACAATATCCATTTTCTTTACTGTTGTTCTATAATCGTAGATAGGTCTAAAGGAAATATATAGAAAATAATTTCAAATTTTCAAGTTCAAAACAGTAGAGATTCGCTACCATTTTGGGGATAAAAATGGACGCAGATAGGCGTAAGATTTAGCTAATCATGAAAGTTGCGCAACCATCATTTTGAATTTATATTCAATGATTTCACCTTCGATTTTTGGAATATCGTTGATTATTATTTCATCCAATAGATTCCAATTAGATGCTAATGATTTCAGCATATTCATGAAATGATCTGCTTTAAAATCATCAGGATACACTATGCAAATAATTCCTTTATTCTTTAAGGAATTAGAATATTTTCCAAGTAATTCAAGTTGAGTAGAATCTTCAAACCCATGAAGTAACATATCAAATAAAATAACATTGAATTTTTTTTCCAATTTTAGATTTTGAATATCATCTACAATGCCATCAATCTTGAATCCTGATGATTCAGCTTTGTACAACATTTGTTGAATCCCTACCCTTGAACTATCTACAGCAGTGACATTGTATCCAATCGATGCAAAAAATAGTGAATCCCTACCTTGCCCAGAACCCAAGTCAAGAAGATCACCTGTTATGGGACAGTTTTTGAAATAATGTTGTAATTCTTTGTAAGGATGGCCGAACATCTCTGGTTTTTCATCATATGTTCCATCAAATGATTCAGATTTACCCTGATTGTTTTCCATTTCGTCGAGTACATTAATCTAATAACAATAAGAGCTTTTTGAAATAATATTGAATCCTCCTAGATTAGTAATGTTTTGGTGATTGTTTTAGATTCAGATTTTTTCTTAAGAAAAATGGGAACGGCAGGATTTGAACCTGCGACCACTAGTCCCCCAGACTAGTATCATACCAAGCTAGACGACGTTCCCTTATGAGGTAGGCACAAAGTGAAATTATTAAATCGTAGGATTGGAAAATAAATTTATGAAAATTTGTAGTATCTGCCAAAAAATTTCAGGTTCTGGTGAGGACCACCTTGATTGTATACAGAAACGAAGAGTAGAACTTGAAGATGTAGATTTTAAAAGCCAAATTGCTGAAAAATTAGAACTCTCAAAAAATTCTCAGGATTTAGGAGTGGAAGTAAAAGCTATTCTGGAGCACTTGTCTAGAGAAAAAGACTCGGATGATTGACTAGAGCCATTTAGAAAAACGATCTTTTTCAAATTGTAACTTTTCATCAAGATGTTCAGAAGTGGATTCAGTTAATTTAGTGGAAGGTACTGGTCCTGAAAACATATCTATTTCTATCACCGATGCAGTATCTCTTCCTGATTCAATAAAACATCCACCTTTACCATCAAATAAGGTAGAATCTTCTTTTGATTGAATTTTTGAAATTATTCGCTTTGCAACAGTTTGTCCTTCTCCTTCAGCAAAAACCCCAGCTTTTGGAACAGAAAAAGTATCTGTAATTTTCAAGGTTGTAACATCTCCTACTGCATAGACGTTCTCATAGGGAGTTTTACAATCCCTATCTATTGGAATAAAATTATTCTCTTCGGCTAATCCAGATTCATAAATTATGTCTGGCGCAACATGTGGAGGAACTGCTAAAAGTAAATCAAAGTCAGCTTCACTATCTTGAAAAATTAATTTATTTGGTTCTACTGATTTTATCTTGCATGAATTATGAAAAATAATTTTTTCAGAGTTTATCAAATCTAGTATTTGCTTGCTTATCTCAGGTCCTGCAGCTGGTAATGTAATTGGGGCAGGACTATAGAAATGAATTTGTACAGAGTCCCTGATTTCAGCCTCCCTTAGCATCGAGTCTATGATTAGACTGGCTTCAAATGGAGCAGGAGGGCACTTGTAGGGCATTCCCATAATGGATATGGCAATATTGCCTGATTTCATTTTCTTTATCTTATCATGAATCGCTCTAGATTCTTTATAGTCATAAAGATTCATTCCATTTTCGATTAATCCAGGAATTTTTTGAGGAGCTAACTGAGCACCCATTGCAATAATCAAAAAATCGTATGAAAGATTTTGTGTTGTAGTTTTTACATTTTTATTTTCTAGATCAATCGTTAAAATCTCTTCATTGAGAAAATCAATATCCTTTTTGGATAAACCAGATAATAAGGCAGTTGAATTCTCAAAAGTTCTTGTACCTTTAATGATCCATAGTTTGGCAAATCCAACCATAAACCAGTTTTTTTTATCAACTACAGTAATTTTTACCTGAGAAGAGGAAAGCGAGTTTCTTATCTCATTTGCAGCTGCAAGTCCACCAAAGCCTCCACCTAGAATTAAGACATGGGGGATGTGTTCGGGCAATTTAACGGTCTTGTGTAGTTGGTCTAATTAATATCTCATTTACATTTACGTGACTAGGTGATTCCACAGCGTAGAGAATTGCATTTGCAATATCATCGGCTTGTAGTGCTTCCATTTTTTTTGCACCTTCTACAAATCCTTTCAAGGATTCATCTGTAATTGTATTTGTCAGTTCAGTGGCAACTACTCCTGGCTCTATACAAGTTACTCTGATATTTTTTCTAACGCTCAATTCTTCTCTTAATCCCTCACTAAAAGCGGTAATGGCATGTTTTGTTGCACAATAAACACTTCCTGCTGGAAAGACCACTCTGCCTGCTACTGAGGAAATATTTACAATATGACCTGATTGCTTTTCGAGCATATGACTTACAACGGCAGCAGTGCAATATAGCACTCCTTTGATGTTTACATCAATCATTTGGTCCCATTCATCGATTTTCAAATTTTTAATAAAACTAAGAGGCATCAATCCTGCATTGTTTACTAGAATATCTACAGAGCCCCATTTGTCTAGAACATTACTAACAAAGGATTTGCATTCATCTTTTTTTGTGACATCAAGTTTTTGGGAATAAACCTCACCATTGTTTTCTTTAATTTTACTTTCCAAGGCTGCAAGTTTATCTGTTCTTCTTGCACCTATTGCGATTTTAGCACCAGCCTTTGAAAGTGCCAAGGCTGTAGCATATCCAATTCCGCTACTTGCTCCGGTAATTATTGCAACTTTACCTTTAATCATTAAAAATCACTTAATTGGCTTCAATTAATAAGGTGTAAAAATGTTTTTGTGAAATTTATACTAAATAAAAAATTCAATAAAACTAACAGGTTTATTAGAATTAAATTTTCAAGATAAATTATGAAGGCTGAAAATTGCGCATATTGTGGAGATTTGACTGATATGCCTTTTCATTGTAATTATTGCAAGGATCCCTTTTGTTCAGAACATAGACTCCCAGAAGAACATAGATGCGTTAAACTAACCCAAATTAGAGCAAAAAAATTTGGAGAACGAAAAGTGATTCGAGATGAGGGTATTGGTAAGCAAAGTGGTTTGAAAAAATTTTTCAGAAAATTTAAGAGTTAACCATTAGTATGGGCTTTTGTCAGGAGATATCTTTGCCCGTTTTCCTTGATAGATTAGGGCAATTGCCAAGGCAAACATAACCAGAGCAGTTAATGGAAAGTTTTGTGGTGCCGGTAAAATAAACCAGTAATAGATTCCAAATCCAATTGAAACTGCTGCTTGCGTCCACAGTTTAATCCATTTTGGGGCCTTTACCACTCTACTTATTCCCTCTACTATGAAAATTCCAATTACAGGATAAATTGTATAAAATAGAAAATCAATTACATCTACACCAGTATGCGACATGTATGATGAAAATATCTAGAGGTATAATTTCTATCTAATCGTTCCAATGGATTTTTGTTGCGACTTTTTTTGTGACTAGGGCTTGGGCATTCTCATATGGTATGGTTGCAATATCTTCAGGTTTGAAAGGTCCGTATTTCTCCAAATCTACGCCTACAATTTCATCAACTTCTTTTAAAAATCGAAGTACAACGGTCTTAGTTTTATGATTGTGAGAAATTGATTCTAAAAATTTAGATTTTCCATTAATTGTCGCTGAAAAGATCATCTCTAATCTTTCTCTTTTTTGCTCTTCTGCATCCAAAATGAATTTTTCTTCGTCTAGAAGGTTTGTAAAATCGATAACTTCTGACTTGGTTGTTTTTTCTAGTCTTGCATGGAGCAAAAGAGATGTTAGATCTGAGGCCATATCAATTAAGGCTTGTTTGATTTTACTTTCAATCCCATCAAACTCCTGCTTTTTTAAGTTCCCGATAAAATCTGAAAGGTTTCTATAGAAATTTGGATCTAATTCCTGAATTGCATCGCTTTCCGTTTCTCTTAGGACAATTGAATGAAACGTGTTTATGTCAATTTCATTTTGTTCTGACATTTCTTACCTAATCCTTAAATGATGGATGTATTTGTGTTAGCTTGAAGTCTAAAATTGCCATATAAAGTTAGTCATGGAAAAGCACTTCAGGTAACTTATTCACCTGATGAAGTTTTCGCGAGAATTCAACATGAAGATATTCAATTTATCGATCTTCAATTTACTGGTTTAACAGGTCGTTTCCACCATACAACTATTTCCGCTAACACATTTACACCAGAGCAAATGAGAGATGGACTTCCAAAATTGGATGGTTCGTCAATAATTGGTTTTGCAAGTATTGATGATTCAGATCTTTTGTTAAAACCAGATCCAAGTACTTTTGCTATTATTCCATGGATGACTGAAAACAAGACTGCACGATTATTGTGTGATGTTTATTGGGGAGGAAATAGAGGAAGACTGACCAGAGATCCTAGAGGAATTTCCCAAAAAGCAGAAGAATACATCAAAACTCAAGGATATGATTATAGTGCTTGGGGTCCCGAAGTAGAGTTTTTTGTATTTGATAAAATTCACTGGGATGTACTTACTCCATACAAGGGTCAATCCTATTCTATTGAATCAAAAGAGGCTCCTTGGAGTCAGGAGGGTTCTGGTTATCCAATGGGACTACAAGAGGGGTATTATCCAAGCACACCGTCTGATACTCTCACTCCATTTAGAAATGAATGTGTAAATATTCTAAATACCAATTTTGGAGTCTTGTGTGATAATCATCATCATGAAGTAGCAACTGCAGGACAATGTGAAATTGACATTAGATATGATTACATGACAAATGCAGCTGATGCGGCACAGTCTTACAAATATGTGATAAGAAACATTGCGGCAAAATATGGAAAGGTTGCAACCATGATGCCAAAACCCATTGCAATGGATTCAGGTTCTGGAATGCATGTTAATGTAAGTTTGTGGAAAGGAAAAAACAATGTTTTTTATGATTCTGCTGAGGAAGATGAGCTTAGTCAAACTGCAAGATATTTTTGTGGGGGAATCATTAACCATGCAAAAGCATTATCTGCGATTTGTAACCCTACTACAAATTCTTACCATAGACTAGTTCCAGGATATGAGGCTCCGGCTTATATTGCTTGGAGTGCTGGAAACAGATCTGCAATTGTAAGAGTTCCAAAGCATCTTACAGGAAAAAATTATTCACATCTAAAGAGACTTGAATTTAGAGCTCCTGATCCATCATCAAATCCATATCTTGCATTTGCATCAGTTACTGCAGCAGGAATGGATGGAATAAAGAAAAAAACTGATCCTGGAGAACAAATACGAGATGATATCTTCAAAATGACAAAATCAGATAGAGCAAAAAGGGGAATAGGTGTCTTGCCAAAGAGCCTTGGTGAAGCATTAGACGAATTGGAAAGTGATAGAAAATTCTTAACTCCAATTTTCACAAATGATGTTATTGATAAAATCATAGAGTTAGAAAGGAGGGATCAAAGGGAGATTGCAATCAGACCTCACCCTCATGAATTTTATCTATATTTTGATGTGTAGTTTCTAAACTCTTCCAGTTATTTGAAAGATAAAGGCTAACGATGTTGCAACAAGACCAAGTCCTCCGGCAAAGTAAATTTCTCGTCTTTTTTCTGATGTTGCAGCTTTATACAACAAAATTCCACCTACAAGACCAACAAACAATACTACAACTCCAAAAATAACACTATCAAAGGAATTTCCTGTAATCAATGGATGGAAAAATCCTGAAAGTAATGCAAAAAACGCTAAGAGATAGATGTACTTGAAACCAAAACTTGCCTTTGATAAAATATTATTCATTGTAATTTTAAACTTGGATTATCAAATAAACTTTTGAGAATAAATTATTTTCTAGATTTACATCATGCCGGGCATTCCGCCCATTCCAGGCATACCGCCCATGCCACCCATATCTGGCATACCGCCCATGCCACCCATTCCAGGCATGCCACCTTCAGCTCCTGGAGGAGGACCTGCAGATTTTTGAGTTGCTATCACATCATCAATTCTAAGAATCATACATGCAACTTCTGCTGCTGCAGATACAATTTGCAGTTTTACCGCTAAAGGTTCGATAATATCACTTGATTTCATGTTTGCAATTTTTGCCTTCATAACATCAATCCCTGTCCATTTTTCTCCTTTCATTTGTTTAGAACGTAAAACAGTCAAGGTATCAATTGGATCCATTCCAGCATTCTCGGAGAGTGTCAATGGAATAGTTTCTAAAGCATCAGCAAATTTTTCTGCAGCTAATTGTTCTCTGCCTTCTAGAGTCTTCGCCCAGCTTCTTAATTTGGTTGCAGTATAGGTTTCTGGTGCTCCACCACCTGCAACAATTAATGGATTTTCGATTACGTCTTTAACTACCATTAGTGAGTCATGAACGGATCGTTCAACCTCGTCTACTACTCTTTGAGATCCACCACGGAGAAGAAGTGTTACTGATTTTGGATGTCTGCATCCTTCAATGAAGACCCATTTATCCTCTTCAATTTTTCTCTCCTCAACTAGGTCTGCACTACCTAGATCTTTTTCAAATAGATCATCCAAGTTAGTTACAATTCTAGCTGCTGTAGCTCTTCCTAGTTTAGTGAGGTCACTTTCTTTAATTCTTCTAACTGCAATAATTCCTGCTTTTGCAAGATAGTGTTGAGCCATATCATCAATTCCTTTTTGGCACAATACCACATTTGCTCCTGAACCGATTACCTTGTCTACCATAGTCTTTAACATTCTATTTTCTTCATCTAAGAATGATTTCATCTGTTGTGGATTTGAAATGTTGATCTTGGCATCAGTCTCAGTTTTACTAATTTCAAGTGCTGTGTTTATCAATGCAATTTTTGCATCAGTAATTTTTTTTGGCATTCCACCATGGACAACCTCTTTATCAAGAACAATCCCTTGAATAATAGAAGAATCCTTGATTGAGCCTCCGGCTTTCTTTTCTACTTTAATATCATCTATATCAACTTGATAATCTTCACCTTCTTTTTCGGCAACTGAAAGAACCGATTTTACCACAATATCTGCAAGCTGGTCTGAATCTTTTCTTACCAATTTTGTTTGCATGGCTGTTTTTGCAATTTTATTGAGTACTGATTTGTCATTGGCAGTAATTGTCTCGGCAATATCTTTTAGGCACTGCTTGGCTTTTTTTCCTGCCTTTCTGTATCCATCTACAATTATTGTTGGATGGACGTCTTGATCAATCAAGGATTCAGCATTTTCAAGAAGAGCGCCGGCTAAGACAACCACTGAGGTAGTACCATCACCTACTTCATTATCTGTAGTTTTCGAAATTTCAACCAACATTTTTGCGGCTGGGTGTTGAACATCAATTTCTTTTAAGATAGTTGCCCCGTCATTTGTAATTGTAACGTCTCCTAAGGAGTCAACTAACATTTTATCCATTCCTCGTGGTCCAAGGCTAGAATGAACAATTTCGGCTATAATTTTTGACGCTGCTATGTTATTTTTCTGAGCATCTCTACCTTTGGTTTCAGATCCGCCTTCCTTTAGTAAAACTACTGGCATATTCCCTTTGGAAGTGGCTTGCATACCCATAGAAGGAAAATCTTGTGATTCCCCTTTTATACGTTGCAGATAATTGAAAAAATCTGAGATCTAAAATCGGTGTTTTTAAATTGGGAAAATCAGTGCGCAGGTCATGGCAAAATCCTCAAATAAAGAATCTTATGATAAAATTTTCTCAAAATTAAAGGAGCATCACAAATGGTTTTCAAATTCAATTCCATTAATTGCAAGTGAAAATATACCCAGTCCTGCGGTACGTGAAGCAATTATTTCAGATTTTGGGAATAGATATGCAGAAGGTTGGCCTGGGGAACGAGTTTACGCTGGATGTGTCTACATTGATGATGTCGAGTTTGAGTGTATGAAACTTGCAAAAAAACTATACAAAGCCAAATTTGCAGATGTAAGACCAGTTTCCGGAGTAGTTGCTAATCTTGCAATATATTCAGCCTTTTCAAATCCGGGAGATATTATGTTAGCGCCTTCAATTCCAGCAGGGGGTCATATTTCCCATGGGAAAAAAGAGCATTCAGGTACCGCAGGTTTAGTCCATGGGTTAGAAATTGAGTTTTATCCATTTAATGCCGAAGAGATGACAATTGATGTAGATAAGACAAAAGCCAAGGTCAAGGAATTGGAGAAAAATGGACGTCTTCCAAAAATTGCAATGTTTGGAGGTTCATTGTTTTTGTTCCCTCATCCCGTAAAGGAGTTGGCAAATTTTCTTAAGAGTTATGATATTCATATTAATTATGATGCAGCTCATGTGGCAGGTTTGATTGCAGGAGGTAAATTCCAAGATCCATTAAGAGAAGGAGCAGATACTATGACTATGAGTACGCATAAGACTTTGTTTGGTCCTCAAGGTGGGCTCGTTCTGGGCTCAAAAGAACATGAGGAAAAAATCAAAAAGGCAATGTTTCCTGGACTTACTAGTAGTCATCACATTCACCATATGGCAGGAAAGGCAATTGCGTTTGCTGAAGCATTAGAATTTGGAAAAGATTATGCGAGTCAAATTTTAAAAAATGCAAAAGCTTTTGGTGAGGCTCTAAGTGATTTTGGTTTCAAGGTTTTAGGTGAAAGTAGAGGATTTACACAATCACATCAAATTGCAGTAAATGTTCTTGATTATTCAGACGGAGGTAAGGTTGAAGCAGAATTAGAAAAGGCGAATATCATTGTAAATAGACAACTAATTCCTGGAGATATCAAGGCAGGGCGAAATTATTTCCATCCTGGTGGAATTAGGCTGGGAGTCTCTGAGATAACTCGAATTGGAATGAAACAAAAAGAGATGAAAGAGATTGCAGCATTTATCAAAGAAATTGTAATTGAGAAAAAAGATCCTAAAAAAATATTACCCAAGATCAAGGCTTTCAGAAAGGACTATCAAAAGGTCCAATATTGTTTTGATAAAAAATTGGGAGCTTATGAATACGTCAAATTGCGATAATTAATTTAAGATGCATAATCGGTAAGAAGAGACTGATCTCCTTTATTCTTTCCAAAAACTAGGTCAATTTCGTCAGATAATGCATGAATTCGTCCTTTTTGATATACCCCTACATCATAATTATTTACCAATCTTTTTGCAAGTTTTAGGTATTTTTCTACAGACCCTCGAGTTATTGTTTGAATTAGCTTGTGACCACAAACACAGTTTTGAATTAAAGGTAAACGACGATACGATTTTCCACAAGCAGTACATCGGAAACTTTGTCTTGCATAGGCACGAAGATTTCCCATGATATCTGGAACTAGATGAGTAGAGATTACATTGGAAACAATTTCCGAAGTATTTACCGCATCAATCATATCGGCATTTCGAATTTGCATGTCAAGTTTGTCTAACATTGAGCCTAGTGTAGAATAGGCACTACGAGATTTTGATGTGGTTAGTGATGATGTTGAATGGGTAAAATAATAATCATAAAATTGTCTTTCAGTTTCTAATCGTGATTCAATAATTTCAATTGAATTTACAGAGGAGGCTTTGTTTTGTTGAAGTGTTGATTTGAAGAATTCTAGGGGTAATGATTTGGTAACTTCCAAGTTATGGGCTTGTGGTTGAGATTCATGTGGCAAAACTAAGGGTTGAATAAGTAAGGGCGCATCCATTAATCCTCCAATTCTATCGGATAGAAACTGCCTTGAAAAATTTAGAAGACTATCCATAAGGAGCATTATTGAGTCTGCGTCTCCGTCTGCGTCTCTTCTTTTGGCAGAATGCCAATTTGGAGTGGCAAAACATACATGAGTCTCTGTAAAGCCAATAATCCTTCCTACAATTCCAACAGATGTATGTGGAGCAAGACCAATTATTAGATGCCCGATTAAATCTTCAGTATTTTTTACATGGTAGTATGGAAGTTTTTCATAGAATTTTTCCAATAATGTATCAATATATTTACAGGTGGCAACGAGATACCTTCCACTTTCATATGGAATGATAACATCTTGCATTCGAATTTCTACCAATTGCTCAGGGTTTGAAATTGGATTTCCATCAATATCATGGGTGTAACCTAATTCCTTGAGTTTTTCAATTGTTGTTCCAATCCATGCAGGTTTGAATTGAGTTATGGGTGAATTGGTGGCATCAAAGCGAACAGTTCCGTCTTTGAAAGTAGTGAGTCCATAATGTTGCCGTACCAGTCCCTTCTCAAGTGGTTCGGCAATTCTATCTTGGCTAATCAGTTCTTTTACACCCTTGAATGGTTCTTGCGCACGAAGACCCATTTTTTCTTGGGCTGTAAGCAATTTTTCTTTCAAGGGAAATGACTTGTAAGAGTGTGATGGAACCTTTCTCTTACATTTATCACAGTAAGGAGATTCTATAATATCCCTACAGTTTGAGCATTGATAAATTACAGAAGTTTTTGTACCACATTTTGAGCATTTTATTCCTATTGAAGGTTCATTACAATTATTGCATTTACGATTGAAAATATTGGTAAAGAAATTTTCAGTTCTTGAGGCCTTTAATAGGTCTCTTGTGGGACCTCCCTTACCACTTATCGGAAATAAAATATGGGTAGGAGGTTTCATTAATCTGGCAGCTGCTTTTTCAGGTCTCCCTATTCGAACTCCGATTGATGTAGAAGACTTGTTTCTTATTGGAATTTCAGAAGATTTTGAAATGATTTTGGGTACTGATAAGTCATCAATAATTGGTGGATTCCGGAAGAGTAAATTATAGAAAATTTTGGCTTCGGTTTCCTCAAGAATTATTGAATTTTTTTGTTTGTGTGGTACTCCTAATTTTTCAAGAATTTTTTTGACCTCCAAAGGATATTCTATTGAGTTTTCATTGACCATTTTTGGTTGTAAAATTTTGGATAATTCAGAGGATGTAATTTGATCCCAAAAGTAAAGAAATTGAGGATATAATGGGATTTGAAAATCTAGTGAAATTTTTAGGGCTTCATCTAAGGAAGGTTTTCGCAAAAGAAATTGGTTTAGATACTCGTCATTAGGCTCATATTTTGCAATTTTTTCTTTTAATTCCTCAATCCAAAATTCTTCAACATATCCTGTCGGTACAAGTTGAGCATTATTTTCTAAAAAATCCCCAAAAGAAATTAAAATATCTCCTAAATGTAGAATTTTTTTAATTTCTTTTTTAATTTCAATTCCATGTTTTACATCTCTAATTTTTACAACATCCCCATTTTGGAGACACACGATTGGGGTCTCTATGGAATCAACAAATGCTACAGTTGCCCCTTTTCCGGGAATATCTATTTTGATTTGGGTTCCCACTGCAATAGTGTGATCTAAAATTTCTGCTACTACTGGATGAATTCCTACTGCAGCAAATCCTGTATTACAGGCACGACCATATCTTAACCTAAACCCTCCTAATTTGTTAGGCATGGATAGTACTGAACGTCCTGTGATAACTTCTCGCATTCTTTTTGCAGCGGCATCTTCCTGATTATCCCCAGTTTGAACGGCTCCCTTTAGGTCATCAAGCCATTCCCAGCCATCAAGATTATAGAGTTGTATTCTTTTGAGTAGTTTTTTTGATCTGCCAATTAGTCCATCGTTTAAAACCCTTAATGCTCCTCCTCTAACTCGGTCTGTTTTGATTCTAGTCATTCCTTTATGATTAACCACCTCAAATGGATCTGTATCTACACCATCAAGTTCAACAGGAAGATTTGAGATTACTTGAATAATATCCTCATCTAAGATGTGAAATTGAAAATTTCCAGCTTCCCGTTCATAGATTCTTAATTCTTCAACAAATCGTCCGGTTTCATCATCAAAAGAATCAGCTTGGAACTTTGAGAGCCCAACTGCTTTCCGTACGTGATCAGCAATTAACATGGTTACTGCTGATTCGGTACCACCTGCGGATCTCATTGGTCCTGCGATGGAAACTGAAAGATAGTCCGTTCCATCTTTGTTTTTCTTTATCTTTACCTCACTTATTCCTTGAAGAGGAGCGATTGTGACACCTTCTGTGACTATAGCCAATCCTACTCTAACTGCTAAATCCAATTTTTCCTCCAAAGTCGCCTCAGGAAGGGAATATTTTCCCAAGGCTATCTCTTTTGAGAGAATTAATGCCGAAAGTTCTTTACCGTTGATTTTCAATAATTCACGTAAAGGTTCTGTGATATCAATTTCGTGCATTTTAGCCACCCTATCTGCCAAATCAAATGCGATTTTTGGCTCAATAATTCCTGAAGAATCTACTAGACTTGATTTGGCCTTTGCTGCACTCTCAAAAATCAAATAAGTGTCAGTTGATAGCTTGGTATAGTAATTTCTATAATAATTTGGCATTTTAATTCCCCGTAGACGAGAAATCGCATTGTTTTCGGACATTATTATGACCTATTACTTGGTCCTTTGAATTGCTTTGGCCATTTCTGTGAGTTTTTTAATACTTCCACCTTTTTCAAGGAAGGTGCCAATCACTAGGGCATCAGCACCAGCTTTTACTAGGTTTCTTGCAGTTTTCACATCCTTAATTCCCCCACCAACTATCAAAAACCCATTGAATGCACCTCTTACAGTTTTTATCATCTCAGGAGTTACAGTTGATTTTGCTCCAGATCCGGCCTCTAGGTAAACAAATCTCATTCCAAGAAATTGTGCAGCAAGGGCATATGCAGCCGCAATTTTTGGTTTTTCAAATGGAATTCCCCTTGCTGAGCCTACAAACCAAGCAGAGGTTCCATCACCAATAACCAAATATGCTGTGGGAAGTGGTTCAAGGCCAAATTTGAGTACGCTTGGTGCTCCAAGTGCTTGAGCCTGAGTGATAAAATATGGATTTTCGGAATTCATTAAGGAGCTAAAAAGAATCGCATCAGCATCTGGAACAACTCCGGTAATATTACCTGGAAATAAGATAATTGGTATTTTGATTCCCTGTTTAATCCCTTTAACCACTTTGGCCATCTCTATTTGGTCGGTGGCTGAAGACCCTCCTACAAGAATGGCCGAAGCTCCAATCTTTTCTACGTTTTGGGCTAGTTTCTTTGAGGATGCTAGATTTGAAACTTCAGAGTCTATTAGTACAAAAAGTAAGGCATTTTTTTGTTTTAATTCAGATTTTAAGAATGATTCAACTTTATTTCCAGTCATAAAATGGGTTTGTAATTGACTCTTTAAAGTTTAATTGGATTAGTAGTATACAGATCTGTATAGCTATGTCAGAGTTCGATCAATCTAATTTTAACAATATTATTAGAAAAATCATCAAAAAATCATTGTTTACTGAACGACAAATTGAAATTATTTTAAATCAGAAAGATCTTCTTGAATCTAAGTTTTCTATTACAAAAGGTGCGTATTATAGACAAGTTGGTCAGTCTAGAGAGAAATTAATCTCTTTATTTTATTCAATCATTGTTTTGCGCGGTCTAGGCATAATTTTACCTGATGATATTGATGTGATTTCGAAACTATCAGAACAAATTAGTGTGATAAACGATAGTGATGTTTTTCCTGAAAGAGAAGATGATGTGATAAACGTGATTGACAAGGTAATACGTCAGACGTGTAGTTTGTGATGTTGTCTAATTTTTGGTTGTTGTAAAGTTAATTTAGTTGTGATGGGTAATGTGAGTATGTTAATCTAAGATGTAAAATAATATTGGTCAATCACAATAAATCACAAAATAGGAACAAATTATGTGATGTTAATAGAAATTCCTGACCCTGATGTAATATTGAGTGTGATTGTTGCATTTTTGGTTGGTTTAGGTGGTCTCTTTGCCTACTACAAAATACACCCAATGATTAAACCAAGGGAAACAATCGATACATCACAAGCAGAACGATTAGAGTATTACGAGCGACAATTAATTGATATGAAAATACGTTTAGATTCAATAGAAATTCAGGGCTTGGAAGGAAAATCAGTAGATCCAAACCTGGAATTAAAACAATTCTTAGAAAGATTAGCAAAAAATGAGGTTGAAGGAAAACCTAGTCCATCTGTGGTTCAAGCTAAAGTTGTGCCTGAGGAAACCCAAATTACTCCTCGTATGCCTAATTTAGACCACAATAATGCCACCGATTATGTGTTGCGTCTAATCACAAGCAAAGCTATGACATCACGTGACATACAAATCACATTAAAACGAAGTCGGGAGCATACCTCAAGATTGATGAAAAAATTATTTGAGGATGGTTATGTTAAAAGGAATACAGATTCTAAACCATATACTTATTCAATTTCTGAAAAAGGAAAAGAGAAAATAAGTATTATTGAATCCAATCCAACAGTAAATTAATCCCATTTTTCAAACACCTAAACTCTTCATTTAAAATTTTAAGAATTAAAGTGGTTTCAAGAGGTTATTTATTATTAATTATAAATTATATATATTATTAATTCATTATAATTATATGTCAATTCAGGAGAATGAGGTTTTGGTAAAAATAACATCTGCAGGAACCATTTCAATCCCGAAGCAATTTAGGAAATATATGGATATCCAAAAAGGAGAATATGTGAAGTTGATTTTGGGTAAGGATAGACTAATTGTGCGTAAAATAACAATTTCGTAAATTATTTTTGTTTTTGACTAAGTTTTATGGTTTGGTAAGTCCATTCACGACCTGTTCTTATTCTATTTACCCTACCTTTTGTGGAAAATCGGGACAAGTATGTGGAGATAATACTTAATTTTACAGGCTCGTTATATTCATCTTCATATTTTTCTAAAATATTTGTGGATGTAAATTTCCCCATTGGGAAGAACTTGTCTACAATATGCCAGATTTTTGCACCAATTGAATCGATGTTTGTGGTTCCTTGCTCTTCTTCAATATTCATTAAATCCATCATCTCAAATATTTTAAGCACCTTTTCACGGGTTACATTCCCTTCTAATTTAATATCATAGCGGGCTCCCTCAGAGTCTTCCATATCTATTCGAATTCGTTTTTTTGTCATTTTTAGATCTTTGAGGATCGATTGTTAACAGTTCAACAGATCCACGAAGTTTTGTTAACTAGTTGGTTTGTTAACATTGACTGCCTAGGCCACGCCTAGGCTATTTTTTATTATTAACAAAATCTGTTTAAATCTTCAATTAAAGGGTCTTAATTTATGCCTGGAATGGAAATATAGGGGGTAAATTTTAGATATTCACATTGTTAACATCTATCTTAACGCCTGGAATGGAAATATAGGGGGTAAATTTGTCTTTTTTGGGAATTTCTTAACATGAAATTAACATATTGTTAATTTGTTCTGGGTTTGTTTACCCACACACCAATATTTCCACTCTCTCTTTTCTTTAAATTTTTAATTGGGGAAATCTAACTAAAAATAATTCATTACAAACTAAACTAGAGTTAGTATTCTATTCTATACTCTCTTAATTCAGATATGATTATGTTGTTAACTAGTAGAAACAAAGGTGTGTGAGTATGTCAGATCCAATTGATAGATTACTAGATGCAGCTGAATTTGGAAAATCAATAATAAAAAATAGAGACATTCTCCATTTTACCTTTATTCCTGATATTATCCAACATAGAGATTCTGAACAAGAACAAGTCACCCAATCACTTCTCCCTATTTTAAAAAAATCCAGACCTTCCAATCTCCTAGTTTATGGAAAACCAGGAACAGGAAAAACTCTAGTTGTTAAAAAGGTAATATCTAAAATTCAAGAAAGGGTGGGAAAGTCAAACTTTCCAATAAAATTAATCTATTCAAACTCAAAAGAAGAGACAACCCTTTATGGTTTACTTGTAAGTTTTGGAAGGCAATTAGAATTAACTGAAAAGGAATTACCCACAACTGGACTTGCAATCAGTGAGGTTTTTAAACGAATTTTAAACAATATTGATAAGAGAAAAATCAACGCGATTTTTGTAATTGATGAAATTGATTATCTTGCCCAACTAGTATCCAAAACAGGTAAGGATATCTTATACCAACTAACCCGAGCAAATGAAAGACTAACTCAGGGGTCCCTGACTTTGGTTGGAATATCAAATGACTTGACATTTAAAGAAAAACTCGATCCTAGGGTAATTAGCAGTCTTGGAGAAGAGGAGGTTGTATTTACAAACTATGATGTTGAGCAAATAAAAAAAATTATTGAAGAAAGAATCAACCAAGCGTTTATTCCAAATTCAGTCGAAGAGCCTGCCCTAAACCTATGTGCAGCCTTGGCAGGTGGAGAACATGGTGATGCACGAAGAGCTATCGATTTGATTCGAGTAGCAGGAGAAATTGCTGAAAGACAACAATCTGAAAAAGTCACGAAAGAACACGTGCGAGAGGCTTCTCAAAAAATTGAAGAAAATAAAGAGGAGACATCCCTAAAGTCTTATCCCCTTCATGAAAAATTGGTGATCTTGGCGATAATGAAAGCTGGAGGTCCATCTACTGGAGAAATATACTCAACTTACAAGGCATTATGTAAGGTGGTAGGACGTGATGAACTCACTCAAAGACGAATAACCCAAATGTTAAGCGAAATTGAATTATCTGGAATAATTAGCGGTAGACTAATCCATCAAGGAATTCATGGGCGAACCAAAAAATACAAACTAACAATATCACCTGAAATGGTTAAAAAGACCTTCAAAGATGATCTAACTTTGCAAGATATTGTCTAACTTTGAATTATAATTTTGGTGAAGGACTTGGAATGTCTTCAAATTTACCATCAAGGCAATTCCAGGATTTGGGGTCATTCCAACACTAGCCTGAAAAGGGGTTTGATTTTGCCAAGAACCAGAGTTTATCAAAAGAATTCCTTTGTACATATCTAATTGAGCACGATGAACGTGACCAACATGAAAAATATCAGGAATATCCTCTATTACTAACAAATCTTCTATCTCAGGAGCTATTGGGGTCTGGCTTCCATAAATTGGACTTAGGTGTCTTGTTCTAAGAAGATGTTTCATAACTTTTGTAGGACTATCATAACTCAAACCAGGTGTAGTTTTTACAATATCATCGATACTTTGACCGTGGAACATCAATACCTTTACACCGTTTAATGAAATAACAGCAGGATTACCCACCATAATCACATTCTCTCTTTCCCATAATCCAGAATTAAATTTTTTTGGTATTGCAGGTTGAGGTAAAGCCCTTCTTCCTGGATCATGATTTCCAGGCATGATGAAGATTTTGATATGATCTGGAATCTTACTAATTAACCCCTCCATCTTTTTTAACTGTTCTTCAATAGTTTGGCAGACTAGTTCTTTGTCTTGATTTGGATAAATTCCTACCCCATCTACGGCATCTCCACCAATTAACACAAATCTAATTTTACGTGCTACAGGATCAGGACTTGATAACCATAAAACAAACTCATTGAATTCATCTTCCATGAAGTATTTACTTCCAATATGCAAATCTGAGAGAAAAACTGCAAAAGTTTCAGATTCTGATCTATTTGAGGTTTGATCAGGCACGTCCGGAGAAATTAAATCCTTAATAATAAAACCAGAATTTTTACCAAAACCTATTCGCGCCATAACAAATTGGTCATTTAACAATAAATCTGCCGTTTTTTGCAAATCATCATCAAAAATAATCCCTTCAAATGAGCCTGATGGGTCTTCTAACAATAATTTTGTAATATTTCTTTCACTAATTCTTGCAGTTACTAATCCACAGACGTACATATCATCATTAGATTTTGTCGATTTTATTGAGGCAATAGACTTTAACAATTTGGATTCAGGCCTATCAGAAATGATTCTCTTTAACTTGTTGAATCGGCTAGCAAATAGCGCATTGTAGCCACTAATCCCTTCACCACTTGTAATTTTCGAAGTTGGGTCAAAAAGTACTTTATATTCACTTTGAAGATTCTTGTCTTCCTTTATTCCAAAATAATTTTCAAGATCATCTTGATTGATCTGAAATAATTTTTGTTTGGTTTTTTCACGTACGATTTCTTTAATTATTTTTTCAAGTTTTTCCACATCCACATTTTCTAAAAATTCAAAAGCATTGGGATGAATTTGAAATCCTTTATTCAATGCATAATTCAAGGCTAAAGTTAATTCCTTATTCAACATCCAAGAATTATTTCTGGTTTAATTAAATCTGCGCCTACACCGAACCCTCAAATATTGTATTTTAAAAAAAGACAACGTGTCTAGAATTAGAATAATTACATTTTTTGTGTTCATGGGTTTGTTTGCGGCTGTATTTCAAATAGGAACAATGTTAGAAGTAAGCGAAGAAGACGCTAAACTCTTCATGGAGGAATTTGAAAAATTAATTGAAGATATTGACGCAATTGGAATTTTCCTTCACAATACTACCCTTTCACTACCCATGTTTATCCCTGGGTTTGGGATGGCATGGGGATTGTTTTCAGCCGGATCTACCGGCTATGCTTTTGCAGCAATAACCACTTTAGCACCAGAATTAAAAGAAATCCCACCACTTGCTATTCTCTTTCTTTCTCCATTTGGTTTAATGGAGATTTGTGCCTATTCACTTGCAACATCTAGAAGTTTTATTCTGATCAGAGCAATTATCAAAAAAACCGATCTTAATCCTTTCTTAAAACCAACACTAATTGAAATTGGCATTGTTGTGGGTTTACTCTTGGCTGGTGGATTTTTGGAAGATTATATGATAAAAATGGCTCAAGAAGAAGGTCTTCAAATGCCAAATCTTTAGTTTTAAAATTCGTCGATTTGTGTACCCAGTCTAAAAAAATTTAGTAGTAAATTATAAACTAAATTAAAAGAAAAATAAAGCGTGAATATTTCCGTTATAGGACTTTTAGCTTTGCTTGTAGTGTCCTCGGGATTTTTCATAAATGATTCTTTTGCTGAAGTTAATGAAAATTCAGCCTATCTTCTTGAAGGTTCTGGTTATGCAGTAACTGAAGATCAGATCCGAATTTCAGAAATAGACATTGGTTTATCATCACATCAGCAATCTGGTAGTAGTATCGACTTTTTAATAGAAGATGGATTCGTCACCTTGGATAATGAGGATTTTCTAATATCCGAACTTGAGGGTAAGTTTCTTCGAGAGGGACGTTATATCAGAATTAATGGAAATATCGAAAGTATGGGAGGGTTTGATACTACGATTAGTTTCTTTGGACGTTTAGTAGAAGAAAGTAAAGATGCAGCGATATATGGATTTACAGGAAGAATTACCACAATTGATAATTCCTACAAAATAATTTACACGTCAAAACTTTCTCAATTAACCAAAATCATTGAAACCACTGAAACTAGTATTGAAGATGAAATGCTTACAATTCGCATCCTACCTGGTTCCTCAGGTCAAGGAGTAGCAGACAGTTACATTCCAAGTGGCGAAACTAGAGATCCTAGACTAGGTGGTTCTAATCCATTAGTGTTAGGTTATTTCTCAGAAGACCGAATTACCATTGAGCCTGGAACAACAATTACTTTGGTAAATGACGATTCTGTTTCTCATAGTATCCTTAGCGGAAAAGAAAACTATGGTGATAGACACGATCCCTTTACTCCTGACGGAAGAATCTCAACTGTGGAAATATTCCCAGGTGAATCAATTGATATAACATTTGATGAGTTGGGATTTTACAGATTATATGACCCAACATATCCATGGATGAAAATAGTTGTTTATTCATTTCCTGATGTAGATAATCTAATTCTTGGTTCTACAAAAAATCAACAAGGAAATTAGTTTTCCCATTGCCATCTGTAATTCATATACGAATCTATTTTAGTTTGATTGAAAACCATCACAGATAGATCAGAAAATTCCCTCCCTTCCAAATCTTTTACAACTCCTACAAAACTAGTTTCATTTTTAGTTGTTAATTTCTCAAAAACATGAACTTTCATATCTTTTGTAGGAAAGTTGTTCTCCTTGAGATAAATTGCAATTTCTGAAGGCATAAAATGCTTGTCTGGTTGTTTGGGCCAGGGTCTTGGGATCAAAATCACACTAAAACCATCAATTAAGGCCTTTTGCAGTTCCAGTTTCTTTTCTTCTATAGAAGTTGTAACATGCATAGTAATTACTTTAGATTTATCCAAAGGAACTTTGGCCTTTGCTGCTGCCACTTGAATCGAACTAATCCCTGGAATTATTTCAATCTCCCCAAAAATTTCAATTAATCTATCTACTACCTCTGATTCAGAAAAATTAACATCTCCGGTAAATGGGATTACCAAGGAGCGGTCACCTAAAACTGGTAATACCTTCTGGTAAGCCCCTTCCTGATTACTCATGGTAACTTCGTGGATTTCTTTTCCCTCCAAAAAATCCTGAATTGTTTCAAGGGTATACTTGTATCCGATGATAATATCACAATTTTGAATAATCTCCCTTACAACTTGTGTAACATATTTCGGTGAGCCTGGTCCTACACCTACCGCATAGATTTTCCCCAATTTACCTCGTAATTTTTTGTTTTTCTTTAATATATTGAACAAAAGGCCCCCAGTCTGCTTTCATGTATTTGGTAGGCTCTTTTGCTGGATATTTTACCCAGTCTTGGGCAATAGAATATTGGTGTTTTTCATGTTTTCCATCTTTTACATATTCAATTAATAATATACTTCCCCATGTTTTTTCTTCACTAGAAATTTCCAAAATATCATCAAACCTTATTTCCACATTCTTTTCATTTTCCAAATCGTTTTGCAGACTCTTTTCATCATAACCATCATGAGTAATCATTACGTCTTTTGATTTTAAAAAATGGATGGTTTGTCTTTGTCTAACTGCTCCCCACCATTTCTTTTTTGACTCGGTTTTATGAACAAACATGAGATGTTTGTCCGTTAAAATTAGCATACCTTCTCTCCCACCAACTGAAAAGAATTTTTTTGCTTCTCTCCATATTGATACTAAATGTGCCTGAATCTTCTCATCAGGTTCCATATCGGTTCATAAGGTTGACTTGTTAAAAACTAATACAATTGGCTTTTATGTAAGATAATTTTAGGAATTTTGTTGCAGAAATTTTTGATCATTTTTATCGCAGCTTTTGTTTTAATCGCTTTACCAACCCAAACATTTGCACAGTCGGATGATAAATTAGTAATTTTAGAAACTAGTCAAGGAAAAATTGTAATAGAGTTTTTCCCTGAAGATGCCCCAATTCATGTTGAAAATTTTATGAATTTAACTGAAAGTGAATTTTATGATGGAGTTCTTTTTCATAGGATAATTCCTGGGTTCATGATTCAAGGAGGGGATCCAAATACAAAAAATATTGATAATAGTACTACTTGGGGACAAGGGAATCCAGGATATTCTATAGATGCAGAATTTAATACAATTAAACATAATCGTGGAATCCTTTCAATGGCAAGATCCCAAAGTCCTGACAGTGGAGGCTCACAATTTTTCATTGTTCATCAGAATTCAAATCATTTAGATCAACAATATACCGTATTTGGTAGAATTGTAACTGATGAAAGTTTTGAAACACTTGATAAAATTGCGTCTGTTGAAACAACCTCAACTGTTCCAGTAGATATTGATGATGCAAAAATTATCAAAGCAATAACCGTTAGTAGGTCAGATGTTCCAGATTTACTTGATTTAGGCGAACCAGAAAGAGTTGGCGAAACAATTGATCCGCCAACACCTTCTACTACAGAAACTGGAAGTCAATTATTTGAAAACGAAGATCTTGATGTTTCATTTTCTGCACCAGAGGGTTGGTCATTACAAACCCCACCAAAAACTGACGAAAACACTCCCGATATTGTGGCAGTTGGACCACAAATTGGAGAAATTAACCCAGTAATCTCTTTGAGGATTATTGAAAAGGATGGAAAAACTTTTGATGATTTTATCCAAGAAAAAAATGAATTACTTGAGGAGGTAGTAGTCCAAGGTAATTTACAAATAATTTCTCAAGAAAAATCTACAATAAAAGGAAAAGAAGCATATGTTACTAATGCCGAAGGAATTTTCCAATCAAATAACCAATCATTTAACGTAAAATTCAAAGAAACAACCATTTCTGGTTCTGATAAATTTTACACTTTTGCCTATAGTAATGGAATGGATGACTTTGATAATCAAGTATCCAAATTTGATGACTCTGTTGATTCTTTCAAAATTTTATCTGAAGTCAATGAAGGTGGTGGCTGTCTAATTGCCACTGCTACATTTGGCTCAGAGCTTGCCCCTCAGGTACAACAATTAAGAGAATTAAGGGACAACACAATTCTTTCAACAAAATCTGGAGTTGCCTTTATGAGTGGATTTAACCAATTCTACTATACATTTTCCCCTAGCATAGCTGATTTTGAACGTGAAAATCCAATTTTCAAAGAAACCGTAAAACTTGCAATAACTCCAATGTTAACATCATTATCAATCCTAAATCATGTAAATATTGATTCTGAGCAAGAAATGCTTGGTTATGGAATTAGTATTATGTTAATGAATATTGGAATGTATTTCGTTGCCCCAGCCGTATTAATTTACAAATTTAGAAAATAAAAATTTAAAATCAAAAATGATCATAAATTTATGTCACTTGTACATAATAATACCATGGCAATAGAACGAGTTTCAAAAGATGATCTTATTTCATTTATAGAAAATAATACAAAAATTAGAATTGATAGCCTAGTTGAAAGTGCATTTGAGACTGCTGAAGAAGTTCATGCTGGCATTAAAAGAGAGGATGGTTCTTCATCTTTTTTGGAAACTCATGTTTGGCCAGTAACTATGAATGTTATCAAACACTATCTAACAACTACTCAGTATCTTACCACGCTTCAGATAACATCAGCAATACTACACGATGTGATGGAAGATAATGATAGAATTTTAGACCTCTATACCTCTCAATCTTACGGATTTGATGCCTATTTCAGGCATAGATTTGGTGAATATGTGTACTCTGCTTCAAATACACTAAAAACAAAACCATTAGAAAACTATTCTGGTTCTACAGAGGAGGAACAAAAAATGATTAGGTTCGCAGACTATTGTTCTGTTCTTACAAATTCAAAATATGATATCAAAATTATCAAACTGGCTGACCGATTAAACAATATGAAATTCATTGCGCAAATTCCAAACCATGAAAAAATTAAAAGATATTTGAGAGAAGCTGAGGATTTTTACATTGCATTCTCTCTTTTCCCACCACAAACAATTGATTTTTACAAAGAAATTAGAAAAGCCTATGATGAGCTAAAGAGAATAAAAATTACAGCCTAAACACTAGCCGTACTGATAATGAATTCCTTTTTCACCACGTGGATGCCTCCATTCAGTTTCTTGTGAACATGTTCCACAATCAACACATCCTTCGTGTTGTATTACTACTCTGCCGTCCTCTTCACTGTAACATTTTGCAGGGCAAAGCTTTACAATTTTACTCATAAACTCACTTTCAGAATTTAATACCTTGATATGAGATTCATGATCATCATTATAACTTAATTTTGCAATCCTATCTGCAATTGAAGGAATACTAGGAGTATATGTGGATGAAACAGTTGCCCCTAACCTTTCAGCCAACTGAATTGGTACTTTCACATAGGTATCTTCAGATTCAATCATTGGTAGGAGTTTGTCATAACCTAAAATATTTGCAAATTTTACCGCAATTCCCCTAAATGTTCCACTAGACATCATTTTTAGAATTGGTCCATAACGTGAACCGATAATGTCCTTTGGTACATCCTTTGTTGCATCAAGAAATATCTTCAGATAATCCTTGTCAATTTGCTTCATATCCAAAGTGTATGGGCTTTCTTCTAATAATTGCAAATAATATTTTCCCATATAATTTTCGGAAAAATCATTTTTATCGAGAGATCTTGCTACGGCATTTGCAGCTCTGACTCCATCATCAATTCCAACATTTAATCCCTCAATCCTTGGACCAACAAAAACTCCCCTTCCGGCAGCATCTCCAACAAATAAAATATTTTTGAAAAATGGTTTTTCCATTCTACATCTTTTTCCATCAGGAACTAATTTCGCCCCATATTCTGTTTCAACATAATCAGTTCCGAAAGTTACACCAAATTTTTCAGACATTTGCTTTTCAATGGTTGATAACTTCTCCTGAATTGCCTCATCAGTTTTGAATTTTCCAGAATCAATTAGATTTTTTCTTCCGCTTGAAGAAAGAGAAGATTCTCGAAATTCATTCCATGTTTTAATTAACTTTGCAACTCCAAAACGAAGTCGAAGTTGTTCTTCTTGTGGCAAACTTTTATCAATTTCTTTTTTTATGGGTACAACATCTCGGACAAATTCACTTACAAGGGGATTTTTAATCAGAGCATCCATTAATCCGTACGGTTCAACTGGATTTCTGACAAGAGAATCAAAATGATATACGGCTCCCAACGATAAGGTATCACGGTTTGTATAAAGAAAACCTCCTCCAATGTGGTTCAAGGTTACATCTCCAGCAAAAAGATGAGCAGCTCCTTCATCTGAACCTACACCAAATCTTTCCTCGATAATTTCCTCAGGCAGTTTTACGATTACTTTTACCCCTTGATACAATTGTGTAGGCGTAAACTTTGGCCTTGCCCCTACCATCTCGGCTACTTCAGAGTTTACGCCATCGGCAGCAATTATTGCTTTGACTTCAAATACATCAAGCTCATCGGTTTGTATAATTGCTTTTTGTTCATGCCATGTTATGGCTCTTACATGAACCCCAGGTATTATCCCACCACCAATTTTTTCGGCACTTTCAACAGCTTGTTTTGCAAACCATGAATTGAGTTTATTCATAAGAACAGAACAACCAAAGTTTGCTTGATAATCATGTGCTTCAGTAAGATCCATAGAATATTCTTTATCCTTGGAGGTTGAATGTAGAATGTATTTTGTTATCTTTCTTTCAAATGGAGCATCCTCAAGAAAATTTTCATAGAGTTCATCAACGTTAGTAACGTGACCTTTTTTTGGTTTTTTAGAGTATAGGATTCCACCTGAAATATTCTTGGATCCCACCTTGGTTCCTGCTTCTAAAAGAATTGCCTGCTTTCCAAGTTTAGATAATTGTTTTAATGCAGCCAGACCAGCAGATCCTCCGCCAATTATTGCTACGTCATATTGTTCCAAAATCAATCAAGCCTCAACGATTTGAATTTGTTTTTTAATTTCTTCAATTAATAACGGTAGTACATCTTCCATTCTTCCTTTTATGAAAATATCACATTCATCCTTTATTGGAGCATCTTCATCAGGATTTATTGCGACGACAAAACCTGAATCTTTCATTCCCCACACATGTTGCATTGCACCACTAACCCCTGATGCAATATAGAGCATAGCACTTGTTTTATGCCCACTAGTTCCAATCACTCTGTCTGGAATCATATACTTTGAATCTAATGATTGGCTAATCGAGTAGGGTTTTTTAGACATGGGCAAAGTAATTCCTATTTCAGCATTTAGCTCTTTTGCAAGCTGTTCAACAAGTTTGATGTTCTTTTCAGGATCATCTTTGATTCCCCTTCCAAAACTAACAATAGTTCTTGGAGTTTCAAAATCAACTTCACTCTGAATTATCTCACGACTGATTACCTTTACCTTGAGGTCTTGTTCATCAATTTGTGGAACAAATTCAATTACTTGACCCTCTCTTTTTGAATCTGGTTCTAATGATTCAAAAACCCCAGGAATAATACTACAGGCCTGTGGGTGATAATCTCGCTTAAAGGCTGGATTTCGGTTATCTAAACAAAGAATTGTAGTCCATAAAAATCCAGAAAAGTCTGGTCTATACATCTCTAAAGTTTTTTCATAAGTTTCTTTACTTCCACCAGTTTTTTGTTGATGAGACATTTCAATATCTTCTATTACAAGTTGATTGATATCTGAAGCCAAACCAGAATCCAATTCTGCCAAAACAGTAGAAGACAAATGTCTACCAATGCTGTCGGCTGCAAAAAACATGTATCTTGGACGTCTAAAGTTTTCAGCATATTCTGGTTCTATTTTGCCACCAGTTTCCTTATCATTTGCAATCTGACAAATTACTTTGGTGTAAATTGTATTTCGAATTTCTTCTAATTGTGGATGATCGCAATAAATTACTGAATCAGCACCAATTTCAATTAATTCTTTAGATAATTCCTTAATGTTATTTCCTAAAACAATAGCCACAACTTTTTCTTTTAAAGAATATTTTTGATTAAATCCATCAATCAATCTTCTTGCCTCCCCAATCATTTCCTTACTAACGGTTAGTAGTTTTCCCTGCTCTATCTCAGTAACAACGTACAGGTGACGATATTTTTCCACCATCACTTAATCACCATTGCCTCAAGGGCTTCTTTCATTTTTCCCACAACTTTTTGAATTTGATCAGGATCTGAACCATCCACAACTTCGGCACTTCTAGTTGCAGTTGATTTTGGAACTCTCTCCACCTTGTAAACTATCGTTGGGGATCCTGGAAGGCCAACCAGAGTTTTATCTACTCCAAGCTCGTCGGCATTAAAAATTTTGTAATAATCTTTGAAATTTTCTACTCTTTCTTTTGCTTCTTTTTGATATTTTTGAAAAGATAATCTTTGAGATACAGTATTGTATTTTGATTGATATGTAGGATCAATGGAAATAAAAACTGGTAAAGGTGCCTCTACTTCCTCAATAATGTTCGGAGATCCTTGTAAACTAACCAAACGTTTTGCTCGGATGGTCCTGGTTTCTAAATTCACACTATAACTTGTTACATTTCCTAAAAATGTAAAACCCAACTTCCAAGCAGTCTGAGGTCCAGTTTGTCCTGTTTCTCCATCAGATGCTCGATGACCTGCAAAAACAATATCCATCTTACCTTGCATTTTTTCAATTCCTACCCTTAACACCTCAGCGGTACCTAGGGTATCGGCTCCTGCAAAAAGCTTGTCACTGTACAATTGAAGTTCTTCAGAATCAGAAATTTCTTGTGCTTGTCGAAGTGCAAGGTCAGCTATTGGAGGACCCATTGTTCCTATCGATATTTTCGCATCATACATTACCTTTGAATAAAATGCCGCTTGGGCTGCAATTGCGCTATGAGGGCCTAAAGTATTTTTTGTCTCTGCTCGGTTAAGTGTTCCATCAGGGTTATAGCTAACATTTCCTTCTGAAAAGTCTGGTTCTAATTTAATGATTACAGCTACATTTAGAGACATTATTTGGCCTTCAAAATCATTTTAATAAATTGCTTTCCTCTAATTTCATTAAGAAAACTCAAATTTGTTAATTTTACCAAACATCATCTACTTCATCAAGCACTTTGTATTCCTTTGATGTTTCTTTATCTGCAAACTTTAGTCTTGAAATATCTCTATCAAAAAATAGATCAATTGTCCAATCTAAAAGAACCCTTAATCTTTTATCCCACTTTGGAATTTTCGAAATGTACACATTTCTCCATAATGCCCAAGCCCAAATTCCACTAATATTCATCCCAAAAAAAGAAGCTACACCATTTCTTTTTCCAATAATTGCCATTTGTCCTTTTGATTTGTATTCAAATTTTTTCATTTTTTGATTTGTAATTAGAGAATACAAATTGTGTGCAGCAGATTTTGCTTGGGCCTCAGCTAACTGGGCTGTTGGAGGAAATGGTCTTTCAGTTGTTGGATCTACAAAAAGAGCACAGTCTCCTATTGCAAAAACTTCGGGAAATTCGGCTACCTCCAAAAAATCATTTACAATAATTTTACCTCTTTCAGTTTTAAACATCGACCTCTTTATGGTATTTACAGGAGTTACTCCCGCAGTCCAAATCATTGTCCTTGTTTGTATGGCCTCCCGTTCTGAATTTTCTTTAATTTCTGGATTATCCTCAATTTTTTTCATCATTATCTCATATCCATCAAAACTAGTGACAGCTGTTTTTAATTTAATTTCAATACCATTTTTTGTTAACAATCTATGTGCAAATTTTGCTAACTTTTCACTAAAACCAGGTAAAATATTTGGAAGAGCTTCTAAAACAAAAACTTTGATTTCATCCCTGCTGATATTAGGATAGTATTTTCTGGCATCTAATAACAAATCCATAATTTCTCCCGCTGTTTCAATTCCAGCAAAGCCGCCACCAACGATTACAAAATTAAGTAAACTTCTTCTGAGGATTGGATTTGGTTCATTTTCTGCTTGTTCAAGCATATCTATTACTCGATTACGAATAGTCATGGCATCGTTTAGGGTCTTTATTGTGTAGGCGTGTTTTTCCACATCGCTCATCCCAAAGAAATTGGTTTCACTCCCAAGAGAAACTACAAGAAAATCATAATGAATTGAAACTCCTCTTTTTTCATTGGTTCCCCACAAATTTACAATCTTTCCGTAGGGATCAATATTTTTTACTCTTCCTTCATAAAATGTTGTTTTTTTGATTATGGTACGAATTGGCATTACAATGTGTCGTGTGGCAAGCATTCCTGCTGCTACCTGTGGAAGCATTGGTGTAAATAATAAAAAATTATCCTCACTGATAAGAACAATTTCAATTCCGTCATCTTTTCTAAAATATTTCTCTAATTTTCTAGTACATTCTACTCCACCATAACCCCCTCCCAAAATAACGATTTTTTTCTTGTTTTTTACCAATAGGATTTACCTCCTAAAATAGGAGAATATATCCTATGAGATCAGATTCTTGTTAATACCAAAATTTAGGCAGTTCTGATAATATCAGAATGAAGAATATCATATGCTCGTGATGAATCTTTCTCGTTTAGAATAATAATGATATTTTCTTGGCTGAAAAAGGCATTTACAAGTTCAATCCCGTTATCATGTAAAACTTCGGCCACATAAGATACTACATCAGATTTATTCTGGTTGGGTGGTATCGAGATTCTAATTTTTGCTAAACCTGTACTGAAAATATCCTCTTGATTTGGAAGTGAATTAAAAATACTACGAATACCCTCTAGATCTTCTGAAAGAAATCTAAAAGAATCAGATGATCTAAAAAAGTCATAGTTACTAGTAATTTTTGAAAATTTATCCAACATAGTTAAAGGGTCCATACCCTTAGAATCATTTACCGAAAATTTAATATCAACTATTCCATCTGTAAGAACTAATCTAGCATTTTTCAAAACAGATTTTTCTTCAACTTCATCTTTTACATCAAAGGAATCTGCATATCGTTTTATTGCAACTACTATGGTATTCAAATTCACAGTATTTCCAAGGACTCGCTCAACATCTGGCTGAATCTTTACGGCAAGAGCAGTGTAATTGATTAAATCCATTTTCATGCAATCAAAAATTGATCGATTTCTGGTTATGATCTCCCTTACTACTTCTGGGACGGACATACTAGTTAGCCTCAACAAATATTATTATATAATGTCAAATATAATAGGATTATGTAAGAAATTAGTGTAATGTAAGTAATATTTATATAATGTCATATACATTACATATGTTAGATAAATATGACAATATTTGATGATGAATTCAATAGAATCTTCAAAAAAATGTCAAGCTCTTTTTTTAACACAGATGACATTTTAGAAGAATTCAAAACAAAGGGTGCCAGTGCTGGTCCATATTATTACGGTTATACCATGACCGTTGGACCTGACGGAAAACCTGTTGTACAAGAATATGGAAATGTAAAACCAGAACTACTTCCAGCATCTAATACAAGAGAACCAATCGTTGATACGATATTTGATGAAAAGGAAAAACTTGTAAAACTAGTAGCCGAGATGCCAGGGGTTGAAAAATCTGATGTAAAGATTTTGGTACAAGACAAATCTGTAAACATTTCTGCAGAACATGGAGAAAAAAAGTATCAAGTCAATGTTCCAATACAACACAAAGTTGATGAAAACTCTGCAAAAGCCTTGTACACCAATGGAATTCTGGAGCTAGTCTTCAAACTAGCTAAGGATGAAAAACCCAAAGGTAAAACGGTGGAGGTTGAATAAACCTCTTAAATTTTTTATGGTGATTTAATGAGTGAAATCGTATTAAAAATTGATGAGGTACCACAACAACATGTGGGAAGAGGAAGAGCAATAATTGATCCAAAAATTATAGAAGATTCAAATTGGAATACTGGACAAATTTTAGAATTAACCTATAACAAAAAAACACATGTAAAACTTTGGCCTGGTTCTCCAGAAGAATATGGAACTGGTTTAATCAAAATTGATGGAATAACCAGACAAAATATTGGGGCAGGAATTGGAGATAAAATCTCAGTAAAACCTGTTGAAGCAGTACATGCAGAACAAATTGTTTTATCACCAACTGAGAAAGTTTCAATTGAAGGACTACAAGAATATATGATTTATAATTACTTGAATCATGTATTTACAACTGGAGATACAATCGCATTAAGTACACAAATGGGGGGAAGAATTCAATTTATAATTACAAGTACCAAGCCATCAAAACCAGTAATCGTTACAGAAAATACTGTTTTTAAACTCGGTCCAATGACCAAAGCAATTGATTCATCAGTTCCTCGAATTACCTACGATGAATTAGGTGGATTAAAAAATGAAGTTCAAAAAATCCGAGAAATGGTTGAATTACCCATGAGACATCCAGAATTATTTGAAAAAATTGGTGTTGAAGCTCCAAAAGGAGTTTTATTGTACGGACCTCCAGGAACAGGAAAAACTCTTTTGGCTAAGGCAGTGGCAGGTGAAACTAATGCCCACTTTATCTCTCTTAGCGGACCTGAGATCATGGGAAAACACTATGGAGAGAGCGAAGAGAGAATACGAGACATTTTCAAGCAAGCCGAAGAAAATGCACCTAGCATAATTTTCATTGACGAAATCGACTCCATTGCCCCTAAACGAGAGGAGGTTTCAGGAGAGCTGGAAAAAAGAATAGTTTCTCAGCTTTTGACATTAATGGACGGAATGAAAAGTAGAGGAAAAGTTATAGTAATTGCAGCCACAAACAGACCAGATTCACTTGATCCAGCTCTTAGACGACCTGGAAGACTAGACAGAGAAATTGAAATTGGCATCCCAGACGCGGAAGGAAGATTTGACATACTTTCCATTCATACTCGTGGAATGCCAATTGATGACACGGTTGATCTTAAACAAATCTCCAAAACGACACATGGTTTTGTTGGCGCAGATTTAGAAGTCTTATCCAAAGAAGCTGCAATGAGATCTCTGCGAAGAATTTTACCTGAAATTGATCTTGATGAAGATAAAATTTCAACTGAAATCCTTCAAAAAATAAAGATAACTAGTGAAGACTTTTTAGATGCTCTCAAAGAAGTTCGACCAAGTGCATTACGTGAAGTACAAGTTCAGATTCCAAATGTTAGTTGGGATGATGTAGGAGGCCTTGCCGAACTAAAAGAAGAACTTCGAGAAGCAATTGAATGGCCAATTAAATACAAAGAAGCTTTTGATTTTGTTGACGTGGAATCACCAAAAGGAATCTTATTACATGGACCACCAGGAACAGGAAAAACTTTGATTGCAAAAGCTTTGGCTAAAATGACTGAATCTAATTTTATCAGCATTAAAGGTCCAGAACTACTATCAAAATGGGTAGGAGAATCTGAAAAAGGAGTTCGAGAAATTTTTAGAAAAGCTCGACAAGCAGCTCCATGTATCATATTTCTTGATGAAGTAGATGCACTTGTACCTAGGAGAGGAAGTGGCGGATCAGAGTCTCATGTGACTGAAAATGTGGTTTCTCAAATTCTAACAGAAATTGATGGACTAGAAGAATTACATGACGTCTTGATAATTGGTGCCACAAATAGGTTAGATATTGTAGACGAGGCGTTGCTCAGACCTGGTAGATTTGATAGAATTATTGAAGTTCCAAATCCAGATTCCAAAGGACGAGAGCAGATTTTCAAGATTCATACCAAAAAGAAACCCCTTGCAGAGGATGTAAACATCTCAAAACTAGTTGAACTTACAGATGGATTCAATGGAGCTGAAATTGCTGCTGTTGCAAATAGAGCCGGGATATCTGCCTTGAAAAAATATGCCGATGGAAAATCACAAAATATCAAAGAAATCAAGGTTACCCAGAAGGATCTTTTAGATGCAATTGATAAAGTCAAGCCTAGAAAGACCGAATCACCCATGACTCACTCGATAAAATAGTCTAAATACTAAGGAAGATGACCTGAATTTATGAAACTCTACCTTGACTTTGATCCCTGCAAAGAATGCAATACAATGATGAAAGATTTGAGTAGTCCTGAAATGTTATTTGCAGACGAAAAAACAAGATCTGACGAGTCAGCAAAATTCCTTCGACACCTTACCTACAACCACAATGAAGTAGTACAGGCCGTTATGGAAGATCTTCCAAAACAGAAAAGAGATCAAGAATTTGATTTCTTTAAATAATTCTATTTTTCATTTTATATCAATTATCAAACTTTGAAAATAATAATCATGTTCATATACAAAAAATAATTCAATAGATTGTGGTAATACTAAGTTGAAAAAGAATCTATTCTTTGGATTAACGATAATAATTTTTTCATTATTTTCTATTCAACCTGGTTTTTCTCAAGAACCAGAACCACCTAAAATCCCAGAACCATCTCCTGAACCTAAACCAATTAAAATCCCAGAACCAGAACCGATTCGAGAACCATTTCCAGAGGAAAGTGATACTGAAAAAATTCAAAAATTAACTAAAGAGAATGAACAGTTAAGAGAGGAAAATTTCAATTTACGTGTACAAATTACTGAATTAAACAAAATAATTGAAAATCTTCAAGCAATAACTTTGGAACAGATCAAAGTAATAATGAATTTAGTTAATCAACTTCAAGAAACAGTTTTTGAAAAATCTTTTCCTTCAATGGTAAACTTATGATAAATTTAGTCAACTATTCTTAGTGTCTTTTTAATCAGTGTGGCCCGATTTCGGATTGTAACATCACTTACTCCTGATTCAATTGAAAACTTTTTTTGACTGATTTTTTCTCCATTAACAATGCAAGCAATGTACAGAGATGCTGCAGCTTGTGCAACAGGATGCTTACCTGCAGTAATTCCTTCATCTTTACATCTTTTTAGAATTTCAAAAGCATCTCTCTTTGTTTTTTCACTCAAATTCATGTTATTTGAGATCTTTACAATAAATGAAGCAGTATCATATTGATTGAGATTCAAGCCTAATTTTTTGATGATTGTTCTTAGATCTCTGGATAAAATTCTACGTTCTACATTTCCAGCTGCTGCTATATCATCTAATGTCCTGGGAGTATTATTTTGCCTACATGAGGCATACAAAGACGCTGCAATCAATGAAGACATTGTTCGCCCTCTAGTTAATTTAGCATTTACTGCTTTTCTGTAAATATAGGCCGCATCTTCAACAACATTGTTAGATACTCCTATCTTTGTTTTCATTCCATGTAATAGAGTAAATGCCTTACTTAGTGATGAAGTAGTTCTTGATTTACTTCTTTGATCCCATGTACGGAGTCTATTAAATTCATATTTTGTTTTACTTGATAAACTATTTCCTGAAGAATCTTTGTTAGTTCCTATTACAGTTGATAATCCTTTGTCAAACATTGTAAGTGATGTTGCCGGACCGGTTCTAGCATTTTTCATAAAATCTTCTGAGCTAAAACTACGATTTTCATGTGAAGTATCATCCAAGTTTTGCACTAGGACAAGACCGCAACCCCCGCAAAAAACTTCTCCTCTATCAGAATCTGTTATTACAGGGTAGGTTTTGCAAGTATCAAGTTGACACTTGACATCATAATCACTAGAATAATACGCTACCACTACTAACTACTATAGATTTTCATTACATAAAAGCAAAAGGAAACAGGTAATTTTGAAATCAAAAGTAAAAATTTTCTACTAAAAATTCCGCATTATTTTTTCAAAATAAAACTTAGTTGCTGTACATCATACATTCTATTAAATGTTAAAAATAATTTTTTGAAATTATCTATTTCTTTATTGAATCAAGAGAATGCCCACGGTTTACTATCATTTGAATTACTGCATCAATTGGATATTCTATACCGTGCTCTTCCTCAAAATGTATTCGTAGTTTTTCAAGTAGTTCAAGGCTTTTTTCTCCCTCTAAAGAAAAATCACACTCAAACCCGTATTCCTGACAGAGAAGTTTAAGGGTCATTAGCTTGAAAAAATATAGAGACTATAAAAATCATAGGCACATTATTCAAAATCGTTGAAAATAAACAAAGTGACTTTAATTTTTACATTGTTTCATAAACTAAATACAAATTGATTTATGCTGATTTTCTTTACATTTGGAATCAAATTGATATTAAATCATGTTAAAATTATTAAAAAAAACCTCGAATAAGGATAGAAAATGAAAGGTTTTGAGTTTGTGTTTTTGGCAATAGGATCTGTTTTTGGAGCTTTTTTAAGATACAAAATTTCTGAATCTCCATTACTTTTCAATATCCTACCACTGAATGTCTTGATCGTTAACGTTATTGGGGCTTTTATTTTAGGAATTTTTGTAGTATTGTCTGAACAGTGGAATCTTGATGGAAAGTATTCTCTATTGGCAGCTGTAGGATTTTGTGGATCTTTGACCACAATGTCCTCCTTTGCCCTGGATTCAAGCAATCTATTAGACAATCAACATTATGCAGCCTTGGCGGTAAATATAATGACAAACGTTGGATTATCAATTGGTGCATTAATCACAGGAAAATCTATAATGACTGCAATAGTAAATGGCTGATTAGTTATAGGGACTATATTGTTTGTAAACTTTGATTACAGTTTCATGATACATTTTTTGGATGTCATCCTCAGTTGATATTGCAAGTTGTTTAACAAGATCAGTTGCTGTAATCATTCCTACCACTTGATCGTTATCAATAACCGGTAGTTTTCTAATATCTCTTGTATACATTAAATCTGCAGCCATCAATACTGTTTCATCAGGACTGGTTGCAATTAATGGAGAAGACATGATTTGTTTTACAGGAGTTGTAATTTGATAAGCATGTGCTACAATTTTTACCGCAAAATCTCTATCTGTGACAATCCCAACAGGTGTATTGTTCTCCATCACAATTACCGCACCAACTTTAGCATCTTCCATCATTTTTGCCGCCTCATTGACAGTTAGAGTCGCATCTACTGAAATAATGGATTTAGTCATAATGTCCTTCACAGTAATTCCTCTGGTATCAAGTTCCATTTCATTTGTTTTTTATTTTCAAGTATTATAGAGACTTCGCATAATCTCATTCTTGAAAATCAAACCAGAGAATGCCCATTTGAAATTATTATTAATGATATTTTGAATACTTTTTAAATTCTATTTTATAAACAATCAAACATGGTAAAAATTAAGAAAATCCTTGTTCCCCTAGATGGATCTAAAAATTCTATGAGAGGTTTGGATGAAGGAATTTATCTTGCAAGACAGTGCCAAGCAACAATTACAGGTTTGTATGTTGTACCTTTATCTAAACCAAAAACTAATTCTCAAATTTCCTATGTTGAAAAATATCTACTAAATAATGCCTCTAAATTTATGTCCAAAGCCAAAAAGCGGGCTGCACAAAATGGAATTTTATTTTACGATAAAGTAGTTTATGGCGATGAAGGTTCCAAAATTACTAATTATGCAATTCAAAAATCATATGATATAATAATAATAGGTTCACGAGGAATGAGCTCTCTTAAAGAGGCTTTTTTGGGAAGCACCTCAAATTTTGTTCTTCATAAATCTAAAATTCCAGTTTTAATTGTAAAGTAAATTCTTCTTTTCCTAAAGCAATTTCTCAAGGTGAAAATGAGGATCTTCTTTATTAGAATATTATTTATGATAAAAACATGGCTCATACCTTTGTTAAAGATGTCATGATTGACAAGGTAGCAGCTCTAGATTCTTTATCAATGATTAAAGATGCGGCAAAATTAATGGATGATAAAAATATTGGTTGTATTATTGTAACGAGAGAAGAATTACCAATTGGAATTCTAACTGAAAGAGATTTCGTAAGACGAATTGCTTCTAAAGAAAAACCATTAACATCGCCCATTGAAGAAGTGATGTCTTCACCTTTAATCTCCATTGATCCCAATGAAACGATATGGGAAGCCGCTGAGAAAATGAAAACAAACAATATTCACAAGTTGCCTGTTTTACAAGACAATAAAATCATAGGAATAATAACAACATCTGATTTAGTGGAAATTTGTAGTGTTGGGTCTGATTCTGAAATGAGGAAAATTTGTGATGATATACTAACTAGAATGCAAAAAGAACAATGAAGTAATATGGTTTTTGAATTTTAGTAAAGTGAAAATAGATTATCTAATTAATAATACTGGGCATTTTGCGTTCTCAGATATTCTCCTACTGACACTCCCCAAAGTTTTTAATTTTCCTATCCCATGAAGCCCATGACTTCCAATAACTATTAATGAAATTTTTCTGCGTTTTGCAAAATCTAAAATTTTATCGGCAACATCTCCATGTTCAATTCTAAATGAAACTGTGATTCCTTTTGATTCGCATTTTTTAGCGGCATTTTTCAACATTTTTTCGGTATCTAGTTCGATTGATTTTGACCACTTTTTAATAGCAATCTTTTCCTTCTTTGATTTTATTAAACCAAGTAATCCTGGTGGAGAAATATAACTCATATTTACAACAGAAAATAAAAATATTTCAGAATCAAGGTTGTGTGCAAGCTCCATAGCTCTTGTTAATGCTTTAATTGAAAATTTAGAGCCATCATAGGGAACCAAAATTTTAGTTAACATCTTTGAATACATTTTATCACTACTTCACCACTAATACAGGCACTTTGGATTTATGAACTACCGCATTAGCAACGCTACCTAAAAAAGCCTCTTTTAACCCACTTTGCCCTCTAGATCCAACTATAATAAGATCAAACTTTCCTGTCCGTGCTAATTCCTCAATCTCCATAGTTGGACTTCCGAAAATAACCTTGGATTTAAAAATAATTCCTTTTTGAGCACATTTTGTTTTTGCTTCATTCATGAATTTTTTTGCAAATTTTGTCAAGTGAATTTGAAATGGCATAATAGCGTCAGCGAAATTTCTTGGATAAATTGGTATCACATACAAACCTGTAATTGTTGCTTGGCACTGTCTTGCAAGATAAATTCCTTCATCCAAACCTCTCATAGAATTTTTAGATCCATCTAGGGGAACAAGGATTTTCTTAATTTTTTTCCTTATCATTTCTATTAATCGTCACTTTTATGAATTAATACTAGATATAGATTATCAAATTTAATAATCAACTTTTTCCCCAACTGGATTTCAAGAGTTTAGTTTAATATCTATGTATATGGAAATTTTTCCATGAGAAAATCTCTTTACATGACCATTTTAGTTCCTTTAGATGGTTCAAAAGATTCAGAAAAAGCTCTTTTTCAAGCCTGTGACCTTGCTAAAATTTATCAATCCAATTTGATTTTAGTCTATGTAGTTGATAAATCTCCATCACTAAATTTGTTAGATAGAAAAGAATACCTTGAAATTCTTAGAAAGTTTGGAAATAAAGTTCTAATCAAAGGGAAACAGACTGCCAAAACTAGAGGACTAGATGTTACTACTATAATTAAAGAAGGAAATATCACAAATGAAATTGTTAAACTTGCAAAAAATAAAAAATGTAATTTGATTATAATGGGAAGTAAAGGTCTGGGTATAACAGCAAGATTTTTCCTTGGGAGTGTATCAAACAAACTTGCAAATAATTCTCCTTGTTCTCTATTAATTGTAAAATAGCTTAAGCTTCGGCAATAGCTTTTACAATATCTGCTTTTGTGATAATTCCTACAAGTTTTGAATTTTTTACTACGGGTAATCCACTAATACCATTTCTTATCATTAATAACACGGCTACACCCACATCCTCATCTGCTTTTACAGTAATTGGATTGGGAGTCATAATATCTACAGCTTTGAAATGTAGTAAATGGCTCATTTGGTTTACTTGAAAATCACTAAGATCTTTTTTAATCCTATAATCTTCTACCTCTTTTGGATCTGCAGATTGAACAATCCAATGTGGTAATTTTGCTGGAACAAAATCTCTGTATGTTATTATTCCAACAGGAATTCTTTTTCGCTGAATAACAATTCTTGAAATTCTATTATGAATTAGTAGACTTTCCACATAGAGTAAGGAATCCCCAGGCATTGCAGTAACTACTCTTTTTGTCATAATTTTTGATACTTTAAGAGGAGATACTGCATGAGTTAGGAAAATTGAGGTAAGATCTGTTTTTGTGATTAATCCCTCTAAAACCCCATTTTCTCCTAAAACAATAACTGAACTGATGCGGTGTTTCTTCATTATTTTAGCACAATCATAGGCAGATGCATTTTTTTTTACTGTAAATAATTTTTTAGACATAAATCCAGAAATCTTCACAGATTTAATTGGTCTGTCACCTAAAGCATAAATCGTCTTTGCAATATCTTTCTCCGTAATAATTCCAACTGGACATTTTTTAGAATTAATTACTACTAGTCGTTTTAAGTTATGTCGAAGTAAAATCCCCCTTGCATCAAGTAAACTAGTATTTGGGTTGATGGTAATTGTTTTTTTTATTATTTGATTTAGATCTACATTTTTCAATAACATCTATCCAACTATTGTTTTAGTGGTTAAATATATGAACATAAATATCACACATGAAAATCAATTTTGAAAATCTAGGGTTTTCTTTTAATTTAAAACAGGGTAATTTACCAACTAAGGAAGATGATTTCAGATACCATTTACGAGCATCTAAGGGATATACAAACAACCAAAATAAAGAACCTTATTTCAAAACCCACAATTATTGAACCAGATGAAACATTATCTTCTGTAATAAACAAAATTATTCGAAATAAGGCGTATGATGTATTTTGTATGAACGGAAAATCTACCCTCTCTACAAACATCCTATCTTTACTTAATGCAAAAAATATTACAAGTATGAAAGTAGAACCATTTCTTTCTCCTGTTCCGTATATTTCACCAAATGATTCTATACAGAAAGCCTCTCACATCATGACGCATTATAGGACCCGAGAAGTTCCTGTTGTTTCAAAAAATAAAATTATTGGAGTTGTTACCGCAAAACAAATTCTCAAATTACTTTCTTCAAAGGATAACAAATGGATTAAGGCCAATCTAATCTATACCCAAAATCCGATCACTATAGACGCAAACGAAACTCTGAGTAGTGCAAAACGAATTATGATAAATAAAAAAATAGATCACCTTCCAATTCTTAGCAAAGACAAAATAAAACAAGTTTTAACTTCATTCCATCTAATTGAAGCTATAATACCAAAAGAAAGTTTAGGTCGTTTCTCTAGAGGTACAAATCGGGTTCATAAATTAGAATCAAGAATTGGAAATATTGGCAGTACCAGAATTCCTCAGTGTTCACCTAATGATGATTTAAATAAAATTCTAAAATCCATGTTAAAGACTGATACAACATGCTGTCTTGTTAACCTCTGGGATAACCTTCAGGGTATTATCACCTTCCGAGATATTTTAGGTCTATTAGCATCCAAAATAGAGACACAAATTCCATTGTTCATAGTGGGAATGCCAGAAGATCAACGAAATGCAAATTTGATTAGCGATAAATTTGAAAAAACTCTCAAGCGATTACAGCAAACTTATTCTGAGATCCATGAAGCTAGAGTTTCAATTAAAAAACAAAGGAGTGGTGGAAGAAAAGAAGGAAAATTTGATGTAACGATTATGATTTCTACATCTCACCATGCACCTTTAATTTACAAATCTGTGGGATTTGACCTCAGTGAAGTCTTAGAGGATCTCAGCCAAAAATTATTAAGAAATCTTTCAAAACGGGCAAAACAAAGATCAAAAACAAGTATTAGAAAAATGGGATTGCCTATATTCTAGTTATGGAAATTAGTAAAAAATTACCCAAAGAAAACATAATGCTTGTAGGATTCCCCAGTAATGGTCTTGTAGGCACTTTTACCATTTCATATTTAGTTCATCATTTAGAAATGACTCAGGTAGGTGAAATAGAACATCCAGATCTTCCTCCAACCTTATTTGTTGAGGATGGAGAAATACTTCCTCCAATACGAATCTATAAAAAAAATAACCTTTTTGTAATAATGTCTGATCTTCCATTCGATCCATTTGTAGCCTATGACTTTGCCGAGTCTATATTAGATTATTCCAAAAAAAATCATATCAAAAAAATAATTATCATTAGTGGAATGGAAACAGTAAATCGGGATCCAAAGGCACCCAAAGTATTTGGTTTAGTTACCCACAAGTCATTAGAAAAACTACTCTATGATTACGGAATTTCAAAATTTTTAGCGGGCTCAATTTTTGGAACAGATGCCGCAATAATCACATCGTTTAGAAAATCCAAAATTCCAGCCTTAGTTCTATATGCAGAATGTCATCCTTTTTTCCCTGATCCGGAAGCCTCTATTGTTGCAATTACTACCCTAGCTAGGGTCTTAAATGTCAAGGTAGATACTGCTGATATACAAAAGAGAATTGAATGGTTACGAATTCAACATAGAAACTTAATGGAACAAACGATTCGTTCGTTGCAACAACAACAAGAAAAAAAGCCTGGGGGAGCCCCACAAATTTACAGGTGATTTGATGGTAAAAGATAACAGCCAATTTAAAATTAAAATTTTACCACCAACAATTAGCTCATTACTAAATGATGACATTGATCGCCAAATTCTTTCTCCTCTATCTTGTTTAAGGGAATTTGAAACCAATTGGTTACTAGAGTTTGATCTTCCTATGGTAAATAAAAAAGATATACAAATAACACTTGATAAAAATTCTATTTCTGTAGAAGCAAAACTAAAAGAAACTTATTTAGAAGAAAAATTAGGGGTAAAAACAAAATTTGAATATTTCAAAAAAACTATTACTCTTCCTAGAAAAATTGATAGTAACAAAACATTTGCTAAATTTAACAAGGGGAGATTGACAATTACAATACCAAAGATAACTTCAGGTCATAAAATCAAAATTGAATAATCACTTGAAAAACTGATCTATCTGATCTCTATACTTTACAGTAATTTTTCCAAATTCAGTAAAATCCTCTGCAGTAGGATATTTCATTCGCATAGCATATTGATTTACAAAGATTGATACTGCACTCCCCACAATTAGATTGTAGCACGCATCAGCCAAATTTTTTGAATAAGGATATGCCACTTTGATAAATGGCAAATAAGCTTCAGTCTGTGAAATCATTAATTTTATCTGCTTTTCTACAAAATCCTGAATATCATCTGGAATGGGCATGATATCATTAATACAATATCCTCATAAATAAGCACTTTTTCTTTCGGGAATAATTCTAGGAAATAATTTGCTCAAGGTACCTTTCTTTACCTTTCCTGCTTCTAGGTAGACATCGCAATTGTCGATTGCAACAAGGACAAGAGATTCCTTCATAATCGATAAAAACCTCACAATGATTGCATCTTTTTTGTCCTGCAGCATATCTACCTATTTGTACAGGTTTTTGTGCCTTGTAATTTTTGCATTTTCCAATACAATAAGTCATTTTTATCCATCTTCAAATTTCAAATTAATAATATTATACTCTAAATTCTAATCTCAGAGTTGATAATTACCTTTGAGAATAAATAATAATTTTTTAAAAAATAGGAGTTCAAACTGGGAAATTTAAAATTTCACCAAATTGAATTTATAATCCATTTAAAGGAAGTAAAAAGTATTGACGGATCTTGATAGAAAAATATTTGGACAAATTACCACAAAAGAAATCATTGGTGCATCACCTCCAGCCATTCCAGATACTAAAAATTTACTTGATGCCGAGCTACAACAATTAACAAATCAACTTGATTTACAAAACAGGGAGAATTTACAAAAACTGTTAGAGGAACAACAAATTTTAGAAAATCATGTTAATAGCAGACCAGGTGCTATGGCTTTAGCCCAAGATAAAATTCAATTATTTACAGAATACAGTCAAAAATATATCCAAGTAATAACTCAAAAATTACAATCCTAAGATAGGACTAAAATTTTTAAAACTATTCTTTTTGAGAATCTTCTGGAGGTTTTTTAATAAAACCACCTTCTTTGGGTTCTGGTGGAGGAATTTTCTTTGATCTTCCTAAACCAATGGTTGTAATTATCACTGAAGACAATATAACAAAGAAAATAATTTGTGGATAGACTTCCGCATTTGGCAAGCCCATAGTTAACGGAAATGTTGCTAAAACTGCAGCAGCTAATCCTCTTGGAATCATTGAATAGGTGACTTTTCTATCCAGTAAGGAAAATCTCTTTGTTAAAGTAATTTTTGCAACGATTATTCTACCAATGTAAAATGCAATTGTTATCCCAACTCCCAATATTATATATTCAAATTGGCCTATAGTCGCCAATAACCCTACAAACACAAAGAAAAAGGATCTTACCAAAAATGTTAATTGGTTATGAGTTGGATCATCAAGCTCTATTTTTGGTAATTTGAATTTTAAAATTCCAGCAAGCTGACTCTTGTTGCCCAACATTAGTCCAAACACTAATGCTGTGAGAGCACCGGATTCACCAAATGAATTAGCCAAAAAGAAAAGGACAAATAAAATTCCCAAAGTTAGCATGTAACTATGCTGAGCATTGCCAAGTTTTGTAGAAACATACATCCATGGAATCCCTACTCCAAATCCTAGCACTAGGCCAACTACTATGGCTCTTCCCAAGGTTTCTTGTAATAACTGGAGGTCAAACTGTCCAATGAGTACTGCCTCAAATAAGATAAACGCAATAATTGTAGCTAAGATATCCGTCAGGGCAGATTCAAAACTGAGCATATTTTTTGTTTCTTCTGAAATTCTGATATTTCTAACCAGTCCAAATACAATTACCGAGCTACTCCCGCCAACGATTGATCCAAGTAGGATACTTTCCATCCAAGACCAATTTAATACATAATGTACGGCTATTGTTGCAATTACCACTGATAAAATAAATCCAAGAATTGCTAGAGTAAAAGAAAAATGAGCGGTTCTAATAATGTGTTTTAAATCCAAATTTAATCCGCCATCAAACATGATAATTATCAAGGCAAGAGCTGCAAAATATGGAACAATTTGTATCACTGCTTCGGGTTGAATAATTCCTAGAATAGGTCCAATAATTACCCCAAGTATCATCAAAAACGCAACATCTGGAATTCCAGTCTTTTTAAAAAAGGCCTCCCCTGCAACTCCAGAAAAAATTACCACCCCTGCAGCAAGTAACAGAACCGGAGCTGAAGCAATGGGATCCTCTTGACTTAGGGAGCCAATAAAATTCTGAAATTCATTTATTTTTTCAATAATCCAAGTTGTGTCAATGTCACTTAAGAAAGGAAAACCATCTATTTGACCCCTAAAAAGCTCCAATATTCCAAAAAAAATTGGATTCATGTATTATTGGTTTTAATTTAGGCCCTATTAAAAGACAAATCAGTCAAGCTAGATTGATTTATTGTTCACGTGTAGTTTTTACAAATTATTTTAGAACACATTAAATCTCACCTCAAAAATTTATCATATATTGAGCGCAACTGAAGAACTTCGAGCTGATCATGACCAAGTTCGTCGTCTACAAAAAATAATTGAAAAATGTGCAGAAAAGATAGCAAAGGGATCAAATATCCCATTTTCAGATATTGAAAAAATAACTATCATTATTTACGAATTCGTTGATACTATACACCATTCAAGAGAAGAAAATTCTTACTTTCCATGTGTAGCAAGTTATGACACCCTAAAGGAAGAAATTAGAAAATTTATGATCGAACATGAATTTGGAAGAAATATCGCAAGAGAAATAAATAAACATTTGAAAAGATGGAAAAAAGGAGAAGATGCAAGAGAACCAGTATCCAGATATCTTAGAACATATTCAATTTACCTTTTTGACCATCTAAACAAAGAAAACAAATTTTTTGATCAAGCCGAAGCTAAGGTCCTATCAAAGGAAGAAGAAACTGAGATGTATGAACAATATAGATCAATTACGGCAATTACCAAAAAGAAAGAAGACATGATAAAGGAAATAGATTTTCTAGAAGATCAACCTTGGTTTCAAATTTAACGTAACCTCTTTATGTCCTAATTAATTTATAAAATAATATGAAACCATTTGTTCTTTGGATGACAGGTCTTCCGTGTTCAGGAAAGACTACAATCGTTAAAGATTTACAAAAAGATATCCCAAATTTGGCAATGCTTGATGGTGATGAACTACGAGAATGGTTCTCACCTAAAGATTTTTCAAAAGAAGGTAGAGATGAGCATAACAAAAAGGTAGCTCATTTAGCAAAACTTTTGTTAAAACATGGAGTTCCAAGTGCCGTTTCTCTAGTTTCTCCATATCTTGAAAATAGAGAAAAAGCTAGGGAAATCATCAATGCACGTGATCAATTTGCAGAATGTTATGTAAAATGTTCACTAGAAAAATGTGAAGAAAGAGATGTTAAAGGCATGTATGCCAAGGCTAGAAAAGGTGAGATTAAAGGATTTACAGGAATTGACGATCCTTATGAAGCACCCGAAAAAGCAGACTTGATAGTTGATACAGAAATTGTTCCTATTTCAGAGAGTGCAAATCAGGTTAAAGAATTCCTTAAAGGAAGAAACCTAATCTAATTTTTTAAATTCTTCCAATATTTTATTATGGATTAAACCATTTGTAACTAGAATTCCATTTTGATGATAAACATCTTTGTTGTTATAGGTAATATCATCACCCAAGATATTTGTCATTTTCCCTCCCGCTTCAGAAATAATACAGTATGAAGCGGCTGAATCCCATTCTTTCATTTTGTTAGTTGTTGTGATATAGGCTTCAGCTTCACCAGAACTAATTTTTCCAACTTTTAGTGAACTTCCAATACTAGTAAAATTTTTAAAACCTAATTTTTGTATGAACATTTTTTCTTTATCTGAGAGATGATGTCTTGAACCTATGGCCCTTGATTTTGTTAAATCGGAAGTTGTAGTTACAGAAATTTTCTTCCATACCCCATCGAAATATCTAAACGCTCCGCATCCCTTTTGAGCAGCAAAGATAGTTTTCTCTGTTGGCCAACCAATTACGCCTAAGATAGGTTTTTTGTTTTTAACTAAAGCAATCATTACAGTAAATTCTCCAGTTTTATCGATAAAATCAGAGGTTCCATCTAATGGATCTACAATCCAAAGTAGATCTTTTGATAATCTACTCTGATCATCTTTATCCTCCTCTGATAAAATATGATGATCTGTTTTTGACAAAATTTTCTTTATAATTTCATTACTTTTTAGGTCTGCTTCTGTAATGGGAGAGCTATCCTGTTTAATTGAAGTTTCATATTTTTCACCGTAAATTTCTAAAATTGCATTTCCTGATTCAGTTACTGCTTGCAAAGCTACATCTAATTCTGGAATCTTTTCTACAATTGGAATTTCTTTCAAAGCTTACTACCTATGTTGTTAGCTCTGGCTTTAGAGTCCATGCCACTCCAAGCATGATAAAGGGAATAGACATTACACCAATAATTGATAAGATAATATTGAATTGAGAATCTGACACTTGAGGATTATTAATCATCCAAGGTAATGGTAAAGTTACAACTACCCAAATAATCCCAAGTAAAATAATTAATTTTGCCTTTTTCTTTTTATCGCTCATCATAGAAACTACCTTTTGTACCGTATTAAACTCATGTGAAATTATTTGGTTGACTGCCCTCCATCAATAGCAAGAATTGCTCCTGTAGTCCAAGATGAATCCTCAGAGGCTAAAAATAAAACTGACTTTGCCACTTCTTCTGGTTGCCCAATTCTACCTAAGGGATGATCATTATCCATAAATTCTCTGTCTTTTTGAGTTGTCAAAAATGGTTTAGTCATATCTGTATCTATTACACCAGGACAAACACAATTTACTCGGATCTTATCATTTGCATATTCTAATGCCCAACATTTAGTTAGAACAATTAAAGCGGCCTTTGAGGCAGAATAGGCATCGGCATTAAATCCCTCATATGCTTTTAGACCCGCATCTGATGAAATGTTAATGATTGTTCCTGAAGTTTTTTGTAGATAAGGGATTGCAAATTTTGTAAATCTAAATTGCCCTGAGAGATTTACATCTATAACATTATTCCATTCTATCTCTGAGATTTCATGTAATTGTTTAATCTTGGGAAAGATTCCTGCATTATTTACTAAAATATCTAATTTTCCAAATTTTTCTATAGTTTTTTCAACAACCTTTCTAACACCTTCTTCTTTTCTAATGTCTGCAGATATGGGGATTGTATTGTTTAGTTGACTAGCAGAATCTTCAAGTTGTTGGGAATTCTTGGAAGTGATTATTACGTTAGCCCCATTTTCAGAAAAAGATTTGGCTATGGCAAATCCAATACCTCTACTCCCACCGGTTATTATTGCAACTTTTCCTTCTAGTTTCAATATTTTTCTCTCTAAAATTCGTAATTTATACCCGTTCAAGGATTCCTTACAAAAAGTTTAATTCTTTGGTAAAAAATTCGGGTTTTAACCCATGCAAAATTATTTTTAAAAGATTAAACTTCGAATTTTTTTGAAAATCAATTTAGGATTTTCAGTTTACAAATTTTTAAATTAAAATTCCATGAGTCTTTACAAAATGATCAATGAAAAAATTTCTAAAAATATTAAAAAATATATAAAAAATTTCAATAATTAATAAATAGCTGAAATTACTATAATGTTTAATGCCGAAGGACATAATTCCTATCGACTAAATCGCGTGGCCCCACAGAACGAAAAAGGCAATCAGGTCTTAAATCCCCTGACCACGAGAGGAAATCTCTCATAGTTCTGTAACCAGAGGGGAACGCCTCCTATTTTCTGATAATGTCTACAGAAACACTTCCCTTTAGATTCCCATTTGGACTAATCTGAAGAGAAATCTCTTTTTGAGATGGAATCAAGATTTCCTTTTCCCCATCATAATCCCAGGTATAATATTCAGATATCCCTGTTTCATGTAATGTTCCATTTAATTTGAAATTCTCCGAAAACCCAAAATTGTCTCCTTCTAACGATATCGTTAAGATTTGAGGACTATCACCATTAGGCACAAATCTAAAGAAATATTCCCCTTTTTCTAAAACAAATGTACTGGAGTAAACCCCATTTTCGTATATTTCAGGACTCGCTAGAGTTACATGAAAATTAGGTTCATTTTTTGTATTTGGCTCATCTGATTGAGACCCTATTGTCATTACCAGAATTATTATGATTATAACTGGAATAATTAGAACTATTTTTTTCATTTTGGTACTTTATTCCTAATCCTGTAAAAATAAATTTCTAATGGTGCCTGAGAATTTTTTTTCAAGCACTTTAGAGTAAGTTTTGTAAGGGAAATTTTATTTACGGTAAATCAATTTTTACACCCGAAATTAAGTATTAAATTTAAAATCGGAAATATTGACACATCTTCAAGATAAATGGACTAAACAACCACAGCCAAGTATATCTGAGAAATTTAATGATGTAATTAAACCAAAAGGCCCTCTTAAGCCACGAGTCCAAACTGCAATTAAAAAATTAAGTTTACAAATTTCAAAATTAGATGGCATGTTAGCTAAATTAAAAGAACGTGATGGAAAAATATTTCAAAGAATCGTTGAAGCAACACAACAACATGATACTCAAACAAGTAAAGTTTTATCAAGTGAACTAGCTGAAATTAGAAAAGTTACCAAGATCTTAAGCAATGCAAGAATAGCACTAGAACGTATTGAACTACGATTGACCACCACTAATGATATTGGAGATACCGTAATGACAATCATGCCAACCATGGGTCTAATGAAAAATCTCAAATCTTCGCTTGGTAAAATAATGCCTGGTGCAGAACAAGAAATTGGGCAGATGGCAGATATGTTAGGTGGATTTATGACTGAAAGTTTCGCTGGAGACGGAGCATTTGGTATTGATGAGACAACAAGTATGGAATCAGATAAAATTCTTCAGGAAGCAGCAGCAGTTGCCGAAAACTCTACTGGAGATTTATTCCCATCCGTACCAACCTCAACGGCATCAACTTCAGCATCAAGCAAATTTCTTTAAAAATTAACCTAGATTAATCGAAAAGAGAGAGTCATTTAGCGTATGTTAAAATTTTTTAAGTTAAACAAAAATTTTTGTTATAATATGAACAAACACTATTGTAAATACTAAAATTCACATACAATTTCATGAAGGTAAAGATTGAAGATCCGGAGGAAAGTATCTCTGATTTTTTAGCTAGAGTTCTGAGGGTAGAAGCCATGGAAAACAATAAAGAAGATGCTTCTAGGGACGAAGTAAATCAAAAAAATGAAAAAAATTCTATAGATACCTTCAAGATACGCCAATTAGAACAAAAGGTAGAGCTGTTAACTACTCTTTGTCGTCTACTTTTTAAAAAATTTGAAGAAATACATCCATCACAGAAATTTTCAAAATTTGAATTCACAGACCTTTCATGGTACTCAAAATTAGATACAAAATAACCAAATTTCTTATATCCTGAATTTACTAGAACACGTGAGGGAAAATAAAAAAGGTTTTAGTGTTATTAGAATATTCATAAAAATGAAGACTTTCAATGAAAATTCTTTGCGTGGATGATTCAAACGATATAGCAGGAATGTTGAAAGATGTTCTCGAAGCACATGGTCACTATGTATACTCGTGTAATAATGGGCTTGATGCATTATCTCTTATAAAAAAAGAAAATTTTAATCTAATTTTGCTTGACTTGAGTATGCCAGGTTTTTCTGGTACAGATGTAATTGAATCCTTAGCAAAAACTGACTTAATGCCTGACCTGAATATTGTAATTTTAAGTGCAGAGGATCTAACAAAATCACAAATTATAGAATTTGAACAAAAAGGAGTAAAAGGTTTCATGCAGAAACCTGTAAGGATTGATGAAATCCTCGAATTAATTAAAAAATTCGAGTAAATTTAGATTCTCATCCTTTCCAAAAAAATTTCAAGACTGTCAAAGGGTCATGTTGTTTTAGTTTAAGACTCAATTGTTAACGAATTGGGATGGGTCAGTTTATCATCATTAACTTTCTAGGGATTCCCTAGATTCTTTAATTTTCTTAACTATATCTCCCTCACCGTCTACAATCTTATCTATTCCTGATAATTTATTCTTCAAATTATTTATCATAGATCCTACTTCATCCGCTTCGTTTTCTACGTCTTGTCTTTTTCGAGTTAGCTCTTTAATTCCTTGATTTTCTTCATCAATATAGGCACTCACTTTTTCTAATTTTTCCTTCAAATTTTTAATATCAACAGATTCATCCTCAATATCCTTCTCTAAACTGGTCCTCTTATCCTTCAAATTTTTTATCATCAACCCAACATAATCAATTGCCTCATCTAATTTTGCTCGTTTATCCATAAGATCCCCAATCCCAATTTCGCTGGATTTATCGGGAAATGATGATTCGTCTCTAAACTCGCTCTCTTTTGATTCTTCTCTAGTCTCATCTTTAGATTTTTCTTCTACCATTTCTCCCCCTTCTTGATTCTTGAATTTATCAAACATTTTATAATTTAACTAGAAAATACGAATAAAAAGTTATTATGTATTCTCAAAACTGACCTAAAGAATGATTTTTTGTTAATAAAAAAGAAAAAATAGGAAATATCTTAAAAAAATGTATTTCTAACCTTTTGTTTATCGTCCAAAGAATTTCCTGATTCTGGGGGTGTTTTCCCGAACGGTAGAATTTTGGTCTCTGGATTTGTTTCAGGATTTTTTTGGGTAGAATTCATAAATGCAAATTCATCCTTTTCACCCGATTCTATCATTTTTCCAGAAAATATGACTTTGTAACCAAGGTTTTCCTTTGAAAGATCTTCAGTCGTCTTTGGGTAGGAACTATTGGATTTTCCATTTAGTTCCAAGTCTAATTCTCCGGTGGAGAGATTTAGTTTTCCATTTACTGAAATCTTCCAATGTTTCTCTCCAGATTCAGAGGCTTTTCCATCAAAAATTACTATTCCTGAATGATATCTGGTATAGTCAATATATGACCATCCAGAGGTTCCTTCTAATGAAAGGATTTTGTTCATATCAGACTCTCTAGTATTTTCTGGTAAAACAACCTCATTTACCTCAAAGTATCCGTCAATCACTTTTTCAGTAAGAATTACTCCAAGTCTCTCTTGAGATTTGTTGAAGGATTTGGGATCTTTTTGAAGGGTTTTTGGTTCAGATTTCTCTTCATTTTCGGCATAAGAGTAGGTAACAGCCAAGGGGGCTGTGGATAGCATAAACAATATTGCTATTACTCTGAATGTTTTTTTATGGTATTTTTCCATTAATCGTGAATATTTGGAATGATAGTTTAGGAATGTTAACGAAACGTCCTGTTCCTTATATATAAAAAAAAGGAAAAACTAGATAAAAATCCATTAAAATCTATAAAATTTTAGAAAAGTTTGTTTTTTGATCTTTTTTCAAAAATTAACAAAATTTGGATTAAAAAATTAGGCGACAAAAATATTTCAAATTCTCCCGTAAAAGCACAAACAATCAAAATTTGCAATTTTTTAAGATGAAAATGGTGTTCCGCTTTGTGTTCCGCTTTGAGGTTTCAAAACATTCCTCATAAACAAACTAATCGTATACTAATACATGTCAAAACAACAATACAGGTCCGAAATGGGCATAATGGGTGATATCCTTGACGTAACCGCAAACGGCGGCCGTGATGGAATCATTATATCTGCAATATCTCGCAAAGCCAACCTATCTCACTATGCAGTACTAGACAAATGTGAGAAACTGGTAGAAGCAGGCTTAGTCGAGTCTGTCAAAAACGATAGAAATAGAGTCTTTTTGATCACTGAAAAAGGACTTCAATTTTTCCAGGAATTCAAGAGATTCCAGGGACTCGTTGAGAGTATGAATTTAAGGTATTAGCCATTGAACCCCGAAATCGTACCAATTCATAGGATGGAACCTCTTGTAGAAGATGGAATGCTTTTTGTAAGGACTGAGCGTATTCTCAATACAATGATTAAGATGCCTTTAATTCTCGCAGGCTTAGTCGTTGTAGCGATCGGAATGCCAATGCAGACCTCATTCAGCTCTACTAGAACCTTAGAACTAA
>JAOTXZ010000007.1 GCA_029862085.1 Candidatus Nitrosopumilus sp.
AAACAACTAGAAGAACAAATCTCAAAATTAGAATCTCAACAAAAAGAACCCCAACCTGAAGAAGCTACACCAGAACAAATAGCCCGACTAAAACAACTAGAAGAACAAATCTCAAAATTAGAATCAAAACCCCGAAAAAAGAAGATAAAACCTGAGAAAGCTACACCAGAACAAATAGCCCGACTAAAACAACTAGAAGAACAAATCTCAAAATTAGAATCTCAACAAAAAGAACTCCAACCTGAAGAAGCTACACCAGAACAAATAGCCCGACTAAAACAACTTGAAAAACAAATCAAAAAATTAGAATCAAAACCCCGAAAAAAGAAGATAAAACCTGAGAAAGCTACACCAGAACAAATAGCCCGACTAAAACAACTAGAAGAACAAATCTCAAAATTAGAATCTAAAAAATAATCTAAATTAAACCTGAGATGATTTCCAAGTTTCATTAAATCGTTTTATAGCCTCTTGGTATGCTTTAATTGAATCATCTCCAGAAGTACTCAAAAATTTTTCCCACTGATCATTAAAACTTTTAATTCCATCAATATTGGTTTCTTTGAAAATATTTTCAATAAGCTTGTTTTGTTGTTTAATGTACTCTGGTCCCATTTCCCCCCAAGTTTGTTCCCAACTTGCGCTAACTTTTTTTAATAATTCAGCATCTGATTCTATCGCTCTTTGACAGGCATCATGATAAGTTCGTAATGTATCATTTGTTGCCTTTTGCCACTGTGCTAATGATTCTTTCCATAAATTTAATGATGCAGTATATTCTTTCCAAGCATTATCAAATTCAATTTTTTTTGCTGGGGTCTTTGTCTGTTTTTTTGGTTTTGAAGTAGTTTTTTTAGCAGGTTTCTTTTTTGACTTTGTTTTCTTTTTGGTGGCCATAAAATAGATAAAAAATAGTAGATGTTAAATCTTTCAATAATTCTAAAATTTTAAAAATATATATTTTTTACAAATTAGAGGCCTTACTAAAATTGGGAAAATATACTTGATCTTTGTTTTTAAATAAATCGTAGTGATTTTTACAAAGATTCCTTTTTTCCTTAAATCCAATACTTACTATTTGAATTGCCTTTGATTTACACTCGGAAATACTGCACTGCAACAATGACTATGAGCTTCGTTTTATTAATAAAATTATGAAATTATATAATTACCAAGAATGCTTAATTTTTATGATTGTTTAGTTTTTAGAAAATAATGTCCGAAGATGACAAAGGAAAAAGATTTCTTGAATTAATTGATGAGCAAAATAACTTACAATGGAGTATTATTGAAAAATTATATTCTCTAATTAGCACAGAATGGAAATCTATTGAGAAACAAAATGAAATAGAATCATTAGTGGAAAAACACTCTACAATAACCAAAGAACTTAACAGTCTTGATGTCGATGGCAGTATCTTATAGTGCAGAATCTACCATTAAGGCAATAAACAATACTGCCAAGTAGGGACTAGAAAATTTGAACAATGTCCATGCTGCTCTTTCCATAGGTTTTGCAATAACCCATGAAGATAATGCAACCATCACTGCACCGGAAGCAATAGCAGTCCACAAATAAACTGGACCTACCATCGACTCGTTATTTTCTGTTACCATGAAAAATGGTGTTATGGAAAATAAAACCATTACAAAAGTAGAAATTGCAATTACTCTTGATGATGTTTTTTCGGATTGAACTGCAGTTAACATAGGCACATCTACTTTATTGTAGTCCTCCTTAAAATGCAAAGTTAGAGCCCAAATATGCATTGGAATCCAAATAAACACCAATCCTGCCATCGCAAGACCCATAGTCCATAAATCTGACATTGTAACTGCTACCCACCCAATCATTGGAGGAGCACCACCACACAAACCTCCCAAGATAATATTTGTTCTAGAAGTTCTTTTTAACGCATATGAATAAACAAGAACGTTGTTTGCCAAACCAAATGCAATAAAGGCAGTAGCCCAAAGTCCTTGCTCTAATGTGGTGGTAAATGAAATAGCAAATGCAAGTACCAGTGATATTCCAGCCAAGACCAGTCCAAAGTTTCTTGCTTTGGTGGCAGGATGAATTCGTTTTGATGGTAATGGTCTATTTTTTGTCCTCTCCATTATCGCATCAATATCTCTATCGTGATAGTTGGTCAGAGTATTGGCTGCAGCGGATCCTGCTGCTACTGAAAATAACGCCAAGACCCATGTTGCAGGAGAAACTTCGATATTGTAAATATTTGATGCAGTTAAGATGGCCCCAAACGCAGTAAATACTAACAAATACCAAATCTTTGGTTTTGTTAGTTCATAGTAAACAGCAATGCGAGATTCTGATCGTTGTTTCTGCAACATTAATCCTTACTCTTTGATGGCATATATGGCATTGCCTTTTCTCTTGATTTCATCTCAATGAATGATTCTGAAGACTGAATTCCCTCAATTCTACCGATTTGCTCTGAAACCATTTTATGCATTTGATCTAGGGATTTTGAATACATGGTAACTAAAATATCAAATCTTCCTGTAACCTCTGCTACCTCTCGCACTCCTTCTATCTTGAATAGCTCTTTGATTATATGATCCCGTTTTTTTGTATCCATGTTAATTCCTGTCAACGCCTTAACGTTGTATCCAAGTTCTGCATCGTTTACAATTATTGTAAATCGCTCAATTAATTTCCGTTTAACAAGTCTCTTTATTCTTGAATATACCACAGAAGAATTTACATCAATTTTTTTGGATAATCGAGGAATGGAAATCGATGCATCGTTTGCTAATTCTGATAAAATTTGTAAATCCAGGTCATCAACTTTAGCCGTTTAAAACACCTGATCCGATATAGATTTCAACATCTTATAAAGTTATTATTGAAAAAATTGCAAAAAATATCTAAATTTTTCCTTTTTTGTAGAGCATCTCTGCAACCAAAACTGCACCCTTTGCTGATCCCATTTTTTTATTGTGAGAGAACAACATATACTTTAAACCATTTTCAAATAATTCCTCTTTCTCAACTCTACCAATAGTTGTAGTCATACCTCCTCCAACTTCCCTTTCCATTCTGGGTTGAGGTCTAGTAGGATCCTCATGGAAGGCGTAATAATCTTTAGGAGCTGAAGGTAGACCTGCTACTGAAATTGATTTGTTATAATCATCGTAAGTTTCTTTTGCAACCTTTGGATCTATTTCTTTTTCAGTTTCCACAAAAACAGATTCTGTATGTCCATCAATTACTGGAACACGTGTGCAAGTACAACTAATTCTAATGTCAGCATCTTCAATTTTTCCGTCCTTTAGTTTACCTAAAATTTTTCTTGTCTCAATTCTTACTTTTCCTTCCTCTTTTGGAATGTACGGTAAAATATTATCTGTAATTCCCATTGCAGATACACCTGATTTTCCTCCACCAGAAATTGCTTGCATCGAAGTCATCATAACTTTTTTAGCACCATATTTTTCAAACAGGGGTTTTAGAGTAATAGCTAAACCAGTTGTAGTGCAGTTTGGTAATGGTGCTACCCATCCCTTCCAGTTTCTGTTCTTCTTTTGTATCTCAAGAAGATCTGACTGCTCATCATTTACTCCTGGAATTAGAATGGGAACATCCTCTTCATATCGATAAGCAGAACTTGTGGATATTACTGGAAGGACTGCTGCCATATTAGTCTCAATTTTTCTTGCAGCTTCTGATTCTACAGCAGAAAATACTAGATCTAACTTTGATGTGTCTATTTCATCAACTCTTTTGACAGTCATTTCTTTAATGTAATCAGGAATTTCTCCACCTACATCCCATGCGATAATTCCGCTTGGTTCTCTTATTGCATCCAGGTATTTTTTCCCTGCCGAACGTTCGGATGCAGCAATCTGTGTGACTTCAAACCATGGGTGATTATGCAAGGATTGAACAAATTCTTGCCCTACAGAACCAGTAACTCCAATTATAGCCACACGCTTTTTATCCATGATTTAATTGCCTTAATTCAATTAATAATCGTTATCGGAGTTTGACCAAAACATACTATATCAGGAAATGATACTCTCAAGCGTGAAACTCAAATCAACAATATCTTCACATAAACCAGCCTCTCATGGGGGGCTTTATTCGATCTCCAATCCAACCCTTGATATTTTGGATTTTAGTTCAAACATCAACCCACTTGGTCCAAGCCCAGAGGTGGTTAAAACTATCAAAAATCAATTGAATACCTTACAAATCTACCCTGATTCAGATTCCCGTGTTCTTAGAAAAAACCTCCAAAAATATACCAAAATTCCTTCATCCCAAATTGTAGTTGGAAATGGTGCTACTGAAATTATTTATAATTTTTGTAAAAGTTTTGTGTCCAAAAAAACTCCAATTTTGATTCCCATTCCTACTTTTGGCGAATATGAGGTAGCTGCAAAACTTGCCGGGGGAAAAGTTGAATTTTTTAAAACAATGGATTTAAAAAAAGATATTAATAATTTTATTTCTAAAATTCCATCTAATGGCTGTATTTTTATTTGTAATCCAAATAATCCTACTGGAAATTTAATTTCTAAAAGTTATTTAAAAAAAATTATCATTGCTGCAAGTAAAAAAAATACTCTAGTTTTTCTTGATGAATGTTTTATTGAACTAGTACCAAATCATAATGAATCAATTATTGCATTAATAAGAAATTTTGATAATTTATTTATTTTACGGTCATTAACAAAATCATATGGGCTAGCGGGAATACGTATAGGTTATGGTATTGGAACAAAGAAAATGGTTTCTATTTTAAACAAAATTAAAATTCCATGGAATGTTTCTGGATTGGCTCAATATGCAGGCATTGCAGCTATTAATACGGATAATTACTTGCATAAAGCAAAAAAAATAATCCAAATAGAATCAGAATACTTAAAAAAAAATATTTCTAAATTAGAAAATTTTTATTGTTTTGATTCTGTTACCAACTTTATTTTAATAAAATCAAAATTAAGATCATCTAATCTACAAAAAAAATTATTAAAAAAGAAAATCTTAGTACGTGATTGTAGTAATTTTCGGGGATTAAATAATTATTACATTAGGGTCGCTGTAAAAACAAGAAAAGAAAATCTAAGACTTTTACAGGCTTTGGAGGAACTATGAAATCCTTAATGATCCAGGGGACATCATCTGGAGCAGGGAAATCTACCCTAGTTACGGCTCTGTGTAGAATATTTGCAAATAAGGGATTTTCAGTAGCACCCTTCAAGTCACAAAACATGTCCAACTTTTCATACAAAGGAAAAGGCTTTGAAATATCTCGTGCTCAGGTTATTCAAGCAATGGGAGCAAGGTGTGAAATTACGCCTGATCTCAACCCGATTATGCTCAAACCTCTTGGAAATTATCAAAGCCACGTATATCTCCATGGAAAAAAATTCAAAAAAATGCATGCCACAGAGTATTACCAAAAATTTGCTCGAACTGACGGATTAAAGATTGCTGTAAAATCTCTTAAAAAGCTTCAACAAAACCATGATCTTGTAATTTTGGAAGGTGCGGGTTCCCCAGCAGAAATTAATTTGGCTAAATTTGATATTGCAAACATGAAGATGGCTGAAAAGGCAAACTCCCCCGTGTTGCTTATCACTGATATTGATAGAGGTGGATCCTTTGCAAGTATTATTGGAACTTTGGCTCTTCTAGACAAAAAATATCAAAAACTAGTTCAAGGTTTTGTAATAAATAAATTCAGAGGAGATACAAATTTACTCAAACCAGGATTTAGAAAGATTAAAGAAAAAACAAAAAAATCTGTTTTTGGAGTGATTCCAATGTCAGATTTTGATCTTCCCGAAGAGGATTCCTTGAACGTTAAAGCAAAAAATATAGCTTGGAATAAAAAAAACTTGGATAAAATAGATCAAGAAATTGACAAGTTAAGTAAGTTAGTCTATTCAAATTTGAATATGAGGAAAATTGAGAGGATGATAAAGTGATTTTCGAATCAATAACTATCATCTTTTTTGCACTTACACTTGATTTTACTTTGGGTGATCCCAAAAATAAATTTCATCCAACAGCATGGATGGGATCTATGATTGCAAAATTTACCCCTCACTTGAAAAACTCATCAGATAATTTAGAAAAACTTGGGGGAGTTGTTCTAATTATTCTATCAAGTACAATTGTTGTTTCACTAATAACATTTTTAGATTTTGGAATTAACTTGATTACGATAGACTCTCTTTCAATAATAATTTCAGTAATTATAGGAGGAATTCTCCTAAAAACAACAATTGCAATAAAGGGAATGGAAAAACATGCATTAGCAGTGGTAACTTCACTGGAAAATGAAAATATCCCATCTGCACGTGATCATTTGTCTAAAATTGTAAAGCGAAATACCAAAGATTTGGATAAAAATCACCTATTTTCAGGCGTAATTGAAAGTATAAGTGAAAATACAGTTGATGGCATCACTGGACCTCTTTTCTACTTTGGATTGTTGGGATTGCCAGGTGCCTTTGTATATCGTGTAATTAACACAGCGGATTCTATGATTGGTTATAGAACAAATATTTTTAAAAACATAGGTTGGTTTGCAGCAAACTGTGATAAAATTTTAAATTATTTACCTTCAAGACTTACTGGTCTAGTTATGATTTTCAGTGCAATGATTCTCAGAAATGATTGGAAACAATCCTACAAAATAATGATACGCGATGGAAAAAAAACTGAGAGCCCAAATGCTGGATATCCAATGGCCGCCATTGCAGGTGCCTTGGGAACCAAATTCGAAAAAATTGATCATTATTCATTGGGTGATGGTAAAATTATTTTTTCTAAAGAACATGTAAATTCAGCAATATCCATAATGAAAGTCACCTCAATTATTTTTTGTGGAATCATTGTACTGCCAATGATATTTTTACTCTCTTATTTGGGATGGTGGATTCATGCTTAAAGAAATAGGTTCTGTTTTTTCTTTTTTGACTATAATTCCAACCAGTAATGCAAATCTTGAAACTGTCGCAAAATACATGTATCTTTTTCCTACCGTTGGAATCGCAATTGGTTTACTTGTGGGTTCTTTAGGATTTGGCCTATCCTTCTTTTTAGATCCTTTAATTGTAAGTTTACTAGTTGTGGCTTCGCTAACTCTGATTACTGGTATTCATCATACTGATGGTTTAGGAGATTTTGCAGATGGTTTGATGACCAAAGGTAGTAAAGAAAAAAAAATTAAAGCAATGAAAGATCTTGCGACTGGATCAGCTGGAGTTGTTGCTATTGTTTTGTATCTTGTGGGACTGATTGTTGCGATATCTCTTTCAACGGGGTTTCAATTATTTTTGGCAATTTTGCTAAGTGAAATAGTTGCGAAATTCTCAATGGTTTTAATGGCAAGTATAGGAAAATCAGCCTCTATAGGCTCAAATTCTCCATTTATCGAGCTAATGAAAAACCGAAAAAAACTTGCAGTTACCACCATTATCACCTTAATTCCATTGATTATCCTAGGAGGAACCACTGGCTTGATTATTTTTGCAATAGGGACCACTTTTACACTATTTTTAGTTGCCATGTCAACTCGAAGTTTTGGTGGAATTACGGGTGATGTTTTAGGTGCTACAAACGAACTTACACGTCTTGCTTCTCTATTGATCTTTGTTTCGATATGATTGGAATTGTAATGGCTGGCGGTAAGGGCAGTCGAATGAAATTACCCGAAGAAAAATTATTACTAAAATACAAAAAACCTATTATTTTACAGGTGGCTGATGCATTATCAAATTCTAATTGTTTTTCAAAAATTATTTTTATTACCAGTCCCAATTCTCCAAAAACCAAACAATTACTACAAGAAAATAAATATGAAATTTTTGAAACATCTGGAATTGGATATGCAGAAGATCTAAATCTAGTTCTTAAATCACTAAATGATCCTGTTTTTATTACTTCAGCTGATTTACCTCTTTTAGATAGTGAAATAATAAAAAAAATTGTAAATTTTTATAATCCAAAAATCACCTGGACAACAATTATAGTTACAAAAAAATTTCTTGAATCATTAGGACTAACTTCAGTTTATGATATTACTTTTAAAAATCAAATTTGTAACTATACTGGAATTTCTATGATTAATTCACAAAATATTTCTAAACTAGAGAGTATCGAAGAAAATTTTGTAATTATCGATGATAAAAGAATTGGATTTAATGTAAATACTAAACAGGACTATAGATTACTCAGCACTACCTGAAATTTTACCATTTATTTTTGCCTTGGAACCTGTTGGTTCTGCTATTGTGTTACCACAAGAGTTGCAAGCAATAGAGGTTGATGCATGAGAATATACAACTTGCTGTTCTCCACACTCACTACAATCCACTTTTTGGAATTTGCTTGATGGTTTTGGAATTTCAATGTGATCTTTTTTCATGCTGCTACCAACTCAAATTTCTTTATTCTAACACCTAGTTTATTGTATTTCTTTTTGCAAACAGTACATGTCATTAGAGGAGTTACTTTTTTGGTAACTTTTGCAGGTTTGGCAAGTTTTGGGAATTTTTGTCCACCATATCCATGCTTACGCTCTGCGTGCCTACGTTCGCCTCGTGCAGAACCTCTTCTTTTCCCAGCTTTGTAAATTGATATTTTCTGTTCAGTATGTGTTTTACACTTAGGACAATACTTACGCATAGTCTTGGGAATGTTCATATCAAAAAAACCGACTCCACGGTAATTTAAGCATTGAATCTATAATAGGCGCAAGGATCAAAAAAATTTGTGGCTAGTAGCCTAGCAAAATCTATCTATTCATTAAATTCAGTAGCAATGGGTAACAAGAAGGCCGATCTTGTCCTAAAAAATTGCTCATTAATTTCAGTGTACACTAGAGAAATTATTCCAGATATTCAGATCTCAATTATTGGAGATAGGATTGCATATGTGGGGCCTGATGCTAGTCATACAATTAATCCAAAGACAGCAGTCATTGATGTAAAGGGAAAATATGTTAGTCCTGGTTTTGCTGATCCACATACCCACATTGATCAATTTGTTTTGCCATCAGAACTTGCAAAACAATCTCTTCTTTGTGGAGTAACATCTCTTTTTTCTGATCCAATTGATATCGTAAGCGTTGCAGGATACAAAGGTTTTAAAGAGTTTCAAAAACTTGGAGAAAATTTACCAATTCGAATTTTTCAAGTAGTTCCAGGAGGTCTTCCAGTTGATAGAAAATTTAGCAATAGTAAAACACTTTCTTTATCCCAAGAAAAAAATGCTATCAAAAATCCTAACGTTCTTGGTTTAGGTGAAGTTTTTTCTTGGACAAAAGTTACACTAAGGGATTCTAAAACAATGAAATCATTGTCAGCAATGCTGGATAATGGATGCATAATTAATGGTCACACTGCAGGTGCTAGTGAAAAAAAATTAAACGCCTATGTGTCATCTGGAATTTTATCTTGCCATGAACCTACCAACTTTGATCAAGTTTTAGAAAGATTACGTTTAGGAATGTGGATAATGATCCGAGAGGGATCTATAAGACGAGATCTAAAAGAAATCATCCCAATGGTATTGTCACATGGGACCTACCTTAACCGCTTGATGTTTTGTTCTGATGGTCTTGATCCCTTAGATATTACCAATTTCGGCCATATTGATCATTGTATTAACGAATCAATAAAACTTGGATTGGAACCCATAGAGGCCATTACTATGGCTTCAAGAAACTGTTTTGATTATTATAACATGGGAAAGGATTTAGGAGGAATTGCACCTGGTAAGTTAGCAGATATTATTATTTTCAAGGATTTGAAATCTATAAAACCTTACAAAGTATTGGTAGGAGGAAGATTGGTTGTCTCAAATGGAAGTATTGTTGCACCAATAAAAAAGAAGATAATACCGAATTGGATAAAAAATACCGTAAAACTAAATAAATTTTCAGAAAAAGATTTCAAAGTTAAATCCAAAAAAAAGAATGTTACCGCAAATACCATATTTATGCAAACCGAAATTATCACAAAATTAAGTTCAGCAGAATTACCGACATCTAACGGAAACGTTTTGGCATCGGTTGATAAAGATGTGTGGAAGGTTGCTGCATTTGATAGAACTAATGGAACAAAAAACCACATTGTTGGTTTTCTTGAAAATTTTGGTGCAAATATTGATGCATTTGCATCAACATGGAGTTTTCATGAAAACGATATGATAATAATTGGTTCAAATGATTCTGATATGGCTCTGGCTGCAAACGAACTTCGAAAAACTCAGGGTGGATTAACCGTTGTTAAATCTGGAAAAGTAAAAGCATTATTACCATTACAAATGGCTGGAATAATTTCTACCGATACTTTTGAAAAGGTTTCATCAAACTTTGAACAAATTAATAATACGATTATTGATTCAGGATGTAAATTTTCAAAACCACATTTAATTCCGCTTTTCTTACCATTCTTGGCTCTCCCATCTGTAAGAATTCTTTCCAAAGGAATTATCGATGTTAAAAAAAGGTCATACATCGATCCAATCACTAAGTAATGTTAAAAAGGGGGACGGAGGGGATTGAATCTGAATCTTAATGGCGTCAATTCAACAAGGACCAAATGGACCCGTTCTAGTCCTAAAAGAAAGTGCTTTACAACAGAAAGGTAGGGACGCTCAGCAGAATAACATTGCTGCAGCAAAACTAGTTTCAGCCCTAGTCAAAAGTAGTCTAGGTCCACGAGGTTTAGACAAAATGTTAGTTGATTCCTTAGGTGATGTTACTATTACAAATGATGGTGCTACTATTTTAAAAGAAATTGACGTTCAGCATCCAGCTGCCAAAATGATGGTGGAAATCTCAAAAACTGTTGATAATGAAGTTGGAGATGGAACCACATCTTCAGTAATTTTTGGAGGTACTCTTTTAGCAAAGGCTGAAGAACTTTTAAAAAAAGACGTCCATGCCTCAGTAATTATTGATGGCTATCAAGCAGCAGCCGAAAAGACTTTGGAAATTTATTCAGAGATGGCAAAGAAAATAAGACCTGATGATAAAGAATCACTTCTCAATATTGCAATAACCAGCATGCAATCAAAATTAATTTCAGAGGATAGTGGTATCCTTTCCAAAGTGGTTGTAGATGCAATCTTAAACATTGTCACCAAAAAAGGTGAAGAATACTCTGTTGATCTTGATAATGTCAAAGTCGAAAAGAAAACAGGTGGTTCAATACAAGATACACAAATTGTAAAAGGAATAGTTCTCGACAAAGAAATTGTTCACAGTGGCATGCCAACTAAAATTGAACATGCAAAAATTGCCCTGTTAAACACTGCACTTGAAATTGAAAAAACTGAAATGAGTTCTGAAATTCGAATTTCAGATCCTACACAAATGCAAATGTTTCTAGAAGAAGAAAATAGAATGCTAAAAACAATGGTTGATAAACTTCATGATATTGGCTGCAATGTTTTAATTTGTCAAAAAGGAATTGATGATATTGCACAGCATTATCTTTCAAAATATGGAATTTTAGCTGTACGTCGTGTAAAAGAAAGTGATATGATAAAACTTGGAAAAGCAACAGGTGGACGTGTTTCAGCCAATCTGGAAGATCTTACAGAAAAAGATTTAGGTTCAGCAAATCAGGTTCACCAAAAGAAAGTAGAATCTGACAAATGGGTCTTTATTGAAGGCTGTAAAAATCCTCAATCTGTAACCATGTTAATCCGAGGGGGTTCTCAAAGAGTAATTGACGAGGTAGATCGTTCCATTCATGATTCTCTGATGGTAGTAAAAGATGTAATTGAAAAACCTGAAATTGTTGCAGGAGGAGGAGCCCCAGAATCTTATGCTGCTGCACAACTCAAAGATTGGGCTGATAACTTTGATGGAAGAGAACAACTTGCAATCAAAAAATATGCCGAAGCTTTAGAAGTTATTCCCCTAACCATTGCAGAAAATGCCGGAATGGATCCTATTGATACAATGGCAAAACTTAGGGCCAAACAGAGTCAAGGAAGAAAATGGACAGGTATTGATGCTAGAAATACAAAGATTGCTGACATGTTAACAATTGACATTGTAGAACCAATTGTAGTAAAAGAACAAATCATAAAATCTGCAACCGAGGCAGCGTGCATGATTCTAAGAATCGATGATGTTATTGCGACTTCCGGAGCACCTGGCGCCGGTCCTTAGAAAAATTAATTTCTGAAAACTTAAGCATTCTATTACAATTGAATTAGTGTGTATAAAATAGGAATAGATCTTGGGGGGACAAAAACTGAAGGAATTTTACTTGATGATTCCTTGCAGGTTATTGAAAGAAAGCGATTACCCACTCCAAAAAATAGGTATGATGAAATCCTAAATACGATATACTATCTGGTAAATGATCTTTCTAGCAAGCTTGAAAACTATACTCTGGGAATTTGTACTCCAGGCGCTATTTCTAAAAAAACTGGCTTGCTCAAAAATAGTAATACCAAGTGTTTGATTGGAAAACCGATAAAAGAAGATTTGGAAAAAAAACTAGACAAAAAAATTTCTATGGAAAATGATGCTAATTGTTTTACGATTTCTGAGGCTACTATGGGTTCTGCAAAAAATCATTCAGTTGTTTTCGGTGTAATTATGGGAACTGGAGTTGGAGGAGGAATAGTAATCAACGGTAAAATTCATCACGGAAGAACAAACATAGCAGGGGAATGGGGTCATCATACCTTACACCAAAATGGGAAAAATTGTTATTGTGGAAAAAAAGGATGTGTTGAAACCTACATCAGTGGACCTGCATTAGAACATAGATGGGAAGAACTCACTGGAAAGAAAGAATCAATGCTTGAAATTGTAAAAAATTTAGATTCTCCTCAATTTGATCATTGGAAAGAAGAGTTTTTAGATAATTTTGGAACTGGTCTGGCAAATGTAATAGACATTCTTGATCCTGATGTTATTGTACTTGGGGGAGGTCTTTCAAATATCGACTTTCTTTATTCTGAGGGAGTAAAAAATGTGTATGAAAAAATTTTTAGCGATCTTGTTGATACTCCAATCTTGAAAAATAAATTGGGTGATTCTGCAGGAGTATTTGGAGCAGCTTTGTTAACCTAGTTTATTGATCAGGAATAGAGGTAAATCATCTATGCCCCCTCGAGGGAACTAGATTACAGTTCAAATCTTCATTTTCTAATTATTTGAAAACTTGAGTTGAATCAACATCTGATCCAATGGACATATCAGAATATTCTTCAGGATTTAGTGAATAACATACCTTTACTTCAAATTGAATAATTTCTGCATCTTGATTTGATAGAGATTTTACTTTATCTGACAAATTTCTTTCAAGGGTTTCTTTGATGATTGAATTTTTTATTTCTGTTTTTGTAGGGTCGTCAGTGATAAAGCTAATAGTTCCCCGAAATTGATATCCTTTCAAATTTTCTTTATTGAAAACTGCAACAGTTGCCCAGGGATTTATTTTGAAATTTTTGTAAGATTTATGTTTAAAAAAATCAAGCCAGTATATTGCTTCATCATCTATTTTAAAAAAAATCCTAGGAGAAACATTTGTTAAACTAGTTCCACCAGTTGAACCTACAACAAAGACCCCCTGCTCCTCTACAAACTTTTTAATTTCTAGAGGAATTTTTACCATGTTTTTTGTGCATTAAATTTGTATTAAAGTCATTTTATTTTTATCAAAATTGAATTTCATTTTAATTTTCAGAATATTTTGATTGAATTTCAAGAATCTTATCTACAATTTCATTTACATTTACATTTAATTCTGTGGTAACCAAAATTAATCCCGCTCCTCCTATGGGTATAGTCAATCTGTATAATTTCTCATATTTTGCCATGGCAAAAATCGGCTTTCCGATTTTTGTTATTGTTTTCTTCCTGGTTGACCATCGATAAATTGCCTGAGATAAAGAAATTTCTGTCTCTTCTCTGGAAAGATAACTTGAAACTCCAGTTCTCATTTTATCATATAGTTCTCCATAATCATAAATTCCAACGTATCGAATTTGGCTATCACAATTTAAAATCTCATCACAAATTTTATCAAAATCCATAAGGAATTATTTTTGTACTCAAATAATAATAATTACCAAAAATAACCAAAAAAAACTGTCAGTTTCTTTTATTGAGGCTCAATGGTAGCAGGAGGTTTACTTGAAATCGTATATGTTACCCATGTTACATCTTCAATCTCATTTGTTATTCTGTTGCTCATTTTTTCTAATAATCCATGTGGAAGTCTTGTCCAATCGGCAGTCATCGCATCAATGGAATCTACCACTCTTATCATTACAATATTTCCGTACTTTCTTTCATCTCCGACCACTCCCACTGCTTTATCATCTCCCACAGCAGCATATGCCTGCCATACATCTCCGTAAAGATTTGCTTCAATCAACTCTTCTTCAACAATTTTACTTGCAAGTTTAGAGATCTGAAGTTTTTTTGGAGTAACTTCTCCAATTATCCTTACAGCGAGTCCGGGACCTGGAAATGGATGACGCATGAATAGTTTTTCTGGCACCTCTAAAATTTTTGCAATTTCCCTTACCTCGTCTTTGTATAATTCTTTTAAAGGCTCCAAAATTTCTAAATTTAACCAATCAGGAAGACCCCCAACATTATGATGGGATTTTATCACCGCAGCAGGACCTTTTGAAACGCCACTTTCTATCACATCTGGATACAAAGTCCCTTGAGCTAACCATTTGAACGGTCCATTTTTTTCAGCAAATTTCGTAAACACAGAAATAAACTCCTCGCCTACAATTTTTCTTTTTTTCTCAGGATCCTCTACCCCCTTTAATTTATTCAGAAAAGTTTCTGAAGCATCTACTGTTGTAAAATTTACTTTGAAATTATTTTTAAACATCTCATCAATTTCTTTTTCTTCATTTAATCGCAAAAGTCCATTATTTACAAAAACACACTTTAATCTATCCCCAATTGCTTTGTGAATCAACAAAGCAGCAACTGTTGAATCTATTCCTCCACTTACTCCGCATAGTACATTTCCATCAATTTTGGAAATTTTTTCTACTTCAGATTCAATAAATCCTTCCATAGTCCAATCTTGTTTGGCATCACAAACTTTTAGAACAAAATTTCTCAGGATCTCTGTTCCTTGCTCTGTGTGAACTACTTCAGGATGAAACTGTATTCCAAAAACAGATCGTTCCTTGGATGCAATGGCAGCAGCCTTTGCACTCTTGGTGTGGCCTATTACTTCAAAACCTGGAGGAATCACTTCTGCTTCATCTCCATGACTCATCCAGGCTCTAACAGATTCACCAACTCCATTTAGGAGATCTTTATCGTTATCAATTGTAAGCAACGAAGAGCCATATTCTTTATTTGCTCGTTTTACTTTTCCACCAAATTTGTTTACAATTAATTGATGTCCATAACAAATTCCTAGAAGGGGTAAATTCAAATTAAAAATTTCCTCTTCTGGAATAGGTGCTTCTGGATCATATACACTAGATGGGCCTCCTGAAAAAATAATCCCCTTTGGATTGTGTTTTTTTAAATCTTCCAAAGAAATATCATAAGGAACAAGCTCAGCGTATACTGAAAATTCACGTATTCTTCTACAAATCAGATGACTGTATTGGGAACCAAAATCTAAAACGACAATTTTATCCATATGATCACTTTTTGATATTTTCTAGCATGCGTGTCAGGGACCAACCTGCTGTGTTAATAATTTCATTCACTCTTTCTTTTTCTTTATAATTTTTGATTATAATCTCGCGAATATCTGATCCATTTTTATTAATTACATAATCGATAATGGAATTTTTTTGAATTGCTCCATTTTCTGCATCCAACAAATCCTTTTTTTTCATTTCTCCAATAATTCGATCAATAAAAAATGACTTGAAAGGAGGAACATCTGCCGCAATTTCCATATCATTTTCTAGAATTATTTCAACTTGTTCTGGTGTCACAAATGCATTAGCAATAATTTTACCATCATTTCCACTAGTTATTGGGATCGATTTTTTCTGGACCAGATTTTCCTCTTCAGGAGATTTTTTTATTTTTTCAATAGAGGATGCTACTGTAAAACTAGATTCTTTTAACATCGAGTCTAAAACTGATAATCTATTTTCAAGAATTTCTATGGATTTAGTGTGTTTGTCAATTTGTTTAACAAGATCTTCTCTCCACCTAGCAATTTCTTTAATTTGTTCCTCTGAATGTTTCATATTTTGGTTCAAGTAGATATGGCTATTAAATGCATTCTAGGTAATTATGATATCTAGATTTTGATAAGGGATTTTTTTAAATCCAGAAATGGGGCTTGAGGTAGTAAATAATTCAGATCTAGTTTTTAATGCAAGCCATTCTAACAAAGATTTTCCTTTTCGTAATTTTTTCAATTTTGTTTTTCTATCGAATGGTTTGGTATTTGAAAATTTTCCAATTCTTTTCCCAAAATCCATTCCAAATAAAATAATTTTTTTTGCGTTAAAATAACTAGCCAGAAAGACTGCCCTATCTCCATCAGTAAATCCACCAAAATTTTGTATTTTTCCAAAAGGTTTAGTCTGTGTGGTCCCAATACAATTTTTGAAATATTCAATCAAACTTAATTTAGATATATTATCACCATGGGCGTGGACAACAAAATATGTCTTAGACTTTCCAATTTTTCTAAAGGTTTTCTCATCTCCGTCCAGATCAGTAACTATAATGTCGGATTTAATTCCATTTTCAATCAATGGTTTAACGGCACTGTCGGCTACAATTTTTACAGTTTTTTTAAATTGTTTCAAAACAGGAATAGCATTTGATAAAGATGGGCCGGCACCAACTACGAACACATTTTGATTTTGAATCAAATTCTGGATTTTCTTCAAATGATTTTCTTCTCCCAGAATAGACTCTAACAAGGTAGCAGAATCAGTATCCTTTCTTTTATCATAGTTGAATTCCTTTAGGATTTCGCGATATCTTGAATTCCATCCTGAAATCATCATATGACTCAAATTGGTATGGTTCATCATAAATCATGTGACAAATCTTGGAAAAGTGGGTGTAGGAGGTAATAATCCTGTTCGTATAATGGGGATTTTGAATACTAGTCCTGAGTCATTTTACAAAAAATCCATTAAAACTTCGAAAAAAAATATTTCCAATACTGTAAGAAATATGGAAATTGATGGGGCTAATTTTATTGATGTAGGTGGAATGTCAACTGCTCCTTATTTATCCACATTAGTTTCCGAAAAAATAGAAGTTAATCGAATTTCAAATGCAATAAAAATTATCCAAAACGTTTCAAATCTTCCTATTTCTGTAGATACATGTAGAGCAAATGTAGCAAAATCAGCATTAGATTTAGGAGTTGATATTATTAATGATATTTCTGGATTAAAATATGATGAAAAAATGATTGATGTTATTTCAGATTATAATCCATCATTGATTTTATGTGCATTTAATGCCAAACGAGTTTCAGGAAATCAAATTACCATAGTCAAAAATCTTTTTAAAAAAAGCATTGATATTTTGAAAAAAATTAATTTCTCTACAAACAAAGTGGTTTTAGATCCTGCCATTGGGTTTTTTAGAAAAACCGGAAATGGGCCGTTTTTTACCAAAATTAATTCTGATTGGTTTTCGAGGGATCTTCAAATAATACAAAATCTAAATTTAATTAAACAACAATTCCCAATTTTGATCTCAGTTTCAAACAAGTCTTTTATTGGAAAACTTTTAGGAAAAGAAAGTCCATCAGATCGACTCTTTGGCTCAATTGCAGCAGAAGTAGTATCAGTTCTAAATGGTGCTGATGTCATACGGACACATAATGTTTTGGAGACAAAAGATGCCATTAAGGTAGCATCAAAACTTTCTGGAAGAAACAAAGGCTTATAATCAATATTTTACTTTCTGTACAAGGTTTAGTTGGAATTTAAAGAAGGATTAACTTTTGATGACGTTCTTCTTGTTCCCAAATATTCGGATATTACAAGCCGATCTCAAACCAATTTAAGCACAAAACTATCTAGAAACATTTCCCTTAACATCCCGTTTATCAGCGCGAATATGGATACTGTTACAGAATCTGCAATGGCCGTAGTAATGGCTCGTGCAGGAGGAATTGGGATTATTCACAGATTTTTAACTATTCAGGAGCAAGCAAATGAAGTTCTTAAGGTAAAAAGATCCGGAAGTGTCATTATTGAAAATCCATATACGATAAATCAAGATAAAACCGTTCAGGATGCCCTCGATTACGCAGAAGAAAAAGAAGTCTCCGGACTTTTGGTAGTAGATTCAGACTCTAAATTTACAGGTATTGTAACAGATAGGGATCTCTTGTTTGAAACAAACACTTCACATCTAATAAAAGAGGTAATGACAAAAGATGTTGTAACTGCGAAACCCGGAACAAGTACCGAAGAAGCAAAAGAAATTTTACATAAACACAGAATAGAAAAATTACCTATTGTAGATGAATCAGGTTCGATTAATGGATTAATCACAAGTAAAGACATTACAAATATCGAGGACTATCCTTCAGCATCAAAGGACAAAAAAGGAAGACCTCTTGTTGGTGCAGCCGTTGGAGTAAAAGGTGACTTTTTGGAAAGAACTGAAGGTCTTTTGGACGCAGGGGCTGATGTCCTAGTTGTAGACATTGCACATGGTCACAGTGAAAATGCAATTAACACAGTTCGAAATATCAAAAAGGCTTTTCCTGATTGTGAATTAATTGCCGGCAATATTGCAACAGCCAAGGGTGCAGAAGATCTAATAAAAGCAGGAGTTGATGCCGTTAAGGTAGGTGTAGGTTCGGGATCAATTTGCATCACTCGAGTAATTACAGGATCTGGAGTTCCACAATTAACTGCAGTATTGGATTGTACTAAAATTTGTAATGATCATGGTATTCCAATAATTTCTGATGGTGGAACTCGAACATCAGGTGATGCTACTAAAGCCTTAGCTGCAGGTGCGTCTTCGGTAATGATAGGAAGTATGTTAGGAGGAACAGATGAATCTCCAGGTACCGTATTAACTAAAAATGGAAAACGTTTCAAGGTTTATCGTGGGATGGCATCTTTAGGAGCTTCCTTGGGAAGAAAATCAAAAGATGCAGGTTCAATTTCATTTGATGAAGATCTAAATGACTATGTTGCAGAGGGAGTAGAGGCAATGGTTCCATACAAAGGAACTGTAACTGATATTCTAAAACAGCTTACAGGAGGTGTCCGTTCTGGTTTAAGTTATTGTGGTGCTAATAATATTTCTCAAATGCAAGATAATGCAGAATTTATTAAAATGTCAAGAGCTGGTTTTGCGGAAAGTCAACCCCATGATGTTTCAGTAATGTAGTTAATTTTTTATGCGGCAGTTTAAATCAATGATCTGTGTTATCTAAAAGAACCATTATTGGCTTAATAGTTGGAAGTGCCATTATTGCAATTGGAGCTTTTTCGGTAATACAACACATTGGAGATATTACAATAAATGAAAATTATATTGTTGATAAAGGTGATTCAACACGTTATACAATTCCAGCTCCCACCGACACTCCACAATCAATGACAATAATTGGAGATGCTTTTGATCTTAAACTTGAAAGTCCGGGAGATGGTTTACAAATCCCGAAAACTTCCTACAAAAAGAAATTGAATTTGGATTGGGTACATTCTGAAGCTGGTGAAACAAAAATTCAAATTCAAAATACTGGAAATACTGAATTAAAAATCACAGGAATTCTTATTAGAAGTGCTGACCCAATTTGGTTTACCTATGATTTTATGGTAATTATCACAGGGATGGTCATCATGGGGTTTAGTATGGGGTTTACATTAAGAAAACCTAAAGGATTCTAGGTTAATTTTGCAGACGGATAAGAACCCAAAATTTTCATAACCAAAGTTTCATTTTCAATTTTTTCAAGCATTCTTGAGATTTGGGAATTTTTTGCATGGCCTTCAAAATCTACATAAAAATTGTATTCCCAATTTGTTGATTTCGTTGGTCTAGATTCAATTTTAGTTAAATTGACATTATAATTATGAAAATTTTCAATTATTCTGAAAAGGGTTCCAGGCTCGTGTTTTATCGAAAATATTATTGAAGTCTTGTCATTTCCAGTTTCTTTACTTGTTTTTTGTGACAAAACTAGAAATCGAGTATAATTGTTAAGATTATTTGCAATTTTTTCTGATATTATGGGCATTTTGTAAATCTCAGAGGCTGTCTTGCTAGCAATACATGCAACATTAGTTTTGTTTATTTCTTTGATAATTTTTACACTACCTGCAGTATCATAAGTTGGAACAGTTTTCATGTTGTAATTTTGAATAAAATCCCTACATTGTCCTAATGCTTGAGGATGTGAATACACAGTATCTATCTCTTCAAGTTTCCCATTTCCAATTAAGCAATGTTCAATTCTATGATAAATTTCACCCATTGCATTTAGAGATGTGGAGTATAACAAATCATAACTTTCTCCCACGCTTCCTTCCAGAGAATTTTCCACTGGTAAAACTGAATAATCCGTTTTGTTAGAGATAGTGCTTTCTAAAACTTCCTTAAACGTTGAAAGTGGTATAGTTTCAACTTCTTCTGTAAAAAACGATCTAGCTGCTGCTTCACTATATGCTCCTCGCTCCCCTTGGAACGATACTTTAATCATTTTTATTCTCTCAGATGAACAAATTCACTTTTGCCATAGTCAGTTGAAAGTTTCCTTTCATCAATCCATGAACATTCTGTACATTTTATGGCATCACGCATTTGGACGACTTTTCCACCACATTTTCTACATTTTGTAAATAACACTCCAAGATGTGGCTCATCAATTTTTGCATGGATGGTTCCGTTGAGGTGATTTAAAATTTTTAGAGTAACTAAATCGTTTAACAAAGCCACATTTTTTTTCCTGAGTTGTCTAGTCGCACAAACACACTCTACTTTGGAGGTGGTGGGTTTTCCATTAATGTAGTCAATTGATACTGCAATCATTGAAGACATCACTGCAGCCACACTACCAATAATGGTATCTCCTACTCGTGGTATGGACAGCATTTTGGGATGTTTTATACTTGCTACCCGCGTAGTTTTATCGAGGTTTTTCTCTCCAACTGTAGAGGCACGGACCATATCTCCATCATCAAAAGTGTTGTATCCAGCCTCATATTCTTCAATTGAAGCGATTTTATCACCAGGAAAAGTTGCTGTTTCTGACATGCAGGGGTTTCCTGTTTTATGATTATAATTGTTTGTGGTTCTACCTTAGGGTAAATCATATAACTTGAAAAAAAATTCCAAAAACCATGAAGGCCTTAGTTTATGAGGAGTATAGTACGGATGATGATTTTTCTAAAATTTTAAAAATTAAAGATATTGCAGAACCAAAACCTCGACCAAATGAAGTTGTTTTCAGAGTAAAGTCTGCAGCCTTAAACTATGATGATATTTGGGGAATGAGAGGAAAACCCCTTGCGATTCCGCTTCCCCACATATCTGGAACAGATGCAGCAGGCGAAGTAATTGCAATTGGAGAGGATGTAAAAAATATCAAAATAGGTGACAGAATTGTGTCCCACGGAAATATGTCCTGTCGTATATGCAGTGCTTGTACTGATGGACGAGAATACGATTGTAAAAAGAGAAAGATATGGGGGTTTGAAACTGGTCCTCTTTGGGGAGGCTACTGTGAAATAACACATCTTCCAGAAGTTAACGTTGTAAAAATTCCTGACAATGTTTCTTATGATGATGCAGCTGCTGCATCAATGACTCTTCTAACTTCTTGGCATATGTTAGTTGGTAGAGCAAAAATCCAACCTGGACAATTGGTTTTAGTGATGGGAGGAAGTTCCGGTGTTGGAACTTATGGGATACAAATAGCAAAATTGTTTGGTTGTACTGTAATTGCAACTGCAAGTCCAGATAAACTAGATAAATTGCTAGCGTTAGGAGCCGATTATGCTGTAGATCATAGAAAAGAAAATTGGCATAAAGAGGTTCGTGAAATTTCAAAAAAAATTACTAAACCATTTGGTGACGTTCCTGGAGTTGACGTAATTTTTGAGCATATCGGAGGAGATCATTGGAACAAAGAATTGACCTTGTTAAAATACGGGTCTACAATCGTAACAACAGGTGCAACCACCGGATATAACGCCAAAACAGATTTACGGCAAATTTTCTTTAAAGGAATTAACATTTTAGGTTCTACACAAGGAACTAGGGCTGAATTAGAGCAAGGATTCTATTGGATGTCTCAAGGGAAAATTAAATCCATTATAGATTCTGTATATCCATTGGAAAAAGCGTCAGAGGCTCACACAAAAATGCTTAAAGGCAAAGGACTTTTTGGAAAAATCTTAATGAAACCATAGACCCATTTTGATAATGACAATCAATCCCAGAATTAATTCTATTTTAGATGAAGCAAATAGATTATTTTTACTAGGTAAATTTCAAGAAGCCATTTCATATTATGATAAGATTCTTGAGGAAAATCCAAATCATTTAGGATGCCTAAACAACAAAGGATATGCCTTGAGTAAATTGAAAGATTATGACTCTGCTTTACTTTGCTATAATAGAGCTTTAGAATCAAATCCAAATGATCTTTCGCTATTGATCAACAAAGTATCGTCTTTGCGAAAAAAAGGAAACCTTCAGGAAGCCTTGTCTAACTGTGACATTATTTTGGAATCAAATTTGAATTATAATATTGCATTATATCATAAAGAACGAATTTTACTCTCCATGAAAAACTTTGAAGAATCTATAGTTTGTTGTAACCAAATTTTAAAAGATTATCCTAACAACGGTGATGTTCTTTATGACAAATCTTGTAATCTTGTTATGTTATCTAAATTTGATGAAGCCCTTGATAATTTAGAAAATTCCATATCTCAAGGAATTCAATATAAAATTAAAGCAAAAAAGTCTAAAATTTTTGAGAAGCTAAACGACAAACAAAGATTTCAAAGTCTGATTTCCTGATTTTATAACCAATGAGGAAGTTCCAAATACTCATCAATATTTTCATTTCTTAATATTTTCAAAAGAGCATTGGCTTGAGGAGAAGATAAAACAGGTTTGTCAAACTGATTATCAGTTGATATTCTGGGACATGCTACTTGGATAAAGGCATCTATTCCTTTTAGATTGTTTAGTCGTTCGGCTGTAATATCGGTTAAGGCAAATAACTGAACTGTTTTTCCTTCTTTTTCTAATTCTTTTTTGAACTTTAATGCAAATAGTTTTGATAATTGTCCCTCTTTGAGACCCACGATTATCCCAAATGATTGGGCTTCAGCTGCTTTGTAAATGGCAAGAGTAGCTTTCTTTTTTAATTTCTGCGCAAATTCGGTTACTTCTCTTACTTCATTGAAATAAGGATCTAGAACGTACGTTGGCATATTAGTTGATAGGGCAATTCCAGATGCATGAAAATTACTTTGACCTAAAAAGACATAGGCGTCTACTTCTTCTTTGAGTTTTGTTGCTGGGTAAAATTCACACCCAAATACCTGACCATCATTTAATTGACCTCCACCTTTTCCAACTTTTACCTTAACTCCATTATTTGTTAAAATTCCTTTAACTTTTTCCATTTGATGAAGATGTTGACTGTCAGTTACCAATGCTATGGTTTTTCCTGATAAAATTTCTGCACTTTTTTTAGCAACGCTATCAAATTCGACATCGTCAAATGCATCAATCAATAATACATTTTTCTCAATTGATTCTGTGTTAATGGTATGGCCAATGTTAAATTGAATTCCAGTACCTAAAATTTTTCCGGCATTTGAATTCAAATCACATGTTCCCCAGGTAGTGTCTGCTAGAACATATGCTGGAATCCCAAACTTCTTTGTAATAACAATTGCAGTTTGTTGAATTTGAGGCAAAATTCCATCAGGTCCATTTAGAGAAACAGATGCCGGTTTTTTCGATTGAATTTCTTCAAAGATTCTTTCTTCATCTACTATTATCAATTCAACTACGAATGAAGTGATTTTAATTTAAACCAAGTGTATAACTCGACAACTAAAAATGTCTGCAATTCAATAACAAATCAATGAATAACGAGTCTACACTTCATATTGGCTTTGATGATACGGATTCACCAACGGGTATGTGTACCACGTTTTTGGCCTACAAAATTGTGGATTATTTAAAAAGTCAAGATTTAGACTTTTTAGATTTTCCTAGATTAATTAGATTCAATCCCAATATCCCTTGGAAAACTCGCGGTAATGGGGCAGTATCTATTAAAATTAAAACCAAACATCCTTCTAAAATTAAAAATAAAATTAAAAATTTTATTTCCAAATACTCTGATACCGAAAATGGAGCAAATCCTGGATTAGTTTTTTATGAAAACAAAACAATACCTTCTCATTTTACAGAATTTAGTGAACTAGCCTTATGGCAATTAATTAACAGGAATCAAGCAAAAAAATTTGCTTCAAAAAATAATCTTGAATTTTTTTACAAAGGAAATGGTCAAGGACTAGTAGGTGCAATAGGAGCCATAGGATATCAATTCATCGATCATACTCTCGAATTGTTAAGTTACAGAAAACCCTCAAAATTTGGCAAAGATAGGAAAATTTCTTCTCAAAGTGTACAATTAATGCAACAAAAAACATTTCCTTACACCTTCAATAGTTTTGATAATAAAAAATCAAGAGTCTTAATTACTCCTCATGGTCCTGATCCTGTATTTTATGGTATACGAGGTGAAAAAGTTGATTCCTTATTGAAAGCAAAAAAAATTTTGAAAACAGAGGAAAAATTAGATGGACATCTAATCTTCAAATCTAATCAAGGAACAGGTGATCATTTGAAAAATATTTTTACCAAAAAAACCTTGAAACCTTATGCTTCTGGAAAAACAACTGGAATTGTATCATCTTATCCAAAAATAGAAAAAGGTGGACACGTATTTTTTTCAATTAATTCTAATGGGGATGAATTGAGATGTGCAGTTTACAAACCCACAGGAATATCTTCAATTGCGATGAATCTGATCAAGGGAGATAAAATATGCGTTGGGGGAGGAATTAGGAAAGCTTCAAAAATTCATCCAAGAATTTTGAACCTTGAATTTATCGATATAATTAAACTTGAAAAAAATACTATTATTTCAAATCCATTTTGTACAAAATGCAAAAAATCAATGAAATCAAAAGGACAGAAACAAGGATTTCAATGCGTAAAATGTGGAAAAATATCCAAAAATAAAACTAATTTGAAAATTCCGAGAAAAATCAAGCAACAACTCTACATTCCAGATATTTCAGCCCATAGACATCTTAGTAGACCATTAACTAGATTAGGAAAAGCAAATAGAAAATCAGAATTTAATGAATCAAGTTCATGGTTTTCAGTATATGAGAATTAAGTAGCGGGGAGTAGATTTGAACTACTGATTTGCGGGTTATGAGCCCGCCGGGATGACCTAGTCCTAAATAGTCTGACTTCCCCACCCCGCTGTTTCGTAATTGAATAGGGGCCGTATATACGCGTTATCAAATTTTTGAAAGTAATTAATATGATTTGAGAAAATTAAATTTTGGTGGATAAAAGACTTAGGATTGCCGGTATTGTAGGTGCAGTTGCTTTTTCAATTCTTGTCTTGACGTCGCCAGATGATCCTATCCCTCTACCAGAACTTCCAACGAAAGAATTACAAAACAACTCTGTTGAAATTTTAGCGGAAAATCTTAAAAACCCACGTTCAATGGCCTTTGCCGATGATAAAATTTTTGTTACAGAAAAGGAAGGTCGGGTAAGAGTTGTTTCTGATGGTAAATTACTAGAGGAACCCTTAGTTACATTACGTCCTGCAGATGTTTTTGATGGAGGTTTGCTTGGAATAACAACTCATCCGGACTTTAAAAATAATCACTTTCTCTATGTTTTTTTAACATATGAAGAAGATGAAACCTTGTGGAATAAAGTACTACGAATTACAGAATCTAATAACAAACTTGAAGATGCAATAACTATTTTTGATAAAATTCCGGGTTCTGTATTTACCAACGGAGGATTTTTAAAATTTGGTCCTGATGGAAAACTATATGTTGGAACAGGTACTGTTTCAGATTCTTCTCATCTACCACAAGATCTTAATTCATTGGCTGGAAAAATTTTGAGATTAAATGATGATGGTTCTATTCCTGAAGACAATCCATATTCCAATTCCCCAGTTTATTCCCTAGGTTTTAGAAATCCTCAAGGCATGGCTTGGGATAAAACAGGTACCATGTATGCTACCGAATTAGGTCCTGAAAAAAACGATGAAATTAACATAATAAAACCAGGGAAAAACTTTGGCTGGCCTGAACAAGAATGTTTGGGAAATGAAAAATTTGAGGATGCAGTAATGTGTTATGATCCGGGAATAGAACCAGGTGGAATTCTATTTTATTATGGTGATGCCATTAAACTAGAAAATACCTTTGTTATGACATCTCTTAGAGCCGCAAATCTTTACCAATTAGACCCAGAGGAGGGATTACAATCTCAAAAAAGCATTCTAAGTGGAGTAGGTCGTGTCCGTGATGTAATTCAAGGCCCTGACGGAAGTATTTACGCTATCACTTCAAATACGGATGGAAAAGGTTTTCCAGACAGAATGGATGATAAACTATTGAGGATATTAAAATGAGTTTTTTCAAGGAATGATAAAAGCTGGCCCAAGGTTATAGAGATCGTACGTACATCAGAAAGGACATTATTTTGATTTTATCGGAATATGGGGAGTTGAATCAAACCAAATTATTGAGTTATTGTGGATTAAACATTGCCAAACACAAAGAAATCTTGGAGGATATGGAGACAAAAAATCTTATAGAAAGAAAAGAAGAACCATGGGGGAAAAAGACGATAATAAAGTACAAAGTTAGTCCTAAAGGACATGAGTTTTTTAAATTAATTTTAGAACCATACGAAGAAATGTTTCCACGTGCAGAAGGAGTTGAATAACAATGTTATCTAAAGGTTTTAAGACAAATTTGGAGATTTTTTACTATGAGTAAATCAAACGGAGGTAAAAAACGTGACAGCATCTTTGAGATTATGGATGGAATGATGTTCCAGCTAAGTAAAACAAAAAAGATATTCATGATTATGATTTTGACTACTTTGATAATTCCACCAATAGCATTGCTTGCAATGACAAGTGCTTTTGACTCTCCATTTAATGACAGGTTTGAAAAAAGACTTGAGGAACGACTTAATGAACAATGTAGAAAAGATCAACTTTCAAAAAGCGAGTGCAATAACCTAAAAAACAGATTTCTAGACAGAAATAAAAGTCAAGTCCTTTTACAACCTGCCCAGTTACTAATTTTTGCAATTTCTTTGATTTGGTTAGGGATAGGAATTAAACAATGGTTTTCCATTTCCAAATGGGATAAAAAATATCAAAAATTCAAAGAAAAACAGAGTCAAGTAGATAAAAAACTAGATGAATTTTTCGATGAATGATTTTACATTTTATTTTTTGATGTAAGATAAAAAATTTCCGTGCAATTAAATCTATTTTAACATTGCCATCAAAACTCCAGTAACTTTGTTAGCTTACAATGCTTAACAATCCCTTTTATTCAAAATAACTTTTTCTCTTCAATGACAAATCAAAACAAGACAATCTTTGCAGGATTGATAATGATGGCAGCAGTACTATCATTATCACTAACCTACGACTCAGCATTTGCCCAAGAATCAGAAATAGAGAAAAAGTCAACTGACAGGTATCTCTATTCTGGAACATTTCTTGCGGGAAGTGGAGTAGCAGTATCTGAAGATGATAATGCACTACGTTCTCATTTTAGAATGGGAATTGTAGAGTCTGAAACAAATGATAACGGACAAACAGAATACAAAGTAAATCGTGGTGTATTCTTTGCAGGAAAACATGATGATCGTCAGCATTTCTCTGTAATTGCTAACACATGGGAAGTCTCTGTAAGTCCAAACCAAAAATCATTTGATGCAGCCGGTGAAGTTGAAAATCAGGAAGGTAAAATCTATGAAATCGAGATTTCAGGAGATGAAATCTCAAATCTAGAACATGGAACCTTGTACTATGTTACCGGAACAGCAACAGGTGATGATGGTAAGGTGTATGATCTGTTTTACATTTCTGCATTGGTAGAAAGAATCCCATCGATTCAAACTGCTTCAGATGAAATCCAGTGAGTTTTAACTCACTTCTTTTTTTTAATTATTCAATTAAATTGAAAGTTGGTCTGGTTGATTTTGAACCATTTTTTGGGATAGATGAATAAAATATCGTAAATTCTATCTATAAACTTAAGTTCATTATCTAAATGGAAAAGGCATGGGAAAATCCTTAGGTGCCTATAAAATTGAAAAATCGTCTTCATCGGACATTAAGAACATCAAATGGACACAAAAAAATCCAGTTGATACAGATAAAATAAAAAATAAAAAGAAAAAACCAAGAAACATCTCTCCAACTAACATCATTTACGCTCAAAAAACTAAAAAAGTACAATTACCTAGCGAAAAAGTTTTCAAGGTTGAGGAGAATGACGGAACTGAAAAATTAAAAAATTCAAAGACAAAAGTTGATAAAAAATTTCAAAACTCTTCTGCATCTAACAGTAAAATTAAACAAGGATTTAAAAGACCTGGAAGATAATTTTGAACTCAAAATTCAAAACTGAAAAGGCAATTTCATTCCCCTCAATGGCTCATTTAGAATGGGCCTCTCATGATCTTTTGGAAACTCAGAACCTCAAAACCTTTTGTACTGTTTTTCTGTTTCCCTGCGACTCTTGTTACCAAACTTTACTGGAACCTTTTCACTCCATGCAACATACTCACGTTTCCAAAAATCATGATTGTTATCCCCTTCTGCTAATGCATGGTTTGAAGTATTTACAAAAATAACAGGATGATTTGAATCCTGAAAATAGTATTTTATGGGAACTTGTGCTTTTAGGTGTATGTTGTCTTCAAACAAAATGTGTTTCCCACTATAATTATCTTCAAAGTAAAATTCCTCACCTCGAACCTCAAAGGATTCAATGTCTACAGTTCTTCGGTATCTGAAATATCTAAAAATCCTGTAAATAAAATCAAATACAAAATGTTTTCTGAGGTTTTCATCTTCAAAAACAAGTGTAATCTTACAATAATCATTTTTTTTATCCACCTGAATTTCTCTAAGTATGTTTTTCCATGCATCAATGGCTGGTTGATACACTACTGGCATTAATTCAGAATATTTTTCAAAATATCCAGGGTCAATTATTTTTGGAGTTTCAATGGGTTTTCCCATTTTTTGCTCTATCTCAGAAAACAATAACGTTAAATCATCCTTATTCTTAGAGGCAATCCTCACATTTTTTAGATCTCGATGCTCCAGATCACGGCTTTGTTGAATTTCAAAGCCAAGTTGATATTCAGATTCTGGAATTACTTTGGTTGCAATAAAACCCATCATCAGATTCAAAGTAAAATCAGAATCCACAAAAGTAGAATGACCAGATATTTCTCGTCTTATTATTATTCTTGCTCTTCCCTCATCTAATCCTATGACATCAACGGAACAATTATCATACTGGTGTGAACGTTCTTCATTTTTCCACCCCAATCTCCTTTTATGCTCTTTTAACTCATCGTATGCTTGTTGTATGTAAGAGAACTGAAAATTCAGCTTTAATTCTCGAATCGAATTTTGCGACATTGATTATCCTGTTCTTTTTAAAATAAAGGATAAGCCTATTCGTGTTTGATTATCCGCATTTTTTTCTACCCCAAGAAAGCTAAATCCGGTTTCTTTTGCAAGTTTGGGCCATCTAAAACGGAATTTCCTAGTGATTCCATCTAATGATTTACTATGTTCTCTGGCGACCGGAACGGGGAGAATTCGTTTAAAATCATCAATGAAGGATTTTAATGCATTTTGATTAGACCAGTCAGATACCCATCTACCTACAGCAAAATTTGGTGTTACCATTCGGATTTCATCATGGAAAATTGTTTGGTCATCCATTTTGAATAATTGATTAGATATGGAAAGATCCGAGCGACCACGAATCATGTTTGCAAAAGAATATCTCATATCAATTTCTCCATCTTCACTTTCAAAATGAAATATCTGAGAACGGGGACTAACTGCAGAATCTGAAACCAACATCCCTTCCCATTTTCCAACGATTTCATTTCCCTTTGGAGAATGACTAAATTTAGAATTGTTGAAAATTGTTAAAAGATCATCTTCAGTCATAAAATCAACATCATAAACTCTAGACATGCTAAAATTGAAGAGTTCTCTACCACGTGGAAATTCTCCCAGGAAGGCTTTACCAATAAGGGTATCTTTATCAATCATTTTTAGTAAATCATACGCGATGGTATAGGGATGATCCAAATATCTTAATCGAATAACGGTTCCGTAACCTGGAACGTTTTCTTCTGTTGCCAAACTTTTTGCATTAACTATTTTGGTTTCAAAGGGATGTGTAATTCCACGGAATGATTTTGAATTGTTTTTTTCGAATCGTTTGTAAAAACCTCCAAAAAAACGAAGCCCAGTTGTCATCAAATTAATATCGCGTCCGTAAAATCCTTTCCAGAATACATTATTTGTGATTTCTAGTGTTTTTGGATTAAATCTCCAATTCTTATTAGGAATTATTCTTTCTTCTTTTGAGTTAGCTAATTCTGAAAACAAGCGTTGTTTATGGTCAACTATTGCAAATTGTTCTCCTAGATTTTTTGAAAGACCATATCTTGGTTGTGACAAGGTACATATTTTTCCAAGAGACCTCTTTACAGGTTTAAATGTTTTCCATTTTTTAATAATTTTGTTTGCCGTTATTGTAGCTAAGGCCATAATTGTTTGCTGTGGATTGACTCCAATGGGAGTTGGAAAAACACTTGCATCACAAACATACAGATTTTTAAAACCAAAAACTTTACAATCTGAATCTACAATACAATTTTTAGGATCATCTCCCATCTTGTTTCCACCCTGTGGATGCGCAGACCCGAGCATTAATCCATCAGGATTATTTCTTACGGCATCTCTGAGTTTAGGAATATCTGCTTTTGTTCCTATTTCCGGAATATCTCTATGAGATGTTACAAGGGAGGTAGCACCAACAGAAAACCAAAATCTAGCTAATATTCCCATTCCTCTGGCCATATCATCAATAGTTTGGGAAGAAAGATCATAGGAAACCTTTGGATGATCATCATATGTAAGGGTGATTTTTCCATTTGGTTCATCTCGAACCATGACTCCTGCCATTGTATAATGATTAAAGTCCATCATGAGTCGTCTATGATTTTTCTCAAAACTAGGAATTGCAATTGCCATCTGAAAAACTGGTAAAAAAATACTCTCAATTAAAAATCCCCCATTTTCTACTCCATTAGTTACACCGAATTCATGGCAAGTATACGACATTGGAATTCCTCTATTACCGAAAATTTTTTCCTTAAATCTGCCCATAACAAAGGGGGCAGGGTGAAGCGCTAGACCCTTTCCAACATTTTTTCCTCCGATGTTGGATTTTTGTAACAAATTTGAAGAAGCAATTGATCCTGCTGACACAATTACTATTTTAGAATTTACACGAATTCGAAATTTCTCATTTCCCTGTTCGTCAATAAATGTGCCATCTACTCCTGTTACATTTCCATTTTCCTGAGTAATTTTATCTGCTTTACAGTTACAGTATGCTGTAAAATTTGCTTTTGTATTTTGAAGTGCATCATGGATGTAAGTTACCAACATACTTTGTTTTGTATCATAATGACACCCAAGATGGCAAAAACCACATTGCATACAATCCGTTAAGCTTGAATCAGTAAAGGAGGGCCCGCAATTTCTATAATTATATCTATGGTCTATTTTTTTATCATATAGCCTAAAATTCTCACATGCTTTTTTTAATTTCTTTGCGTTTTCATTCAATTCATTTGGTTTAACCTTTGTAATATGAATTCGTTTGACAACTTCTTTATTTGATTTTTTCCATTCGGATTCACTAATTGCGACTTTCATTTTTTGCCATTGTTTAATTATGGTATAAGGAATATCAAAACACACTGCATCATTAATTACAGTGGAACCTCCTAAACAGGAGCCTTGTGCAATAGCAATTTTTAAATTTGCTGTAAAGTTTGCACCCGCATTTTTCCATAAAAGGGGCATCATATCTTCCTCCCTCTGATTCATAGACTCTCCATCATAGTATCCTCCTCTTTCTAGGAGGATCACTGATTTGCCGGCTTCTGAAAGTTTCGTTGCTAAAATCGCCCCTGCAGCCCCAGAACCAATCACGCAAACATCAACATCGCGAATAATGTCTCTAGAAATAACATCGTATGGTTCCTGACGTTTCTCAAAAGCTTCCGTACCAAAAATGCAGTTCATGATTTTTTCCACTTTACTTTATGAGGACTGTGTTCTGTTCTCCATGGGAACTTGGGAACTAGAGGACCATCATACCCAATTTTTCGCCAAGAATGCTCATTATTGTAATTTGCCCATGCATGAAGAGTACTAAGGAACATTGTAAAGACCTGTTGTAAATTATCGGTAAAATCTGCACGCTGTTCAAAACCTGAAAATGATCCCATCCTTCTATTCGTTGCATCCGAAAATGGATCTTCTTTTGGTTTTACCTTATTTTCAAAAGAATTAGGATCTAATGATATTTTAAAAGCCAATCTTGTTTTTTGTGTTTTTTTCACATCTTTTCTTACTTTAGTAGTATGAATTACCTCTCCACGATTATTTCTAAGTTTTAGATAGATATCGGGACCTTTCTCAAATATTTTAAAACGCTCCATGAATTGTTTTTCATTAAAACTTATCCTAAAATTTCCATCCTTTTTTGTCCAAGCGCTTCCAAGGAGATCATCAATTCTATCCTCGAATACACCTTGATCCCTTTCAAGCACCTGAACAAGTATGTCTTTTACAGGTTTACCAAAAGAATTTGTAATTAAACCAGAAACATGATAATCTGCCATACTATTCAATACTCTTTTTATTATTTTAAATATTTCTAAAAAAATGAAATTAAGATTTTATTAACCTTGAACTTTTTTCTACCTTAAATCTTGAGTGTCATTAACATTGAATACAGACAATCCATTAATATTATTCAAAATATGTTAAAATCAAACTAATTTCATACCTAAATGATTGTGGTTTTAGCTCTATTAGTATAAAAAAGACACAGTAAACCACTATTACAATGAAAGATTCATCTATTTCAAAATTTTTTGAAAAATCCAGAAAAGAGAGATTAGAGATTGTTAAAAATTTTTCAAATTTATCTGATGAGGAAATTAAATTGTTAGAGAATCCCGATGGCGGTATTTCTTTTGAAAAAGCAGACAACATGGTTGAAAACGCTATTGGCACCTTATCATTACCACTTGGAATAGCAACGAACTTCAAGATTAATGATAAAGACTACCTCATACCAATGGTTATTGAAGAACCTTCAGTGATTGCAGCAGCCTCTAAAGGTGCAAAAATCGCGAGAGTCTTGGGAGGATTTGAAGTTGAAGCTGATAAGTCATACAGTGTCGGACAAATTCAAATGCTAGATGTAGATATTTCGGAAGCCATTGAAAATATAAAAAAATCAACAAATGAAATACTAGCCATTGCCAATTCAAAAAGTAAATCCCTACCAAAAACGGGTAAGGGAGCAAAAGAAGTTTCCTGCAAAGAAATTGACACTCCTGCAGGAAAGATGTTGATTGTTGAACTGCTAATAGATGTTGGCGATGCAATGGGTGCAAATATTACAAATACAATGTGTGAGGCCGTATCTCCAATCCTTGAAAAAATTACAGGTGGTCGGGCACTATTACGTATTTTATCAAATTACTCTACTAAAAGAATTGCAAAAGCAAAAGCAGTTTTTAAAAAAGAACTAGTTGGAGGAGAAGATGTAGTGGATAATATTATTTTAGCCTATCAATTTGCAGATAACGATGTTTTCAGAGCAGTTACACACAACAAGGGAATAATGAATGGAATAATTGCAGTTGCAAATGCCACGGGCCAAGATAGTCGTGCTATTGAGGCTGCTGCAAATGCATATGCTGCAAGATCTAGGCAATACCGCTCGCTTAGCAAATGGAGTAAAGATAACCAAGGAAATTTAGTTGGATCCTTGGAATTGCCAATGGCAGTGGGTATTGTGGGTGGTATTGCTAATGTTCATCCTATAGCCAAGGTATGCAACAAAATCCTTGGAGTCTCTTCTGCACAAGAGCTTGCCTGTCTAATGACTGCTGCAGGATTGGCTCAAAACTATAGCGCAATTAGAGCTTTATCAACAGAAGGAATTCAAAAAGGACACATGAGATTACATGCTAGAAATCTAGCATCAGCTGCGGGAGCTAAAAACGAACAAATTGATAAAATCGTACAAAAAATGATTGAGGAAAATAATATTTCTCTTGATAAAGCAAAAGAATTGGTAAAGAAAATTTAAAATCCTATTATATGGCTAAATTGTAAAAAATTAACAATGTCTCAGGTGAAATTTGCAATACCAAAAGGCAGTCTTGAAGAGGCAACTTTTAAACTCCTTGATAAATCTTGGACCAAAGTTAATAGAAAAAGCAGAACATATCGTGTATTTTTAGATGATCCAAATATTATTGTAAAAATGCTTAGACCCCAAGAGATTCCTACATTGGTTTTTGACGGATTGTATGATGTTGGAATTACCGGAAAAGATTGGGTAGGTGAAACAAATGCAGATGTTGAACCAATTTTGGATTTAGAGTATGGGAAAATTAGATTAGTTGTTGCATTCCCAGACAAATATTCTTACAAAAATCTTGACTCTATGATAGCAGATTATGCAAAAAAGAAAAAAATCCTTCGTATTTCTTCAGAGTACTTGACCACTGCTGCAAAGTTTCTCAAACAAAGTAAATCCTACAAAAAATATTATGGTTCCAAAGAACCAATGATAGTAACTCCCTGGGTTAGGTTGGGTACAAACAAAAATGTCCAGATTCACTTATCATTTGGAGCAACTGAGGCAAAACCCCCTGAAGATGTTGATGCTATAATGGATGTTACCGAAACTGGAACAACCTTAAAACAAAATAAATTAAAAATTGTAGATGAGGTTTTGACCTCAACGGCTCATTTAATAGCAAATAAACAATCGCTCAAAGATCCCGAAAAACGTGAAAAAATCTTTGATATTGTCACTTTAATGAGAGGAGCAGTACATGGACGGAAATATCTGCACATCTACCTAAATGTAGAAGAAAAAAATCTCAAAAAACTACTAACTCAGATGCCTTCTTTGAAAAGACCTACAGTAAGCCCACTAAGCGAAGATGGGTGGTTTGGAGTAAATACAGTAATTAAAAAAGAAGAATTTCACAAACTTATTCCCAAGTTAAGAAAGATCGCACAAGGACTGGTGGTTCATGAACCACGTCAAATATTAGAACTTGAGGAGATTAAACGTGACGAAGAGAATTGATGAAAATAATTCATGTTACTAATGTTGAAAGTTTTGCATCTAAGATAATTCCAAAACAGCCTCAAAAAAACAAGCAGATAGTAGAATCTATTCTGAAAAGTGTCCAGAAAGACGGAGATGCTGCCATAAAAAAATATGAAAAAAAATTCAATGGTGCAAAACTAACTTCACTAAGTGTATCCAAAAAAGAAATTGAAAACGCATACAAAAAAGTTTCAAAACAAGAAGTTTCCGCAATAAAACTAGCTAAAAACAGGTTAGAAAAAACTGAGGTTACTGTAAAGTCTATTTTAAAAAATAAAACCATAAACCTTGATGGAATAAAGATTTCAAAAAAATTTGTGCCTTTACAGAGTACGGGTTGTTATATTCCAGGAGGGCTTGCAAAATATCCAAGCTCTGTAATAATGGCTGTAATTCCCGCAAAAGTTGCCGGGGTAAAACGAATTGTTGTCACTTCACCTCCAAATTCTATGGGAAAAATTGATCCGTTAACTGTTGTAGCTGCTGATATTTGCGGAGCAAATGAAATTTTCAAAGTGGGTGGTGCTCAAGCAATCGCTGGATTATCTTTTGGAACAAGATCTATTGCCAAGGTCGATAAAATTGTTGGACCAGGTGGAGTTTTTGTAACAAACGCAAAATCCTTGATTAGTGATAAAACTGCTATTGATATGCTTGCAGGTCCTACTGAATTAGGAATAGTTGCAGATAATTCTGCCAATTCAAAATACATTGCTTTGGATTTAATTTCACAAGCAGAACACAGCAGAGATACCTTTTGTTTCCTAATAACTAATTCAGAAAAACTTGCAAAATCTGTAAATCAGAATGTTGCTAATTTAATTAAAAAAATAAAGCGAGCTGATATAGTCAAAAAAAGTTTAAAACAAAATGGATTCATCGCAATTTGTAAGAATAGATCAGATATGATTAAAATTGCAAATGACCTTGCTCCAGAACACCTACAAATAATGACAAAAAATCCCCAGAACCTAGCCTCTAAAATTACATCATCAGGACTAATTTTGATAGGAAATGAGACTCCTTCGTCTGCTAGTGACTATATTTTAGGCTCAAATCATATTTTACCTACCAATGGATTTGGAAAAACAAGGGGTTCTCTCTCTGTTTTGGATTTTATCAAAATCGATACCCAAGTCCATGCCAATAGAGCATCTTTATCTAAAATTTCAAAATATCTTGATGTGTTTACTAAAGCAGAGGGTTTACCAAATCACTTTGAGGCCGTTAGAGGAAGATTGAAATGAAAACTGGATGGTTTGAAAAAAAAGTCAAGGAATTCTCATCTATTGGAGGTTACAAAAAACCTGAATTACACCAAGATTCTTTGAAGCTCGATTCAAATGAAAACTATGTAATGTCAAAACAATTTCAGAGCGATATAATTTTAGGTGCAAAAAAAAATTCCGATGTAAGGGAATATCCACTTGGAGGAGTAGAACGGCTAATCCAAATGATTTCAAAATTTACCAAAATACCTACTTCAATGATTGGAGTTGGAAATGGTTCAGATCAAATATTAGATTTAATACTTTCAAATTTTGCCTCAAAACAAACTAAAGTTTTGACATCAAACCCAACATTTGGATTTTTTGAAGAAAGATGTAAATTATATTCTATTCCGATGATTGCATTACGATTTTCAAATGATATGAAATTAGACATTAAAGAATTTACTAAACAATCTAAGAACGCTGATATTTTGTATCTTGACTCTCCAAACAACCCTACAGGATTTCAATTTTCCAAAAATGATTTACAAAAATTGGTAAAATCCTTTAAGGGTTTGGTAATAATTGATGAAGCCTACAGTGATTTTAGCAATTATTCATTGGCAAAACAAGTAAAAACACAAAGCAATCTAGTAGTAGTGCAAACTGTTTCCAAGTCATTTGGACTTGCAGGTTTACGATTAGGATACTTTATGGCAAGTAAACAATTTACTGGAGCATTTAACAAAGTTTTGCAATATCCATATCCATTAAGCACTCTTACCATAGAGTCTGGAATTTTGGCATTAGAAAAATCTCAGCAAATGAGAGATTCAGTTAAAGTAATTAAAAAAGAAAGAACCAGAATTATCGAAACACTAAGAAAATACAACACCTTTGAAGTCTTTGATTCTGAGGCTAATTTTGTCTTATTTGACGCTCATGGCTCTTATCAAAGGATATTCATCGCCCTTTCTGAGCAAGGAATTTCCATTAGAAAACTAGGGAAGATTGGAAATCATGAAGGTTGTCTTAGAGTAACAATTGGAACAAAAGAAATGAACTCAAGATTTTTGCTTGCAATTCGTGATTTACTGCGATGACTCTATTAAAAAAACAAGAGGGTATCTATCTAGATGACTCTATAATTAATATTCTAAAAAAAAGTGATGGAATAATCTTTGATTGTGATGGTGTGTTGATTGACATTACAAAATCTTATGATCTTACAATAAGCAAAACGACCAAATATGTTTTAGAAAAATTTTCAAACATTAATGATTCGATTGATATTGATTCCAAAATTATTGATGGATTCAAGTCTACGGGAGGATTTAATGACGAGGTCGATTTGGCATATGCTAGTATCATTGCAAGTGTTGCAGCAAAAAAACTTCAAAGAGATCAGGGTGAATTTATTTTTGAAGTAATTAGCAACAGTGATACTTCGGGGATTTTATCTTCTGAGAAATATATAGAAACCTTAACTGAAATTGAAGAAATTAAAAATAAATTATCTTATCCTGACACACATCATGATAATCCATTATACCAAATATTTGATCAATTATTTTATGGACCGGAACTCTATGCCAAATTTTTTAAAAAAAATTCCAACTTTAAGGATTTGGGTCTAATTGAAAATGATGTTGTAATCATTAATGATTCCTTAATATCAAAACTTAAAACAAAATTTAATTCTAAAATTTCAATTGTAACTGGAAGAGGACAAGAGTCAGTTAGATATTCACTGAAAAACCTAGTTGATGAATTTGATTTAGATAATTCTACCTTTTTGGAAGATGAACCAAGAGATATGGCAAAACCAAATCCGTTATCCCTGATTCAAGCTATCAAAGGAATGAAGGGTAATAATTCAATTTACGTTGGAGATTCTATGGAGGATCTGATTATGGCTAAAAAAGCAACGCAGCAAGGACACAAAACCATCTTTTGTGGAATAGTTGGCACAAGCGCAGAGCCACAAAAAAAATTAGAATTATTTGAGAAAAATGGAGCTTTGTTGGTTTTAGAATCAATAAATTTACTACCAAAGGTATTAAATTTAGAATAGAGTAATGGTAATCTCCTGGGATAAGCATGAAATCAAGAAAAAGTTCCATTAATCGCAACACCAAGGAAACTAGCATATCTGTTTCAGTAAATCTAGATGGAACAGGTAAAACCACAATAAAGACCGGAATTAATTTCATTGATCACCTGATCACGTCGTTTGGAAAGCATTCCATGATGGACCTTAAGGTAAATGCAAAATCAAATGATAAAATTGATCACCATTTGATTGAAGATACTGCCATTACAATTGGGTTAGCAATTGACAAAGCTCTGGGAACAAGAAGTGGAATTACTAGATTCAGCTATGCTTCTGTTCCAATGGATGAATCCCTGGCTGAAGCGTCAATTGATTTAGTAAAACGACCATTTTGGAAATTGATTTTATCTATTAAAAGAAATAAAATCGAAGACGTATCAAAGGAAGATTTGGAGCACTTTTTCCAATCATTACTTCAAAATCTAAACAGCTGTATTCACCTTACTGTAAAGTATGGGGATAATGATCACCACAAGGTAGAAGCTGCTATTAAATCTCTAGCAGTTGCTTTTAGGTTGGCATCATCGCATGATAAAAAACAAAAAGGTATTCCAAGCACTAAAGGTTCAATGTAATGGTAAAGGTAGCAATATTTGATTATGGAGCTGGAAATATTTTCAGCCTTAAAAATTCCCTTGAGAAAGAAGGAGCTACAGTAGATGTTATCACAACTTTTGATAAACCCAATAATTATTCTGGTCTTTTACTGCCGGGCGTCGGAAATTTTGATCCCGCTATCAAAAGCATCCATGAACACTCTACAATTAAATTCAAAGATTATGTAAAAGATGAAATTCCAGTATTGGGAATATGTCTAGGTATGGAGATGTTTTTTGAGAGAAGTGAAGAAGGAAATGAAAAGGGATTGAGCGTTATTGATGGAGAAGTAATAGAGCTTCCATCTTCTATGAAGATACCTCATATGGGATGGAATAATTTGGAAATAAAAAAACCTGGGAAAATTCTTGAAGGTGTAGATGATGATTCTTGGGTATATTTTGTACACTCTTTTAGAGTAAAACCAAATTCTGAAGAAGTAATTACGGCAGAATCTGATTATGGAATAAAAGTTCCAGCGGTGGTAGAAAAGAATAATTTTTTTGGAACCCAATTTCATCCAGAAAAATCTGGTAAAGTAGGCAGCATTATGATTCAAAACTTCCTTAAAGAGTGTAAAAATTGAAGATTATTCCCGCTATTGACTTGATGAATGGATCGGTAGTGAGGCTTTACAAAGGCGATCCTAACCAGAAAACCGTCTACAGTGACAATCCTGTTGAGATTGCCAAAAAATGGGAACAAAATGGGGCGGATATGCTTCACATAGTAGATCTTGACGCAACACTAGGGATGGGCTCGAATCTGTCAATAATTAAAAAAATAATTGAAAATGTTTCAATTCCTATAGAAACTGCAGGTGGTCTTAGAGATGAATCAATGGTTATGGATGTTGCCCAAATTGCAAAACGAGTTGTTTTGGGGACTTTGGCCTTCAAAGATAAAAAAACTTTAAAAAAATTACTTGAAAATTTAGGCCATGAAAAAATTGTAATTTCAGTTGATCACAAAGAAGGGGAAATTGTAATACATGGATGGCAAGAGGGAACGGGAATCAAACTAATTGATGCAATCAATGATTTTGTTGCCATGGGGTTTACTGAATTTTTACTAACCAATGTAAATCGTGATGGAACACTTGAAGGTCCTGATTTAAATTTTCTAGAACAAGCATGTCAATTAAAAAATACCAACATTATTGCTAGTGGGGGAATCTCCAATGTAAAAGATGTAATAGATGTCAAAGAGAAAAATTCCTATGGTGTCATTTTAGGAAAAGCTCTTTATGAAAACAAAATTTCCATTCAGGAGGCAAAAAAAATAGCATGACCCTAACCAAAAGAATAATTCCATGCCTTGATGTCAAAAATGGACGAGTAGTCAAGGGACTCCGATTTAAATCAATTAAAGATGCTGGGGATCCTGTAGAACTTGCAAAACAATACAGTGATGAGGGGGCTGATGAGTTAATCTTTTTGGATATTACAGCATCAGAAGAACAACGTGAAACCATTAAGAATTTAGTAAGAAAAGTAGCTTCTGTAATTAATATTCCATTTACGGTAGGGGGAGGTGTAAAATCTTTAGAAGATGCACGTAATATTTTGCTAAATGGTGCTGATAAAGTTGGAATTAACACTGGGGCTGTTAAAAATCCTAAGATTCTTACAGAATTAATGGATATTTTCGGACGACAATGTGTGGTAGTTGCAATTGATACAAAAAGAAACTATGAACTAAAAGAAAATACCAATATTTTTACTGAAAACGGCAAGCAATTTTGGTTTGAGGTTTTCATTTATGGTGGAAAAAAAGAAACTGGAATAGATGCTATTAGTTGGGCAAAACAGGCACAAAAACTCGGTGCCGGGGAAATTCTTCTTACTAGTATTGATAAAGATGGAACCAAAGACGGTTATGATATTTTGCTGACCAAGGAAATTGTCAAATCTACTTCTGTTCCTGTAATTGCTTCAGGAGGATGCGGAAAACCTGAGGATATGATCGAGGTTTTCAATGAATCCAATGTTGATGCAGCCTTGGCAGCCTCGATATTTCATTACCAATCTCACGGTGTTAGGGGCGTAAAGATACATCTTAAAGACCATCAAATTCCTGTAAGATTATAAAAGATTGGGTAGAAATTTTAACATGCAAAAATCCATAGATGAAATAGATTTTGAAAAAAGTGACGGGCTAATACCAATCATTGTTCAAGATGCAAAAACCAAGGAAGTTTTGACTTTGGCATATTCTAACAAAGAGTCACTTGAATTAACAAAAAAAACAGGAAACTCATGGTTTTGGAGCCGTTCTAGAAACAAACTATGGATGAAGGGAGAAAAATCTGGTAATACGCAAAAAGTAAAAGAGATTCTTGTTGATTGTGATTCAGATGCGATAATTTATCTGGTAGAACCTTCAGGACCTGCGTGTCATACTGGTGAGAGAGTTTGCTTTCATAATAATTTAGAAAAATAATTCAACAGACTGGATCCCAATTTACTCCGGGAACCATTCTATCAGTGATATTAAAATACAAATTTGGATAGTCTGTTCCTCTAAAAACCAATGCCCATCTTCCCATTATATCATCAGCAGTACAATATCCACGTACCTTTGACAATTGGGGATCTAAATAATAGTTGAATGCTTCCTTTTTCAATCCATCAAATGGAAGGGTAAGATAAACCTCATAATGAGTGGCATTTTTTGGTCTCATCACTGCGACTTGACCTTTCTCTTCAAAGGCTAACCCACTAGTCCTCAGAAAAATTTTTTCACCTAAAGCATATTCACTTCTATCAATTTGAAATGGACCTGAAGTTTGCCAATCTCTAGGTAATGGTTCATAGATATTTTCATCAGCAATTTCTTCAATTTCATTTATTTTTTCTTCAATTTCTGGGGTTTCCTCTGGTTTGATCTCTTTATCCAAAGTATCTTCAACTTCCATTTTGTCGGAATCTTCCATTGACACCACAGAGATGGCAATTATTCCAACGATAACTGCAATTGCTATTCCCACCAAGATGCCCTTATTCATGGACTTGATTTTAGAAAAATCTCTAAAAACTTTACTCATATTTGAAATATTTGTTATAATTTCATTTTTCTAAAAAAATAAAGAGATTTTCCCACAAAATACCCTATAAGTACCATTATATTTTATACGATAAAAAATTAAGTATTACTTAACTTGATATTAGGATTTTTTATGTATTGAATGAGAGGAAAACAAGATCTTGAGTAGAACTTCATTGCAATGCAGAGAATGCAAAAAAGAGTATGAAACTGCATTCAAGTATATTTGTGATGATTGTTTTGGCCCACTTGATGTAAAGTATGATTTTCCAAAAATTTCAAAAGATACATTTTCAAATCGTGAACACACATACTGGCGATATTTTGAGTTACTTCCTATTGAAGACAAATCAAATATCATAAGCATTAATGCTGGCATGACTCCTCTCATCAAAGCAGACAAGCTCGGCGAAAAATTAGGACTAAAGAATCTCTATATCAAAAATGATTCTGTAAATCCAACATTTTCATTTAAAGACAGACCTGCAGGTGTTGCAATCTCCAAAGCAAAAGAATTTGGTTTATCTGCCGTAGGTTGTGCATCTACTGGTAATTTAGCGTCAGCTACTGCAGCTCATGCTGCAAAAGGTGGATTTCCTTGTCATATTTTTGCCCCAAGCAATATAGAGATGGCAAAAATTGCACAGGCATTATCGTATGGGGCCAATTACATTGCAGTAGATGGGACATATGATGATGCAAATCGAATAGCTGCGCAAATTGGTGATAGTAAAGGAATTGGAATTGTAAATATTAACATGCGTTCTCATTATGTTGAAGGGTCAAAAACTCTGGCATATGAAGTTGCAGAACAACTTGAATGGCAAGTACCTGATCAACTTATTGTTCCAGTAGGCAGTGGTGCAATGCTAAATGCTATTTGCAAAGGATTTGAAGAACTACAAACAATTTCCCTATTAGATGATGTATCAAACATGCACATGATTGCAGCTCAGCCACATGGATGTGCACCTATAGTTGATGCATTTAAGAAAAACAGCAAAGACGTAATTCCAGTTGAAAATCCTGACACTATTGCAAAGAGTCTAGCTATAGGAGATCCTGGGGATGGGAGATACGTTCTCAAAAGACTGCTGCAGTACAATGGATATGCCGAAGAATGTAACAATAAAGAGATTTTAGATGCCATACTCCTCTTGGCTCAAACTGAAGGAATCTTTACCGAGCCTGCAGGAGGTGTTTCAGTATCTGTACTCCAAAAAATGGTGGAGCAAGGGAAGATTGATTCTAATGACAAAGTAGTTTGTTATGTGACTGGAAATGGCCTTAAAGCAACAGAATCAATCATGCAAGTACTTCAAAAACCCAAAGTACTCAAAGCAGACGTAAAAGAGATATCGGCGGTAGTAAACTAGTATGGCAAATATCACATTTACAATTCCATCTGTGTTAAACCAAGGAGAGGGAGAGAAAAAGACCGAAATCGCAGCTGACTCTCTAAATGATGCATTTACAAAAATATCTGAGTTAATGGGAGATGACTTTAAGAGAAGAGTATTAGAAAATGATGGGACTCCACGTTCTCTAATAAACATCTACATTAATGGAAAAAATGCCAAATTTACAAACGGGATGGACACTTCACTTAATGATGGTGATGAGGTATACATTTTGCCTGCAGTTGCCGGAGGATCAGGTGAACTATCCCCAAAAGAATTAGACAAGTTCTCCCGACAGGTAATGCTTGAAGAAATTGGTTATCAAGGTCAATTAAAGCTAAAAAATGCCAAAGTCTGTGTTGTCGGTGTTGGTGGACTTGGAAATCCCATAACATCCCGACTCGCTGCAATGGGTGTTGGTACATTGCGTATAGTCGATAGAGATGTAATCGAGTTATCTAATTTACATCGCCAAACAATGTTTGATGAAGATGATGTAGGACAAATCAAAGTAGAAGTGGCTGCCAAAAAATTACAGAAACTAAACCCTGATTGTAAAATTGAAGCTCTAGCAGTATCAGTTAATGATTATACCGCACTTGAGGTAATTGAAGGATGTGACGTTGTAGTTGATGCACTAGATAGTGTTAATGCCAGATATTCATTAAACAAGGCATGCGTTAAATTAAACATTCCATTTGTTACAGGAGCTGCAGTTGGAGTCTCAGGTCAGGCCTTTACAATTCTTCCTAAAATAACCGCTTGCTATTACTGCATGTTCCCATCTTTAGATGAGGATTCAATGCCTACATGCAGTATAGAAGGAGTTCATCCCTCAATACTATCAATCATTGGCGGAATCGAGGTAACTGAAGCAGTAAAGGTAATTTTAGGCAAAAAACCAGGTTTATCTGAGAAAATATTACATGTAGATATTGAAAATCTTGATTTTACTACCACTAGAACATTCAGAGCTGAAGAGTGCTCTGTTTGCGGAACAGGTAAAGCAGAAGAAGTGGTAAAAGAGGAATTAATTTTAGAAGAACTATGTGGCAGAAACAGAGGAAAAAGGACCTTCTCTATAACACCTACTTGCACATTTGATCTAGATGTGAATTCAGTAACTGGAGTCGCAAAGGAGAAAGGATTTCTTATTGACAACCAAGGTGAGTTGGGACTATCCTTGCGAACAAATGAAATGTCAGTCAGCTTCATGAAAAAGGGATCAGCCGTAATCGTAGGACCGAAAGACGAGGAAGATGCAATTTCACTCTACAATGAATTGCTAGGCAAAACCTTGGCAAAACCTGCAAATTAAAATTCTGTAATTAACAACAAAGCTACATCAATTAATTTACCAAAATTTGAAATTATTTTTTGTACGGATGAAAAGACAAAAACCATTTAATCAAACTCATACTATTTACAGTGTAATACCAAAATGTTACAGATATAAAATTTAAAATGATCCTCAAATTATTAAAAAAATTATGATATCTGCATCTAAAGAAGGTCATTTTACAAAGTTTGAAGAAAAATCCGATCCAATAAATGAAGATACTAGTTTAACAGTAAAGTTAGAAGCATGTGGTATTTGCGGTTCAGATTTGGGAAATATTTTTGGAGATTCGACCAAACCAACAGAAAAAATTGGACATGAAATATCAGGAACCATTGTTAGTAAGGGAAAAAATATTAATAATTTTGATGTGGGAGATAGAATTTTTGTTCATCATCATGCTTCATGTGATGAATGTTATTTTTGTAAACATGGCAATCAAACTATGTGTGAACAATTTGTTGATAGTTTAGAGCCATGTGGATTATCTGAGAAATTTTTAGTTCCCACATGGATTCTAAAGAAAGACGCCATAATAAAAATTCCAGATTCTATGACCTTTGAAGAAGCAGCATTGATTGAACCGCTGGCATGTTGTGTGAGAGCTTTGAAGAAAATTTCTATTTCAAATAATGATTCTGTAGTAATTTTTGGTGCAGGATCAATTGGTGCAATGCATGGAATGCTAGCAAAATTTTTTGGCATTAAACAAATTTATTTTATTGATCCTAATGAGACGAAACTAGATTTTATTGAAAAAAATAACATTGGTATACCTTTACGATTAAACCCTGAACAAATTCAAAAAATGATTCTAGAGAAGACAAATAATCGAGGAGTGGATTTGGTAATTATAGCTACCTCCAACATGACAATTATTAAGGAGGCTATTAATTTGGTAAGAAAAGGAGGGACGATACTTTTGTTTGGTGAGCCAAACAAAGATGCAAAAATTGATCTAGATTTTAGTAAGGTGTATTCAAAGGAAATATCAATAATTCCAACATATGCTGCCTCCATGGATGATGTGAACCAAGCTTTTGACTTGATAAATAAAAAACAAGTCAACGTAGAACAACTAATTACACACCAATTCCCCTTGAGTGAGCTAAATCAAGCCTTACAACAGGCACAATCCGGGAAAAATTCAATGAAGGTTGTAATTAGGCCTGATCAGTAAAAAATTTTAAAATCAGTGGGCTCAACTCGGTCATATCTATAATTTCTGGCAATTGCTGTGACTTATCTGACATTACAAAAATAGGAAGATGATTGATGTCTTCTTTTTGAAAGACGCCATGAGATCCCTTAATTAGAGATGTGTCAAGTGAGATGGTTTTGGTTGATGGGTCAAAAAACAACTCTAATGGATCAAAACCAGGTTTTCTGTGAATATCAACAGTGAATGCAAATGGCGGAGCCTTTGTAATTTCATCCCACCAATAATAATTAAACCAATAATTATTTTCAGAACATAAAATTAGTTCTCCACTTTTTGGATGGTTGATGTGATTTTCCTGTTGTAAATTTTTGTCCATTATTTGTGATATTCCTTCTAGGTTTTCAAAAATTTTTTTAACTTTTTCTTCATATCCAGACTTTATGTATACGTGGGCCATTTGATGATCCACCATTGCAAAAGCCTTACTATACTCATAATCGAGATAATCTTTTCCACCAATGGTCCTAGTAGATAACAGACCTTCATTTCTTAAAATTAAATTTGGTGATAGTGAATGATTTACAGAATTAAATCCATATTCTGATAAGATAATTATTTCATATTCATTTTTTCTGTCAGAATAAAGAAATTCTATAAAAATCCCTAGAATTTTATCCAACTCTAAAATACTTTGTTTAAACTCATCACTTTCAGGACCATGTTTTTGTGCGGAATAATCTAAATGTGGAAGATAAACCATCAATAAATCAGGATTGTGTTTTTTTATTGTATATTGAGCAGCATTTAATATCCATTGACTGGATTTTAGCGAAGCTAGTGGACCCCAATACCATTTTAAATCAAATTCTCCAAGTTCTTCTACAACTTCTTCATAGTAATTTACAGGTTTTGAGTAACACCACAATTCTAACTTGTTTTCATGATGAATAGGTTTTGGTGTAATTACAATATCTGAATTTATGTAAAGAGAGTTTTGCCAGAAAAGAACAGCAGTTTTTAAATTTGGATTTGATTTTTTTAAAACGTCCCACAGGCGTGGTTTTTTGACTAAACTGCCTGGCTGTTCCCAAAAAGAGACTGTTTTTGAGTTCCTATCATAATACCCGTTTGAAATAATTCCATGCTTTGATGGATGATATCCAGAAGTAATGGTTGCCTGAACGCTGCATGTTACAGCCGGAAACGATGGGATTATTGATGAAATAGAACCATTTTTTAAAATTTTTGAAATGTTAGGAAGAGATAATTTATCTAAATCACTTTTTGTTAAACCTACTACATCAATAACTATGAGTTTTTTCATTGTATAATCGACATATTGATTCTCTAAAATAAATTCATAGCTTATGTCAAATACATTCTTCGTGTAATAAAATATGCAGGCACAAATAGAATTAAAGTTATAATTGCAAAAATTAATTCCGAATAGATTGATAGTAAAGTAGCATCAAGTATTATAATTGAAAGTAGTTGAAAGGTTACTTTTTTTTGAATATTGGTGTTAGTTTTGTCTTTGTAAAAATAAAAAGGAACAAAAATAATAAAGATGAAAATTCCAATAAAGGCATAGAAAATAATTTCTCCTCCAAAGGCTAATAGATTAACGTAAAATACAGTTGCAATTATAAAGATCAGGTTTAGAATTTCGGCTCTTTTTGAATATTGAGAGTCCTCAGTTTTTGCAAAAATACTAATTCCTGCAACTAAAATAGCAACAGGTATTGCAATTAAAATAACCTCAATGCTTAAGGCAACTATCGTGGTTCCTAAAATAACATTAAAGAACCTTATCAAAGAAAGATTAAGAATACTCATTACTGGAATATTTTTTAATTTAATATCGTAAAGTAAAATGAACCCAGTCATTAAAAGGGAAACTAGAAGTGTTTGAAATCCTACAAGGGCCGAACAAATGTTTGCTAAGACCAAAAAACAGAGACCTAGATAAAATGCATTATTTTTTGAAATTCTCCCTGATGGTAAAGGCCTTTCTGGTCTTTGTTTTTTATCAAGAGGAAAATCAAAAAAATCATTGAAAACCATTCCAGCAAAAAATAAGCAGCCAGATGTTGCTAAAAGAAGTCCCAAATATAACCAATCAAATGCTACTTGTTGAACCACAAAAAAACCAAGCAGTACATTTGAAAGTACAGTAAAAATTCCTGGAAAACGAATTAATTGTAGATAAGTTCTAACCAACATTAGCCATAGAATTTAAAAAATTTCTAGCGTCTTGTGCTGCATTAAATGGATTATCCAGATATGGGTACAATTCAATGGTAACATAACCATCATAATTAATCTCAGATAGCGCATGAAAAATTCGTGAAAAATCAATAGCCCCAGTTCCTGGAACAAGATGTTGGTGCTCTCTTGATGCTGCTATATCTTCAAGATGAACATGATTGATATGTTCCTTGAGTGTGAAAATCAAGTCTGCAGGATCTTCACCTACACAAAAGAAATGACCCACATCAAAATTTAATCCAATAAACTCTGAATCAAATCGTGAAATAAAATCAAGAAACTGGGAAGATTTTTCAATCAACAATCCAGGTTCTGGCTCTATTAGGATTTTTATTTTATTTTTTTCGGCAATAGGTAGAACCTCGTTTAATCCCTGTTCAAAAATATCCAGCTCCTCCTCTCTTGACAAGCCTGTAGGAGGGCCTCCCGGTTCAGTTGATACAGTATTTGCTCCTAACTCTTTTGCTAAATCAATGCAATTTTTTGTATGTTCAATTCGTTTCTGTCGATAAATCTGGTCTTTTTCTATCCATGATGGGTGGTGAAAATCCTCAATAGCACACATCATAAAACCATTAAGATTTGATATGGTCATTTGGTTTTCTATTAATGTTTTTTTAATAGATTCAATTTTGTCTGAGGATAGTGGTGGAAATGCATGTGGTTCATCGCACATTAATTCAATTGCAGAATATCCTGCAGAGGATATAGATTTTATACTATCTTCAATAGAAAAATTCCTGTAGGCATTGGTACTAAAAGAAAGTTTCATTGTATCACTATAATGGAATGTAGTTTTTTGATTGCTTGAAAAAATTATTTGGGTTGTGAAATAGAACTTTTTCTATCTCTATTTGAGAAAAACCATCGTTCTCCATTTGAATTGCAGTCTTGGGAACACTAAGGGGATCAGATCTTCCCCAATCAGCAGAGCTGTTAATTAAAATCCTATCAGTACCAAATTTTTTTAAAATATTTGCTGCTCTAATTGGAATTAATTTTGTGTTAGGGTATACGGTAATTCCTGCCATCACATCATGAGATAAGGATAATTCAATTGTTTCTTCAGTATTATGATCCATTATTATTCGTGATTCTGTAACATTGCATTCTTTCATGATTTCAAAAGTTTTTTTTGTTCCCTCAAATTTGTTTAAGTGTGGTGTATGAATAATGACGGGCAACTTGAGTTCTTCAGCTAGCAAAAGTTGAGCTTTAAAAACTTCCTCCTCTTGTTTTGTGATTCTATCAAATCCAATTTCACCTAAAGCTACTACTCCCTTTCGGGAAAGGTAATCTTTCATAACGAGCAGAGATTCTTGAGCAAGTTTTTCATTATTTGCCTCTTTTGGATTAATAGAGATTGCACAATAATGGTTGATTCCAGATTCTTTTGCCCTGGTTGGTTCAAATGAAATAATATGTTCCCAGTAATCTATGAGAGTTTTTGATGATGTTCGTTCCTGTCCTAGCCAAAATGAAGGCTCAATTACAGATTTTATCCCAGCCAGAGCCATATTCTCATAGTCATCAGTTGTTCTAGAATACATGTGGATGTGGGGATCAATGAATTTCATCTTACTTCATTAATTTGTTGAAATACATTATTGTTTCTTTGGCAGCCTTTTCGGGATTGGTAGAATATGGGTACAGTTCTGCAGTTAGAAATCCCTTGTAGTTTATATCCAATAAGGCTTTGTACATGGTTTTAAAATTAATCTCTCCAATACCTGGAATAAGATGATAATGTATTTTATTTTTACAATCACTAATGTGGGTGTGAAAGAGTTTGGGACCTAATTTTTTTATTATCTTTGGAATGTTTTCACCCAAAACTGCCGCATGACAAACATCAAAATTTACTCCTAAATTCTTGTATTCGTTTGAAATAAATGGTTTCACATCATTGAATTTCTCAATTAGTAGTCCTGGTTCATATTCGATTCCTATCAGAACTCCTTTTTTTTCTGCGTACGGTAAAATAATATCCAGAGAATCTCTAAATCTTGCCAAGCTTTCTTTTTTTGTTGAATTTCCACCCAATCCCGAAGTAATACAAATTGATGGTGCGTCAAGCTCTTCTGCCAAATCTATTGATTGTTGGATATTTTTGATTCTCCATTTACGCATCTTTTCGTTTTGATTTGATAAAGAAGGTTCAAATTTTTCAATATTTAGCTTATTTTTGTACCAACCTACAACAGTGTTAGCATTTAGATTTGTAATTTTTAATTGATTTTGTTTTATTTTATTTTTAATATTACCAATACGTGTTTTAGTTATAGGTAGGAAAGCATGAGGTACATCTAGAACAATTTCAATTCCATCAAAACCTGTCTTTGCTACAGAATTTATCGCAAAATTTAGCGATTTTTTTACAAATGCATTGGTACTAAATCCTGTTTTCATTGGTTTTCGCTATAATTCTTGAAAAGCAGAAATTAGATCTGCTGAAGCTTTTTTAACGATTGTAGGATTTATGTAGGAATCTGGTTTAATTTTTTTGGCAGCCTCCCAAACTAGATTTTCAATTGTTGTGTTCCTTTCATGTTCTTCTCGTGACATACTTGGGGATTTTCGTCTCCTTTTATCAACATTACACCAATTTGATAATTCCTATACCCAACATAGGTAGAAAAATCCTCAAAAAACCTGCAAATTAAATATCATTACCTGATATTAATTTCCATGAAATCAGGCATAATTCTTGTAGGTATATTTTTTCTAGTTATTATCTCACTGACAAATTATTCCCAGGCCTATCAGACGGAACTTGGAGATGGTCTTTTCATTTTCGTTCAAACAACTGTTAGAAACTCTGATGGTCAATTAGTTACATATCTTGAATCCTCTAAATTCACTCATCTTGATTTAGAAGCAATTGGACCATTCTTAGATTTTGAGGCCTCCCAAGGAAATGATCCAATAGTTACAATAAATGGTGAAGAATATCAAATCATCCGACGAGTACAATCCAAGACATTTGCTTTTGAAGATCTTGTAGCAAGTACATTGTTATCTGATACTGTTGATGGAAAACTTACACTACTTGCAAGATTTGCCCATGATGGTTATCCAGTAACTTCCGGAGATACTTTGGAATCTGTGTGGACCTTTATCAGGCCTGCCGCTTAGACAGTAAAACTCCTACACCTATTGCAAAAAACACCACCAGTGGAACGAATCTGTACGGTTGATTTGTTTGGTTTGTAAATCCAGTCAAAATTGGTGCAATCAAGAGCATACCTGAAAGTAATACCATAATGGATTCTGCATGTTTTACCCCACTTCTTGATACCAAAAACAAACCTACCATCAATGGAATCATAAATAGCATTACCAATCCATCAAACCTTAACTGGTATGCAAACGAAGTAAATCCCATCCAAAATTCTTTTTCATCAAATTCTTCTTCTGTTCCCTGGGTAGTAGAAAAACCTCCTATTGAGGCTAAGCCCCCGGCTAGAATTATTCCTGCAGTTATTCCTGCAGTAATCAATTTTTGTTTTCTTGAGATATTACTTCTTAAAATAAAATAGATAGACATTGGCAAAAATGCGGCAGTCAATGCTTTTGAGGGAATAGATAGAAGATATGAAACTGGCGATAAGGGCCAAAATCTGTAAACAAGATATAGTGATAGAACGTAAAACAAGATCCAAAAATTAGTGTAAGAGACTGTAGTATCATATATCAAAAACACATTGCTTTGCATAATAATTACTACAGAAACAATTCCCGCAAACCGTTTTTGAGTAATTGTTTTTGTGAGAAAATATGTTGTAATAAGCAAGGCTGCTGATGCAAGAAGGGGAATTACTCTATCATTACCAAAAAGGATCATTGATGATTTGAGGAAAAAATACCGTACATGGGGCTCAAAAGAATTTATTGGATCAGGTGGCCAAGTTTCTAGTCTGTTTTTTACTCCTTCATAGTCTGCAAAAATTTCTTTGTTTGATAGCTCAGCAGAGCTTCCTGCTATGTATATTATCAATAACACTAGTAGAATTATGAATGCTGATTTTTTCGAAACCTCAAAATCAAATATCTTGGATAATAATCTATTTAGAAAATTTGGAAGTTTGTTTTTAAAAAATAAAAATGCTAAACCTAGGGTTATGATACTTGTTACTATAACACCAACTGACCATACTCCAGTTTCAAATGGCTTTGGTAATACTGGCTCTATTCCTGGGATAAATTCGGTATTTGATACTAGTACTAACGCAGGGAAAATAACTGATACAAAACTAATCAAAACTATACTGATTGAGAATAGGAACACAATCCAAGGGATTGCCTGATTATTTGGTATTTTACTAGATTTTACATTAGGGTGTGGAATTTTATCGGGAGTTTTAATATTTCTCTCTCTCACTTTATTTTTTCATATTCGGGAGTATTTGTTATTTTATATTCGCTCCAATTCAAAATCATTAAAAACCAAAATTCCTAAATTTTATTTTATGCCTGAAAACTTTACAAATTCATATACCGCAAATCTTGATTAGATAAACAGTGTTTGACTATTCTCAGCTTGAAAAATATGATCCGACTGGAATGCACAAAGTTTATGATAACTGGCCAAAAATGGCCAAAGAAGCTTATAATTCTGGTTTAGATGCAAAAGAATTCCCAGAAATTGATCATATTGTATTTTCTGGAATGGGGGGATCTGGTGCAATTGGGGATTTATTTGCTGGAATTTTTTCAAAAACCAATTTTCATGTTAGTGTGGTGAAAGGTTATTTGTTACCAAAAACCGTTGATTCAAAAACTCTTGTTATAGCAACGAGCGTATCAGGTAATACTGTTGAAACTCTTTCAACTTTAGAATCTGCCTTTAAATTAAATTGCAAATTAATTGCATTTGCTTCAGGAGGAAGGATGGAAGTATTCTGTGATAAAAATAAAATAGAATTTCAAAAAATTCCAATCACCCATTCTCCAAGAGCCTCTTTGGTTAGCTTTGTGTATGCGATTTTACAAATACTACATTCCATAATCCCTATTAGTTCTCAGGATATAATAGATTCAATTGAACAGTTAGAAAAAACATCAAAACAAATTTCCTCTTCCAATCTTACCGAAAAAAACCCGGCATTAGGTCTAGGTGTTTGGATTGATAATACTCCTTTAATTTATTACCCATGGGGATTTCAGGCAGCTGCAATTCGATTCAAAAATTCACTTCAAGAGAATGCCAAAACCCATGCAATTATTGAAGATGTCATAGAGGCGAGTCATAATCAAATAGTTTCTTGGGAAAAAGAAACGTCTATTCAACCAATTTTAATTGAAGGTGAAGGAGATTACATTAAAACCAAAGAAAGATGGAAAATTTTAAAGGAATATTTTGAGCATAATCAAATATCTTATCGGGAAATATTTTCAGCCAAAGGAAATATTCTTACAAAATTAATGAATTTGATTTATCTGCTTGATTATGCTACAATTTATCACGCTGTAAACTCTCGAATTGATCCTTCTCCAGTAAAATCAATAGATTTTGTAAAAGAGAGGCTCTGAAAATCTATTTGGACCATTCAAAAGAACTTTAACCAAAGAAAATCAAGTATCACTAAAAATTGAATCAAAATCTTGTATCCATAATTATGCCGATTTTTAATTCGCAAAAATACCTAGCAGAATCTCTGGATTCAATACTTAATCAAACATGGAAAAAAATAGAAATAATTGCAGTAGACGATGGTTCTACAGATAATTCTGCTAAGATATTAGAAAAATATTCTAATAAAATTACTATTATTTCTCAAAAAAATCAAGGACTTGCATCAGCATTAAATTCTGGAATCAAAAAAATGAAAGGCTCTTGGTTTAAATGGTTTTCCCCCGATGATGTGATGTACCCAAAAGCTATTGAAACCCTGATAAATTCAGCAAAGAACTTTCAAAAGAATACAATAATTTATTCCAACTGGGATATAATTGATAAATCTGGAAAAAAATTAAGAAGTTTTAAAGAATCCAATAATAATAAACTTGATATCTTTGATTTCAATGTTAGGTTACTTGACGGTCAGCAAATCAACGTCAATACGACTTTAATTCCTTCCACATTATTTTCCACAATAGCTATGAATTCTGATATTGACCCAATTTTAATTGATTATGAATTTTTTCTAAAGGTGGGACTGCTGCATAAAATCAAATTTTATTTAATTGAAAAACCATTAATAAAATTTCGTGTTCATGAAAATCAATTATCCCACAAAAACATTGTAAAAAGTTTAGAAAATTTACAATATGTTAGAGATAGCATTCTATCTAAATTAGATGAAGACAAAAAAATTCGATATTTGGAGGCGTTGGAAATTTTTAACAAAAATAAACCTCTTTCCCAAAAATCTATGGAATCTGGGCTTAAATTGATTTCTTCTATTCTTCCAAGCACGGCAACTGATAAATTTCTTGTATTTTATTTGAATAAAATACGTAGTAGCAGGTAGTTTTTAGAATTTTTTTATTTTTCGAAAGTATTTGGAAGGCAATGAAAATATATGAAAAGGAATAAAAAATCTCCATTGCTTGATGATCCACTAATTAAAGAACATATTCGAAAATGTTTCCAACAAACCTTTGAAAAAGAGCCTAACAAAGAAATCATAAATCTTTATTTTCAAAAAATCAAAAATGGTGCAATTTTGTTGGAAGATCTTTCCGAAGTTTTGAAAAAATCCTCTGAAAGCAATCCTAGTATAAAACAAATAACAAAGAATTTTTCTTTGCCTATTGAGGAAATTTTTACCTTGATTTATCAAAATAAACTATGGAGCAAATCTTCTAGCACTGGAACAGGAATAAGCCGTTCGGGATCCGGTGCCAATCTAGAACAAACTAAATCGATCAGGACGGAACTGCCAAAATTACTCCGAGAATTGAAAATAAATTCGATGATAGATGTACCTTGTGGGGATTTTCTTTGGATGAAAGAAATTAATTTAGACTTTCTTTCATATCTTGGCTGTGATATAGTCTCAGAAATAATAGAAAAAAATAATAAAACATATTCCAATGAAAAGAGAAAATTTTTTAAATTAAATATAACTCAAGATTCCCTTCCTGAAACAGATTAATTCTATGTAGA
>JAOTXZ010000028.1 GCA_029862085.1 Candidatus Nitrosopumilus sp.
GTTTTAATGCACCTTGTGGTTGTACTGCATCACGTATTTTGCCAGTTACACTTTGAGTCTCTTGTCGAGCCCAAGTCTTGTCGAAATTTGGCATGTTCGATGATTTAGAAATTGATTCTTAATGAGAGGTGTGTATTTAGATCGACTTTAGACTAAATTTAGCTAACAAACTATTATTCCGGTTTAAGGGAATGATTTCTATGACTAGAATTGCCGTTTTTGATTCAGGTCTGGGTTCATTATCCATAATCAAAACCATACAAAAGATCTGTAAAACAGAAATAATCTACTTTGCCGACCAAAAAAATTTTCCCTACGGAAATAAAACTAGAAAAGAATTAGATCTAATAATAAAAAAATCCATAGACCTTCTTGAAAATAAATTCAGCCCTGAGCTTATTGTAGTAGGATCAAACACGCCCACAATAATGCTTGACATCAAAAATAAGAACATTATTGGGGTAAATCCTCCAATTAACGAAGCTGCTAAAAAAACTAATTCAAAGAATATAGCGATACTTGCTACAGAGTCAGTTGTGAAAAGTAAAAAATTATCCATGTATATTAAAAAATGTAAAATACCAAAAAAAATTAAAATTCACAAAATTAATGCCTCTAATCTTGTTCAATTGGTAGAATCAGGAAAGTTTTTGGGAAATGAAAGTTATTGTAAAAAAATAATCAAAAATTCTTTAAAACAATTTTTTTTTAAAAATAAAATAGATACCGTAACACTATCTAGTACTCATTTACCATTTTTAAAATCACTTTTACAATCTGAATTTCCTAATATCCAGTTTATTGATCCTGCAGAAAGTATTGCAATTAAAATTTTAGAAAGGATAAAAAATAAACAAACAAAAAGAAATTCTTTGAAAATATTCTCTTCTGATCAAACTGAACGATTTCAGAAAAATTTAACCAATATGAGGATAAAAAATAAAATTAAATTTTTATCTATTTGATTTTCGATTTTCTATATCCATGACTAAATTTTTTATCATAAAGTTTTGAATATTCATAAGTTTCAGGATCAATTACATCACTGATAATTACAATTGCTGTTTTGGTAATTTTTTCATCTCTAACTTTTTTTACAATATCACTTAGTGTTCCTTTAACAATTTTTTGATCTTTCCAGCTTGCCCTATACACTACAGCTACTGGTGTAGATTTTTTGTAACCGCCAGCAATTGATTCTTTTACAATATCAGTTAGCAAATGAACACTTAGATAAAAAATCAAAGTGGCCTTGTGTTGTGCCAATTCAGAAATTTTTTCTCTTTTTGGTACTTTTGTTCTAGATTCTGCTCTAGTCACAATAATTGTTTGAGTTACGCCTGGTAGAGTTAATTGGGTTCCTAAAGATGCCGCTGAGGCTAAAAAGGCAGTAACACCGGGCACAACAACTGAGGATATTCCTTTTTCTTGTAATTTGTCAATTTGCTCCTTTATTGCACCATAAATTGACGGATCACCATCATGTAATCTTACTACCAGTCTGTTCTTTTTTGCATTTTTATACAAAACCTCAAAAATTTCTTCTCGAATTAATCCAGAAGCATCATATAGTTTTCCTTTTTTGCAAAGCTTCAAGATGATAGGGGGGATTAACGAACCTGAATATACCACAACATCAGCTTTTTGAATTAATTTTTTTGCTTTTACGGTGATTAGTTCTGGATCCCCTGGGCCACACCCTACAAAAAAAACATTAGACACGTTTTACCACCAATATTGAAAAATATTTTGTAGTTAGGGTCCCGTCATTAACTTCACCTAAAGTTAACTTTCTAATAATTTCATTTTCAGTTCCCAAGTCCTGTCCTATGGCAAAAATAGAGTTATCAGGAAATCCTGATTCTCTAAGCAAATCAATTACTTGATCAAAATATCTACCATCTTTAAGAAAAACCATTGTTTCCGAATTTTTCGCGATCTCTTTGACAGTACTCAGATCATAACATGAAGGAATTATTGAAACTTTTTCTGCACCCTCTGCAATACTTATTCCAACTTTTGACGCAAATGTAAATATTGATACAATTCCGGGAATTGCATTTATTTTCATAGTTGGATGATTTGTCTTAATTTCTTTATGCATATACATCCATGTGCTATACAAATAGGGATCTCCTACTGTAAGATAGACTACATTTTTTCCTGACAAAACTTTTTCTGCCATAATTTTGGAGTTTTTTTTCCAAGAAGCTTCAAGTATTTCTTTATCTTTAGTCATTGGAAAAATTAGTTTTACAATTTCTTGATTTTTAGATTTGTCAATTAACGGTGATACTATCGATAGGGCAATACTAGGCCTATCTTCTTTTGAAGCTGGACACATTATAACATCAGCATCGTGAATTGCATTAACTGCCTTTACAGTAAGTAATTCTGGATCACCTGGTCCTACCCCAATTCCTATTAATTTAGGCATGAAAATAATGATTTTGTTCCCAATTAAAAAGTTAGATTAGACTTTGGTTGCTGAAATAATAGTCACCGGATTTCGAGCAAGCATCATCGTTCCCTTGGTTGTTTTCTTACTCTTTGAAATGGTGACTTGAGTGATATCAACAGAATCAAAAGGTAATTTGTCAAGGATGGATAACACAGAATACAACGTCTCGATTAAGATAATTCCAATTACGATTCTTCCCCCAGATCTTAGCTTCTCTTGAGATAATTCTACAATTTCTTTAGTATCCCCGCCTGTGCCCCCGATAAAAATAGCATCAGCTTCTTGTAATTCTAAGATTTTTTCTTTGGCATTACCGAAAATAACGGACACATTTGAAATCCCAAACTTTTCAATATTTTTTTTAGTTAACTCTATTGCATTAGAGTCATAATCTATAGAAATTACCTTACCGGAATTTTCTACTTGAAATGCAGCTTCGATAGAAATTGAACCACTTCCACATCCAATGTCAAATACAGTTTGTCCTGGAGTTAGTCGTGCTTTACTTAATTGAATTGTTCTTACTTCTTCTTTTGTGATTGGTACTTTATCGGTTCGTTCAAAAAATTCATCTGGAATTCCAGGAGTTTTATAATTCCACAAATCCTATCTTCCTGCTGTTTTAATTATAAAATTAGAGATTAATTCCACTGGAGGCACTTCCTGTATGAACTAGGGTGTAAGTCACAATCCAAGTAAACAGATACAAGAAAACATAACTCCCGATGCCTTGAGTTACAATTTTTTTCCTATCAGAAGATGGTAACTGCATTTTCATTCCTTTAGCAATGACTATAGTTCCAGCAAAAATGATAATCATAAAACCAATTGAAGCCCATCGTCGTTCTTCTCCTTCTATATCTTCAAAGATAAAAGTAGCTGCGGTACCAGCAATAATGGCAAGACTAACTCTTAACCAAAATAATTTGTTTAGTTTTCTATCTTTTTCACTATTCTCAGCAGTATTTGATGCAGGTTCGGTAGGTGGTATAGGAGGTGAATTGTTAGATTCAGTTTCTGGAGTTTCCTCAGTTTTACTCTCAATAGGTTCCTTTTTAGAATCATCAGGCTTGGGAGTTGGTTCTGAGATTTTCTTTTTGTGTTTTGCCAAGTAAATTTCTAGTGTGTCTCAATTAATCCTCGTTTAAAATCTTTGGTCAGAAAATAAGCCTACAGAACCGCAAGGATATAATTTCACACATAAAATATTTTATTATGACTCTTGCTGGAATTGAGCTAAATTTTCTTGTAAATAAAATTTCAGAAGAAGTTCAAGGTTACTATGTAAGTAACATTTGGGGAATAACCAAAGATAGTATTTTATTCAAATTACATCATCCAGAAAAATCAGATATTTTCATGATGATTTCTACCTCTGGCGTTTGGTTAACCTCGGTAAAAATTGATCAGATTGAACCAAATAGATTATTGAAGCGATTAAGAAGTGATCTGCTTAGATTTAAAATCAAAAAAATTGAGCAGATCGGATCTGAAAGAATTGCATATTTTACTTTTACAGGATTTGATAAGGAATTTGTAATTATTGGGGAATTTTTTGGGGAGGGAAATATTTTGCTTTGTAATGAAGAAATGAAAATTTTGGCGTTACAACATTCTATAGATGTGAGACACCGTAAATTAGGAGTGGGTATGAAATATGCAACCCCGCCTGAAAGCGGAATCGATATTTTTCACATTACAGATTCAGATTTTAAAGATCTTAGAACCTCGGAATTGATTGGAGGGAAGTGGCTGGGAAGAACTTTGGGATTACCTAAAAAATATGTTGAAGGAATATTTGAATTAGCAAAAATAGATTCAAAAAGAATTGGAACAAGTTTAAGCGAAGAAGAAATCCAAGAAATTTACCACGCAACTAAAACAATCGTTACAAATGTAACCACGGGAAATCATGATCCTGTAATAATTCGTAATGAAAAAACCGAAGTTATCCCCATAAAATTAGGTAAATTAGATGAAAAATGTTCTTCTGTTACTAGTTTCATGGATGGATTAGATACTGTCTTTACAGAAAATATTGTAGAAAAGGGAAGAAGTGCTCAAACTAGTGAATCTGATAAAAAAATTAAAGAACTTGAAACACAATTATCTGAACAGGAAAAAGCAATTGAAACAGTAAAGGAAAAATCAAAATACATAACAAATTTGGCAAATTCTCTTTATGAGATGGTATCAAGGGGCATTATTTCCATTGAAGATGTCAATGCCCAGAGTATTTTAGACCAACATAATGCAAAATTGTCCAAAGAAAAAGGTATTTCTTTAATAGTAATCAGAGACGAAAAAATAAAAATCAATCCTCAAGCTTCTTTACAATCAATTGCCTCAGGTTTGTTTAATGAAGCAAAGCGTCAATCCGGTGCCATTAAATCAATTGATCAAATCAAAAATAAAACCAAGAAAAAACTTGAAAAATTAAAAAATAAAACAGAGACAGAAACAAAGGAGATCTTAGTTTCAGAAGTTAGGAAAAAAAATTGGTATGAGCGGTATAGATGGTTTTTCACCTCGGATGAGATGCTTGCAATAGGAGGGCGAGATGCCCCATCAAATTCAGCAGTTGTAAGAAAGCATCTAGGAAAAAACGATAAAATTTTTCATGGAGATATTTTTGGATCGCCATTTTTTATTCTAAAAGATGCCGAAACTCCATCGACCATTAGCATGAATGAAGTTGCGCACGCCACAGTTTGTTTTAGTAGAGCTTGGAGAGAAGGAATGCACGGTTTAAGCGCTTATTGGGTACTCCCCGAACAAGTAAAAAAGTCAGCTCCTAGCGGTCAATTTCTTCCAAAAGGATCATTTACTATTGAGGGGAAAAGAAATTTTGTAAATATACCATCATTAAGATTAGCTATTGGTATAATACCTCAAGATGATCATTATCTCTTAACATCAGGTCCACCAGCACCCATTAAAAAAAATTCTATTTGTTATGCAATTATTGAACCGCATGGTTCTGAAATGGTTGAAGTCGCAAAAAAAATCAGATTAGAATTTTCAAAACTAGAGGAAGAAATTACAAAACAAATAAGCTTAGACGACTTCGTACGTGCTCTTCCAGCTGGACAGAGTCAAATTAAAGATGTAGGTTATGGAGATGCTTCGTAAAGAACAAAATGAACCAATATTTTTTGTAGATGCTATGTTAGGAAATATTGCCAAAAAATTAAGATTAATGGGTTATGATTCTAAATATTTAGCAGATATTGAAGACGATGAATTAATTAACCAAGTAAAAAAGGACCATAGAATTATTATTTCCAGAGATGAAGATTTGATAAGAAAATCACTAAAACTTGGTCTTGAGGCTATTTTTGTAAAAAATAGACAAGAAATCGAACAATTTCGTGAGATAATTAAAAAATCAAATCTAAAAAATTTTGAAATAAATGGAGATAGAGCAAGATGCCCAAACTGTAATTTTAAAACGGAATCAGTTGATAAAAAAAATATTTACAAAAAAATTCCAAGCAAAATTTTAGAACATAATGATAAGTTTTGGGAATGTAAGGTCTGTGATAAGATTTTCTGGGAAGGCACGCATATAAAAAATCTTCAAAAATTTGTAGGGAAATTAAATGAGAGATAATTTAATTTCTGAGAAAGAAGGTAAACTTCTTGTAAAAACTACCAGATTGATAGTAACTGAATTTCTAAAAAATGGAACAAGGGTTGAATTGGATGAGAAATTTCAGAAAGATTTTTCCTTTAAATCTGGAGTTTTTGTTACATTGAACAATTCTCTGGGACTTCGTGGTTGTATTGGATATCCCTTGCCAGATAAAAAATTGTATAAAGCACTTGAAGATGCAGCTATTTCAGCGGCTACTGAGGACCCAAGATTTCCCCCAATAAAATTTGAAGAATTAGATTCAATAATGTTTGAAGTAACAGTCCTTACACCACCTAAAAAAATTGAAGTTAATGATCCTCAGGAATATGTATCAAAAATTAAAGTTGGACAGGACGGATTAATTGTAAAGTATGGATATAATTCAGGTTTACTTTTACCCCAAGTCCCCGTTGAATATGGATGGAATGAGAGGGAATTTCTTGAATATACCTGTGAAAAAGCTGGATTCCACAAAGATTATTGGAAAAAGACAGGAGTTGAAATTCAAAAATTTGAGGGAATTGTCTTTAAAGAGAAAAATCCTAACGGGAAAATTATTCAAAAAAAGTTATCGGACTAGAAGATTCGGTATCTAATAAAATTTCTTTCCCATTTTCAAGTGAGGAAAATTCTTCCTCAGTTATTGTAACAAGGGGAATATTTGCTAATGCACATCCGGTTGCGACGGTAAGATCCACTTTTTTACAAATCATAGCAAGAGGAGCAGAATTATTAGATTTGATAGAGTAAATTGTGTACGCTCCTACACTACTGCCAATCCCATATGGAAATACCAAAATTGTATCTTTGACTGACTTTTTGAATAAATCATGATACTCATCGTTTATTATTCCAGTTTTTTTATCCATTGTTCCAAGAAAATTTATTGGGTTTTGTGATTTTAGAATTGTACCTTTAACTTTTCCTTTTACCAGAGTTTTTTTCATTTAGTTTCATCTTTAATAATTTCAGATAATGATTTGAGATTTACATTCACACCATTAGAGTTTTTAAGATAATATGCTCCTTTGATACTGTTTGTGGTTACTCCATCAACCTCTTCTTTCTTAATTAATGGAGTAAGACAAGTGCAACAATCTGAAAGAATTTCACATCCTGCTTTTTCTAGTTTGTTTCTATGTCCTAATTTGGTTGCTTGTTCTTTAACAGCTCTTGGACAAAATATCATACATCTTTTTTTAAATGAACGTCCCTTGAGTCTCACAGCTAAATCAGAGATTTCTTCTAATCCTAATTGTGGACTTCCAAGTGTGATTAAATCTCCTTTTTCACAGGTGTTTAATTCATCATAAACTTTTCCCATCTCAGCTTCATCAAAATCAATTTTTTCCGATTCTTGATCATCTTCATTGAAATTAAATTTAGCACAAGTTCCTGAAGTACCCATTCCACCACAAAGTGATTTACAGCTTCGACGATCCATTTGTCCAATACCAGAAATGTTTACTGATTCATTTCCAACTTTCCCAGCAAAAAATCCAAGCATCCCATAAGTTAGTTCATTTGGATTCTCTACTTTCATTTGTATCGTGAGTTTAGATGAGGTTTCCTTCCTTAAAGAAGAATAGGGACTTTTACCTGTCAAGGCACTTGCCAATGCACTAAATGCACTTTCTTTGTTGGTTTTTAAATTATCAAAAGAATTAGCATGAATTGCTGCGTTACTTTCGGCAAAAGATACTTGAGTTCCTTCTTTTGGAATATCAAAAATTTCGTAAGGTATGCAAGAAAATGAAGGAATAACTCCCATTGTTTCATAGGATTGTTTAATGGATAGCTGTTTTGAGATAAAATTATCTTCTAAATTATAATTTGAAACATTATCAATATCAAATCCCATTGGATTGAGACTTGTCTTTACCTTTACTCTAGCATCTTTACTAATACTGGATAGAAATTCCTCACCGGCATCTCCAATTGTATTATAATTTACTCCGGAAAGGTGAGCCCATTCGATTGGAATTAGTTTTTCGGCATCAGTTGCTTCTCCTGTTGCGACTAAAATCCTATAGGCAGTTTGCATAGTTTCACCTTGCTCACCTTTTAATGCAGATTCTTCTTCTCTAGTTAGTTCCATTGGGATTTGTTGGTTATTACAGATATAATACTTGTACGTAAAAAATTTGGTAGAGATGAAGAAAATCCTACAAGGAATGATGAAGACAATGAATTCAGTCAAGCCCCCAAGAATGACTGCCCTAAGAGAACTTCATGAGGCAGAAACGGGAGGACCGTTTAGTATTCTTATTGGAACTATATTATCTGCACGTACAAAAGATGAAAGCACTACCAAAGTTGTTAAAATATTATTTTCTGAATACAAAAATGCAAAAGAATTAGCCAATGCAAAATTAAAAAATGTTGAAAAAATTATTAAGCCAATTGGATTTTATCATGTGAAAGCAAAAAGAATTATTGAAGTTTCAAAAATTATTGATTCTAAATATAAAGGCAAAGTACCCGATGATCTAGAAAAATTAGTAGAACTTCCTGGTGTTGGTAGGAAAACGGCAAATTGTGTTTTGGTTTATGCTTATGATAAACCAGCAATACCAGTGGATATCCATGTTCACAGAATCTCAAATAGATTAGGATTAGTCAAAACAAAAACTCCTGAAGAAACTGAACTGGAGTTGATGAAAAAAATTCCTAAAAAATTTTGGCTTGAAATAAACGATACCTTTGTTATGTATGGCCAAAATATTTGCAAACCGATATCCCCAATGTGTGATGTTTGTAAAATTAAAAAAATTTGTAAATATTATAAATCTAAGATCTCTTCTTAGTCAAATACAGAATTCCCACAATAATTCCAAGCCCTATTGCAAGGTAAAATGGGAATAATGCAATTACATTTTCCGAGGGATCTCCTGAAAGAATTTCAACTATCATACTTCCAGAATTTACGGCAAGTGGATCAGTTGAGCCCTCCATACCGTGGACAGAATACGAATCAATTACAAAAGAACCAATATTTAGATTCGAAACTGTTATTCTGGCTCCATTGTTCACAGTTAACCCTCCTCTTTCAGTATAAGATATTATTAATTTTGTAGAAGGATACCAACCTCTATCAAGGTCTCTTTGTACAACAACATATCCTTCTTTTTCAGTATTTACTGCGACCCAAAATTTATCGTCAGGTGGTGCACCCATACCTATTTCTACAAATTTATCAGAGTTTTTATCATAAAATTTGAAAACACCGTTTCCATTTGGATTTTCATATACAAGGTTGTTATCAATGGTTAATTGCCAACTGACAGCATGGTCATTTTCTAAATTAACAATTATTGCATCTCGTGAAATTTTGTTAAAGTCATTGAAGGGAATTTCTATTGTATCAATGATAACAGAAGGATTTTTGACATCCTGAGCAAATGCAGGTGTTATAAGAAACCCAAAAAGAAGAATTAGCGTAATTAAACTTCTCATGAATCAAACCAATTTTGAGTGAATAAATATCTAGTTAACAAATGGATGTGAATGTTCTAAGATTACTTTGGCCACCTCGGGTCTTAAAATAAATTCAGATGGGGCCTGCCCATTTTGAATCATTTCCCTAAGTTTTGTTCCACTGATTTGTTCTTTAGAATCGTCATCATGTGGACATGCTTTTGGATTTGTATAAGTTAGACATTTCTTGCAATAGAAAAACGCTGGGAAAAATACCGGAGTAATTTCCAATTCGGGATAACTATCAAATATTTTTTGAGCGGCAAAGGGATCATAGAATTTTCCCACTCCTGCATGATCTCTTCCTATAATGATATGTGTACATCCATAGTTTTGCCTCATTATTGCGTGGTGAATTGCCTCCTTTGGACCAGCATATTTCATTTCAGTGTGTAAAGTTCCAAGCTTGCATCTATTTTCTGGATAATAGTTTTGAATCATAGTTTCATAGCATTTTATTATTACCTCATCTACAAAGTCTCCTGATTTTTTCTTTCCAATGATTGGATTGACAAATACTCCATCTCTAGTTGTAATTGAAGTTTTTTGGAGCATTTCATGAGCAACATGTGGAGGATTTCGTGTTTGAAAGGCACAGATAGTTTTCCATCCAGCTTTCGAAAATGCTTCTCGAGTTTGTTTAGGAGTTAATCTATTTTTTCTAATTTCATTTTCTTCTGGTCTTTGAATGTAATCAATCTTACCACCAACCAGAAAATCTTGCATGGTCTTAGTTTTCGCTACACCTGGATGTGACGTATCAGTTGTTCTATATACTTCTTGAGCTGTTTTTTCTTTATCAAAGGAAAAAGTTTCATCAACATGGAGCACTGCCACACCTAATCCCTGATGATTTTGTAGTAAAACATCACCTGCCTCTTTCATTTTGGAAGCTGTAGATTCATCTACATCTAAAACAATGGGAATTGTCCAGGCTAAGCCGTTTGATAATCTACCCTTAGAAACAACATTCTCGAAATCCTGCTCCCCCAAAAATCCCTCTAAAGGACTAAAAATTCCATCTGCTATATTTTCAACATCGTTTGCCAAGTCTTCGGAAATAGATATTGAAAACATTCCAGATGTATCAATTTTATTTATTCTATTTACTAGAATTCCACCGTGTGGTTTGATTGCTTCATCAGTCATAATTATACTCCTTCAGGGGAATGCAATCCACACTCTTTTGTTTCATCATTTTCCCACCACCAACGACCCGCTCTTAAATCTTCACCATCCTTTATGGCTCGCGTACAAGGTTCACATCCAATGCTTGGATATCCCTTGTCAATTAGAGAATGATAAGGGACATTATTCTCCTTAATGTATTTCCAAACTTGGTCCCAACTCCAGTCGAGTAGGGGATTTACTTTAACAATTTCATCATATTTCTCATCAATTTCGAGCATTTTGGCATTCTCTCTAGTAGAGGTCTGATCTCTTCTAATCCCTGTTATCCATCCATCTAGGGTTGCAAGGATTTTTCGTAAAGGCTTTACTTTTCTAATTCCACAGCAAAGACGTCTATTTTCAACACTATCATAAAAAAGATTGATTCCTTTGGTTTGAACCATCTCTTGGACTTCGTCTGCATCTGGAAACATTACCTCGAAAATCACATTATATTTTTTCGAAAGTATATCCATAACATCGTAAGTTTCTTGTGGTAATCTTCCAGTATCTAGTGTAAAAAATCGAAATTTAGGATTAATTTTTGTCATCATGTCAATTAGAAGTGAATCTTCTGCTCCAAAGCTTGATGCCTTGGCAACTTTAGGGTGTAAATTATCCGATGCCCATTTTAAAGCATCTTCGGCTGTTTTTAGGGAAGGATTAATCTCATCTAGTTCTCTTTGAGTAAATTTTACCACATTAGGATCACCTGTTAATTGTTTTATATTGATTACCCGCAGTTTTTATCCTAAATTATAAACAAGTAAATTTCAAAATAAAAAAGATGGAAGAAGTTTCTTATGTAGTGGTCTTTCCTACAATATTTTCTAAAAATAAAATTCCTCAATTGATTACAAATATTAAAAAAATTCTAAAAATTAGAAATCAAGAATTCCAATCTGTAAAACGAGATGGGGATATTATTTTAGTCAATTCAACAGATCCTGTCTTTTCTTCATCTGCCATCAATTTACTTTTTGGAATTGAAAAGGTAGCAATCGCAAGAAAAATAAAAAATGATTTTAAAACTATTGTATCAGAAATTACTTCTGTAGGTGGAAATTTGCTCCTAAAAGGTGAAAAATTTCTAGTTAAAGTGGAAGGAACTTCAAGGGGATTTTTTCCAAAAGATGTTGAAATTGCTGCAACATCATCTATAATTGAAAAAAAATCTTCCTTAGGGGCCAAACCTGGAACAGAAGAAAATTATGATAAGCTACTTTATACCTATTTGACAAAAAATAATGCATACATTTGCATTTTTATAGATAAAGGTCAGGGTGGAATATCCTTTAATTCACCTAAAGAAAATACAATTTGCAGTATTTATGATGAAATATCTGCCGTCTCTTGTTTTGAAACAATAAAGCAAGGCTTTGATTCAAAAATAATAATCTGTTTTAGAAAAAAATCAGAATTAATGAATTTGGTTAAAACATTTAATCAAATAATTCCCAGATTAGTAAAAGAAAAGGTTACAATTGATTTTTTTCAAATCAAGCTAAATCCGACTGGGGCAAAAAATTATTTAACTTTCCTAAATTCCGTAAACGAAATTTTGCTTCATGAGGCAAAATCAAAAAAAATAAGCTATGTTTCCTTAGCTTTATCTCCTCTAATTTTTTCCCAAAACTTTATTGAATATTCCATTAAAAAGATATTTCAAAATGATAAAGTGCCAATACTTCCACTTTGTGGAATTGATTTTAAATTGTTTGAAGAAGCAAAAGAAATTGGATTAGAGAAACATATTCCAAAAATAAATAAAATAATCCAAATGAATTCAAATGAAATTCCCAAAATATCAATAAACGATGTAAAATATGCCCTAGATACGAAAAAAACGGTAGAGGTAGTAATTGGACCAAATAATGTGCATGATATTTTAGATTCTTTGGAAGAAAATCACTGAGAATTTAAACAACATCGTTAGATTTCTGTACATGTACAAGGTTGGAGAATTTATCTATCCGTGGGGAAGCGGGCATTTTTCTCGCATGATAAGATTTCATAGTGCGTTTTCTGACCATATGAAAGAAGATTTTGAGTTTCATTTTTCAAGCAAAGATCATGTTTATCAAAAATTATTAGAAAAATTTCCAAATCAGAAAAATAAAATTCATAATATTTTGATGCCAACCCCAATTGATGGGAAATTTGGTCCTAGTGTTACTTTATCATTGTTGAATTTATTATTACCAATTGCACAAAATCCTCCTCTTGTAAATCAAATTATTGATTATTTGAGAGAGGAAAGAAAGTTGTACAATAAAGAAAAATTTGATTTGGTAATTAATGATGGAGATATGGGTTCAAACATTTTAGCGAAAAATCGTAACATACCTAGTCTTTTTGTTACAAATCAATTTAGACCAAAATTGTATAAATCAAGAGTATATCTTTATCCTTCACTTTTTTTTATTGCCAAACAAATCGCCAAAGCTAGTAAAATTATTGTAGCAGATTCTCCTCCACCTTATACCCTATGTGAATTCAATCTAAATTTTACTAAGGAAGTAGAAAAAAAAGTTTCTTACGTAGGTCATTTTACAGGAAAAAAGAATAATCAAAGAATTTCTGCATCTGATTTGGAAAAAATTATTCAAGATAATAATTTTGGATATTGGATGAGAACAGGAAACAAATCAACAAATGATGGAACAGGGGAAAGATATGAAGAGATTTTTAATCAGGATGAAATGAAAAAAGAAAAGAGAATTATTTCCCATGCAAAAAATGATTCCTCTATCGATTCTGTTTTGGGAATGGATGGAAAAAAATACAGTATAACTGAAGCTTTTGAAAAAAATATAGATTGGTTGCAAATAGATGTAGGTTTTCTTTCAGAACAAGAAAAAGATGAAGTATTGAATTTAAGTCAATATGCTGTTGTAAATGGATCACATACTGTTATGGGAGAAATTCTTGGTGGCAAATCAAAGCCAGTAATTGGTATTCCAATTTATGATGAGCATACAAATAACATCAAATGGGCAGAAAAGAAGAATTTGGCTATCTTGGCTAGAAAACCTCAACATGTGATAGCCGGAATAAAAACAATCAAAGAGAATTATGATAAATTTGAGGGGAATTTAACGGATTTTTCCAAGAATTTTATTTCAAATGGAGCAGAAAATACAGCCAAAATTGCAATTGAGACTTTAGAAGAAAAGAGATAAACGATTATTTTTCGAATTTAAATTATCTGGCACGCGGGAGTTCGATGGGCGAACTGACCGAAAGGGATGACGATAATATCCGCGTGTCAGATATTTTGAAAATCGATCAAAAGATATGTGGGAACGCTTTTATGGAAAAAATTAAGGCATATCAGCAGTGCCTAACTGTCCGGAATGTACTGCAAGAGAGAAAAAGAAAATTCAAGCAAAATACGAAGAAGACACACCTGAAGAAGATAGAGGTAGAGATGATTTATTCAAGTTATTTGATGAAATAGATTTTCCAATGAAAATGGATTCAGCAACAAAGCATTTCATTTGTAAAAGATGTGGACTATATGCTACAAGAGAGCAAGTTTCAGATATTCGGTATAAACTAAATCAAAGAGAACGAACTAGAGAAGATAAACAAGATGATTACCTAGAATGGTGGCAAAAAAGTAAAAAAGACAAAGAACTAAACTAGGACTGATATTTATGGTAAAAAAGAAAGATGATATTCCTGATTGGGTTACTGATGAAATTCAAAATGCTAAATTTAAGAAACCTGAAGAATTAAAGAGATCTGGATATGTCTTAGAGGTTTATGATGCTGATAATAAAATAGATGCCCAGTTGTATGATCCAGTTGAAGATGGAAGACATATCGTAACCATGGATTTACCAAAAAAAATTAAAATTTCAGAATTGGAGAAAGGAGTAGTTTATGAATTTGTTTTTGATCAACACAAGGCACCTTTAAGCAAAAAAGTTACAGAATTTTTACAAAAAGAAAAAGAAATAGAGATGGCTGCAATCTATCAATTTGACTTAAAATCATTAGAACTGTTAGATGTAGGATCAAGTGAATCTGCAGAAGCGGATGAAGAATAGTCTAGTTTTGTTCTTGATTGGATAATTGTTTTTTAAAAGCAGACCCTAAAATTGGATTTATCAGGTATGGAAAAGTACTCTTTATCCAGACAGCTATTCTCACTACTGAAGGAACAATAATTTCTAATCTAGGAGAATTCGCTGCTCTTAAAACTGCCTTGGCTACGGTTTCTGCGCTAAGAGAAGTTGGGGAATATTTGGGCATTTTATCAAATGATTTATGATCAAAGAAATTTGTGCGGACCATTATTGGGCTAACTACTGTTACTCCAATTCCTGTTCCCTTGAGCTCATGTTTGAGTCCCTCAGAAAACCCCAGCATTGCAAATTTTGATGCACAGTACGAGGCAATTCCAGGCAGTCCAAAACTTCCTGCAACAGAGGCAACATTAACAATATGACCAGATTTTTTTTTAATCATCGAAGGTAGAAAATTTTTGATGCAATAGATCATTCCAAAATAATTTGTTTCCATTTGTGATTCAATTTCTTCGGTAGTCAAATTAGAAACAGATCCATAAATTGCAAAACCTGCATTATTCACTAGAATATCAACTGATTCATATTTTTCTAAAACTGTTTCAGACATTTTTTTGACTTGAGATTTATCAGAAATATCACACTCACATACAAGAGTGGAAATATTGAATTTTTTTAGATCCTCAGCTACCTGCTTTA
>JAOTXZ010000029.1 GCA_029862085.1 Candidatus Nitrosopumilus sp.
CCTTGGTTACTACCACATTAACTTCTTCGGGAAATGTATCATTCAAGTTTTTGAAAGGGGAAACAAAAGCGACCATGTAACTTTCACCAAATTCTCTTTTTTCTTCTTCTAATTTTTGCCAGTTTGCTGGATGTTCTATTTTGTAGTTTTGTAAAGTATCTTCATATAAAATAATAGGAATTTCAAGTTGAACTATTGTTATTGAATCAATAATTTTTTGAATTGTTGAAAGATGGTTTGGATAATCTTCGATTGGTGCTGAATATGTGAATAAGTATGTGGCTTCATTTTTCAGAATCACTATCTGCATAACTTTGAGAATATTTCCAGATTGTTTGGTTGTAAATTCAAATTTTAGTCCTTCATTTCCGTCAATTGTAATCAACTCAGAATTTTCTACATTAAAATCCTCAAAGTCCACTCCAAAACCATCAATGAAATCCTCAAACAAATTTTCTGTAGTATAATCTACAAGATAGGTGTACGAATAACCAAAAAGGAATGTTCCAGTATTGTCGGGATAAATTATTTGAAATTTCAACAAAGGTTCAGGAATTTCAGTAATCTGTACCCAGTGAGGAGGATATTTCAATTTCAATCCTGCTTCATTATTTTCATAGGTAAAAAAACTGCTAAGGGGTTTTTCCTCTACGTATTGAATTGCCATGGAAATATTGTACAAAGTATCCCTATCATGAGGGTCAACCTCGAGAACCTTTGTAAAATAAGTAACCGCTTCTTCGTACATTTGTAATTCTAAAAGAGCTTCTCCCATTCTCTCCCAAGTGGTCTCATTTTCTGGTTCAAGTGAGAGGGCTTTGTCATAAAATGAGATTGCCTCTTCATATTGTTCTAGTTGGAAAAGAATTAGTCCCTTTCTACTCAAAGTACTAGGATTTTGATTATTTACTTTAATGGCTTGATCAATATAGGATAAAGCATCTTCAAACTTGTCTAAACGATAAAGGCTTTTGGATTTTATGTATAATGCATTTTCATTTTTCGGGTTTATGTTCAAAGTTTTATCAGCGTTAGTTTGAGCAGCAAAATATTCGTCTAATTCCCAATAAATTTCTGCTATAAGACTTAATGCAATCTCATGGTCTGGATTATTCGATAAAAATTCAGTTGTAATATCTAATGCTTCCTCAAACTTTTCTTCTTCAATTAATTGTCTAACTTTATCCGCATCAAATTCATCAGATGCAGCATGGGAGTCATATAAAAAAGAAATTCCCAAAAATACCCCAAAAATTATCACAATAACTGTTCTATTCACCCCACAATTTGGTTTTTAGATTATTTATGATGTCGTGAGAGTCTCACCAATGATAACGACAAATTTTGAAAAATATATCTGACTTTATTATTGAATGAGATTTTTCCAAACATTAATCCATTTATTTCGATAATTATTCATCATTGGCAAGAAATAATGTCTTTGAGAGACATTTCCACGTCTACCTTGCATAAATTCTGCTAGTAAGGGATCTAATTTTGTGGCATTTATCGTGTAGTTTAGTTTCCGAAGGTAACGTAATTCACATCCTAGAATACTAGATTTCATATTTCGTTTAATTCCAGATTTATTTACGGAGTAAAGGATCTTACCATGGATTTTTGGATGACAAAAGACAGCATTGGTTTTCTTGGTCTTTCTATCCCAAAATAATTCCATTATTCCATCATGACAAATCTTGGAGTGATTATTGAAAGCCACAATAGATTCCTCTGTTCTCAAACCAGAAGTTAATACAAAAAGTCCAAAAATTCTGTATTCCATTGGTAATTTACCAAGGCTAGATAAAACATCTTTTAGAGAAATCTGGGAAGCGATATGATAATTATTTTTATTTGACCTAACATTCCATTTGATTTCTTTTTTCTTTAACCATGCGATGAATTGTTCATGGAGATCAGTATCATATTTGATGTCGTGATATCTACAGAGATTTCCCATTGCTCTAAGATCATTTTGCTTTTCTCTATTGTTAGTTAGCAAGGCAAATTCTTCTGAGAATAGTTGATTTGCTACCTGTCTACTACGAAGAAGTATGGCTTTGGCGTATAGTGGATTTTTGTTATCAAATAGCCAATTTCTATAATCGGGATCGGAATGGATCTCATCTAGATGATTACTGTTTTTGGTAATTTTCTTACTAAAATTAGTAATAGAAAAATCATTTTTAGTGGGATAATCCCAGTTTTGTGCGTGCGGAGTTAGTTTAGCCTGGTATGACGTCAGCTTCCCAAGCTGAAGGTCGCGTGTTCGAATCCCGCACTCCGCATTTTTTATAATTCCCTTATTGCTTGTTCAATAATTCCTCTATCTTCTGCCTTTGGGGAAAATTTTAGGTAATTTTTTAAATCCACTTTTGCCTCTGAATTCTTTTTTTGTTTTTCTCGAAGATATGCACGATTTTTGTAAATTTTAGCAGATCTTTTAGGATTGATTTCTATGGCTTTAGAATAACAAGATTCTGCTTTTTCAAACTGATTTGATTTCAAATAGAAATTACCTTGTCCATTATATGACAAATAGTATCGGTTATTGAGATCAATACTTTTTTGATAAAATTTTAAACACTCTTCTGAATTTTGAGCATTAAGGATTCCACCTAACAAATGTAATGCTGTAGAATTATTTCTATCAATTTCAACAGCTTTCTTTAAAGATTCTAACGCTTTTGAGGTGTTTTTTTGTGTGTTTAATTTTTCAGAAATAAAACACAAACGATTTGATTCCTCGTCCAAATTTTTTTCAATGTTTACAGACGAAATAATATCTTCTGGAGCCAAAATTATCAACATTCTTCCATCTTCAGACCACTCTTTATCAAATATTTTTTGAGGAATTGCACCTTCCTGTTGTTCTCCTTCTTGCGTTCCCTTTTGTATATAGTGAAGAATTGTGTTGTTTGTTTCATCGTATCCGGTGATTACTGATGCATGTTGGGTGATCTCTGGAATTCCAGGTAAAATTACAATGGGGGGTATTCCACCGTCAATAATTTTTTTTAATTCAGGAATAGAAGAATGGATTATTTTACATGCAAGACCATTTCGTTCAGCTAATTCAATTCCTTCAATTAAGATACTTCCAGAGTTGTTTGGGTATTGTTTAGCAAGTTCTAGGGCTTCCTCCATAGGAAGATCAACATTCCAATATTTTGAAACAACATTGATTGGTAAAGGAAGGCAAATATTTTCCTCTTGAACCAAGGGGAGTAAAAGTTCATGATTTGAGGATTCCAACGAATTGAAATGGATTGTGAGTTATTAATACTAATCAGAGTAGGCAGAATTTATGAATTAGATCTTGACCGTCGAGAGTCATTTCTGGATGAAATTGAGTTCCAAAGATTAACTTTTCATTGTATTGAACAATTTCGTTTTTACAATTTTCAGAGTCTGCAATCGAGATTAATAAATCTGGAAGTCTAGAAATCTCAAAACCATGACTTTCAAAAACTTTAATTTTTTCATTAGCTAATACATTTTCCTTTTGAATAGAAATTTCTTCTTCACCTTTTTGGTTAGTTTCTAATTTCCTTATTGTACCTCCCAAAGTAAGAGCTAAAATTTCTGCTCCATAGCAAATCCCTAATAATTTTTTATTATTTTGGATACTATGCAAAATCACTTTGGAGTTAATTTGATTAATTTTTTTTTCATTTTTTCTGCGTCCTGAAAGAATAAAAGAATCATATTTTTCAAGTGATGGTAAATTTAATTCGTTTGGGGTTTTTTTTTCAAATGAAATTTTATTTTTGATTAGAAAATCAATCAGATTTTGTGTGTAAATTGAACCATTATCAACAACAAGCAGCATTAAGAGAATGAAAAATTATTGTTAATTTAGGTTTTCAGCTCGAGAGATTATTTTTGGGAAGGATGATTATTTTGATTTAACGTAGTCTGCAAAATGACATTTAGTTGAACAATATCCCAGAAGACCTTCTTCAAGAACCTTACCACAATTTCGACATTTTTGTTCTACCCTCATCGCCAAGGCGATTGGAAATTTGTTAGATTTTAAATTTACTACTCATTAAGTAGGTTTTGTGTTCTGATGAGAAATACAGAGGATCTGGAATTATTTTTTGAGAAGGATGAGAACTAAGGAAAAAATTGATAGCTAAAATGTAGTTTAATTTACTAACATCACCTTATAACCCCAAATGAATACAAAAAACGGTATGTCAAGTTTGCAATTGTTAAAATGTACGCATTACCGACAACCTAACGGTTCTTTCTATTGCATTCATTGTGGAAAATTACTTGATTAAATTCAAGGCAAATCTTTCAATTTCTAAAATTTGAAATTATTTTCTATTAAATCTAAATAATTAGAATAAAATTCGTATGGGTATATTTTATAAAGAAAAATTGAAACTGCAACTCCAGATAGCAACAAGATTTGCCCTTTTCCGCAATCCAAAATATCATTGTTATAATTTAGAAAACCAATCCTAGGACCGCATAGTGGAGATTCAGCTTCAAAAATCATCACTGATAATCCAAAATGCCAACAACCAGTACAATCTTAAAATTGTCTTTCAATTTTTCTTCCTAAACAACATCATAACGCACATTATTGTTTTAACGATTCTTCAACAAATCATACCATCGTTCTACGTTAGTCTCTCTGGAAAATTTAGGAACAAAAGGGGGGATTGCCTTTTTATTGACAGTCGATAAACTCGTTAACACTTGTTTGCTAAGTGTTAAAATGAATACTTTGAGTTAAATCCCAAGGAAAGGGTACTAAACACCTACTTCAATTGAAATGTAATGCATTTCTGGCAGGCCTTCCTTAACCACTATTGTACCAATATTGACTCTGTTTTCTTCTTCCCACATGAATACTCTTTCACTTCTTGGCATTACCAAATCATCTATGAATTCGGCCAAGAAAGCTTCAGTGTCTTCACGATCCTTTTCAGTAAAGAAGAAAATCTCACCTTCTCTAAATGACAGAGGTACTTGTATCGACGTTGGCTCTGAAACCTCAATTCCATCATTTTCAAATGCAGATTTTATAATATCAATTCTATCTTGCCTTTCCAATTCTTTTATGGTTGTATCTGGAGACGTTGTATCTACAACTCCTGAAACTTTTTGCAAGTATGCTTCAAAGGCTTCTTGTTGAGTAGTACCCAAACCCACATAGTATTCTCCTGTAAAGGCAGCACCTACAGCTGCTATGGTACCAAGTTGGGCTACAACTCCTCCAGCTCCTGCAGTATAAACAGGAATAAAGTAAACATCATGCTCCCCTACTCTGTAAAGAATATTATCGCCAATCCTAGGATTTCTTAAAAGGGTCTTTAATTGAGCAAAGTCTGGATCTCTATCCAAAGCCTCTCTGACAGCAGTGGGTCCGATTAATTTTGTAGTAGAATTTAGTGGAACCTCGTAGAATTGTAATTTTCCAAGATTTGAAAGATCATTTTCTACTACCATATAGCCTGCAAGGTTTCTTCCTTGGGATCCTCTCAACTCTAAAGATAGCAATCCTATGAATTCGGTTGTCTCAAATCCTGGGGGTTTAGCTTCAATATAATACGTGTCCAATCCAGTTGGAATTTCATAAAATTCATTGGCTTGAATAAATGTCTCAACATCAGTTACGTGATAGATGTTATACATTTCTGTCTTCCAATTAAACAACTCAGATGGATATCGAATTTGTTCCTCAAGCCAATCAGGAATTGGGACAAATTGCTCAGAGTATTGTTTTGAGAACATGTCAGTAAAGAAATCATCACCTGTTTTCAATAACTGGATATCCCCATCTTGGGTATCAACCAGGGCATATCCTACTAATCTCAAATAAGGATTTGATGCTGACCATGGAACATCGCTTGTATCAAAACCAATTATCAATGGAACCAACCAGTAGGCTTTTTCACCATCAGTAACTGGCAGAGAATCTAATTCCTTTCCAAAAAGATCATACAAGAAATAAGGATAAAGAATTTCCATTCTATCATGCACATCTTTGTATCTCATAATATGAACAGATTCGCCCGGAAATGAAAGTAGGAAGTTTGGTTCAAAAGTCCAACTTAGTGGTGGAGATACATCTATTCCTCCTGTACCCTCATAAAATACTCCTCCTAGTTCTGCACTTACATCACCTCTGGAAAGTGGATATGCAGACCAAGTTTGTTCGAAAAGACCTCCTTCACCATAATAGATTTCCCTTTGGTTGAAAAATTCACTGCTGTCAACAATTTGACCTCCCGTAGCATCTAGGGTAAGAAATCCATTTGGAACATGAGTGTAAACCAAATGTTCGTTATACCATCTATTTTCAGCAGCTACAGTTGTTGGTAAAACTGGTTTCATAGAAGCAGTCCAATACAATTGGTTATCAAAACGAAGAATATCGTTGTCTTCAAAGTCTACGTAGGGTATCAGCCCAATTTCCGGTTTTAATTTGGCAAAAGCTGCTTCCCAATCCCAAATTCTAATAACATCTAAAACATCAGTATTTTGCCCAACGTAATTGTTTATATTATTCGGGGAGATGTTTGGTAGTCTAACATCATGATTATTTTCTTGAATTTTGTCTAGTTCTCCAAGATAACGATTAACGCCTACCTGCTGAGCAGTATAGGGACCTAAATATTCAATTTTCCTAGAATCTGCAATGCTGTTATTTACGGAAATTACGGCTATTACAATAACCACAATTACCAAAATTGAAAAAATTCGAATGTAAACATCTCTCTTGAACATGTGAGTAAGAACTTTTGATCTTATTCTGTCTGCCAATGAAAAAGCTAAAAATGCAGCTCCAACAATCAAAGTACCTCCAATTACATATCTTGAGTTGTAATCTATTTGATCTGTAAAAAACAGATTGAATCCTACCCAAATAATTCCTATACCTAAGATAGATTCGATAATAGAAACATAATTCAAATATCTAGGTTTTCCTTCGTTAGAATCGTGGATAAATAAAGTAACTACATTAATTATTTTGTGAATTCCAACATACAAAACTAGACGAAGGCCAATCGCCGCTAATACAGATGGAATTAAAATAATTAAAGCTGGAATCATTGGAACTACTTGTTCTGATGCATAGTTAGGATTGGTATCTGGAGTTACAAATGGTAAAGAGAATAATGCAGGTAAGTTTTCAATTCCTAAAGTATTTCCATCTAGAAAAGATACCGCCGCAAATCCAAACATTGTGTTTACGAAAAATGCACCAAAAAGCAAAATCTTGGTAATTTGCCATATCACAAATTGTGGTGTGCTTAGCTTGAAATCTTTAAAGCTTGGAATATTATTTGATATCGATTGTTGAGGACCTTGAGCAATAAGACCTATAGCAGTTTTTATTCCATACCAAAAAATTGAAGATCGAGATATGATATTTACGCGAACAAGGGCAATGGCCGATAGAATTATTGTAGATACAAGCGAATAGTAAAGTGGTTTTGTAAATTTCTCTCCAAATTCAGTAAAATTCATCGAGAGAATTACTCCTTGATTTCCAGCCAAGGCTACAATAGCAATTACAATAATTGCAACAATTCCCCAACGGACATATTTTCCTGCATCGGGAGGTGGAGCTTGCTTATCAGTAGTGGCGCTATACAAAATCAAACTTCGTTAAGATTTGGCAAATTAATGTCTTACCAGATAAAAGTAAATTTAATCATAGTTTTTCTATCCCTACTTAGAAAAAAATCTAATTTTCTTGAATAATCGGTTGATTATATAGAAATCTAAGAGATTGTTGCTAAATTTTTACAAATCATATAAACTGCAGCAAAGGTTGGCACTGTGGCTATTTCATCACTAAAAGGACCAAATTTCTTGCTTTTTAATTTAAATTCTATTGGGCAATTGGCTTTAATTTCAACTGTGTTTTCATTCAGAAATGAAGATTCTGTATATGGGTCAAATTTTTGAAGATCTTGACAATAAATTTTGGTTAGTCCACTTTTGCTGTTTAATGAACCAGGGAGTCTAAAAATTCTATGAATATCCATAGTTACATTAGGATCAATTTGAGAACCAATTTTTGTTGATATATCTTGTAATTTTTTGTTAAAGTTTGAATATCCATTAGAAATTAATTCTGAAATTATTTTCGATCGTTTTGATTTAGAACTGAAAATTTCTTTAGAAAACCGTCCTCTCCAACCTTTTTCTTCAAATTCAGGAAATAATGATCGATTAGGTTTTAGTTTTTTCATTCCAAAAGTTTCAGGAATCGCGCCTCTAAACATTATGTAATCTACTAAATCTGATCTTTCCCTTGAACCAAGTTCTTGCAATTGAGAATTATAAACATAAACATGAAATCCTTCGTTTCCGGAAAAATATACTTGAATATTATTTTTGTCCACTGCTAAATCGTCAATTAAAATATTTGATAATTTGAAAACTTCTTTTTTTGATGCTTCAATGCAATTTTTACACGGTAATGATTTTGTTTCTATTTTGATGGAATTACATTGTGAGCAATGATCATGTGAAGTTGAAACTTGATTACATTCATTACACTTTGTAACCGAGTGATTTGGTCTACAATCTAAATGAAGATCTTTAGCATCAATATCAAAAATAAGATCAGCTTCTTTCCAATCTTTTTCATTCATCGGTAAGTTAGGAAATGAGTAATAGGCATTAGAACAGTAAACATCAGATGGAATATTTTGCATAAGTAATAGATGTAATTCCTTATTGTCTTTTAATGAAATGTGGCGTATCATTCCGGAATTAAATTTTTGAAAACCAAATTCCCGTTCAGAAGTTCTCTCAGGTACGTGTATTAGATCAAAATGATCAAAATAATATTTTTTAAAAGAATCTTCTAAAAATTTTATTTCTTTTTCTTGCATTTACTTTCTTTTTTTTCCAAATTGAAGAGGGTTAAAGATATTATCACATTCAGGAATAGCAAAACAAAGGTTCTGGGTTTTTAGTTTTTCACATGATGGGCATGAATATTGAGTACCACTTCCTGATGCTCCTGCTAAATGATTTAACTGGTAAAGGGTAACTCTCTCATTGTAATCTGGTGCATTTTTAAATAATGGGGCTATTTGTTCAACCGATTGGTTTCTTGCCAGCAAGAAGGTAGCTAACATGAATCGTCCAGAATGAGGAAGATTTTCGCCCTTTTCTAGAACTTCAATTGCATGTTTAATGCATGGTGGATATTCACCAGTAGTAACAGTGTAGGTTACAAATTTTTTAGATAATGAAATTAATTGGTTGACTGGATCTTCAAATCCTGCGATCATTGAAGGAGTTTTGGCATTAATTATTTTCGAATTGATATAACTACTCAATTCTTTTCGGATTAATCTTACAGTCTCATGAGAAGTAAGATAAACAAAGCCATTTCCCACACGTCTGTTAATTAATTTCCATTCTCGTTCATGAAAATTAACTGAATGTTTTAGATAATTTGAAATTGGAATAATGAAGTCATCATCTTGCTTTTTAATTTGGATAGAAAATAAATCATCAATAATTCTAATTGCCAATTCTTTTTTAGATTCATCAGTAATATTTGCAAGATCTTTTTCCAAATATTTTTCTGCACGTCTTGCTTCTGCAAGAGCAAATCTTTTGATTAGTGTATTCATTCCGGTTAATTTTAACAACACAATAGCCAAAAGAAAGGAAAAAACTTCTCGTTCTAAGACATAATCTTTGGATGCTTCACCATCTATCAAATCTGATTTGTAAATTTTCCCATCTGCAGAAACTTGGACCCTACTGAAGGCCTTTTCTAAAGATATTTTCAAGTCAGGATCAATTCCAAATTGTTCAAGAGTAAAACCCTTATCTTTTAGATATTGACCAGCATCTGCTAAGAATGGATATTTTGCAATTTCATCTTTTCCTAGGGTAATCACAAATAATGATTAAGAATATTGACTTAAAAATCTGATTTTAATTTGAAGACTAAGTGATTTAAATAATGTTTAGTTAAATTCAACAATTATGCAGATCGGTTGTCATGTTTCCATTTCAGGTTCAATAGACAAGGCAGTTGATAATGCCGTTAAGAGAGAATGTTCCGCTTTTCAGATTTTTACCAGAAATCCAAGGGGATGGTACGCTAAAGAGTTGTTGGCCCAGGACATTAAAAATTTCAAAGAGAAACTAAATTCTAGTAAAATCAATAGGTTCGCTACTTGTGCTCATATGCCCTACTTACCGAATCTGTCCAGTCCAAAGGAAGATGGATTTGAAAAATCAGTAAATTCTTTAATTGAAGAGGTTGAAAGATGTGGAAAATTAGGAATTCCATACCTTGTGACTCATCTTGGAAGTCATTTGGGAACCGGTGAAGAAGCAGGAATAAAGAGACTTGTAAAAGGATTAACAAAAGCTGGTCAAGTTAAAAATGATGTAATGATTTTATTAGAAAATACTGCGGGTCAAAAAAATTCTGTGGGATCAAAATTTCAACAGTTGGGAGAAATTTTTAAACAATTAAAACCTACAGAAAAATTTGGCGTTTGTTTTGATACATGTCATGCATTTGTTTCAGGTTATGATTTAAGGACTGAAAAAAATGTTAAAGAAACTTTCAAGGATTTTGATAAACATGTTGGAATGGAGAATCTTAAAATTTTACATCTTAATGACGCCAAAGGAGAAATAGGTTGTAATCTTGATAGACATTATCATATTGGTTTAGGTAATATTGGAAATGAAGGAATGTCTTCAGTTGTTAAAATTATTACAAAAAAGAAAATTCCCATTGTATTAGAAACTCCAATTGATGATACAAGAGATGATTTTGAAAATGTTAGAATAGCAAAGGAGTTTGTTTAAAAAAAATTGTGGATCTGATAAGAAATGAACTATGAAGATGTAATGAAATTGGCACTTGAACGGGGATTTTATTTTCCTAGTTGTGACGTTTATGCAGATGCCCAAGCTGGGTTTTGGGAATATGGTCCATCTGGGGTAGGTTTGAAAAATAAATTTCTCGAACTGTGGCGAAGAGAATTGGTACGACGAGATGGAATGCTCGAAATAGATGGCTCTCAAATAATGTCCAAATCAGTTTTTGAAGCCTCTGGACATTTAGGAAGTTTTGCTGATCCTATTATAAAATGCACAAAATGTAGAGCAACTTTTAGAGCAGATCGAACAATCGCGGAAGTTTCAAAAATAGAAATTCCTGAAAGCGCAGATTTAGAGGAATTTGATAAAGCCATTAAAGAAAATGGGATAAAATGTCCAAAATGTAAAGGTGATTTTGAGAACACTAGAAAATTTAACATGATGTTTAAGGTAGGAATAGGTCCCGAAGAAGAGACAGCCTATCTTAGGCCTGAAACTTGTCAATCAATTTTTGTGGATTTTCCAAGACTTTTTAAAATAATGCGAGGTAAATTGCCTCTTGGAATAGCACAAGTTGGTAAAAGTTTCAGAAACGAAATTGCTCCAAGACAAAGTCTACTACGACTACGTGAATTTTATCAAGCGGAAATTGAAGTGTTTTGTAATCCAAAAAAATTAAATGAAATGGAGAAATTTTCAGAAATTCAAGATACTGTGATTAGAGTTCAGACTGATTCCGAACCTGTACCTATGAGCTGCAAAGAAGCAGTAGAATCAGGAATAATTCCAAATAAGTTTGTGGCATATTATCTGGGAATTTTAACAGAATTTTACGAAAAAGCAGGAATTGATATTGCAAAAAGTAGATTTAGAAAACTTGGTGAAAAAGAAAAAGCGTTTTATGCTGAAATTGCTTTTGATTTTGAAGTTGAAACAACAATTGGATGGTTGGAACTAGTTGCATGTAATTATAGATCAGACTATGACCTTTCTAGTCACGCTAAAAAAAGTAAAGAAAAGTTTGAAGTAATGGATAATGATGAAAAAGTTCTTCCTCACGTATTTGAAATTTCAATGGGAATTGATCGAAGTTTGTATACCATTTTAGAGCACAGTTTAAGAAATGATGAAGAAAATGAACGAACAGTTTTATCACTCAAACCATATCTTTCTCCAATTCATGTTGGGGTTTTGTCTCTAGTAAAAAAAGACGGATTAAAAGAAAAAACGGATGAAATTTATCTAAAATTGAAAAGAAAATTTGATGCATTTTTGGATCATTCAGGTGCAATTGGAAGACGATATAGAAGATTGGATGAAATTGGATCACCGTTTGCCATTACTGTGGATCATCAAACTTTAGAAGATGATACTATTACCATACGAATGAGGGATAATATGGAACAAAAGAGAATGAAAATTTCTGAACTTTACTCTGTTCTTTCCGAATATACAGCCTATCCTTAATTCAGCCCAAATTCGAAACCATTATTGTCTGACTGTGAAAAAATTAGGCACGATTCAGTGGGTAGAAAAGACTTTTTTAAAAATTAATAACCCATGATTTTTGGAGGGAACGTATGTCTGAGGTGAGGAGAGTTATTCCAGGAGAAAATGCTCAAGTTTCAATAATAATTCCTACCTATAATGAATCTAGTAATATTATTCGAATACTAAAATCAATTGGGGAGAATTTACCAAAAAATATTACAGCCGAAGCAATTGTAGTTGATGATAATTCCCCTGATTCTACAGGTAAGATTGTGGATGAATATCTAAAAAATGTAAAGAAAATTGCAGGATATACAATGGAAATTATCCACAGAACTTCCAAAAATGGACTAAGTTCTGCTATTCTTAGTGGTGTTCAACGAGCTAAAGGAGAAACAATTGTTGTAATGGATAGTGATTTTTCTCATCCTCCACAAATTATTCCAAAAATGATAGAATCGTTAAAAAAATATCAATGTGATTTGGTAATTGCTTCTCGATATATCAGTGGAGGAAAAATAAATGGTTGGACATTAAAAAGGAAAATTATGAGTAAGGTTGCAACTTTAATTGCAAAGAAGGGACTAGGGGTAAAAACAAAAGATCCAATGTCAGGATTTTTTGCATTTAAAAAAAATATTTTAAAAGGAATTAATTTTGATGCAATTGGTTACAAAATCCTTTTAGAAATTCTAGTGAAGAAAAGTGAAATTGCGGTAAAAGAAATTCCATATACATTTGAAAATAGAAGTTTTGGTTCAAGTAAGTTAGATAGATCCACTGTAACAGATTATTTCAAATCAGTATGGAAGTTGTACAAATTTGGGAAACCCAAAGAAAAAGAAGAAAAACGTAATTCAGTTCGCTTCCTTTCAAAAGCAAGTCGATTTTATACAGTTGGATTATCTGGATTTGGCGTAAATTATTTTATATCATTACTATTTGCAGGGGGAATATCAGAATTATGGTATTTACATGCAAATCTTATTGGAATTATGGCGTCAATCACCACTAATTTCCTATTAAATAAAACTTGGACATTTGGGGATAGAGATTTTTCCAAGAAAAGAACATTTAAGCAATATGGAAAATTTGTAACCTTTAGCTCGTTAGGAGCACTTGTACAATTAGCAATGGTGTTTTATCTAGTTGATGAGTATCAGCTATCTTATCCACTTTCTCTAGGTTTAGCTGTCCTTTCAGCTGCATTTGGAAATTATATTCTTAACAAAAAATTCACCTTCAAAGAGAAAGTTTGGGGATAACTTAAGAAAAGAAAAACAAAAAGAGTGATCTTTCGCCTAAATCTTCTATTCAAATGAAGAAGATGAAGACTGAGACGAAAGTCCAGTTTGAGATGGTACAGATGGGAATTTGTCTCCAATCTGTTGTTCAGCAACTGCAGAAGCTTCTTGAAGAATCTTTTCAGTTTCTTCACTTGAAGAATCACTTTCTAGGCTAAATGAGTCTCCTGCTAGAGAGTCCATCATCAATCCATTGAGTGTCTGTGTCATAGAATTCAATTCTGAGTCTGCTTCTGGCATGAATCTTCCTAGTGATGACTTTAATCCCTTCATTGTAGACATCGCTGGTCCAATTGCTACCATTGCATCGCCAAGGTCATGAATAGTTGTCAATCGTAATTGAACTTGTTCTAATGACATTCTTGCATTGCCGAGCATTTTTGTAACTTTACGAATTTCAGCTAATTCGTTTGACAATACTTTACTTGTGCTAGTATCATGTTGCTGCATTGCAGTCACGATTCTCTTGAAGAGTTGCGCATCTCTTTCGTGCAGTTTTCCTAACATCGAGTCCATCTTACTAATTTGGACTTGAAGTTTATTTACTGCGGTTTGAATTCGTGGTTTTAATGCACCTTGTGGTTGTACTGCATCACGTATTTTGCCAGTTACACTTTGAGTCTCTTGTCGAGCCCAAGTCTTGTCGAAATTTGGCATGTTCGATGATTTAGAAATTGATTCTTAATGAGGGGTGTGTATTTAGATCGACTTTAGACTAAATTTAGCTAACAAACTATTATTCCGGTTTAAGGAATTGACTTTCATGACTAGAATTGTTGTTTTTGATTCAGGTCTAGGCTCCTTATCCATAATCAAATCCATACAAAAGATCTGTAAAACAGAAATAATCTATTTTGCTGACCAAAAAAACTTCCCCTACGGAAATAAAACTAGAAAACAATTAGATCTAATAATAAAAAAATCCATAGACCTGCTTGAAAAACAA
>JAOTXZ010000008.1 GCA_029862085.1 Candidatus Nitrosopumilus sp.
AGGCTGCAAAGAATAAAATCATTGATGATGTTCCAAATGTTCTGCCTCGTTCTTCAGCAGTCATTGGTAGAAAACCTTCTTCACCTTGACCTACCATAGCATCAGCAACATAAATTAGTAAAATGACTATTGCTGCGATGACCATTATCTCAGATCCAGTTTTCTTGATTTTCAATTTAATATAAGCAGGGTTTTTCAATCATGCATAAATCTTACTATGTCTTTATGTCTTGCAGGGACAAATGAAAACCAATCAATTCTAATCCTTCCCAAAAAATAATTTCAAATAATCTAAATTATGATTTTCAGAATCATTAATATCATCTTAATTGATTTTCACTTTAATGATTCACAAAATACAATATTTTGAAGCTGAACAATTATCTCAGGATGTATTTCTTCAAGATGTAGTAAACAAATTTCTAGCCGAAAAGGGCGAAAACATAGTAGCTGTTCATCCGGTTATGGGAAAATCCCTAATAGTTCATTATAAGGAATAATCCTTTTTTTAATATTCTGATCCTTCCCAAAAAATAATTTCAAAATTAAACAAAAAGGAAACAATCTTCAACAAACCACACAAATTATGGTTTTTTCGTCAGCGGTAATTATGTAATTACCAAATTCTCTAAATATATAACATATTAGAAAATTTGTTTGGCTCAAAATGAAAGAGGTCTATTAGAATACATTCCGGGATCACAGGCTCTGTTAATTCAGAAAAAATCCACACCTCCCCTGGAAGGATTCTCTGAAAACATCCAAGATAACATACAAGATCATGCAGAAAACTCAAAGAGTGAAGTCGAGAAGGGAAACAATTTTCTTCAGTGGGTTTTAACCAGAGTTTTCGAGGCTACCGAAGATGACGCTGCAGATGCGATTGTTGATGGTGCAAATGATTTAGGAATAGATGCATATCTTCCTGTGGATTTTTCAGATAATACCATTCGTCTATTTCAAGCAAAGTATGGGACGTCACATTCTCTTGAAGCCATAGCTAAATTCAAAGAAGATGCAAAACGTTTTCTTGGAAAAGACATTTCAAAAATGAGGCCCGAACTGGCACAACTTGTTACTAAAATTAAGGAAAAAAATCTGAAAATAAAATGTTGCTATGTAACTAACCAAAAAGTAGAGTATTCGGATGATTTTATTGAAATTTTAGACATAGAAAAAATCATTCAAAGATTATGGGATAGAATAAAAAAGCCTGCCGCAGGGAAAAAATCCTCTATAAAATTAGAAAAAATGCTGCGTTATGATAATACTATTTTGGGAGTTTTAAAACTAAGAGAACTAACTGAATTTGTTAGTAAAAACAGAGACTATGTTTTTGAATCAAATATTAGACAGTGGATGCAGTTTAAGACTACTGTAAACAAAGGATTACGAGAGACTTTGCAGAACAATCCAGGTAAATTTTTCTTTTATAACAATGGAATTACAATTGTTGTTAGTAATTTTGAGGAAATAGGAGAGAACCTCATACAACTTTATGCTCCTCAAATAGTAAATGGCGCCCAAACATCCAATTCTATTGTGGATCATGCCAAACGAACCAAAAACATGAACGGTTCAATGACTGTAACTATAATCAAAGCCGACGATGAACAAGAACAAAATAACATTACAAAGTATAGGAATTCACAAAATTCCGTAAGGGGAAAAGACCTTGTCTCCCTGATGGATTTTCATAAATCTGTCAAGTCTCAGTTAAAAAATTGTGGGTATTTTTATGAAATTCAAGCAGGATCGTTTGATACTAAAACAAAATCTAAACAATGCGAATATGAAGGAGACTCTACATACAACAAGTATCTTCCAGATAATCACAAAAAAGTTATTGTTGCAAAAGATGCAATTCAAGTTTTAGTTGCAGGAATAGAACAACGACCCACTGAAGCGTATAGTTCTCCTGCTCAATTTCTTCCACGTGGAAGCAAATACGATGATGTCTTTAATGATAACCTCAAAGACGATTACAAAATTTTGCTCTACCCCTATCTTGTAAAAGAATATGCAAAAAAAATACCAAAGTATGGAAAAAAGGGAGGACACAAAACAAAAAGATATGCTACCTTGTTTTATGTTGCAGTATACTTTAGAATAATGTACAAGAAAATCCTTGAAACCAAAGGTGATTTTAAAAAGGACGTGGTAAAACTCGAGCCAATATTTCGTAGTTTCAAACTAAACTCTAGAATTCTCAAGGTTACCGATACTGTGGTCACAAAATTCCTAGAAGATACCATAGTGGAGGATGAAATTGAATTGGCAAATACCAAGCACAATTTCTTCTCACAGCACGTCTGGAATGATTCGATGCTTCGGGTATTGGATAAAAAAATTAGGCGAGAAGAAGAGGAAATCCTATCTTTAAAAAAACTTGTTGATAATTTATTTTAAAGGTAGAAGCCCAACCAAGTAAAAAACTTGCAGGAGGTTTACATTGGCCAGACTGCCTACCTAAGTTTCGTATATCCTAGTAATATTTAACATAATTTTTTTATTTTCATCAGATCTAGAATGTTTTTTATATTGAATAAAAAGAGCAACAATAATTTGGGATCCAAACACAAATGTACAATTTGTAATGAAGAGACAACTTTGCATTATAATCCAATGCCAGAATGGTCTATTGATGGAGAATTATGCGGAGATTGCTATTCCAAAAAATTAGCTGAATTTTATCCTGGAGAACACACTAGGGTAAATCTAGAATAGACTTACTTTAATTTTGAATACTTGTTTGCATTAAGACAATTCCATGCAAGGGGATCGTCTTTAACATTTTTTTCATCTAGAAATAAAATGTTTGTAACTGTCTTTTTCTTTTTTAGTAGGTTTACCTGAAAACTTTTAAACTTTTTACAGTTACAAATTTCATACAAGCAAGAATCGTTGTCATTTTTATCATGGTCTTCTGCAGGATGACCACAATCACACACTGCATCTTTTTTTACATCCTCTAGAAATTTTTCAGAATAAACTCCTAATCTAAGATAGGCCTCGCCACCATGACCTTTTTTGAATCTCTCATAGCTTTCTGACTTTGTTAATTTTTTGAAAAATGACATATTGGTCTGGGGATTTTGAGAATCTGCACCCATAATGAACCAATATTGATCATCAGTTTCAACAAATCTTATCTTTATGGAATGGTCTAACCACTTGCGGATTGATTCAAGCCAAATTTTGGTTGCTGGTTTTCTTTCGCTAAAAAGTGGCACCACATTCATCCTTAAATCATAATAACGATAGGCAACTCCGATAAAATCATCAAACCAGGGTACGGGAGATTGGGAAGACAATATCAAAAAAACCAAGCCTAGAATATTTATCTGATCTGAATTAGTGGTAATACCCTTATATCTTGGGTATTGACTATTTTGTATATGGCATCGTATAGAACTAGCATGCAGATTGTTGGAGATCTTTTGACTGCCACTGAACAGTCCGGTCAAGAGGGAATCAAAACCACAACTTTGCTTACAAAGGCTAATCTATCGCATTCCAGATTATCAAAATTTCTATCCAATTTGACAGGTGCCCAACTAATCAACAAAATCGAGTATGATGGAAAAAACACATTTGTAATTACCCCAAAAGGAAGACAATACTTGGAATCTTATGTAAAATTTGCCAACGTTGCTGAATCCTTTGGGTTAGAACTCTAAAATCTATTTTTTAGATCGTCTTTTGGCCCTTTCTGCTTGTCGTTCCTTTCGACTCTTGTAGGAGCTATAAAGGATAATGATAATCATTCCGGCTATGGCAGCATAAAATAACGGAAATAGTGGAGGGTCTCGAATTTCTCCTGTACCTGGATTAAAAAATGCGATGGGTATGGTGACAATCATAAAGACAAAGATTACCATCAGATATTTATCCACAAATTACTGCCTTTGCAAAACCATATATCTTTTTGATTAGCGAATTGAAATTAGAAAAATTATGGTTAAAATGCTTGAAATTTTTGGGTTGGGTCTTGTTGCAATAATGACTCTGGCCTTTGTTGGTGCATTTCAACCTCAAGTGGAAAATGGATTATCACCCGTATTTTGGGTGTGTGCAGGAGGAGCACTTGCAATTATTATTTATCGCAAAAAGAAAAAACAGCAAGAAGAGAAGCAATAGTTTAGTTGCAGTCAAGTCAATTTTTTTAGTTAAAGGTGATCAATTACGATTCAATCGGCAGATCTATAAAGGATGATTTGCGCGGATACTGAGAGAAGTAAATGTCAGGGGATTTAAAACAATGGTGGAAAGGATTAGGAAAAGAACTAGAGACAGATATTGAAACCCTTAGCGATTCAACATAAATTTTTATTAAAATAAAAAAGCCTCGAACGGGATCTGAACCCGTGGCCTAACGCTTACGAGGCGTTCGCTCTACCAGACTGAGCTACCGAGGCGCTTTTCGCTTACTCTATCAGAGTTTATAAAAAGCCTTTCTGGTTTTGAACAGATGAAAAAAACTATTTCAGGGATTAGGGGAATTTTCGGAGATGACTTTACTCTAAGGGAAGTACTGGAATTTTGCAATAATTTTTCTTCGTTAATAAAATCTGGAAAATGTGTAATAGGAAAAGACACACGACCTTCAGGCGATATGATAATAGAGACTGCAAATGCAGCCTTGAGACAAAATGGAATAGACGTGTTTGATCTTGGAACTGCCCCCACTCCCGTGGTATTTCATGAATCTAGAAAATATGGTGCTGGAATTGTAATTACTTCATCGCACAATCCAATCCAATGGAATGGGTTGAAATTCATCATTGATGGCCGTGGGATAAACGAGCGAGAATTGCCACAGATTTTAGAAAAACAAGGGCTTCAAACATCACCCATTGGGACAGAAGAGAAAATTGCATCATCATATCTTGAAGATGCCAAAAAGATTATTGGAAATCTAGAGGGTACACCGAAAATTGCAGTAGACATTGGTGGAGGCGCGGCAAAGGAGTTTGCGCCCAATTTACTCAGAGAACTAGGCTGTAATGTGGATGTGATAAATCCAGACTTGCAGGGAAGCACCAGAGGGCCAGATCCTACGACTGATGAGTTGGTGGATCTAGTAAAAGCATCTACAACTAGAGACATTGGATTTGCATTTGACTTGGATGGAGACAGACTAGTTGTAGTTAGAAATGGAGAAAAACAAACTCCTGATGTGACACTAGGACTGGGAGTTGCAAAGTCTCTAGACTTGGGTTACAAAAAATTTGTTCTAAGCATTGATACTAGTGTTTCAATTGAAAAGTTCATCAAAGAGCATGGCGGAACAGTACAGCGCTCCAAAGTTGGCGAAGCAAACGTCATTGACTTGATGATAAAATCAAATGCCCAAGCAGGTGGTGAGGGAAGCAGTGCAGGATTTATTTTACCTGAATTTAATTATTGCAGAGAAGGGATACTAGCTAGTGGTTTGATTGTCTCAATGTTGAATGATTCAAAATTCAACGAGGTGCTGGACTTTATGGAAAACTATATTCAAATTAGAGACAAAACAAATGTTGATGCAGTCCTCCAGGATAAAGTCATGGAAAAGGTTGCAGGTAAATTAAATTCAAAGTATTCGGAGGTAATTCCTCTGGATGGCATAAAGGGAATAATTGATGAGGATAGCTGGGTTTTGATTAGAAGATCAAACACTGAAGACATAATTAGAATTTCAGCTGAATCAAATGACTTGGAGAAATGTAAAAAAATTGTTAAGGAATCAAAAGAGATAGTGAATCAATGTTATGAAGAAATTAGATGAGACTGAAATAATAAAAAAATTTCAAAAAAAATTTGGAAATAGAAATTTTATCTCAGAAGACGTAGAGTTTTTCAGTGTAGGGAATACAAAAATTATCCTCAAGGTTGACACTCTGGTTGCAAGTACGGATATTCCCTCTAGGATGAGTCTAAAGGATGCAGCAAGAAAAAGCGTTGTTGCAAGTGTAAGTGATTTTGCAGCAAAAGGTGTAAAACCAAAATTTGCAATTATCTCTGTAACTTTATCCAGTGGAATAACAAGTAAAAAAATTGACGAGATTGCATCAGGATTTGCAAAGGCATCAAAGGAATTTAATATTCAAATTTTAGGTGGAGACATCAATGAAGGTAAGGAAATTTCTTTTTCTGTTTGTCTTTTTGGGATTGGAGAGAAAATTATTACCAGAAAGGGCGCCAAAACAGGCGATTCTATTTTTGTCACAGGCCCATTTGGTTATTCTGCTGCAGGCCTGGAGATATTACTCAGAAATGGAAAAGCAGTCGATAGTTTTTCTAAAAAGGCAATAAAGTCCATGATTACACCCCAGCCAAGAATAGATTTTGCTTTGAAAAATAAAAAATATTTTTCCTCCTCGATGGATTCCAGTGATGGTTTATCCACTACACTCCATGAGATTGCCAAACAGAGTAAATGTAAATTTGTAATACAAAAAATTCCTGCAAGAGAAGATGTTAAAGTATATGCGCAATCTCACAAGAAAAATTTTGATGATTTGATTTTACATGGGGGAGAAGAATATGAAATTGTATTTACTGTATCCCAAAAAGACAAATCAAAAATAATTAAAAATGCAAAACTTTCCAAAACCCCAATACTTGAGATTGGAGTTGTAAGTAAAGGACGAGGAGTATTTGTTGAAAAAAATAAAAAATTTGTAACCTTGGAAGATCGTGGTTGGCGTCATTTTACAAAAACGAAAAAATTTAATTAAATTGTGACTATTTCAAGTAAAATTATTGTGTTTTCTTTTTCAAATTTTCATTAAAATTTTTGATTTCCAGACAAACCCTATCCGGGCAATGGCCCCCAACCCCTAGTAATTAGTTCATGGTGAGTCTCTGCTTTAACGCAAACAAGAGTAGAAAAATCATGTTTTGCCAAAGTCAAAAGTTCTGGATTTTTACATCCTCCATCCTCCCCAATTGCCTTGCTGTACTGTGATACAATATGATATCCTCCCCCAAAGGATCCGGCACTTCCTTGCGGTTCTATTGTATGCTCAAAAAACGAATAATGATGAACACCTGGCCTCTCAAATGCTACTGTAAAGTTTACAATTATTGGAAAGTCATGTTGACTAGTCTGTATTGTTTGCGAGTCTCGCATTGCCGATGTAGAGTGTTGGCTATCAAATCCCATAAACGGTTTGACTGAATCCGGTGTTAGCTTGTTTGGTATTCTTTCTACATGATTAAATCCATACCCAACAGTTACAGTAGAGTTTTGGTATTGTGACTCGTCACGCAAAACAACCTGCAAGTGATATTGCTCCCCTACAACTGGAAATCTAATCATATTCATCTGGGAGTTGAAAATCCCCGTCATTTGTAATTCTTCAAGTTCTTCACGTTCTTGGTGATAAGCATATGTTGATTGAAGAATTCCTGCACTTGCAGTGATAACTAGAAGTAAAATTAAATATTTCAATTCAGTTTTAGCTGGAATTTTTTATCCTCTTAAAGTATTCGAAGATGTTGTTTCATTTTTGTATTCCTATTGTAAAAAATCAGGTTTCTCAAAATACATAGTAGGATTATGAAATAATTTTTGACAAGTATGAAGGCGAAACCCAGCATGAAACGCTACAAGTCAGTTGCCAGCAGCACTGGGGCTTCATTTTATTGTGTTATAATTTTTACATAAGATTGTGTTTGTTTTTTTGGACACAAACAGTTGTGAAAAACAAAGACCTGAAAAATTTTTTGGGTATAAAACAAAGCGGCAAATTCCTTAAAGGATCTGAATTTACACGCAACCAGATAAGTTTAGAATTTTGTAAAAAATCAATGTTTTTTAAACCCTTTAGAACCAAAGCAGACATTGTCAGAAACTGAAGCCAAGATTGAGGAAAAACCAGCCCCAGCAGAAAAAGCTGTAACTGAAGCAGTTGTTGAGGAGCCAAAATCCGAAGAAAAGGCAAAGTCTGAGCCTGAAGTTAAAAAAGCCGGTCCTGACAAATGGGGAATTGCCCACATTTACAGTAGTTACAATAATACAATAATTCACATGACTGACCTCACTGGTGCTGAAACGGTAGCACTCAGTTCTGGTGGAGTACATGTTAATGCCGATAGATACGAATCATCACCCTTTGCTGCAATGAAAGCAGCAAATGCAGTAATTGAATCTGCAAAGACAAAAGGGTTTACTGGTTTTCATATACGAGTCCGTGCAGTTGGCGGTGTCGGTTCTAGAGTACCAGGACCAGGTGCACAAGCCGCAATCAGAGCACTAGCACGAGGCGGATTCAAAATAGGAAGAATCGATGATGTTACACCAATACCACATGATACCACCAGAAAGAAAGGTGGCAAACGTGGAAGACGAGTCTAGGCAACTGGTTTTATTACAACATTGCAGCCTTTGGATTTAAAATAGTCTGTCATAAACTTTGTAAATTTCTCAGTCGGACTACTCCATTGGTATTTTTCAATCATGTCTGCAAATTTTTTCTCAATTCCATCTTGTAGTTCTGGTTTTAGTGCTACTTTGAAAAATGTCCAGCCAAATTTTGAATACGGTTCACTAAGTAGATAGCCATTTACACTTCCAACCAATGTCTCCATGTGAGATAGTGCCATCTTGATTGCAAGCTTGTCATCAGCATAATTTTTTGTGCTAATCTCTAGTGCAGTGTTCATTCTTCTTCGTTATTTTTTGTGCTGCTTAACTTTTCAGTTAATGATACAAACTTTCCGTCTTGTTCTACGTTAATCTTTGTGTTCATCTTTACGTTGAGTCCGATTGAGCGAAATAACTGTAACAATTGTCCTCCATCTAATTTTTCGTTTAGCTCACCAGTTTTAATCAGTTGAGCAATCTGAATAATCACACTTTTAGTTTCATTTGGAAATTGATATTCTGCGTTTTGCAGTACTTCTTCTCCTCGAAATCCCAAAAAACTCACAACCATATCACGGGGGCTCTTTGTTTCTTTTTTTTCTGGTTCCTCGGGTGCTGTCTCTGTTTGTTTAATTGAGGAGATATTTTGCTGCATCTCGGCTAGCCTTTTTGCCTTTAGTCTTTCTAGTTCAGAATCTTCGCTCATCCCTTAATCACGCCTATAGGCACTAATTTTGCCACTTTGGTGGCAATTCCCAGCTCATGGGAGACATTTACCACGGCATCGACATCCTTGTAGGCCTGAGGAGTCTCCTCTACAACACCATCTCTGGTCAATGCTTTGATGAATATCCCCTTGTCATTTAATGATTTTTTAACGCTATCTTCAGTAAAATTTTTCCTAGCTTTGGTTCTTGACATGGTTCTTCCTGCTCCATGTGCAGTTGAGCCAAAACTCAAGTTCATCGAATTTGGTTGCCCAAGTAAAATCCAGCTTGCAGTACCCATTGATCCTGGAACCAGTACTGGTTGTCCCAAGTGTCTGTACTTTAATGGAACCTCTTCTCTATCGGCTGGAAATGCTCTAGTTGCACCCTTTCTGTGAATTACTAGTCTTCTCTCCTCTCCGTTTACCTTGTGTTTTTCAATCTTTGCGATATTGTGTGCAACATCATACACTAATTTCATATCCAAATCAGACTCTGATTGGCCAAATACTCGCTGGAATGATTTTCTAGTCCAATGTGTTAGCATCTGTCTGTTGCTCCACGCATAGTTTAGTGCTGCAAACATTGCCTTTCGGTAAGACTCTCCTTCTTCAGATGTATTTGGAACACATGCAAGCTCCCTATCAGGTAAATCAATGCCATATTTTCCCATTGCTTGCTCTGCTACTCGCAGATAATCGCTACACACTTGGTGTCCAAATCCTCTAGAGCCGCAATGAAGCAAAACTGTAATTGTTCCCTTTGTGATTCCCATTTTTTTGGCAGCTTCTTCATCATGAATCTCTGCTACCTTTTGTACTTCAAGGAAATGGTTTCCTGAACCCAAACTACCTAGCTGTGGTGCTCCTCGCTTTCTTGCCTTTTCTGAGATTTTATTTGGATCTGCATTATCAATCTGTCCGTTTTCTTCGCAGACGTCTGAATCATCAGTTGAGCCATATCCATTATCAATTGCCCAGTTTACTCCTCGTACGAGAACCTCGTCGAGCTGCGAGGGATTCAGTCGTATCGAACCCTTGGAGCCCACTCCAGATGGAATGGAGCTAAACAAATCAGTTACCAAATCTTTGAGTTTTGCGCGAACTGCATCTTCAGTCAAGTTTGAACGGAGCAGTCTCACTCCACAATTAATGTCATATCCCACACCTCCGGGGCTAATCATTCCCTCGTCTGCATCCATGGCAGCCACTCCACCTACTGGGAATCCATATCCCTCATGGCCATCAGGTAGAACTACACTGTGGCTAACAATTCCAGGAATTGATGCGACATTTTTTGCCTGTTTTATGGTTCTATCAGTTAGCATTTTTTGCAGTAATGCTTCATTTGCATAGATTCGCACTGGAACTTTCATTCCCTCATTTGAATCAGCTTCTATCTCGTACTGGTTTTCAGCTATTTTTTTTGGAGTAACAGAGGACATGTGTAATGGTAGGATTTGCAGTTTTGATAATTTAAATCCTAAGCAGATTTGGCAATACTCTTTAGCTTGGAAAATTTTTAGATATTATGAAAAAATGCTCGTGTTATCTGTGTACGTGTCCCAATGAGATTCCAGAGTTTGGTCACAGATATGAAGAGGAAAACGCCATAGTTGAAGCAGAGTTTAAGCATGATACTGACAAGGCCGAGTCCATCATCGATGAGGTTTGCAGCTCGTGTGAAAAGGGACAACACCAGGGTCCTCCAAGATGAGTTGCAGGAAAATTTAAAGATCATTTACTACTTTATTATGCATGGACAAGTCTTTTCAGGAAAAACACAACAAGGGCTTGGATATGTTGCAGGACTACAAGATTTATTTGGAAAAACAAGTTCAGAATTTAAAAAAGCTAGACCAACAGTCTGAATTTATGAAAGCGTGGAATGAAAATACCATAAAGGAAAGACAAGAGGAAATTACTGCAATTGACAAAATCCTGAAGAGCTTGATTCGCTTTTAAAATCTATCGTACAAACTAAATTTTAGAGGTGGTTTTGGGAAAACCATCCACCCACAGTTTAAATTTAGAAAGAACTGTCTTAGGGTGGATATGAAACTTGGGAAATTTTTCATTATTACTGCAATGTCATTTCTTGTCTTGTCTTTAGGACAGAGTGCTTTGGGTTATGGAGGACCTCCAGCACAAAGCAGTTCTGGGAACTATACTGTAGAGATTTACTTGGATAAAGAATCCTATGGCCTTGGAGAAACTGTAACATTTTCTGGAACGGTCAACAAGTATGATGAGGACAGAAATTTACGAATTTCAATCTTTGATTCAAAAAATAGCCTAATTGATACTCAAAAAACACCAGTAAATCCTGATGGTGCATATTCCCACACTGTAATTCTTGATGATGAATTTGGAGAAGGAAAGTACACTGTAAAGGCTCAATATGGAAGCTCAAAGGCTACAGTGGAAATTATTTCATTTGTGATAAACGGTGAATCACAAACTCAGATTGATCCACCATCTTTGCAGTTAAGTGCAGGACCAGCTGATACATCTGCTAAAATCCCTGACTGGGTAAAAAATAATGCAGGATGGTGGGCAGCAGGGGATATTGATGATGATTCCTTTGTGCAAGGAATCCAGTTTATGATAAAAGAAGGATTGATGAAAATACCATCCACTGAACAAGGAGCAGGTTCACAGAACAATAACATTCCTGACTGGGTAAAAAACAATGCTGGATGGTGGGCAGCAGGGGATATTGATGATGATTCCTTTGTGCAAGGAATCCAGTTTATGATAAAAGAAGGATTAATGAAAATATCCAGTTAATGAAGCACGGAAAAACAATTTTAAAAATTAAATTCTAGTCATGGATTCGCTGATGATTTGTATGAACAATTTCTCAGTGCCAGTTAAATGCAGAATTGTCATAAGTATTCCATGCAATGGTGCAAAACAGAATTAGAGTCATGCAATTGTTTATCGTTTACCAGACCATAGACAATCCCTAAAATATTCGTCTGTGCCATAGGAAGTCATTTTAGCACCATTGCATATTTTCATTACTTTCTAATGGTGATTGAAAAAATCAAGGATACAAGTCAGTTTACACTACAAGCTTGGGCAATGTAATTCCATTTTTGAAAAAACGAGAAATTACTCTAAATAGACGACAGGTAGCTGATATTGTACAGTTTTTGAAACCATACGTAACTAAACCTCGATAATTTAAAATTATTTTTTGAAGTAAAGACAATCTTATAACTATACTAAATACATAAAAAAATTAGTGCCATTAAAATATTCAACCAAGCTTTTTGCAGGAGCATTAGCTTTTGCACTTGTCGTGGGAATTACTAGTTCTGCATATTCTCAAGAGTCATTCTTACCTGAATGGATTAAGACAATTGCAGGGTTTTGGTCAAGTAACCAAATAAGTGACGAAGAATTTGTAGGTGCATTACAATATCTCGTAAAAGAAGGAATTCTAGTTATTCCAGAGCAGTCACAAATAGAGCCCCCACCTGAAAAAACGGATTTAGATATCCAGGATGACTTTCTTGATCCGACCTCCAAGTGTTCAGGCACTGCAGGATGCATTCCAGGCTATGTGACTGAAAACATTGATGGAGATACCCTCAAAATTTATGGAAAATCTATTCGTCTAGTCCTAGTTGATGCCCCAGAAATAGGCGATTCAGGTTATGAGGAGGCACGAGACTTTATTGCAGAAAATTGTCCTGTGGGTTCGTTTGCTATAGTCGATGAAGATGACTTTCAACAAGAAGGAAGCCATGATAGAATGCTTGGGGTAGTTCATTGTAATGGAGTAAATCTTAATGATGCAATACTAGATGCGGGGTTGGCAGATTTGTATTCCAAGTTTTGCTCATCTAGTGAATTTAAGAAAAGTAAATGGGCACGAAATCATGGATGTTGATTTGAATTTTTTTGAGAAGTATGAGAATAAAAAATCATTATAAATTACATATTTACAAAAAAGCGAGGTTGTAATACTTTGCACGATTCACTAATTCAATCCATTCAGACTTTGCAAAAATCCAAGTACGGCAAAGGCAACAAGGGCAAGCTAACATCAATTCAAAGTGCACTAAAGCTAGCAAGCCCATTATTTGCCACAACTAAAACAGACAACACCAAACCCAAGCTAGTAAATTTTAGAAACATAGAGCCAGACCAGCAAATTCCAAGAATATTAGACGAGTTTGCAAATAATTTTGAAATACAATGTCTGCAAAAAAATGGAGCAACAGCTAAAAACTATTCATTGTTCTCAGTCACCCTGCTAAAAATAATAAAAACTCTAAATGCAGACAAAAAACGCGGTCTCTTGTCGGCGCATGGCATCAACATTCTAAACAAAATGTTCATCAAACACCCAGTAGAGTATAAAAAAATTGAAATCAGAGACCCGCTACGTTTTGTATTTGTAATAATTGAACTAGTAATTGATTCAGAACAAAATCTCTCAAAAAATTACGAGTTTGATGAAATACTGTTACGCCAAGTAATGCCATTAATGCAAAGGTATCACATGAAATATGACAATGCACTGGTGCAGATAACTGAGGAATTTAACAGCATGTCAAAGTTTAGATTAACTGTATCTATTGGGGATAGACACGCAGAGATTGTAAAAATATTTTTACAGTATGCAATGGAGCAATTACCGCTAAAGGATAAAATATCCAGAGCAAAAAACATCATGCAGAAAATAGTATCAGAAGAGAACGATACAGTGGGTCTAGCATACTATAATTTGCTAAAACTGAACTTTGATGACCAGGAATTAAAACCACATTTGATAGAAATTGCAAAAACTCAAAGTCGTTCAGGCAGGAGATTTGCCAATACCATTCTAGATGAGGTCTCTAGTCTTTAATTTCACGCCTATCTGGGGTCTATTTTATGGCCAAAACGGTTCAGGTCTCTACGGATTCAACTAAGAGTTTCGAACTAAAACACCAAATAAATACAGAATATTATCTTGATTTTACATGACTTTGAAAAGAATAATGGTTTGTTTAGATGGTTCGAAAAATTCCATAAGGGGATTAGATAAGGCAATTTCGTTTGCAAAACAATCAGATGCTATGATTATTGGCGTTCACAGCGATACTAGTTTTAGTGCATTTTCTGCTGTTCGTGCACCTATACTCCCAGAGAAAAAATGGAAAAAGGGAGCAAAAGCGTTAATGAATGTTGCAAAGAGAAAAGTAGAAAAAAATAAAATTGAATTTGAAGGAATTGTCATTGGAGGTCATACTTCGGGTATTGATTTAACCACATTTGCTAATAATCCTGCAAACAGGATTGATCAAATTGTTATAGGATCCAGAGGAATGGGATTTCCAAAAGAACTATTTTTTGGAAGTACGTCCAATTTTGTATTACACAAGGCAAGAGCTCCTGTAACTATTGTCAAATAATTGTATTTTCATTTCTATCTCCAAAAATAGTTCAAGCCTCCATAGAATTGAATCTAGAATTTGAAATTATTTTTTCAAAGCGATAAAGATGGATTTAATCCGTTAAATCAATAATTTTTTGTTTGGAAAAACCTTGGATTTTCAGAGCACTATTTGTTTTGTCCAAATAACTAATCACTGGAATATCGTCATCTGCAAGGGCAAGGGAGGAAAAGCTACCAACATTACCAGGACTGTCAACTATTTGAATTGAATTTCCTGAGGAGCAATCCGTGTTGCCACATTTTACAATCTTGAGATTACCATTATTACTATCAAAATAGCTAATCACTGGAAGGTTTCCTGCTGCAAGGGAGACTGAGGTGTAGAAACCTAAAGCAGCTGTACTGTCAATTGTCTGAATGGAATTTCCTGAGGAGCAATCCGTGTTGCCACATCTAACAAACTTGAGATTATTATTAGTAATATCAGTATAACTAATCACTGGAATATCACCTGCTGCAAGGGCAATGGATGTATACCAACCCACATTGCCTGTACTGTCAATTGTCTGAACGGAATTGCCTGAGGAGCAGTCCGTGTTGCCACATTTTACAAATTTGAGATCCTCATTGGTATTATCATGATAACTAATCACTGGAATTTCACCTGTTGCAAGGGCAATGGATGTATGCTCACCCACATCACCCGTACTATCAATTGTCTGGATAGAATTTCCTGAGGAGCAATCCGTGTTGCCACATTTTACAACCTTGAGATCATCAAGGATCCAATCATAGTAACTAATCACTGGAATGTCACCAAGTGTAATGGCAATGGAAGTAAATGTTCCCCCCACACCGGATTCAACTGTCTGAATCAAATTTCCTGAGGAGCAATGAATGTTGCCACATCTTACAAGTTTTAGAGCATTGTTGTTTTCATCCTGATAACTAATCACTGGAATATCGTCATCTGCAAGGGCAATTGATGTATAGCGCCCCACATCTCCAGTACTATCAATTGTTTGGATAGAATTTCCTGAGGAGCAATCCGTGCTGCCACATCTTACAAACTTGAGATCCTCATTGACATCATCAAAATAACTAACAACTGGAATGTCATCCTTTGCCAGCGCAATTGACGAATAAAGATTAAAGTCCGTGGTGGTATCCACTGTTTCTATTGTTTCTAGGATCAAAAATTTTGGCAGGTCTTCTTTGGTAATTGTTCCATCTAAAATATCGGCAGTATCTATGCAATCAGTACATGTTATTTCTCCATTGGTAAATGTCATGTCTCCTTCAACTATTACATCACCTGCAAGAGTGATGGTTATCAATGCGTAGGCAGTTCCGCCTCCAATTGTAATTAAAAATATGAAAAGCACAAGATATGGGGTTTTAGTTAATTGATTTTTCCACTCCATGCCCCATAATACAAAATGGTTTGAATTACTTAACCTTGATCGTAATTTTACAATTTCAGACCAGTTCATATCTACAGTTTTTCTGTGTTTTTCACGCCTGATTGGTATCAAAATAATCATCAAAAACCTTCAAATCCTGTCACTCCAAGCTAATCTAAGATAATTGGAATATGTAGAATTAGAAATTGTTGCAGTAATTGTTCTCCTTGGATTGTATGCCTTGTTTAGCGGACTTGAGATTGCTATTGTAGGCACTCGCCGTTCAAAGGTCCTAAGGCTCTACAGGAAAAAGGTTCCAGGTTCCTCTGCTTTGTTTAAACTAAAGTCAAATCCAAGCAAAATGACCTCCAGCGTTAATCTTGGCAATACACTAGTCAATGTAGGTTCATCGGTTTTGGCAGCTGACGTTATGATAAAATTGCTCGGAGATCAGGGAGTAGGAATTGCAATTGGAATTATGACTTTTATGATTTTAATTTTTGGAGAAATTCTTCCAAAAACTTATTCCAACATTAATTCAGAAAAAGTTGCATTACGGTTTAGCAATTTCCTTCTTGCATTTACCTATGTTATGTATCCTATTGTTATATTCTTAGAACTTGTAACCAAGGGATTTTTGAGGGTTATTGGAAGAGATTCATCTCCAAAATCAATCACAGAAGAGGACATCAAAGAGGTCGTAGATTTAGGTTTATCAGAAAAAGCAATTGAGGAAGAAGAGCACGATCTAGTTCACAAAGCTCTTGAATTTGATGACAAACCGATTATTGATGTTATGACGCCAAAAAAGGTAATATTCTCTTTAGAGGAAAATGAATTTTTCTCAGATGTTTTTCAACAAATTAAAGATAGGAAATTCACACGTATCCCCGTTTATTCTAAAACTAAAGACAACATTGTTGGGATTTTACATATATGGGATATTGCAAAGTTGCCAGAAAATCAATATTCCAAAACAAAGATAGGACAAATTGCCAGAAAACCCATTTTTGTTTTCACCAAAGAAAAGATAAGCGACCTTCTAATTCAACTAAAAAATGAAAAAACTCACATGGGAATAGTTTTGGATGATGATGAGAATTTAATGGGATTAATTACCGTAGAGGATCTAATAGAGGAGATTGTAGGTGATATTGTTGGGGAGAGAGGAAGTTAACCCTAAATCGTTCCTTTAGTTTACGGCAAACAGATCCAAAGGAATTGAATTTTTGTTGAATAATTTTACACCTAATTGATACCAAATTAGTCACCAAAAGCTCTCAAATCCTGTAGGTCCCAGATTTGAAATTATGTTGGGGGGAAATAAAAAAGATGTCTTTACTAAAAAACATTAATAGGTAATTTAGACCCAAATCATTTGTTGTATGAGGATGGGTTGGAAAAATCGATTTACTAGTACTCCTCTTCTTGTTTTATTTATTGTTCTAGTTTCCATTGGGGTTGGAACAGCCTCGGCTTTAATTACAATTACACTTTCTGGAGATGTAATAATTACGGGGGGTCTAGATATGACAAGTGATAAAATAACAAATGTGGGTGTACCAACGGAGAACGCTGATGCAGCTACAAAAGGATACGTAGATTCATCACCCGCCACTGATACACTCGCCCTATTAGGATGTACCATTGATCAGATTGCAAAGTATGATGGAAACAATTGGGTTTGTGTTTCTGATGACGATACTTTAACAAGTATTGGATGTTCGGTAAATGAATTGGCCCAATTTGATGGAAACAATTGGGTTTGTGTAAAATTGGTTGTAAAAAATAATCCTATATCAATCATAGACAATACAGGAATAGTAGGATTATACACATCTGTTGCCATTGGCGCAGATGACAATCCTGTGATTAGCTATTATGATGAAACAACCCAGGATCTAAAAGTAGTCCATTGTGGTAATACGTTATGCTCTACTGGTAATACTATTACCACAGTTGATAGCACAGATAATGTAGGGCAATACACATCTATGGCCATTGGCGCAGATGACAATCCTGTGATTAGCTATTATTATCTACCAGGAGGGGATCTAAAAGTAGTCCATTGTGGGAACACGTTATGCTCTACTGGTAATACTATTACCACCGTTGACAGTACAGGTTCGGTAGGGATATACTCCTCAATTGCCATTGGTTCAGATAACAATCCGGTAATTAGCTACACTGACCAGTCTTTAGGGGATTTAAAATTTGTACATTGTGGTAACACATCTTGCTCTTCTGGAAATAATGTAATAACCCTTGATAGTGCCAATGTTACAGGTACATTCACGTCTATGGCCATTGGTGCTGATGGCAATCCGGTGATCAGTTTTTTTGATTCTACCAATTCAGACCTAAAGGTAGTACATTGTGGTGACACAATATGTTCTTCGGGTAATTCAATAACCACCGTTGATAGCAATGATGATGTTGGGTTATACACGTCGATAGCAATTGGCGTTGATGGCAATCCAGTGATTAGCTACTATGCTAAGGCACCAAATTTTGATCTGAAGGTAGTACATTGTGGTGACATCTCGTGTTCTACTGGGAATATCATTAACACCATTGATAGTACAGGAATAGTAGGATGGAACACTTCTATAGCCATTGGTCCAGATAATAATCCTGTAATAAGCTACTATGATTCTACAAATGATGATCTTAAGGTAGTACATTGTGGTGACATATCTTGCTCTACTGGAAATACGATAGAAATCCTTGATAGTGATGGACTGGTAGGAGACTATACCTCAATTGCCATTGGTTCAGATAGCAATCCCGTGATAAGTTACTATGATGAAACAAATGGTAATCTCAAATCCATTGTAGATGGCAAAGTTGTAACTTTTGAGTGACTACAAAATTTTATCCATAATCCTAGTAGAGATTAGGAGTGATTTTATTTTTCACATCAGTCTTCCCCAATTTAACCCAATTTTCTTGGGTGAATCCCGGTGGACAATATTTTTTCCTAAAATTTGTGTTAACGGCATTAATTCATTACACTAGAGATGTTAAATGATTTGGGAAATTATCATGTCTGAAATTTAATCCAACAAATAAAATACTTGGGTTTTCTATTTCATATTATGACAGTCAAAATTCAAACTTTACCAATTACAAATTACATGACTGCATATCCAATCTCAGTTGAACCCCAAGTTCCAATTACAAAAGCAATAGGGTTTATGGTTGAAAGAGATTTTGGAAATCTTGTTGTAAGTGATGGAACGATGCCTAAAGGCATTTTGACTGAACGTGAAATTCTAAAGGCAATTGCTGAATCCCGGAATCTTGATGAACTGACAGTTGACGATGTAGGTTTGCAACCATTTACCAAATTAGACTTGGGCGACACTGTTTTAGATGCAACCCACCTAATGAACAAGAACAAATCTAGACTATTGGTTTTTGATGATGCCAAGCTAGTTGGAATTGTCACGGTATCTGATTTGCTAAGGGCATTTAGAAAGATAAAGACTGAGACTTCGCTGTATAAGGTAATTAGTACGAAAATTGAAAAATGTAGTAAAAATGATTCTATTTTAAAGGCAGTAAAGATAATGCATGAAAAAAGAGTAGGAAGTGTAATAATTCAAGATATGGAAGGGTATGGAATTTTTTCTGAAAGAGATCTTTTAACGTATCTTTATTCGAATGATTTTAAGTTAGATCTTGAGATTGGAAAATATTCGTCATCTCCTCTGATAGTCGCCAATGATGAAATAACAATTAACCAAGCTGCCAGCATTATGGCTGCAAACGACATCAAAAGATTAGGAATTACAAAAAATGATTCTCTAATAGGGATTGTAACTGGTAGGGATTTGCTTGAAGCATATCAAGATGTTTACTTGGCAACAAACCATTCTTCATGATTACATTATTTTTTGAAATTTATGCCTATCTGCATCCATTTTCATCCCAAATTTAGTGGTTGAGTCTATCGATTCAAATCTTTTGAAATTATTTTTTCGGAAGGATGAAAAGAAAATTAGATCACAGATATTAATTTGTGATGCTAATATGTTATTGTGTCAAGTGGATTTAAGGAAAATATCCAGTCTGAAATGAAGATTAATTATTATGTTATAGCGGCCATTACAATTGGAATTTTAATTTTCATAATTGGAAATTCCATTGAGCCAGAAGTTGAGGAGGAACTTGATTTCTATGAATTAATGACTTCGCTTGGGTTTGCAGCTGTTGTTATTTTTGCATTTTTTATCGCAAGACGATATTGGGGTTCTAAGGTTTTTGGAAAATCTTATCTTGCCCTTGCATTAGGATTTGTGTGTTATAATATTGGCTGGAATCTTTGGTGGTTTTATGAAATTTGGTATCATGTAGAGAATCCTTACGTAGCTCTTCCTGATGTATTTTTTTTAGCATACTATCCATTTGTAATTTATCACTTGCGAAAAAACTCCAAATATTTTAGTCCATCCACTACACGATCGCAAAAACTAATAATCGTATTAACTCCAATTATTTTTTCATCGATCTATTGCTTTTTTGGTCTTGCCCATGTAAGTGCTGATGGTGGACTTGGAACTATACAAATCTCAGTATTTTCCACCTATGATTCCCAATTTTATACTGAATTTTTTACAGGATTGGTATTTGTTTTTGCAACATCATTAACATTTGCTCTTGCTATTGTTGCAACTCAAATTTTTCAAAAAAGCGTTTTAGGTTCGGCGTGGGGTCTTTTACTTTTGGGGATTTTGCTCAACACTGTAGCTGATCTATACTATTACATCAATGAATTATTTGGTGGATATGTTCGTAGTGATCCCGTGACAGGTATATGGCTTGCTGGTACAGTATTTTTATGCTATGGATTGTACAAACATCACAAGATCATCTAGAGTGATTACCGTCATTGGAGGTTTTATATGAAATTATTTTTTTTGGAAAAAGTTTCCAGTTTTACCTACCTATAACATAAGTCACGTACAATAATGCTGAAACTATAGTTGAAATTCCAATAATTATCGTCATCTCTTTTCCTGAAAACACACTTGCTCTAAAACTCACAAGTAGTTTTGAAGAATTATCAACTTAAGCGTATTGGAAATTTTATTTGAAATAATTTTTTGGGAGGGATGAAGACAAATTTAAAAATAAAATGAATCAAAACTTGTCAGATTAACTTTTACAACCAAAACATATCTCAAAAAATTAAACTCCTGTGATAATTCGGTTCTGAATCATCCACTTTATTCCTTCAAGAAATTGATCTTCTGGGACTTCACCATTAATCCACCATTCAGTTGTAGTGCTAATCCAATCAGGAACTTGTGGTTCTATGTTGTCTTGTTCAACATCGTCTAAAGGTGCATCTACTTCTACATCGATAATTTTCTCTTTTACTAAAAAACCTAAAGCATCAGTAAATTCTCTATCTGAAACATCCTCATCAATCCAAAATTGTGCTGTAGTTTGCACCCATATAGGAACTTTGGAATCTGATTTAATTTCTAGTTCATCTTTTACTTTGGGTTCTGAAATTGGTTCTATTGGTTCTTCAACTGGAACTTCTACCTTGGGTGGTTCTTTTGATGATTCTGAAATTGTTATTTTTTCATAGTTTAAAGAAAATTCTTCTGTGGGGATGTCTTTGTTAGTTCCGCTAATTGTATAGCTTGTAATCATTACATTTGTAAGCTCGTACACATAGTAGGTCTCTTTTTCTGAGTCAAGATGTATCTCTACTTTAGGAAAAACTTTTCCCATTGCAATTGATTCGGCAAGTTTGGGACTTGATTTATCAAGCTCTTTTACCACAATAAGGTCAGATACGTTATACTGGTATCTTGTTGATGCAGAGTCTTCTCTAATCTTAGAGCCATCACTAAATGAAAGTAAGTTTATCCAGTCCTTGTGATCTTTGTCTTCAGATTCTCCGTCTATTCCATCAAATTTGATATAGCCTGCCCCATAGGCATCCGAAATTAAAAATCCAGAACCGATTAATAAAAATCCGAAAATAAATAGAAAATTAAAATTATTCATCTAGTTTTGACCTAGTTTTATGAGGTACCTTCTTCAACTTTCCAAGTGTATTCGACATTGCCTTTTTTACTTCCATCAGGACCATACTCTGTGTATGTTGTTTTAATTTCTTCAAAATTTAGAGAAATTTGTTCTGTTGGTCGCTCATCAGCATCCCCGCTAATAGAATAACTTGTAACCATTACATTTTTTAGTTCATATGCATAGTAGGTTCCGGCACTAGAGGTCAAATGAAATTCAAGGATTGGAAAAACTTTTCCCATTGCAATCGATTCGGCAAGTTTTGGGCTTGATTTATCAAGCTCTTTGGTTAATACAATATCCTGAAAAACTGCACCTGCAGAAGATCTAACAGAAGCTCCAGAATCTCCTCTTGATATTGTTTGAGAAAATGATAATATCTCTATCCACTCTTTATGTTTCGCATCTTGTGACTCTCCATCGACTCCATCGAATTTTATGTAGGCTGCCGCTTCTGCATCATTTACATATCCAACGAGAGCCAAGGCAAATGCACATGCTGTAATTGTAATTACCTTTAGTTTTTTATCCATCTTTAAGGTGTTAAATAATTCCATATACTTAAGGTTGCTTCTGAAATTGGATTAAATGATTCGAAACTGGTCAGAATCATTTTCATCACTGTTCACTCATCCACCGTCTATATCTTGAGGTATGTCTTTAGGTGAGATATATTCGGCCATGTCCAAATTAACCATGCCAAACATCTTGGAGAAATTCGCCATGTCAAGTATTCTAAAAAATATCATTGGTTTAAAGGAATTCTTGTTCTCATCAATGTATGCTTGGAGTTTTTGTTTATCTTCTAATTGGTACAGCCGAATCATTTGTTTCCATTTCTCTCTCAACTCTTGGATTTGATCTTTTAGAGTTTTTTCTCCATTCTCTGTAATATTGATCTCTATTTTTATTCCCAAAAATCCCTTTTTTTCATTTACTGCAATCAAGTTTCTAGATTCTAGTTTTTCAAGGACTGCTTCTAATTCATTGGTAGGCATATTGGCGACTTTGGATATTTTATCAAAGGATTTTATTCCTGCTTTGATGGTTGCCAAAACCACTGCCTCTTTTGGTCCATCGTCCATATTTTTCATATTTTGAGTATCGTTAAAAGATTTTGTAAAAAATGGATTACTTTGTATTCATTGTGGATGGTACCCTTTGTAGATATTACAGATGATTGAATTTATCTAAAACAGTTTAGGGCAAATAGAATTTAATTTCTGAATTTATTTTTGGAAAATTCCTGTTTTTAATAAACATGAATCAATTATTAATAGCGTAATTTTTACCAAATATGAAATGAATTTAAACAAACTTTGTAATGATTGTCTAAAATCTGATAAAAAGGTAAGATTTGCAGGAGTTTTAGATTCTAGAGGGAATTTGGTTGCACAAAAAAGTAGATCTGATTCAAAGTCCCTATTATCTAATGAAGAATTAAAGATGCTTGTTTATTATGCATCTGACAGAAGAAATCGTCTTCAGAATCTTCAATACAAGCTTGGCGAGGTAAAAGAGACTATTACAAAATTTGAAAATGTAACTACGATAATTTTGATTTTAGACAAAAATCTTTTTTTGATAAGCGCAGATCCAAATTCTAACATTTCAAAAATAACTTCTAATCTATGGAAAATTATTGAAAAGAAACCAGTTCAAAAAAGCACATCTAAAAAGAAACCTGTAAAAAGAAAACCAACGATTGCTGAAATAAAAAAACAGAAAGAAAATCAAAAAATGAGAATAAGGACCTCCAAATCTGCCCGAAGAAGTGGGAAAATTAACAAAAAAGAAGGAAAAGTTAACAAATCAAAGCAAAGGGCAAAGACTCCAAGATCACAAAGGAAAATTGCTACGGTACGAAAATCTCGTCGTTGAAAATCTTTAAAAATTTTGATTTTCACCTAGATGTTTTTGAAAAGTAAGATATTATTTTTCAGATTTACCAAGTAATTCCTTGATAACAATACTTCGAACATTTGCAAACTCCCAATTCTTTAGATTTGCATTTTTGCATTCCTCCTTTATTATGAGACCCGCCAAACCAATACTCCAGATGTGACGTTTTGGGTCATATACTTCGATAATTTTTCCATGTTTTGTAATTTTGATTGCCCCATGACACCTTTCCATTATTTGTATTGCCACATTTTGGTAGATTTTTTCAAAATTTTTCCCTTTACTCCCCATGATTTTTTGGAATATTGTATTCAATTAAGGATATTGGAGATTTTATTTGAAATTATTTTTTTGGTAACCTAGTCTAATTTTGTGATGGGAATGTACCTGTTAATGCAACAATATATCTGGGTCCAACCTGATTCCCATTTTCATCCCAACTCTCAAAACATCTCATATCCGGTAGGGCAAAATTAACCTGGCCATCCCCGCCATACATAGTTCCATAAATTGAAAACAGTGCGGAGTTTTGTGAAATTTGCAACAAACTACCATCAGCGTAAGCAAAAGAATTTGGCTCAAATGTTCCTCCAAACAAGAAAATTTCTCCAATATATGGGGAAGGAGTGGCTTCGGCAAAAATTGGTAATTTAGAAAAAATTGGTCCAAACTCGGTCTCAACAATTGATGGTTTATCTCTCATGAAAAATAAAACAGGATTAATTATTGGATTATTCAAATTACATGGGAGTGCACTATAGGCAGTAACGCCACTGGGACTTCCTATTACGATATTGCCATGTTGAGAATCAGCATATCCCTTTGTTGCAGCATCCATATCGGCAGTTGGATCTCCTACGTTTTCTATTTTTTCACCAGCCATATCTAAATCTCCGGTAATCACTACATTCCCACCCAAGGTAATTGTAGGTAAGGCGATTCCAGCATAGGCAGTTCCAGCTCCTCCAGCAAACACAACAACCATTAAAACAATTAGAAAATTTTTTGAAATATTCAACTCTCTTTGGTAAATTAAAAATCAATTAGTTAAGCGTTTCTTTGTACTTTCAAACAAAATGTAATTTTTAAATTATTTTTTGGGAACGGATTTTGCAGAAATTTATCTACCTGTAACATAAGCCACATACAAAAATGCCGAAACTATAGTTGAAATCCCAATAATTATTGCTATTTCTTTTCTTGATAATACACTTGCCCTAAAACTCACGAGTCGTCTTGAAGAATTATCAACTTAAGCGTATTGGAGTTTTTATTTGAACTTCTTTTTGAAAAGGCCGAAAACAGTTAATTTAAGAATCATTACTGGAAATCTTTTCTATCGTGGTTCATTATTACGTAAATAAAATAAAATGTGTATCGCCAAAGCCCTCGAAATGTGTGAATTGTGGTAAATTAGACCTTAAAGATGATGCAGTATTAGCTACTACTGGTCCGTCTGAAAAAAATGCCGACTATGTACTATCAGTTCTATGTCTTTCTTGTGAAACCTTGATGGTAATTACTAATCACCCCGGAGAGGTTATTGGAATACATCATTCAGCAGGAAACCAATCTACTTTACGTAATTCTGAAAAATCCTAGTCTTTGAGAATTATTTTTTTGGAATGATAAAAACATCAATCAAGAATAGTATAATTTAAGAGCATTTCTTTTGGAGAATAACATATGAAATATCCAAACCCTGCAGAGGGTCCAGTTAATGTGAAAAAATATACTCTTTATGCAATGATTCCAGGTTTGGATACCTATGCTTTCTCAAAACTTGATAAGAAAAAACAGGCTTTAAAAATTACAATAATTGGCATAATTGGTATTATAGGGGCTACTGGAATCGTTATGTTTCAAATGGCAAATGACGCAGAAATACAATCCGAACTCAACAAAGATCTAAAGGCAGAATTAGTTTATCAAAAATTTATGCCTCAAATGCTCTTAGTCATATTTGGGTCTTTAGCAATTTATCTTCCCATTGTTGCTTATCTTGTACGAAAATGGTCTAAAGAATGGAATAAACAATTTGAATTTTAATTTGAAATTATTTTTTGATTTATGGAACCATATCAACAGTTCAGTTCCCCTAAATGGTTTTTGAAATTATTTTTTAGAAATCTTTTTTGATTTATGAGCTGCCTTAGCACCCATTTTTGCAGTTTTGAGTTGTTTGACAATCTTTATTCCGATTTTCAAAGATTTGAAAGCAGAGAAAATAGGTATTAGAATCAACATCACAATGTCAATCCAGTATTTTTTAATGAATTTTTTAGGGTTCTTTGTTTTTTTGTACTTTAAAGCAAGATCTATTATCAATAAAGATACAAGAGGCCAGAGCAAAACATCAAAGAAAAATTTCCACTCATTTGGAATAAAAATCAAAGGTTCAGATAATCCAAATATTGAATAATCAAATGCCAAAACACCTACGAAAAATATTGTTACAATTACTAAAATAGTAAAATCCAAGAGTTTGTAGTACATGAGATTTTTTTTAATCGGTATTTGTAAATTCTCCTTTGGTAACTAAAACAGGACATTTGGCATGTGAAACTACTCCATTTGCAACGCTTCCTAAAACAAGTTTCCTAAACCCTGTTCGTCCATGAGACCCAATAACAATCAAATCAACATTGTTACTTTCAGCAAAGGCCACAATTCCATCCGAAGTTGAAGGGTTGTGAATTATTTTCATTGAAAAGGATACTTTTTTTGCATTTGCCTGGTCTTCTAATTTCTTTAGCATTTTAGTGGCCTCATCTTCTTCTTCATCTTGAATTTCTTGCATTCTTTCAAGTGAGATTCCTGCAGAGTCAGATATTTTGGCTTGAATTACAGTCAAAACTATTAATCGTGATTCAAATTTCTCTGCAATCTCCAATCCCTTTTCAAAGGCCTTTTGAGAGAATCCTGATCCATCGATAGGAACTAAAATCTTTTCCAACACTGTAGGGTGTTTTTTTTAAAATTTATACTGTTGGGTTTTTTTAACCATTTTTTGAAATTATTTTTTTGGAAATATTCACGCCTAAAACTGTCATGGAACCAAACTAAATTGACAATCCCTTCACTTGGGATACAAACTTTCTATTCCATCCCTAACTAGAAAAATAAGAGATCTAAATTTTCATGGAATCAACCTAAAAGTTCGGTTCTCCTAAATGGGTTGGACCGTAACAGATTCACAACGAGGGCATAAAGGTAAATCATCTATGCCCCTCGAGGGAATTGAAGCTAAGAACCGTACACCTTAAGAAGCTGATTTTTTAGAAAAAGAAAATGAACAAATTTTTTATGCTAATTCCAATTTTTATTGGGTTATCAGTTTCCCTTCCATTAATTATCAATTCTACATCAGGTGGCGTACACTTTACTCAGGAGATTGATCCGAGAATTTTAGAGGCTACAAATGGTTTTGCAATTTCTTCCAATATGGATATTTACCGAATTGGCCTAATTGATGAGGGTCAGTCATTATTTTTTACAGTCTCAGAGAATACTGATGGTTTTATCTACATGGATGATCCGCTGGGAATTTTGCAAAAAATATATCCACAAAACAATATTGTATCTTTTAAGGTTCTAATTTTTGGTGAGGAAGTACCATATACGATAGATGAGGGGAAAATTACATTTGGAGTAAACAACGCTCAGATAATTGAGATTAGAGGTTCTTCTGAAATATGAAAACCAGAATTTTGATATTCTTTTGAAAAGGATGAGAATTAAATTATTTTATCTCAAGGATTACCTAGTATAGTCCATCCTCTTACTAACAACTTTTGAGCAGTAGATTGTTGAACACAAGCAGGAGAATTATTCGTGGCTTTGAAAATTAATTCCATATTCTCTCTACAAACAATTTCATTATTCTCCAACCCCCACTCTAGCTGTTTCTTTGGAGGAAGGACGTATTCACTGTCTTTTTGTATCAAAGAATTTTTTTTAATTACTGCACAGTATTCGTCCAAATTGAATAATGGGTGTGAGGAGGTGTTCCAGTCTGAATTTTTTAATTCTGACAATGGGACTTTGCAAAAATATTCAACAGAATCTGCTTCTGCATACCAGTAAATATTCATAATACACATGCCATTTTCTTGGTTACGTGTTGTTACCTGCCATTCTCCAAGGCCAAAATCTTTCTCATAATTTCCTATAACACATTTTTCAAATAGAGTTTTAGAATTATCTTGTGATATTTCCCTTACAAGATCAATGGCGGAAAATTGAACCAAGGAAGTAGGACCACATAATTGAGATTGTATTTCATTGTCAACTTTATCTGCAAAAATCAGATACTCTAATCCTTTTGTGAAGTTAATGCCCCAAAATTTTTCATTTGAGGTTATCTTGACAAAGTCTTGTGCTTCTCCTTTAAATGATTCTTTAATTGAAAACAAAGTTTCAGCGTTGAGTGTGTGCTCATCTGAAGGTGTCAAATAATCTTTTGACATAGCCTGACCAGAAAATACAATATCAGACTCTTCAAAAGATTGGGTAACGTTTGGAACAGCACAAGACAACCCATATACATCATCAAACGAAGTTGAGATTAGAAGGGTTCCAACAACTAATAAGATGAAGAAAATTTTCAATCCTTACTCATATACCCAAAAGTGAATTCTCTAATATCATTTGATAAAAATTGGTTTTTACCAAAAATCACCCATTTTTGTGCCCAAGATTGGGGTCTAAAGTGGAAAATAGACTTTATATCAAAAACCACTTGATTCAATCATGAATAAAGCCCTGCTGGCAATAATTGGAGTATTAGTAGTGGGAACGATTGCTGCTTTTGCTTTATCACCATATTTTACTGAGTCAACCATAGATGAAGCATTACCAACTGGTGCCATCACTCAACCAAAGACGGATGGTGCTATGATGGAAGAAGCTATGATGGATGATGCTAAGATGGAAGAAGAAGCTATGATGGATGATGCTAAGATGGAAGAAGAAGCTATGATGGATGATGCTAAGATGGAAGAAGAAGCTATGATGGATGATGCTAAGATGGAAGAAGAAGCTATGATGGATGATGCTATGGAAGATGTAACTCCAGTTGTTTATTCAGGAAATTTTGTAGGTGTAGGTGATGGAATTCACGATGCCCAAGGAGATGCATTTACCGTACCAATTGAAGATGGAAGTAATGTTTTACGGCTGGAGAATTTCAAGGCCACAAATGGTCCTGACTTGTTTGTGTATCTCTCAACTGACAAGGATGCATCAGAGTTTGTCAATCTAGGAGAACTAAAAGCCAGTAGTGGAAATCAAAATTATGAAATTCCAGATGAAGTTGATCTAACTCAATACAACAATGTCTTGATTTGGTGTAAAGCATTTGGAGTTTTATTTGGTAGTGCAGAGTTATTGCCGCAATAATGATTTTGAAAACTTTCAAAAGGAATTTTTTATATCTAATACCCTTTGTGAGCAATCAGTGATTGGTGCAATAGTAATTTTCCCAGTGTTTTCGTTTTCAATGATAATTCCCAGAACAATATTTTCATTTTTAGGAACGGATGGTGAACAACCTCAATCAAATCCTAGGTTCAAAATGGTACTTTGGCTTATAATTGCAGGCACGAGAGGGGGCCCAAACAGGGCAAAAATCCTCAATTTAATCAAGGAAACCCCAATGAATGCAAACAAGATATCCAAGTTTTTGAACGTGGATCACAAAACAATACACCATCACGTAAAAATTCTATCAAAAAATGACCTAATTGTAAAGGCCGAGAAAGATTACGGTGCTGAATATCATTTATCGCCAATCATGAAAGAAAATCAAAATGTATTAGAAGAGATTATGAGGAAAATTGGGACAAAGTAATTTATCAAATCGTAGGAGAGTCACAACATGGTAGACTTTATGCTAGCTGCAGTGATAGCAGCGTTTCTTAACATTGGTTTGTTGCTAGTAACGATTGCAACCTATGTTCAAAACATGAGAGTGATTAGATCATACTATACTTCAGGATTAGTCCTGGTTGCAATATTGTTGATGATTCAAAATATTGTGATTGTGATATTTTGGTTTACACTTTACATGGATGACAAGGCCTTGATGATGTCAGCTGATATGGTTGCACATTATCTGTTTGCAATCAATGTGATTCAGACAGTTGGTTTATCTGTTCTTGTAGCGATTACAAGAAGATAATTTCCAAAAAAGATTGGGGTCTAAAGTGGGTAAATCCTTAAGGTGAATTTTTCAAATTATTTATTCAATGAAATCAAAAACGACAGGTATTTTTGGTTTGACAGCAATAGTTGCATTGTTAACTGTTGTAAGTTTAACAGGAATACCAGAATCCGAAGCTGCACAAGCAAAAATCTACGAGGTAACTGTAACGAATCTCACGCCAGGACAACCACTTACACCACCTCTTTTGGTAACACATGAATCTGATGCTGGATTTTTTTCAGTAGGTGAAATGGCAAGTGGAGAATTGCAGCAACTAGCTGAGAATGGAAATCTAGACCCACTAGTTACATTGTTGGAAGGTAAACCAGGAGTAGTAGATGTTGTTCATGGAATGGCACCGTTAGCTCCTGCAAACGATCCGGGAAATACAGGCTTGAGTCATTCTGAAACCTTTGTGATATCAGCTGAAGGAACAACGAGATATCTCTCCTATGCGAGTATGTTGGTGTGTACAAATGATGGTTTTGCAGGACTTGATTCTATCAGGCTCCCAATTAACCAAAAGACAGTATATGCCATGGCATATGATGCCCGAACTGAGATGAATACTGAAGACTTTGCAGATATGGTCCCTCCATGTCAGGGAGCTATTGGAGTTTCCTCAGATGATGAAGGAACTGGAACGAGCAATTCTGAAATTTCTGAAGATGGCATAGTCATCCCACACCCTGGAATCATTGGAGATGAAGATCTTCTCGAAAGTGTTCATGCTTGGGGCAGTCCTGTAGTCAAAATCGATATTGTTCGAATGAAATAATCTCCAACGTATAGTTGGATTTTTTTATTTTTTTTTAGTTGAAATTTGCCTTTTGATAAGGGATAGAGGTAAACCAATGCCATAATACATATTTTAAAAAATACAGGAACACAGCCTTACCTAAGTACTGTCAAATAGTTGTCGAATTAGTTTTTGAAAATTCTTTATTCTTTGAGTTTTAATTCCTGTAATTTTGGCCAACTCAAATTCTGTATAGTTTAAAAGATCTTTTGCCAACATTATATGGTTTTTGGAAAAAATCGCAATTTCCTTTGAGTTTAAATTTAATATAGTAATTGGATAAAGACGATTTTTTTCAATAATTTTCTCTAGGCTTTTACCTGGTGGATATCTCCATGATAATATTTGTTGACCTACACATTTGGCATATTTTTTTGCCTGAAAAGAAACCTTGGTATTACAAGTAAGAACTTCTTTATGAAATCTTGGCGTCAAATCCAAGAAACGTGCATGAGTGTACATAGATTCTTTCAAACCGGTGTATAGCCCATGTCTTGAATGATACTTGCATTCTATCATGAATTTCTTGTTCCCTGAAAGAGCTATTACATCAATTTCATGAAGTGCACACTTTCCTCGAATTTTAGCCCCTATATTTTTCACTTTAAAATTTGAATGCTTTAGAATTTGTCCAACATAAATTTCAAAGATAAACCCTCCTGGCCCTAATCGCATTATTGCATCTTTTAGTTGATATTTTTGTTTTAGAACAGTGCCTCCTTTTTCTTCACCTAACGCCCTTAAAACCATCTTGAAAAGGTCTTTGGTCTTTATCCCAGGAAAAATCTGTCCTCGAATTTTTTTAACAATACGTTTTGTTGCATCTTTGCTTGCGCCAGCTCTTCGACATGTTGATATGATCTTTTTTTCATTAAAGGGAACTTTACGCCCATCTGCCTTTATAATGAATAAATTTTTAGTCATGAATTATCTTTAACCTAGAGAAATTTATCTTTGTTATTTTTTGAATTTAGTTTAGAATTATTTTTTATAAAATAAAGAATTTTTTTCGGATTTTAGGCTCAGCGTTCAAAAAAACAAGTAGATTTATTTTCGATACAAAAAAAGAAGAATTGTTGGCAATTTTACCCATAGATAATGGTCGATATGGGACCCCAGAGATGATGGAGATCTTTTCAGAACAAAAAAAGGTTGATTATCAGCTGCAAATAGAAGGTGCAGCTGCCATATCTCAGAGTGAAATTGGAATTATTCCAAAAGGAGTTGGAAGTAAAGTTCTCAAAGTTGCAAACTCTGGAAAAATAACTGCAAAAAGAATCAAGCAGTTAGAAGCCAAAAGCGACCATGATACTGCAGCTCTAGTTGAATCTTTAAGTGAAAAGTGTTCAAAAGAAGTAAGGCCTTGGATTCATTATGGTCTTACCAGCAATGACTTGGTAGATACTAGCAATTCTATGCAGATGAGAGATGCATTGAAAATTATTGAACCCAAGGTTGCAAAATTAGCAATAATTTTAGCAAAAAAAGCAGTAAAGCATGGAAAGGTTCCTGCGGTTGGAAGAACTCATGGTCAGCATGCAAGTATTATCTCATTTGGATTAAAGTTTGCAAATTGGGCAGCTGAAATGTCAAAACATGTTGAAAGAATAGAAGAGTTGAAAAAAAGAATATTGATTTGCAAGACTTTGGGTGTTGTCGGTACTGGATCACTAATGGGTGCAAAATCAATTGAAGTGCAAAAACGAGTATCAAAACGACTTGGACTATATCCTGCAGAAGTCACCACACAGGTAATCCCAAGAGAACGCTATGCAGAGTATATATTTGAATTGGCATTAATTGGAGTCACATTAGAAAAGATTGCAATTGAGATTAGAAATTTGCAGAGAACCGAAATCGGTGAGGTAGCTGAGCAATTCAAAAAAGGTCAAATGGGAAGTAGTGCGGTACCAGTTAAACGAAACCCAATTAAAAGTGAACGAGTCTCATCCTTATCAAAATTATTACGTAGTCAAGTTGGAGTTTCATTTGAAAATATTCCACTGTGGCATGAACGAGATTTATCAAATTCTGCAAATGAGAGATTTGTTTTACCAACTGCAGCAATTCTACTAGATGAAATGCTTGAAACCATGACTAGAATTGTTTCAAATCTAATTGTAAATGAGAAAAGAATAGTTGAAAATCTATACATTACAAAGGGGCAAATTTTTGCAGAGTTTGTCCTAGAGGCGTTAATCAAAAAAGGAATTCCAAGATTTGTAGCCTACCGAGATGTACAACGAGTTGCATTTGAGGCAAAAGATAAGGGAATACAGTACAAAGATGCAATAAAACAAGACAGGGCATTTGCATCAAATCTTACAGAAAAGGAGATTGATTCAATATTTTCACCCCAAAAACATCTTGGTGCATCAAGTATAATCATCAATAATGTGAAAAAGTCAGTTTCAAAAAACTGTAAAAAAATTATCTAGTTTTTAGTAATTTTTTGTGAATTTGTGTTCCATACTGTAAGGCTTTTTTTCTTTTAGTGTATGAGATTTCTGGCACTCCTACATCTTGAGCCAGCTTGCGAATCGCATGTTTTCTCATCAAGTCTTCTGAATCCAAAATCTTTTCAGTTATAGGAATAGATTTTGCAAATTTTGCAAATTCTAATGACATTAGAGGTTGAATGATTGTCACTTCAAATTCAGATGATATCTGGTTTACTGTTTTCATCATTTTAATTTCATTGTCTAGCTTTGAGTCCATCAACTTGTTTACTGCAGATTCTCCTTGGGAAATTACATCTCGATATGCATTATAACCACAAAATAACTCATCAATCCCATTTGCAGTAACTACAGTGTCAAGATTCAAGCTTGCTGCTAGCTTTGAAACATAATAAAATGCAATACAATTTTCATTCCAAGAAAGATTGTCAGTCTGGATTTTTTTATTGATATCAGAAGATATTTTCATAAAAGAATCTGGTTCAATTTCTAAAATTTTATGAGAAAATTGTAACTGCTCATTTACTTCTTTTGCAAACAATATGTCATGGGATTCAGAGAACCCAATAGTCAACAAAGTCACCTCATAGCCCAAATCATTAAGGATTTGAGAAATCAAAGTGCTGTCAACTCCGCCTGAAAACGCTACGCCAATTCTTTTTTTAGGTATGGTTTTTTGTATTGCGTCCTGGATATTTTTTAAAAGTACAGTATTCATTTTATTCACAAAATTTTAGACTATCCAAATTAGTAAAGCATTAGATATTATTCTTTAACTTTTAATGTAATGATACATTAAGAATTTCATGATGAGACTATCACCTGAACAAATTTCCGAAAAGTTGAAAAACCTACCAGGATGGTCAGTTAAGGAAGAAAAGCTACACAAGGATTTTGAGTTTGAGAGCTTCAACCAAGCCTTTGGATTCATGACTAGAGCCGCAATGGAAATTGAAAAAATGAACCATCATCCAGAGTGGTTTAATGTATACAATAAGATTACAGTTGATTTGATGACTCATGATGCCGGTGGAATTACAGAAAACGATATTGAACTGGCCAAAATTTTGAATTCGCTAGTTTAATTTTTTGACAAAATTCAAGGAATTTTGGTACTTTCATTACAGAATTTATAGAACCAGAATCAGATGACTTCACATGGCTACAAGTCCTACGATTCTAGACTCTGATTTCAAATATATCGACAAAAAGGGCAATCTTTTGAGAACCAGAACAGAATTGACCATAGCCCAAATGCTCACATTCCTGGAAGAAGAGTACCAATATGACTATGAATTAACACTAAAAAACGGAAAAACCGTAAAAATTGATTTTAAAACAAACAAAGGACTCATCGAAGTAATCGATAATGAGGAAGACATAAAAAAATACAACGAGATCAAAGACAATACAGAAAATAAAGTTATGGCAGTTGGCCATCCAAAATATTCGGCGCAAATCAAAGAGTTGGAAGATATTGTATTTTATGATAAAACACCTCAAACTGGTTCAATCTTTTTGGAGGACCAATCCTTTACATTTGATTATGCACATATACTTCCACTAGTTGAAAAATGCTCTATCCTTCATGGACATACATCATCAGTTATGGTTGAACTTGTAGGACAGATGAAAAACAATCTTTTAGTAGATTTTGGAGTTGCAAAAAAAATAATCAAAGAGGTTGTAGATATTTTTGATCACAAGTTTTTCATCAATGAAAAATATCTTAAAAAAGAAGATGAATCACACTATCAAATCCAGTTTGACGGTCCCAAAGGAATGTTTGACCTTCAAGTTCCAAAAAATACTACATATCTTTTGCAAGGAGAGGCAACTGTTGAGAATTTATCATCAGAGATTATCAAACTTTTGGCTCCCAAAATGCCACCAAATGTTGAAGCAGTAGGAGTTTACATTTATGAAGGATACAACAAAGGTTCTCACATTATTTCAAATATTTCTAGATAATTAAAAAATGGACCCAAAAATTAATGAAAAGGCATGGAATCCAGAGCTAGAAAAAGAAATTCTCAAATCATGGGAAGAAGAAAAAATTTATGCATTTACTCCTACTGATGACAATTTTACGATAGATACCCCTCCTCCATATCCATCAGGAAGACCATGGCATATTGGAGCTGCAGCTCACTACTCACAAATCGACATGATTGCAAGAACTGCAAGAATGGCAGGAAAAAATGTCTATTTTCCAATCGGGATTGATAGAAACGGTCTTCCAGTAGAACTGTACACCGAGAAAAAACACAGCATTAGAATGCGAGAAACTGAACGAGGAGAATTTCTAAAATTATGTAGGGTTGCACTTGATGATTTGGAGGCTGAAATGCTCCTAATTATGAAAAATCTGGGCATTAGTGGCGATTTTGCAAACTATTACAGGACAGATTCTGAAGAGTACAGAGCACTTACACAATCTACTTTCATTGAACTATGGAAGAAAGGGCAAATCTATCTTGCAAATAGGCCAAACAACTACGATTGGGTATCAGGAACTACAATTGCAGATGCTGAAATTACCTATCAAGATTTGCAAACAAAACTGGTTTACATGAAATTTAAGATAAAAGATACAGACAAGGAAATAATTATTGCAAGTACAAGACCAGAACTTTTGTGCGCTTGTAAAACCATTATTGTAAATCCAGAAGACCAAAGGTATTCTCAATACATTGGGAAAAAAGTAATTGTACCAATTACCAATGTAGAAGTAGAACTTAGAACACACCACTCTGCCCAACAAGAATTTGGTTCTGGTGCAGTGATGGTTTGTAGTTATGGTGATCAAAATGACGTTGCATTATTTAGAGAATTAGAACTAGATGAAGTAGTAGCAATAGGACTAGATGGTAGAATGACTGAAGCTGCAGGAGTTTATGCAGGGTTAAAACCAAAACAAGCTAGAACAAAAATTATCGAAGATTTAGAAAATAATGGTTTCCTTGAAAAAACAGAAGACATTAGTCATAGAACTCCAGTGTCTGAGCGAAGTAAAATTCCCATTGAAATAATTCCAATGGAGGAATATTATCTAAAACAAAAAGAAGCAGTAGAAAAAATAAAAAAATTGGGACAGGAAATTACCTTCTATCCATCAATGCATAAACAAATTCTCATGAATTGGTTAGAATCAATCAATATTGATTGGCCAATATCAAGACGAAGATACTATGGCACAGAGATTCCTATATGGTATTGCAAAAGTTGCTCAGAGCCACATATTCCCGAACCGGGAAAATATTACAAACCATGGGCTGAAAAATGTCCCATATCCCAATGCACCAAATGTGAATCAACAGAATTTGTTGGAGAAGAAAGAACTTTTGATACCTGGATGGATTCTAGTGTCTCGCCACTTTTTGTCTCTAAATTTAACAAAGATACGGAATTTTTCAAAAAGACGTATCCAACCTCCATTCGTCCTCAGGCAAAGGACATTGTAAGAACTTGGCTTTACTATACACTTCTCAGGTGTGACCAGCTAACTGGAGAAAAACCGTGGTCTCAGGCATGGATTATGGGATATGGGCTTGATGAAAAGGGGATGAAAATGAGCAAAAGTAAAGGAAACGCAATTGACCCGCTACCAGTTATTGAAAAATTTGGGGCAGATACGTTTCGGTTTTGGAGTGCAAGTGAAATTAATCACGGTTATGATTTCAGATGCAACGAACAAAAAATTGAATCTACTAAAAAATTCCTAAGTAAATTATGGAATGTTTCAAGATTCTTATCTAGTTTTCCAGTAATAAATTCAGGAACACCCAATGCAACTGATCAATGGATATTATCCGAACTAGACAATCTCATAAAAGAATGTAAGAGAGGATATGAGGAATATAATTTCTTCATCCCCGCAATTGCAATTAGAGAATTTACATGGAATGTTTTTGCTGCCCACTATATTGAAATGGTAAAGGCAAGAGCCTATGGAATTGAATTCTCAGATGAAGAAAGAGATGGTGCAATTTTCACTCTACATAAAACATTATCAACAATTTTAAAACTTTTAGCCCCAATTACTCCATTTATCACTGATTATCTTTGGAAAACATTGTACTCAAATGATAGTATACACAAGGAACGTCAAATAGAAGTACAAGGAGAATCTACAGAAAACAAAATAACAAATGAGATTACAGAATTTAATTCCAAAGTATGGAATAAAAAGAAAGCCGAAGGTTTATCGCTTAAAGATTCATTTTCCTTTCCAATCCCGGAAAGTTTGGAGCCATTCAGAAAAGATTTAAAGTCCATGCATAATTTAGAATAAAAATTTTTCTAAAATTAATTCTTAGATTCCTTTACTAAATTTACAAAATATTTGTGTAATGAAACATCAGAAGTTAGTTCAGGATGAAATGCAGTTCCAATAATGTTTCCTTTTTTTACTGCTACAATTTTTTCATTAAATTTTGCCAAAACTTCTACATCAGAATTTGCTTCAGAAACAGATGGCGCTCGGATAAAGATACCATGAAATTTTGGAATATTAATTGAATCCATTGCAATTTCAGCCTCAAATGACTCACGTTGTCGACCAAACGAGTTTCTCTCTAGTTTGACATCAAGGGAATCTAGAAGTGGTTGGTTGGTTTTGCCCACAACTCTGTCAGCAGCTGTCTTTGAAAGTAAAATCATGCCTGCACAAATGCCCAAAATAGGCATTCCGCCATCAATTTTTTCTTTAATTACACGAAGAGAGCTGTTTACAAGAGAAAGCTGTCCAATGGTGGTACTCTCACCTCCTGGGATGATTAAGCCATCTAGTTTTTCTACATCATCAGCTGTTTTCACATCTTTTACTGTTCCATCTATTCCTAGTTCATCAAGTGCTTTTTTTGTGGAGAGAAGATTCTCGTAAACGTCTCCCTGAATTGCTAAAACCCCGACCTGAAGACTCAGGATGTGCCACCACGTTCTTGCATTTTTAATTCCAAAGTGTTTACATCTAACCCCAACATTGATTGTCTTTCGTCTATCATTTTTTGTGCTTCTTTGACTTTTTCTGGCTCATCCCAGAAGGTAGTTGCTAAAACAATTGCTCTTGCTCTTTCCTTAGCATCATTTGCATTAAAAATTCCAGATCCTACAAAAATTCCATCACATCCCAGCGACATCAAGTATGCCGCATCTGCTGGTGTTGCAATTCCACCAGCTGCAAAGTTTACCACCGGTAATCTACCAAGTTTTGCAGTTTCCTCAACTATATCATATGATACTTTGAATTCTCTTGCCATTCGAACTAGATCTTGATGGTCACCAGAATCATAAATTGCTTTTATTGCTCGTAGTTCATCATTAACTTTTTTGATATGAGTAATTGCCTCTGCAACATTTCCAGTTCCTGGTTCTCCTTTAGTTCGAATCATTGCAGCTCCTTCTTCTATTCTTCGTAATGCTTCTGCTAATGATCTTGCGCCATTTACAAAAGGAGTTGTAAAATCCCATTTCCAAATGTGATGATGTTCATCTGCAGGAGTTAACACTTCTGATTCATCAATCATATCTACATCTGTTTCTCTTAGGACTTTGGCCTCATAGACATGGCCTATTCTACACTTTGCCATTACAGGGATTGTAACTGAATCCATAATATCTTGAATAATCCTAATACTTGCAGTTCTTGCAACTCCTCCGGCTTTTCTAACATCAGAAGGAAGTTTATCTAAAACCATAACAGAGACTGCACCTGCCTCTTCTGCAATTTGAGCCTGTTCAACGGTTGTAACGTCCATTACTACACCATTTTTTAACATGTGAGCAAATCCACGTTTCAAAGTTGATGAACCACGGATGATCTCATTTGCATCAGACTGTTCGGAGACTATACCTTTTGCATCCTTTCTTTCCCCAGCTAGTGGAAGCATGCTCTAAGTTTCACCTCTGGCTATTTGTACCTATTCACCAATCTGTTTGATAAATTGATCCAACTGAGATTCTACCATAAAAATTATTGGTGGAATAAATTTTTCAGTAGCATTTTGTTCTGGCCAATGCACCTGGTTTGTTTTTCCATTCAAGGTAATTTTTACATTTGATTTTTGATAATCAGTTACATCATCTTTCACAGGAAAAGATTCAGATGGAATTGCGATAAAACCTGTTTCTTTAATCAAAGCCGTTAGTCTTCGCAATTTTTCCTCATTTAATTCTGATTTAATTTCAGGTTGTGGATAGCCCTCCTTTGTAACAGTATATTTTAATTCCCCGTCATTTTTTATCAAAAGAATTTCGGTTTTCAAAGGTTCAACCCGTTCTGTTACACCAAATGATATTTTTTTTAACTGATGTTTGGTATATTCAATTTCAATGGTATCATTTGGATTTGCAGCAGAGTAGGGAATATCAGGTTTTGTAATTAAAGGAAAGATAATCAAAAGAGCAACAATAGCAGGAATGGCACCTACTGCTATGATAATTGGTTTAACCATGATTTTCTTTACAATTATGAATTCAATTTAATTGCAAATAAATCTTGGTTAAAGTAACTTAAAATTCAAGTTGCTTTCAATCTTTTTCGTGGGGTCGTAGCCTAGCCTGGTAGGGCGACAGTATCTACAAAGATCACCGCTAAGGGCTCCAGAGGTAAACTAAGCTAAACTGACTCAGGGATGATGTAAGTTTGGAGCTGTAGTGACCCGTAGGTCGCCGGTTCGATTCCGGTCGGCCCCACGTTTCAATTGTATTCACTTTAAGTAATGAAAATATTTTTTGAAAATGAACATTGGATTCTTTTTTTGTTGTCTTACGGGCTTGTTTGTAAAATAATTAATCTTCCTTAAGCAGACGATCCAAATATTCGGATAGATTTGTTTGAGAGATCTTTGGTAGGTATAACTATGCTATCATTGTTCTCATTTGTCAGTATTACGTGTAATAATTCCACTGCAGTAACAGTTCCTTTATCCTCCCCAATCTGTACTTTTTGGCCTATCTTTAGGACTGAGCGTTTCTTTGATTGGGAGTTTATAATTCCAGGGATCATTTCTTTTAATCCAAATCCTAGACCTATTGCCAAGGCCGCGCCTATTCCACCTGCAATACTCCATGCATATGCTGAGACTAGAATTGAAATTACTTCCTGACCTACTCCTAGTTGTGTAAGGGCAATTGCAAAGATAATTGCATAAATGACTATTTGAACTGCCAAGACAAAGTATTTCGGATTGCCATAATCATGCTCAATGATTTCATGTTCAACCCATTTTCCAACAAACTTAGCCAGAAACATTCCCAGTAAAACAATAAGAACAAATGCTAATAGATTGGGAATCCATAACCACAAGTTTGTCATTGCTACGGTTAGTTGTTCGAACTCTAATGCATTTACGGCAGCCATTACAAAGAATAAGAAAACAAACCATTTGATGACGGTGCTAATTAATTTAGCAGAACCTTTTGAGGATGTAACCTGGGATAATCCATCAGTAGCATTTTCATCCTCATCTTTGTTCATTGTTTTGAGTGCAACTGTTGCGACTTTTCGAATAACTTTGGCAATGATTGATGCCACAATCCAACCAACTATCAAAAGGATGATTGCTGCAATGATTTTTGGCAAAGATTCTGCCACTTGACTGAAGAATGAAGATAATGCATTAGTAGTTGGACCTAACCAAATATCCTCCGAACTTTCTTGGGCAAAAGCCACCTGATCGAAAACGCCGTTAAAGGCAAAAACTACTCCAAAAAGAGTAAAAATTGTTATAGCACTAGTAAGAAAACCTGATCTTTTTATTTCCATTTGTTTTTCCGATTTCTATTTTTCTATGGTATATAAAAACAATGTGAATTTTTTTAGGATCAATTTTGAAACTAGAAATGATTTTTTGAGAAGGAAAAATGGATTCTTTTTTAGAGACAAAAATCATCTTTTCATGTGAAATTCTCTTTTTTTGTCATTGTGGGTATCCTTCTAGTGGTTTTTGGTTTTATAGGATTTTTTATTCCTGTTTCAAATTCAGGGTTGACTGTTTTAGAGGCAGACAAATTATGTCAAAAGGCATCTGATCCGTTTTCCCAGAATGAAAGTGAGAAACCCAAAGTCTGCGAATACACAAAATTTTTTAATTCAATTTATTTTTTTATTGGGGTAGGATTGGTCCTAATTTTTTGGAGTGGATTTTTAGAAAAACGCTATCGGCATAAAAAATCCTGAAAGTTAGTTTGAATAATAAATTATTTTTTGGGAAAGGATGAAAATAACGAATTAAATTGTAAATGTATGCTTGATATGAACCCAATTAACCCTAAAGTTCAATTCTGTAAGTCGGACGTTAGACTTTGTATGATTATTTATTTCTCAAAACGTTTAGAGCTGATCCTGCCTTAAACCAGTTGATTTGAGATTCATTGTAGGAATGAGTAAGCAAGATTTCATCACTTGAACCGTTTTTGTGAGAGATTTTGCATGTTACTTGTTTTTGAGGTTGAAAATCGTTTAACCCAATAAGACTAATCTTATCATCTTCCAGAATTTTTTCATAGTCATCTGGATTGTCAAAGGTAAGTGCCAAGATTCCTTGTTTTTTCAAGTTTGTTTCATGAATTCTAGCGAGACTTTTTGTAATTACAGCAGCACATCCTAAGAATCGAGGAGACATTGCTGCGTGTTCTCTGCTGCTTCCTTCACCATAATTTGAATCACCAATGATTACCCATCTCATTGCTTTTTCTTTGTATTGTCTTGCAATGGTTGAAAAAGATTCGAGTTGGTTGTTTAAGATATTTTTCCCTTTTCCTACCTCATCATTAAAAGAATTCACTGCACCCAAAAGCATGTTATCACTCAGGTTATCCAAATGACCTCGCAATGAAAGCCATGCTCCTGCCGGAGAGATATGGTCTGTTGTACATTTTCCCTTGGCCTTTACCAAAATTGGAATTTCTTCAAAGTCCTTTCCATCCCATTTCTCAAATGGCTCTAAACGTTGTAGGCGTTTGCTGTTTGGATCAATAATTACCTCGAGGTTATCAGAATTCTTTGGTGGTGCAATGAAAATTCCATCGGGTTTCATAAAACCATCCTTTGGAACTTCAGGGGCAGATTTTGGAGGATCTAATTTGAATTTTGTTCCGTCTGCAGCAGTTAACTCATCTTTCATAGGATTAAAAGAAAGTCGACCACTCAAGGCAAGTGCAATTATCATTTCTGGACTTCCAATGAAGTTTAGAGTATTACGGCGACCATCGTTTCTTCCTGGAAAATTTCTGTTAAACGTTGTGACAATTGTATTTTTTTCATCGTCCTTTAATTCAGGTCTACTCCATTGACCAATACACGGTCCACAGGCATTTGCCAAAACAGTTGCTCCAATTTCTTTTAAAGAGTTCATTTGACCATCTCTTTCAATGGTTCCTCTAATTTGCTCCGAACCTGGAGTGATTAGTAATGGAATTTTGGATTTGATACCTTTTGATTTTGCCTGTTCGGCTAAACTTGCAACTCTGGACATGTCCTCGTATGAAGAGTTGGTACAGCTTCCAATTAGAGCCACAGATATTGGATCAATATAATTTTTAGATCTTACATCTTCAGATAAATCAGAAATTTTTCTAGCCAAATCCGGTGTATGTGGACCAACAATGTGAGGTTCTAGTGTCGAGAGATTGATTTCAACAATTCTGTCAAAATATTTTTCAGGGTTTTCTTGAACTTCTTTATCTGCAATCAATAATTCTTTATTGTTATTTGCAAGTTCTGCAATCTTTTCACGATTTGTGTATTTCAAATAAGTTTCCATTCTTTCATCATAGGGAAAAACTGAACACGTTGCACCCACTTCTGCGCCCATGTTTGCAATGGTAGCTTTTCCAGTACAGCTTATCGATTCAGTTCCTGGACCAAAATATTCAATGATAGAATTTGTTCCTCCGGATACTGTTAGTTCCTCTGCGACTTTTAGAATGATATCTTTTGGTGCAGTCCACCCATTTAATTCCCCAACAAGTTTAACACCTATCCTTTTTGGATAAAGTAATTCCCAAGGCATTCCAGCCATTGTTTCTGCAGCATCCAAACCACCGACACCAACTGCAATCATTCCTAAACCTCCTGCATTTGGAGTATGAGAATCAGTTCCAATCATTAATCCACCAGGAAATGCATAGTTTTCAAGGACTACTTGATGTATAATTCCCGCACCAGGTTTCCAAAAACCACAACCATATTTTGCAGCAGCTGATTGTAAAAATTTGAAAACTTCGTTGTTTTCATCTAGGGATACTTTCATGTCCGTGTCACCTTCAACTTGAGCTCGTATCAAATGATCACAGTGAACCGTCGTTGGCAAGGAAGTCTGCTCAAGTCCTGCTTGCATGAATTGGAGCATTACCATTTGACCAGTTACATCTTGTAAGGCAACTCTATCGGGTTTTAGAAAAACATAGTTTTTTTCACCATCTAGATTTTTACCAGAAATTTCTTCTAAATGACCTGAAAGTATTTTTTCAGTGAGTGTTAATGGTCGTCCCACTACATTTCGATATTTTTCAATATTTTGCTTTAATTTATCATAAACATCTGATACTAATTCTGGAGTACTGTCTGTTTCCACAAAAATTAATGAAATAGACCCGAATTTATTTTTAATTCAATTTCAACAAGTTAAAATCAACAGGCATGGTATTTTCTTAACAATTATAAGCCATACACAGTACAATATTTGATTATTGAGAGTCTTAGAAATTAAAATGAGGTGTTTGGTTGGTCAATAAGGGTTTTCCAAAATTTGGAATGTCGCAAGCCGGGGCATTTGTAGCAGCTTTAAAAAATTACAATTTACCTGATTTCATTTTAGTTTTAGTGGCAAAAGAATGTAAATCTGACCTTCTTGAAAGAGGAAGAATTGACGATAGACTTCAAAGTATGAATGATGATGCGTTAATGTTATTACACAAAGTTTTCGTAGATTGCGAAGAAGATAGTGCAGGAAAATATGCTCAATATAGATTCTTTGCGTACGTATCAAGTATGTATCACAAATGTGAGGTAATAGTAAATGAAACAATTCCCGGAGCAAGCGGCAAAAATCATAAAATTCCAGTGGCCGTAAAAAATAATGGAATGTACATTGCTGTAGCCTACAACAAAGCAACTGGAAATCCAGTAAACAAAAAAGAAACAACGAGATTTTATGACATGGTAGATGATATTAAAAAGGGAGATCATGGAACTCTGCTAACAGATGCAATTTACGGGTCTTCTGTTGGTTTTAAGGGAGATGCATTAGTTGAGTTGGAAAATTTGAATAAATCAAGAACAGATGATCCAGAAAACAAACTTGATTTTAAAACTGCTAATTTTGAAAATAATATTTATTCTGTAACCAAGTGTTAGAAAATTTTTTTAACAAAATATTTAAAATTTAAATTGATTTTTGTTAAATTGATAGTTCCGTTGTGTCTATTGTAAGAAACATAGGCTTTCCATCAGTTTTTTTAAAATCTTTTCCATATTGTTCAAAGTAAAGATCAGAAAAAAGATGTTTTGTCCAAATATCATGAACAACATCAATGAATTTTTTGTGATTTAGTTGTCTTAAGAGCTCATGAGCAATTTCATGAGAAACTGTGGTGCAATTTTTTTCTGCTAAAAATAATGTGTCATTTGGATCCTTTGGGGATTGCCACCATACCATTCCAAAATTTTCTGAATGATATCCTTCACATGTACAGTCAGTCCAAATAGGTCTAAAATGGCAGAGATAAAAATGGTAAATTTCTTTTCCTCTCTGTTCATGATCACGGATTAATGTAGGAGTGTCTAACTTTTGAAGAACACTTCTAGGCTTTGTGATTAATTCATCGCATTGAATTTCAAAATCAAATCCAAACTTTTCTTTTATCCATATTTTAAAAAATTGACCCATTTGAAGTATGTATTCAAATTCTGGTTTACGTTTATCTCGATCTTCTTCTTTTACAACAAAAATAAAATGTAAAATCATAATAAGAAAAAGGGGTGTGTTATGTTTGACCTTCTATTCCCATTAGGGTTAGTGTTGATCGAATCTTTTCAATTTTTCGGATTTTCCAAGTAATTGTTTCACGTAATTTTTCAACGGTATCAGATTCAATCTTGGCCAAAATATCATATGCACCAAAAGTTCCATGAACTTCTTTTACACCTTCTAGGCCCTTTAGCTGCTGTATGATAGCCTCTTCAGAACCTAGTTCACAGTTTATTAAAACATAAGCTGTTGCCATATTTCAGATTAAACAAATCGACTATATCAATAAACCGATTACAAGGGGTTAATTTTGAGAAATTTTAAGAATACTTTGCCAGATATCTTTTGGTACAGGCATTAAAGATAATCTGGATATACGTACTAGTTCCCAATCTTTGAATTTTTTTTGATTTTTTATTTCATCCAAAGTAACTGGACGCTTTAATGGTTTTTTGTATTTTACATCAACTGCAATGAATCTTTTGTTTTCTTCTTTTGGATTCGGATATGGTTTGGAAGTAACTTCCATTATTCCAACGGCTTGTCGTTCTGTCCCAGTGTGATAAAATAAAACCAGGTCGCCTATCTTCATATTTTTCATGTGCTTTAAGGCAAGATTGTTGTGAATGCCATCCCAAATTGTCATTTTATCTTTTTTTAGTGTATCAAAACTATATCCCCTAGGTCCGCTAGGTTCTTGTTTTGCTAACCAGTAATTTACCAATTCTTTTTTCTTTTGTACCGTGGTTGTTTTATTTCTTTGATTATTCAAATGTCCCCCGGTTCTGACTCGCACAAGATCATTGGTATTTTAGCCAAAACCTCCTTGGGTTCTGAAACCGGGGTCGCCCTACATGTAGCATACCTGGGTGAATTAGAAATCATTGGTATCAATACGATCGCATCATCCTAATCCGTCTGTATGCCTGCTCTTGGGCGATTAATTATTGATTTAGTCAAATATTAATCCAGATAGGCTAATTTCGAAGGCCACAACTGGAACGCGTATTTTATAATTTTCAATTGTTTTGGAACTAATTTCGCCGATAATACCAATTGTTTTTCCATTGACTAAAACGGAAGCCACTCTACCTTTCTCAAAAGTTTCATGAGTGGAGGTCTTGGATTCAATTTCTAAATTAAAACCAGTTTTTAGTGCTGCCTGTAAAATTGATTTTATTTCAGTAAAATTTGCATCTTGGTGTGCACATACAGCGGCAAAATTTGTTTTCTCATCAATGGGATTATTTTTAAGAAAAATTGTCCCGGTTTCAAATAATTTTTGGGGGTAAGATTCATGTATGTTTCTTGAAAGGTTTTCCAATATACCCGGCAGAATTGAATCTCGTAAAATAGTGTGCTCCTGGCTCTTGGAATTTAATACTGCAATGGGTTTGCTAGATTCTCTATTGGTCATTTCATAAAGAATTTTTTTACTAGTTAAACTAGAGTTTAATCCTTCAAGATATCCAAGTCCTATCATTACCAAACTAAGTGATTTTAGTTGAGATGATATTGGATGAATTGTTCCCATTGTTTCAGATGGAGATAAAAGGGGAGCTAAATTTTCTATGCCATAACCTAAGGCTACTTCTTCAACAATATCCATTGGACCAAAAATATCAAACCTATAAGGAGGAATATTACATACAATGTTTTTTCCTTTAATGGAGGCATCTATTCTTGATTTTTTTAAAGAAGAAACAATCTTTGCGTTGTTAAGTTCTAATCCTAATGATGCATTGATTAATTGAGGGTTTACAGATACCTTTCTTGATTCAAGTTTTGGAGAAGAATTTTTTGCTCCACTAATATTCGTAGATGTAAGGTCAAATCCTGCGTAATAAAGAATCGTAGCAACTATAGAAAGCATATCTTCTGCATCCTCTTTGTTAATTCCTGTCACCTCAACGAAAAGATTTTTTGTTTTTGTGGTAACAGTAGTAACTGCAGCGTTTACTATAGGGGGAAACGAAACTGTTTTGTCATTTGAATCAATTATTATTGGAACTTGTGAAGAATTTCCCAAAATATTTCCATATTCTTGTCCAACCTCAGTATTATTCAAAATATCTGAGATTGTACTTTCTTTATTGGAGTTGAGAGGAACAAATTTGTAATTTCGATTAGTTGCAGTGTAGGATAACGGAAAACAGATCTTATCTAAATCATGAATTCCGATAGAGGATTTTTTTCTTTTTCTTCCTATTCCAAAGTGAAGATCTTCTTGCATTGTCATAAACTGTTTGATAATTTTATCATCAATTTTTCCATTCTTTGCAATTATTCCAGTAACAAATGGTCGTATTTTTGTGACATTGGATTTTACATTAATTTTGTATTCCTTTGATTTTTTAATTTTAATTTTCAAAGAACCGGTTTTGATTCCTAATAATCCTTGAAGGCCTAAAGCTATACCAAAATCAGTAGAATAATCAGGTCGATTTGGACTATATTCAACTCGTACTAGATCTTTATCTTCTGATTCTATATCCAACCCCAGAAATGGCAATGTTTCAGAAATTTGTTTTTTTGATACCTTTCCGATTAATTTCTGAAGTCTAGAATAAGAAAGCTCGACTACTGGCATTTTGTAGTGCTCCTAAGCCAGCCCAAGTTGTTATTGTAAAATTCACGAACATCATCCAAACCGTATTTTAACATGGCAATTCTTTCTATTCCCCCTCCCCAAGCTAAAACAGGTTTAGTTATTCCAAGTGGTTTTGTAACCTCTGGTCTAAAGATACCCATGCCAAACAGTTCAACCCATTTCCCCAATCTTTCATTAAACACCATAGTTTGTAGGGATGGTTCAGTGTAAGGGAAAAATGTTGGCCAAAATTTTATTTTTGTTATTCCAATTCTGCGATAGAATTCTCTTTGAATACCCATTAGATTTCGTAAATTAGCATTGGCTCCAACCACAACTCCTTCAATTTGATTAAATTCAACAAGGTGTTTGTAGCTGACTTTTTCATTTCTAAAAACTCGGCCCAACGAAAACACTCGAGCTTCATCTGGTTTTTTTTCAGCGAGATGTTTTATGGTCACACAAGTGGTATGAGTTCGAAGTACCATCTTTCTTGCTTCATTAATATCCCAATGGTATCGCCAATCTTTTTTATGATATTTGGAAACATTTTGAATTTGTTCTTTTGTTCCAATCTTTTTTGCTGAAATTCCATCAAGATAAAAGGTATCTTGTAATTCTCTAGCCGGATGATCCTGAGGAGTAAAAAGAGCATCAAAGTTCCAAAAGCTTGATTGGGTCATGTTCCCTAAAATTTCAGCAAAACCTAGAGTGACAAAAATTTCACGAATTTCATCAATAGTGTCTTTTAAGGGATGGGTTCTTGCAACATTAACTTCGGGTACCTTTGCTTCTACATCTATTGCCCCTGAATCAGATTTTGTAAAATCTAAATTTTGTGCATCCTTTGTTAAGGAAATTTCTTTGTTTTTAACAATATTTTCAATTAAAAATGCTGGTCTTTTCAATAAACTGGCAAGATCATCCTTGTCAATGTTCGGTTCAGGGATACTATCGTGTCCAATTTGTTGTAAAGTTTTTTCCCCAGGAATACTAGAGGGATAATTTTTAAGAGAAATTTTGTTTTCAATTGATTCTACCCAATTATTCTTCTTGGCCAAGCCCATAGCTGGACCAAAAATAGGTCCAAGTTGTTTTTGTAATTCTGATATTTCCATTGGATTTTTTTTAATTAAATCCAACAGTCTTCTTTCAGGTAATCCATTTTGTAGAGATTCTAATCCATTTTTTGCAAGCTGGAAATTGACACTTTTTGATTCATTTACAATGGCTAAATCTTTATGTTTTAGCCATTCTATTCCTCGTCTAATTTGGTCTGGCGAAAGTTGTGTTAAATTTCCTAGTTTTTCTGGAGTTAATTCTGATTCAATTTTTAATACAGAAATAATTTTTTTTTCAATTTCATGAAAAACTTGTGACAATAGCAGAAAGTTCGAAAAAGACTTTTTAAACCTTAACCTAAGTGAAATTGAATGTCACCTGAGGACTTTGTTGTAACTCCATGGCATGTTGAAGGAGAAATCGATTATGATAAATTAATCAAACAGTTTGGTACTGAAAAAATCTCTTCAGAAATTCTTGATAGAATTAAAAAAAATACCAAAGAGGATCACTTTATGCTCCGACGAGGGATCTTTTTCTCTCACCGAGAAATGAATAGAGTTTTGGAGGATTATGAGAAAGGGAAGAAATTCTTCCTTTATACAGGAAGAGGTCCATCGGGTCATACCCATATAGGACATTTGGTACCCTGGGTCTTTGCAAAATGGCTCCAGGAAAAATTTGATGTAAATATGTACTTTCAGCTTACAGATGATGAAAAATTTTACGCGAAATCAAATTTAACTTTAGAGGATACAAAAAAATATGCATATGAAAATGCACTTGATTTTATCGCTCTTGGATTCAAACCCCAAAATACAAAAATTATCATCAACACCAGAAATATTCAAACACTTTATCCGATTGCAGCTCAGGTTGCAAAAAAGGTAAATTTTTCAAATACCAAAGGAGTTTTTGGATTTACAAATGAAACTAACATAGGAATGATATTTTATACATCACTTCAATCGGCCCCATGTTTTATAGAAGATAAACCAGTGTTGATTCCTTTAGGAGTGGATCAAGACCCGCATTTTAGAATTACACGAGATGTTGCACCAAAAATAGGAAAACCAAAACCAGCTCTAATTCATAACATTATGATTCCAGGATTAGAAGGTCCTGGAGGAAAAATGTCAGCCTCTAGTGAGAATGGAACGGTATACACAACTGATACACCTAATACTGTAAAAAAGAAAATTAACAAGTATGCATTTTCTGGAGGTCAACCAGATGTTGAACAACACCGAAAAATTGGCGGCAATCCAGATATTGATGTATCATATCAATATCTAAGAATATTTTTTGAACCAGATGATAATAAATTAAAATCAATTCATGATGATTATAAATCAGGAAAAATGCTCACCGGGGAACTAAAAGGAATTTTAATTGGAAAAATTAATTCATTTTTGGAAGTCCATCAAGAAAAACGAGAAAAAGCAAAAGATCAGATCAGCGAATTCCTTTACGAAAATAAATGAAGGTTAGAGTAAGTTGTGAAGACAAATACGAATGTCAAAAGCTAGCCAGTCTTATTTTTATTAAAGAGTCTAAAGAAACCTACATCACAAAAATCCTAAACATAATTGAAAATGAGGTAGTGGTGGCATTGAAAGACAAGTCAGCCCATAGCGTTCTTTTAAAGGATAAGTTTCAAGTAGAAATTTTTGCGGATTTCATACAATCAGTATTAGAAAAAGAACATAGAATCATTTCAACTGAAATTTTTGAAAACGATATCGAAATTGTGAAAGGATAGAGAGTAGGTTTAGACTAGGAAAAAAGTTATTTTACAAATACAGTATAGATAGCAATAAAACCAACTATTGCAATTAGGCTTAATCCTAGTGCTTTAAAGTCGCTATTCATAATTAGGGGTTTAAATTATTATAATTAAAGTGTTAATAAATTCTCAGGTTTGGTTCCAATGATTATCTTGGAAAACGATTTTTCTTTTTCTTAAAATCTTTGGTTTTTTCTTTTGGTGGAGAAATAGGTTTTTTGAGTTCATTACAATTTAAACAAAGAATTGTTAGTTCGTTTCTGGCAAGATCAGGATCGGAGATATATTTTCCCCATGAAGATGCAGATCCTCCCCTTCGAACACTATCAAAGGAATCCGCCTCAATATTATGGCTAATTCCTAGGGCTCTTTCGTCTTTGAATCCACAACTCGTGCACACTTTACCACCTAAAATTTCAAATAATTTTTCCTTTAAGGTATTGTAGAATTTGTCAGAACCACCAGAATAGAGTGTCTCCTGTTTTTTCAATGATTTTATTTTTGTTGATTTTTTAGATCTGAAATCGACCCTACCTGAGCGTGATTCTCGATAATTAGAACGTCTTGAACCTCTATCATCTCTGGAATATCTATTATTTCCAGAATCTTGTGGTTTATTTTGTCTGAAACAATCACTGCAGTATACTGGTTTATCATTTCTTGGAACAAATGGAACTCTACATTCAGTGCCGCAATCAGCACAAGTTACAGTTGTAGATTCTACTTGTCTATCATCTCTGGAACGTCTTGGACTTCTATCCTCTCGGGAATATCTGGAACCTCTATCATCTCTGGAATATCTGGAACCTCTATCATCTCTGGAATATCTGGAACCTCTATCATCTCTGGAATATCTGGAACCTCTATCATCTCTGGAATATCTATCATTTCCAGAATCTTGTGGTTTATTTTGTCTGAAACAATCACTGCAGTATACTGGTTTATCATTTCTTGGAACAAATGGAACTCTACATTCAGTGCCGCAATCAGCACAAGTTACAGTTGTAGATTCT
>JAOTXZ010000009.1 GCA_029862085.1 Candidatus Nitrosopumilus sp.
ATGTCCAGTTCAAACCTTCCAATGGTATAGAACTGAACAAGACATTGCAGCAGCAGATTGTTTAAACGCAACTTTTGAAGGTACAGGTCTTACAGAAGCAGAAGAAAGATTAGACAAAAGTGACAAGTCACAACCAATCAGAGAACATGATTGTACTGTTTGTATGGCTTGCCAAGAAGCATGTCCAAGAGGGGCTATTCTAATCGATCAAGCAAACCTGGAATTCCATGAGAAAGCAGACGGTACTTATGTCAAGATGGAAGGCAGCGGCGGTCCGCACTCACACGATTAAAGAAAATTTTTCTTTTTTCTTATTTTTCTATTTCCTCAACAGATTTTAATCACTATACTTTATCGAACTTTGCAGAGGTCGCCTAGTCCGGTAGGGCGCGGGCCTTGAGAGCCTGTGTTAGCAATAACGCGGGGGTTCAAATCCCTCTCTCTGCGTTATTTTTCTATTGCTCCAAGTTCTGCCAATAATGCAGATAACTGAATCTCTGGATTTGCGCCAACTAGTATTCTATAGTCATACTTTGCAATTGATTCTAGGATTTGAGCAAGTGATTCGTGTTTTGATTTGAATACTGCAGCGTTTAGATATTTTAGAAAATCAGATTCACTCATCCCATACACTTTGATTAATTCTATCATCTTTTCTCTCGCATCTGCAATTTTTCCTGCAAGTGCCATTTTAAGAACATCATCAACATCTGAAGTCTTAGATAATCCGGCCGATGCCTTTACATTCTCTACAGTTATACCTCCAAGACTTGCAGTTGCCTGCATTAGATTAATTGCATGTCTCAAGTCACCTTCAGAATAATCATAAATCTCCTTGAGCCCCTTTTTGTCTGTCTTTACTTTTTCTTTTTTGGCAATTTCTGCCAATCGACTAATTACATCTTCTTCAGGAATTGAGGTAAACTTGAAGGTAGCACACCTGCTCTGAATGGGATCAATAATTTTTGAGATATTATTTGCAATTAGGATAAATCTACAATATTTTGCCGTATCCTCTATAATTCTGCGCAGTGCAGTCTGAGCGTCATTGGTCATCTCATCTGCCTCATCTAGTATGATTAATTTGAAAGGAGCATCTGCCATTCCTGCAAATCTAGAGAATTTCTTTACTCGTTCTCGAACCATTCCTATTCCTCTTTCATCAGATGCATTAAGCTCCAAGGTGTACTCTTTTGCATACTCCCCTAGTACTTGCTTTGAAATACAAATGGCAGCAGTAGTTTTTCCTACTCCTGCAGATCCGGAAAACAACAAGTGTGGCATGTCTGCAGGATTTGCGATCAAAGCTTCTAAACTACCAATTATTTCTGTTTGGTTTACAATGTCTGAAAGTTTTTCGGGGCGATACTTTTCAACCCACATGCCTGTTGATAACATGTTAACCATTACTTTACGCCCCCTAAATAAATCGAAATTAGTAGGATCAATTGATCTCACTAAATGGTGAAGAAGTTTGGGTGATCCGATACATGAGGATCTAATGGAAAGGAAGGGATCTCAATGGACATTGAAAAGGTAGAGAAACTACATGCGATCGGATATGGCCTAAAGGATGCCAAGGTAACGCTTGCCCGTGATGTCAATTTCAATGTGGCCAAAGTCAACGTTGGAGGAGTAACAGGCGAGGTCATGAACTTACCCCAATGGGTTGGACAAATTCTATCAGAGAATAAAATTGGAGAACTAGATTCACAAGACATGGTAACTGAACTAAAACAAGCATTATCAAAAGAAAAGATGGTAGGAGAGTACCAAGTATCAACTTTAGACCCACACTTTTACATTAAACTAAAACAACACATGAAAACATTACAACGAGACGACTTTAATCACGTAGAAAGCATGCTACTTGAACTATTTAGAATGCGAAGAGGCAAGCTCGTAAAACTTGCAGACTCTACAAAACTAAATTCTGATTTGTACAACAAGCTTACAGTTGAGGAAAGTGTTTTCTTTAAAACAATTTATGATAACAGCAAAAACTTTGAAAACCAAATTAGGAGTGAGTTAAATGAGTAAAGTCCAAGCTAGCACCTTTACAGAATCTGCGTTATCTGATAGGGTAAAGGATTTCCTAACTAGATTCAAGGACAGAAATGGTGTATACAAGTATGTAGAGGCAATCGATGAGATGATGCCAAAGAATTCAAAGTATATTCTAGTTGATTACAATGATCTAGTAATAGAGCCAGAGCTAGAAAGAATATTCTCTGAAGATCCAGACAGAATATTTACTGCATTCTCTCGTGCAATCAAAGAAGCTCTACAAACAAGATTCTCTGACTATGCAGAAAAAATTAAAGATGAAGTTCGTGTTAGACTGGTAAACTATCCATCACAGCGAAGCCTAAGACAAATCAATTCTGAAACTATTGGATACATTACCAGTGTTTCAGGAATGGTAGTAAGAGCATCAGAGGTAAAACCACTTGCAAAAGAGTTAATCTTTGTGTGCCCTGATGAGCACCCAACCAAAGTAATTCAACTCAAAGGAATGGATGTAAAGGTTCCAATAGTTTGTGATAATCCAAATTGTAAGCACAGAGACTTTGAGCTAAAGCCAGAGGCAAGCAAATTCATAGATTTTCAAATAATACGATTACAAGAACTTCCCGAAGACTTGCCACCAGGACAGCTACCCCACTATATCGACGTTACAATTAGGCAGGACCTAGTAGATAACGCACGGCCAGGAGATAGAATCATCCTAACTGGAGTAGTCCGAATCGAGCAAGAGTCAGTTGCAGGAGTCCCAAGGGGTCAGAGTGGATTGTACAGATTACGAATCGAGGGTAACAATATAGAATTTTTAGGTGGCAGGGGAACAAAGACTTCGAGAAAAATAGAAAGAGAGGAAATTTCACCAGAAGATGAAAAATTAATTCGTGCACTGGGACAAACTCCAGATGTCTATCAAAGATTAGTTGATTCGTTTGCGCCACACATTCAGGGACATGCGCTAATCAAAGAAGCAATCTTGTTGTTAATTGTCGGCTCCAATCAAAGGCATTTAGGTGATGGAAGTAAGATTAGAGGTGACATTAACGTATTTCTTGTAGGTGATCCTGGTACTGCAAAAAGTGAGATGCTAAAGTTTTGTGCAAGAATTGCACCAAGAGGACTATATACATCTGGTAGAGGTTCAACTGCTGCAGGACTTACAGCAGCTGTAGTCAAAGACAAGACAGGAATTATGATGCTAGAAGCAGGAGCAGTAGTATTAGGTGACCAGGGATTGGTGTGTATTGATGAATTTGATAAAATGAAACCAGAGGACAGAAGTGCATTACACGAAGTTATGGAACAACAGTCTGCAAGTATTGCAAAAGGTGGTATCGTTGCAACCCTTAATGCTAGAACATCCATTCTAGCTGCTGCCAACCCAATGTACGGCAAGTATGATCCGTTCAAAAACATTACAGAAAATGTAAACTTGCCAATTCCATTACTTACAAGGTTTGACTTGATATTTGTGGTACGTGACATTCCAACTAAAGAAAAAGATGAAAAGATTGCAAGACACATTATTGATTTGCACACTCCACAAGGAACGGACCAGCGTTCTGTAATTGATGTTGATTTGCTAACAAAGTATCTTGCATATGCAAAAAAGTCAGCACCAAACTTGACTAAAGAAGCAGAAGCCAAGATTTTGGATTATTATCTGAGTATGAGAAATGTGGAATCCGAAGAGATGATTACAGTTACCCCAAGACAACTAGAGGGTATAATTAGACTCTCAACTGCCCGTGCCAGGCTCCTCATGAAGGATAAAGTAGAGGAAGAGGATGCAGACCGTGCTATCTTCCTAATCAAGTCAATGCTAGAGGATGCAGGAGTAGATGTAAACACTGGCAAGGTGGACTTGGGAGTTCTTCAAGGAAGACCAAGAAGTGAGGTATCCAAGATGCAACTATTCATGGATGTTCTAAAAGGTCTTGAAGGTGACAACAAGGTTTCAGTTGAAGAAAAAACATTTGTAAAAGAATTAGAAAAGACTGAAAAGTTTACTGAAGAAGAAGCTAGAAACTATATAAGAAGAATGTTGCGCGAAGCATCTATTTATGAATCAAAACCCGGTCATTATAACCGAGTATGAATATAGAGAAACTAGATCTTCCAGAGTCTGCAATTGAATTTTTAAAATCAGAAGGATTTTCAAAACTATATCCACCCCAAACTGACAGCATAAAGGCCGGACTACTAAAGGGAAAAAGTGTTTTAGTATCTGCACCTACCGCAAGTGGTAAGACATTAATTGCAACGCTTGCAATGATTGGTTATCTTTCAAAAAATAAGGGGAAGGTAATCTATCTTAGTCCACTTCGAGCATTAGCTGCTGAAAAATTTCTAGAGTTTAAAAAATTAGAAAAATTATCCATTGGAAACAAAATCAAAGTTGCAATTTCAACTGGTGATTTTGAAAATGCTGAAAAAAAATTAGAGAAAAATAATATTTTAATTTTGACGAACGAAAAAATGGATTCCATAATAAGACATGCAGTGGAATGGATTGATGATATTGGTCTGGTGATTTCTGACGAGATACATTTGATTGGTGATGATTCACGTGGACCAACCCTGGAGATGATACTAACTCAGCTAAAAAGATTAGAGAACAAACCACAAATTTTAGGTCTTAGTGCTACAGTTACCAATTCTGATGAGGTGGCAAATTGGATTGGATGCAAGCTAGTACAAAATGAATGGAGACCAGTACCGCTAACTGAAGGGGTACATGATGGTGGGATTGTAAAGATGAAAGACGGAAAAACCTTTGAGGTGCCAAATACCATACGTGGAACACCCATTGATTTAGGCGTGCAGTGCGTCCAGCAAGGGGGTCAGTCTCTTATTTTTGCAGAAACCAGAGCCCGCTCCAAATCTTTGGCAACAAAGGCAATGGATGGAGTAGAGCAATTTTTAGAAAAAAAAGAACTAGCAGATCTTGAAAAAATCTCCAAGAAAATTCTTAGCACCAATGAGCATACTGATCTTGTAAAGACACTAGCAATTCTAGTAAAGAAAGGAGTTGGGTTTCATCATGCAGGATTAAACCAAGCGTGCAGACAAATTATTGAAACTGAATTTCGCAAAGGAACAATAAAGTTGTTATCATCTACACCAACTTTGGCAGCTGGTGTTAATCTTCCAGCAAGACGTGTAGTAATTTCAAGTGTTACTAGATACAATGCTAAAGTCGGAGCAAACAGACCAATTAGTATACTAGAGTATAAGCAACTTTGTGGACGGGCAGGCAGACCACAATACGACAAGTATGGTGAGGCTATAGTTGTCGGAAAGGGAAATGGTGATGCAATAATAGAGCACTATATCAATGGAGAGCCAGAACCCATAGAATCAAAAATTACTGATGACAAATCTCTTAGAACACACATTCTAAGTGTAGTTGTAACAAATCCTGGAATTAAAAAAGAAGAGATTCTAGAGTTTTTTTTGCAAACATTGGGCGGTTCACAATCAAGAAAACCAACAATAAGATTTGCCATAGATATTGCATTACGTTTTTTGTCAAGTGAATTTTTGATTATTAAAAAAGGTGAAAGATATGCAGCAACTGAATTTGGAAAAAAGACTTCCATGTTGTACATTGATCCATTAACTGCAACTCACTTTAGGGATTCATTAGAGAATGTTTCAAAGAAAAAAAAACACACCTTTGGCTTTTTGCATGTAGTTACAAACTCTGAGGAATTTTTTCCAAACTTTTCTCTGCGAAACAAAGATTTTGAGGCAGCCAGTTTAATGATAGAGAATCACACCTCAGAACTACTAGAGCCAATTTCAGAATATGATTGTTCAAGAAGTCTCTTGGCCCTACAATCCTGGATTACAGAGTCTTCTGAAACTGCCCTCTCAGATGGTCTTGGAATAGAGTCAGGGGACATGCATAGGATGGTAGAGACTGCAAATTGGTTAATTTACTGCCTAAGGGAGATTGCAAAACATGTAGAGAGGGCAGATTTACTCGAAGAACTTGAAGATCTCAGGAGACGAATAGTATATGGAATCAGGGAAGAACTTTTGGAGTTGGTAAAGGTAAAAGGAATAGGTCGAGTCAGGGCAAGAGTTCTATTCAAACACAAGATAAAGACTCTCGATGATCTGGCAAAGATTCCTGTAAAGAAATTAGCGGAGATTGATAAAATTGGTTTAACCCTTGCAGATAACATCAAGTCAGAATTAAAAAAGGTTAGATTTTGACTGAATTAATTATTCCGGCAATCGTTTCTTGTATTATTGCTTTTCTTACAGTTTATCTAACTACTCCTCCTTTGATAAAATTTTTAGAAAAAAAAAATTATACCGTCATTGATAAACACAAGAAAGGACAGGTTATGATAGCAAGACCTGGAGGTATATCCATTATTGCAGGGATTATTGTATCTGAAATCATACTCTATGCATTTTTACAAATGAATGAAATTTTAGCCGTAATGATTACAACGTTTCTTGCCTTTCTAATTGGTTATGTAGATGATAGAAGAGTCATGGGAGGTTGGTTCAAACCAATTGCACTTGCCGTAGCTGCATTACCTATAATTCTTTTAGGAGCATATGATTCAGACCTTGCTTTTCCGTTATTTGGTGAAGTAAAGATCCCATTACTTTATCTTGCAGTAATTATTTTGATGATTCCAATTACTGGCAACACTATCAATTCTATTGATGTACTAAATGGTGTAGCTAGTGGATTTATGATAATTACTAGTTTTTCATTGAGCATTGCACTGTTTATCTTGCAAAATTATGAAATAGCAATAGTAAGTTTACCGTTAGGTTTTGTTTCCTTGGCATTTTATAAATACCATAAAATTCCTAGCAAAATTTTTCCTGGAGATTCTGGCGCCCTAACGTGGGGTGCTATGTATGGAGCAATAGCTATCGTAGGTCAGGTAGAAATTGTTGCGGCCATAGCCCTATTACCTGCTGTGATAAACTCTTTTTTATTCTTGGCCAGTACGAAAAAAATTGTAGAACATCGAGAAATTAAAGCAAAACCTGTAGAAATTACTGAAGAGTTTAAACTAAAAGCATCTACTAATAAAAAAGCCCCAATCAGTCTAGTTAGATTAATTGTCAGTTCTCAACCCCTATCTGAAAAACAAGTTACCTTTGTAATTTTCAAACTAGCAACATTTTCTGGAATTCTTGCTGTTATTACCTCATTTTTAATGCTGATTAAAATATGATTAACATAATTCTTTTTTTATTGAATAACATTGAAGGGTTAGGACATTGAATGTTGGAAAAAATTGTTTCATAGGAGATCCAGTATTCATTAGAGAAGGGGTATCTATAGGTGATAATACGATAATTGGTACATTTGTTGCCATTGAAACAAAAGCAAAAATCGGAAGCAACGTAACAATTCAACCCTTTAGTATTATCGCAAAAGAAATGGTTATAGAAGACAATGTTTTTCTTGGACCGCACTTTTCTTGTGCTGATGCACCATACGTAGCAGATGGAGAACATGGTTTATCTAAAAATAAAAGAGAAGTACCACAAAAAACTATAGTAATCAAAGAAGATTCAAGACTAGGTACCAGATGTACTGTGGCACCCGGAGTTACAATAGGAAAAAATTGCTTTATCAAAATGAACTGTCAAATCTACAAAGATGTCCCGCCAAATACAACACTATCAGCAGGAACAATATGGAAATAAATCCTTTATTTTCTGTAGTTTTTTTGAAAAAATCTCAGATAAACCATCAATCAGGTTACTATTTGATAGGTTTATTGAATAAATGAAAATGGTATTTGAGAAATGATAGCAACACCAATTTTCATTTTTATTTTAGCAATGTGGATATTGATAATTTTAGGTGGAGGAATACTTGTCTTAACTATCGCACCAATCTCTATTAGTGGTTTTGGCGAATTTGACATGATTTTATCCTCCGGATTTAAAGCAATAATTGCAATAATTCTTGTAATGGCTTGGATATTGATTTTATTAAAAATGAAAAAAGGAATATTTCATAAAATGTTAAAATTCTAATACTTTAAAGGTGCCAAGGAGATGCATCATTAACAATCTTTTCTGGAAGGCTTTTTTTATTATTTTTCAAAAATTCTAAATCTTTCTTTTTGTCTCGTAACTCATCAGGCAATAATATGGGAATCTCTTCTAAAATAGGATAAAACCTTGAACATTCTGAGCAGTATAAAGTACCTTCAATTATTACATCTTTTTTTGAAATTAACTCAAAAATTTCCAAAGGATAGTGCTTATCAATTGGACATGCAAGAATGTCCACCAGTGTCTTATTCATTTTAGATCCAGATAGATTGGAACTCCTTTTTGACTAGATAAAAGTGCAGCTTCTGCAATTTTTGTAACATTTACTGCCTGTTGAGATTCTACAATTAAATTATTTTTTCCTCTTATTGCACCAATGAAGCTTTGAATTTCAAGTAACAGTGGTTCTTGTTGTTCATTTCTTGGAATCTCTGTTTCATCTTTTTTTCCTACCTTGATCTCTTGAGAAATAAAATCCGATACAATAACAGCATCTGTACAAACTGCACTAAAAGTTCGAACTTTTTTTGGTGTAATCCAGTTTGAAAAAATAATTGCTGTTTTATTATTTCCATAACCTAACATTATACTGGCAAAATCCTCATGCTCGTGATGTATTTTACCTGATCTTGCAAATACGACTTTGGGCATTTCATCAAATAACCAATTAGCAGTATCAATATCATGAACAGAAGTATCATAGATAATTCCAACATCTTTAATGTGAAGAGGCATTCTATTTTCACGATGAAATTCTAGCATTATTAATTCCCCAAATTTTTTTTCCTTTACATAATTTTTCACAATGTCTACCGCTGGATTGAATCGTTCAATATAGCCACAAGTGAGTAACACATTATTTTTTTGTGCTAATTCTCGTAATTTTTCTCCTTCCAAAGAATCATAGGTCATTGGTTTTTCAACAAATACATGTTTTTTTGCTTCAATTAATTTAGTGGCAATATCTGTATGAGTTATTGTTGGTGTCACAACAAAAGCTGCATCAAATTCTTCTGAACTAATCAAATCATCTAATGATTCATAATGATTAACTGAATATTTTTCACCATATTCTTTGCTTCTCTCTACGTCTGAATCGCAAACTGCAGCTAGAACTCCTAGTTGTGATAAAACTCTTGTATGATGTTTGCCCCATCCTCCTGTTCCAATTTGGACAATCTTCATCTAGTACACCGCAGTTAACCAATGTGAATAGTCATCATTTTCGTTCATTACAATGGCTGTATATTCCTCCATCATCTTTTTGGTTAGATTTCCAGGTTTTCCATTACCAAATTTTTTCCCATCCATAGAAATTATAGGAGTAATCTCCGCAGCAGTACCTGTAAGGAAAACCTCATCAGCACTACTCAATTCGCTTCTGGTAACGTCTTTTTCAAATACCTCGATGTCAAGATCTCTTCCCACCTTAATTATTGCATCTCTAGTAATTCCTTCAAGTGCTGAAGATGATAAAGTTGGTGTTATTAATTGTCCGTCTCGTACAATGAAGATATTCTCACCTGGGGCTTCACTTACGTTTCCATTATGATCAAGTAAAATTGCCTCATCAAACCCATTTCGTTTTGCTTCTTGTGTCGCAATAATTGAATTTAGATAATTTCCACCCATTTTTGCCTGAGGGGGAGTTGACATGTCAGAAAATTTTCTCCATGAGGATATTCCTGCGGTAATTCCGTTTTTATTAAACAAATCACCAAAAGGAAATGAAAAAATTGCAACACTAGTCGGCGCTTTTTCTGTCACATGAAGATTAATTCCATAATCTCCAATAAAATAAAATGGCCGTATGTAGCATGATTTTTTTATTTTATTTTTCTTACAAATTCCAATTATTGAATCGGTTATTTTTTTATCAGAATAATTGAGCGAAATATTATAAAATTGTCCTGATCTTCTAAATCGTTTAACGTGTTCTTCTAATCGGAAAACGAAAAGATTTTTTTTATTCCAATATGCTCTAATTCCTTCAAAAATTGATGTTCCGTAATGTATTGCATGTGTTGTTATTGGAACTTTAGCTTTATCTAGTGAAACGAACTTTCCATCAAACCAAACATATTTTGAAAGTGGAAGAGACACAAAAAAATCTCAATGTCTTTAGTACTTAATCTATTCGGAGTATCCTTCTAATGGAAATTTCATTCCTAATACTCGTTTTGTATTATCCTCTAATTTTGAATATTTTTCAACTACATCCCAATTCGCTTCAATAATTTTTCCAACCTCTTCGGGAACATCGCCTTTCCAATCTGATTTCCCTCCTAAAACAACATCATACAATTTCTCTTTTACAGATGCTGCAGAAAGTGACCTTCTTTCCCCTACTCTGGGTTTAAGCCTGTATAATTTCAGCATATATCCTTCGGCTTTATCTCCAGTATAGGAGTAATACTCTCCTTTTACTCCATTTAGGATCTTTTTCCTTAATTTCCAAGACTTTGGGGACAAAAGTGGCGGCAAGTATTTTTTGAATGGTGCATCAAAGGTGTAATCATCAGTTATCAAAACAGAATCACCAAAAACAGATTCTATCATATTTTTTCTTATTTCAAAATTAAATGGAAAACTTTTACTGGTTACCTCTTTGTCACCCAACTTGAAAATCACAGGCATTACCTTTACGACATCTGCATCCTCTTTTAGTTGATTAATAATTTCAATATGGGCATTGGTTAGAGGATTCAGATGTGCTAGATATAGAATTGTCTTCAACCATAGATGGCTTAAAACGGCTCATATTTCAATCATTTACTTTTCTCCGCTTTTAATGATAGAAAATTGACCTAGAAATATTCCAATTAATATTGGAAACTAAAAGAATAATATTAAAAAATGAAAATGCCTATCCGTAAGATTCATCCTTGACTTCGAAACTTCCATCTTCACGTTTGTTGTGATAGGTAACAAATCCTCTTGGAGTCAAAAAGTCCATTACGCCATCAATTGTTCCTTGCCATCCACAACAATAAAAGATTGTATTTTCTTTGGTAATTTTCTCACCGACTAGTTCTTCAAGTGGCGAAATGCCATTTTCTCTTGGCCTAAGGAAAGTTTCAACTCTTCCAACTTGACCAGACCATGATCTGTTAAACCATTCTTGTGGCCTACTAATTGCTGCCCTGTATCTAAAATTCCATTCATCTTTTCCTCTCTTAATACTTTCATTTTCCAAATCAGTTAACAAATCTTTGTAACTTAACTCATCAACATAACTTGCACCATGAAGTACTACAATCTCTCGTTTATCTCCCACTGCGTGAAAATGTTGTGCAAAGCTTACAAATGGTGCTAAACCTGTTCCACCTCCTATACAGACAATCCGTCTCATATCTTTTTCTCCACTTGGAAGTTCTTCGTTAATCAAAAGTGCCAGACCTGTAGGCTTTAACCACTTTATCTTGTCACCTTCCTTTGCATTGAATAGTTGTGTGGTTAATCTACCTGGAAGTGGTTTTCTAACCCATCTAATTACAAGCTCGATATAATCTCGATTTTCAGGATGAGATGCAATTGAATAGGCTCTTCTAACTATTTTACCATCTTCAGCCGGATTTGGTAATCCTAACGTGATGAATTGTCCTGCTTTGTATTCGGGTACTGGACCCTCATCGGGAACCAATCGAACGATAAGGAGATCCTCTTTTAATAATTGAATATATGTAATAGTTGCCTCATTATCTACTACCATACCGTTCAATCAAGGAAATATGCGGTTAAATATCTTGTGTTAATTTTTTAGAAAAAAATTATGTAAATCGCTAAACGTTAATAACCAATTTGAAAAACGTAATTCGGTCATAACAATGACCGATGGGCCGGTCGTCTAGTCCGGTAGGATAGGTGCATGGCATGCATCGGATCGAGGGTTCAAATCCCTTCCGGTCCACTTTTTTTTAATTTCATAATTAATCGTTCTAGTTCAAAATCTTGATCCTTTGAAATTTCAAAAATTTCTTGTTCAGAAATTTCTCCGTCAAGATTTATCAACGCCTGCAATGCACTTTTTCTAACTTCAAGGTTTGAATCTAAAATACATTTGTGAATGGTTTCTTTTGCTTCTTGTGCCCGGAGATGTCCTAAAGCTCCTAATGCACAAGATCTTACCAGTGAACTTTCATCGTTTACAAGATCAATAATTGCAGAAATTGCGCCAGTATCATTTCTGTTTGCTAACACCAAAGCTCCAAACCCTCTAGTGTTTTTATTTGGATCATTAAGGCTTTCAATTAACAAATTTTCAATTTTATTTTTATTTAAAATAAGAGAACTAAATGCTTCTCCTCTCACTTTAATATCTGAATCATCTAAACAGTTTATCATTTTTTTAAGAATTTTAAAATCATCCGTAGATTCAAGAATTCCTAAAATTTTGATTTTTTCTTCACTGGTTCCAGATTCTAAAATTTCAAATTCTTGGCCCAATTTATTATTCTAATATCACTATCATACTAATAATAATTACATTTTTTTGAAATCTTAATTTTACAGACATAAAATCACTTCTAGCTTTAAATTATCCTTGGATCTCAAAATTCACATGTCAAACGAAACAAGAGACACAATATTCATTGGTAAGAAACCATTGATGGCATATGTTACATCTGCCCTAATTCAATTGGCCAACTTACCTGCTGTTCACATCAAAGCCAGAGGACTCAGCATTGGACGTGCTGTAGACGTCGCCCAAATCATTGCACGCAAAACAGAAAATGCAGGATATGCAATTGGCGAAATCAAAATCGGCTCTGAATCATTAGAGTCACAAGACGGTAGAACACGAAATGTTTCAACTATAGAAATTGAAGTAAAGAGAAGCCAAAATTAATTTCCCTTTACTTGAAATTTTTATTTTTATTCTCTTTTTGTAAATCCATACTTTTTCTCTAGTTTTCTAAACTTGGGTAATTCAACCAAGTCATTGAACTGGTCAAAGTTAACGACTTTTTGTTTAAATTTGGCCGTAGTTCCAGTCTTTTTTAGCTCCTTTAGGATGTTCATTGTTGCAAAAGAATTTGCAAATAATACCGATAAAGGATACAAAATAATGTTAAATCCCATCTTGTGTAACGCTTCGGCAGAATTTAACGGAGTTGCACCACCCTCAATCATGTTTGCAACTAATGGTGCATTAATTGATTTTCCAATTTTTTTCATTTCTTCTATCGATCTGGGCGCTTCGATAAAAACAGCATCAGCTCCTGTCTTTTTATTTTGAAGTCCTCTCTCTATTGCATTATCTAGTCCTTCAGTAGCTCGGGCATCTGTCCTTGCTACAATTATGAAGTCTTTGCTTTGTCTTGCGTCAATTGCTGCACCAAGTTTTTCAGTGTACTCTTCTTGTGTTATGACTTCTTTTCCTTGCATATGACCACACCTTTTTGGCCATCTTTGATCTTCTAGGAAAATTCCAGAAGCTCCGGCAGCTTCTAACTCTTGAACTAATTTCCAAACACTTAGAGCATTACCATATCCTGTATCTGAATCAACAATTACGGGAACGGATACAGCTCGGCAGATTCTTCTTGCATTATCTACTGTTTCTGTTGCGCCGATAAATCCATAATCAGGCATTCCAAACAAGGTAGCTGAAGTACCATAACCTGTTTGAAACATTGCATCAAAACCAACCTTTTCTGCAATTTTTGCTCCGATGGCATCATAAACCCCGGGAATTACAATTGGCTTGTTTGATTTTAGCATCTTCCTAAGATCTGCCATAAAGTAAACTTGAATAAGGAATATTTATGATTTAGACCTTTGTTTGATACGAAAGCTGGACTACACCAGAATCATAGGATTTTACATCCGCGAGTCTTAGATTTTTCTCTTTACTATCACCTTTGAAAAGAGGAATTCCTTCTCCTAAAAGTATCGGAATAATTGTAATGATAAATTTGTCTACTAAACCATCCTTTAAAAATTCGGTTAGTAGAGAAGCTCCACCTACAAGCCATGTATCACTCTTCAATTTTTTTACAAATTCTTTAACATCCTCGTGGACAAAGATTACATTCCTCTTTTGGGCTTTTGGCTTTCTTGAAAAAACAAAAACGGGCTTATCCTTGTAATATTCTTCAAATTCTTTAGTGTCACCAACTTGTTTGTAAGTGGTATTTCCCATTATGATTGCTCCAATAGATGAATAAAACTCATTATAACCATAATCGTCTTTACTTTTTTCGCCAGAACTCTCTCCACTTTTGTTACCTAAGTTTAAAAAATCAATTGAACCATCCTTTTTGGCAATGAAACCATCCAGACTTGTTGCAATATATAGAATTATCTTCTTTTCCATAAATAAAACCTAATATTTCAAAGTATTAAATTCTCTTCCTTTCCAAACAATTAACTCATAAAGGAATTACAAACAACATCCAATTAAAAATAATAATTCGATAGACCCAAGTGTAAATATAGTCAATAAAATTAAAATAAGGTTTTTGTCCATATTCCTCAAATAAGAATTTATTCTATCTTAATGCGTCGACTTTTCTTTTTTTTATCTTGCTTGTTTATCTTTTTTAATTCTGTTTCTAGAAATGTTTTGTATTTTACGGTTTCCTCATCAGTCATATTTGCAATGTTTGAGCTAAGAACTGAACCCATACTGAAAATCTTTTCTAGTAAATCCATGGCAACAAAGCGTCCTACATTTCCTAATCTAAAGAGAACATCTAGTTGGGTTTTGACAATATCATTAATCTTGTCAACATCTGAAGCAGTATCTGATCCTTTTTTAGTTAATTGATACTTTCCGTCTTTGGACTCTTCAATTAACCCTTCATCAAGCAATCTACCTAACAGAGGATAGATCAAGCCAGGAGATGGTTTCCATATTCCGTTACTTTGCTCAACTGCATAGTCAATGATCTCCTTACCGGTATGATTTTTCTTTTTCAAGAGCTCCAGAATAAAATATCTTGAAAATCCTCTAGGAACAGAACTTCCAACTCTTTGAAACCATTCAGAAATCATCACTAGTGATATCACTAGCGATATATATTAACAATTTGGTTGAGAATCATTATTACATATTTAACCTGCCTCCGAAGAAGTCAGCCTAATGGTGCAGTCTATCGAATTTGATTTGATAATTTGTGGATCGGGATTGGCTGGATTAAGGGCAGCAATTGAGGCAGCAAAAAAAAATTCCAAGATAAAAATTGGCATTGTCTCAAAGGTTCAAGTTATGCGTTCTCATTCTGTTTCTGCTGAAGGGGGAACTGCAGCAGTTCTTTTTGAAGATGAAGGAGATACCATAGAATCTCACATCTATGACACTGTGAAGGGAAGTGATTTTCTAGCCGACCAAGATGTTGCCAAAAGACTATGTGAAGAAATGCCAAAAGAGATTCGCCAACTAGATCATTGGGGAATGCCTTGGTCCAGAAGAGAAGATGGAAGAGTTGATCAAAGAAACTTTGGAGGTTATAGTTTTCCTAGAGCCACGTATGCATCTGATAAGGTTGGATTCTTTGAGATGCAAACCCTGTATGATACTTGTCAAAAATTTGAAAATATTGAATATCTCAATGAGTGGTTTGCAACATCAATTGTACATGATGGAAATAAATTCATGGGACTTACCGCCATAGAAATCTCTTCAGGTAACTTTTACCAGATTAAAGGCAAAGCTCTCATCATTGCTACAGGGGGAGCTGGAAGAATCTACAGCTTTTCAACGTATGCATTATCCTCCACTCCTGATGGTTTGGATATGGCATATCGGGCAGGTATGGCTCTCAAAGATATGGAATTTGTACAATTTCATCCAACAGGAATTTTACCTTCGGGAATTTTGATTACAGAAGGTGCAAGAGGAGAAGGAGGACATCTTCTAAACAACAAGGGAGAACGTTTTATGAAAAAATATGCCGCTGAAAAAATGGAATTAGCACCACGTGATATTGTTTCAAGAGCTATTATGACTGAAATCAACGAAGGCAATGGGTTCAAACATGAAACTGGAGTTGATTGTATGAAACTGGATTTAAGACATATTGGTGATGAAAAAATTAAAGAAAAACTAGGAGGAATCAGAGAAATTTCTATTAAATTTTCTGGTGTAGATCCGGCAGATGAGGTTCTTGATATTAGACCCGTATGCCATTACATGATGGGTGGAATACATACTGACATTGATGGTGCAACAGAATTACAAGGTGTTTGGGCAGCAGGTGAGGCTGCTTGTAATAGTGTTCATGGTTCAAATAGACTAGGAGCAAATTCTACCTCTGAGTGTATTGTCTGGGGAAAAATTACAGGAAGTCTCGCAGTTGATTACATTGAAAAAAATTCCCATTCCGATCCTTGGCCTAATTATCTAGTTACTCTAGAAGAAAAAAGAATCTATGATGGAATTTTTAGGGGCAATGGAGATGCAAATCCATATGAAATCGCAAAACAGCTAACTGAAACCATGAATGATAAAGCATATGTTTACAGAAATGAAAAAAATCTAGTAGAGGGATTAAAAACGATTCGTCAACTAAAGGAACAAACCTGGAAACATGTTGATGATAGCGCTAAAGAATACAATACTAACTTTACAAATGTAATGGAACTTGACTCTATGATTAGAACTGCAGAAATTGTTCTAATAGGGGCTATAAATAGAAAAGAATCGCGAGGAGCTCATGCAAGAACTGATTATCCAAAACGTGATGATGCAAACTTTTTACATCACACCCTGGCATATTATGATCCAAAAGAACCAATCATGAAAACACATCCGGTAACAATTACAAACTATCAACCAGTGGAGAGAAAATACTAGATGGAACCAATAGACGAAAACAAAGAAGGTATTGGAGGAATGATAAATCCTCGACGGTATGGAATAGAACGAGTTGCATATTTGTTAATGAGATTAAGTGGATTGGGATTGTTGGCATATTTTATTGGCCACATTTATGAAACAAGTTCAATTTTAAAAGGAGAAGTTGGATGGGATGAATTTTTAGCCATTACTCAAACCAATGAAGGCCATGCAATTTTGGCAATTGTAATTGCAATGTGTGTTTTCCACACCGTAAACGGAATTAGAGTAATGCTTGGACATGGAGGAGTAGGCGTTGGAAAACCTTCCAGACCTGACTATCCCTACGATCCCGCTTCTCAGAATTATAGGCACAAGATAGGCATCTATTCTGCAATAGTTTTAGCAGCAATTGCAATGATGTATGGTCTTGCAGTAATGTATGGTGAATAAAATGAGAGAAAGTATAATCATGAAAATTCATTATGGAACTGCACTAGCTGCTGTCGCACTAGTTGCAGTTCATGTTCTAATGCGTCTTACCCAAAGTTTTTCTGAATCCTTAGAATATGCAAATGTGATTGCAAATTATCAATTTTTGCCATATGCAGGAATGCTAGAGATAATTTTGATCCTATTATCTATACATGGATTCAACGGACTAAGAGTTATTTTATTAGAATTAAAGCAAGGAAAAAAGTATGAAAAAGCAGTATCATACGGCTGTGTAGCAGCTATGGTAGGATTAATTGCGTATGGTTCGCGAACAATAATAATGGTAAACATGGGGGTGGTATAGATGACACAAGTACCGAGTATAGCCGAAGAACAAACCGCAAAATCATCTTCCTCATCAAAATCAGTCAAGCTACGTATCGCAAAGTATAATCCTGAACATGATGGTGAGAGCAAATTTATGGAATTCTCAATTCCTTACGAAAGATGGACCACCGTATTAGAAGCAATTCTTAAAGTAAAGAAACATTTTGATCATTCAGTTGCAGTTCGTTATTCTTGCAGACAGGCAACATGTGGTTCTTGTGGAATGATTATTAACGGCAAACCAAGGCTAGCTTGCTTTACGAAAATTAGTGAATTAGATTCTGATGTTGTAACAGTGGAACCGATGAATAATTTTCCTATCATTCGAGATTTGGCAGTGAGATTTGAGCGACTCTTTGATACACATAACAAAGTAAAACCATATTTGATTCGTGAGGACTCTGAAATTAAATCAAATGAGAAAGAATTTCTTCAATCCCCTGAAGAGGTAGAACAATACATCCAATTTTCAAATTGTATCAAATGTGGATTGTGTAACTCTGCCTGTCCAACCATGGCAACAGACTCTTCTTTTATTGGTCCACAAGCTTTGGCCCAAGCATACCGATATGTCGCTGATAGCAGAGATAAAGGAAAAGATACACGACTGAAAATTATTGATGAATCTCATGGAATCTGGAGATGCCATTTTGCAGGTTCCTGCAGCCAGGTGTGTCCAAAAGGAGTAGATCCAGCAATGGGAATCCAATTCCTCCGCGGTTACCTTTTGGGATTTAGAAGTTAACCCAATTTGTTTGGATTTGGGCTATTATTTACCTGATTGTTAATCTGCTCTGCCATAAAGTGATTTGAGACATTTACCTTAACGTCATCAATCCCATCTACCTTCAAGAGATTGTCATGAATATCTTGGCAGATTTTAAATCCAAAAACTGCAGGACAAAACGGACTAGTTAAATGCAAATCAACTTTTACATTACTTTCATTGATGTCGACTTCATCTATCAATTCTAATTCTGTAATGGTGGTGTTTATTTCAGGATCTACAATCTTTGATAATTCATCGAAGATTTTTACTCGAAGTTGTTTGATATCTTGACTCATGTGGGCAAAAGCGTCGATGCTATATATAACCATTCTAGAACTTTAGATGATGTATCGTTCACGTCTTGGCAATGATTTGGGTGATATCACCTTGGATTATGTTTCCTCAATTAATGATGATTCTGAAATAATTCTATTCGACATTATAGGAAGCCAAGCACACGTTTTGATGTTACAAGAAAATAAAATAATTACAAAAAATGATGCAAAAAAAATCCTTAAAGCATTAGAAACTCTGAAAAATGAAAAATTCAATTCATCCTCAAATGCAGAAGACATCCATGAATTAGTTGAATCACTTGTTATCAAAAAAGCTGGAATGGCAAGTGGAGGAAAAATGCACACGGCAAGATCTCGAAACGATCAAGTCGCCTTAGACATTAGAATGAAAATTAGAAATGACATAAACATTCTCTGCAATTGCTTACTTGACTCAATTGAAGCGCTGATATCTTTGGCAGGAAATCATCAAAAAACAATCATGCCACTATACACGCATTTACAGCAAGCCCAAGCTGGATTATTTTCACATTATCTCTTGGCCCATGCAGATGCCTTGTTTCGAGACTTTGAGCGCCTATTTGAGACCTACATACATGTAAACCAGAGCCCCCTTGGGGCCGGACCTGTAGGGGGAACAAGTATTCCAATTGATAGACACAGCACTGCCAAGATGTTGGGGTTTAATGGAATAGTTGAAAATTCCATTGATGCCACAAGTACTCGTGATTTTGTTGCTGAATATGTTGCAACAATTGCAATAATGATGACTAATCTTAGCAAAATTGCAGAAGATTTTGTTCTTTGGTCTACATCGGAATTTTCCTTCATAGAACTATCAGATGAATTTACTTCTCCATCAAGCGTAATGCCTCACAAAAAGAATCCTGACATTTTAGAATTAACAAGAGGAAAGACAGCAGAAATAATTGGAAATCTTACCGCCATTCTTTCTACTATCAAAGGATTATCCACAGGATATGGAAGGGATTTACAACAAATAAAATCCTCTATTTGGTCTACATCAAAAATATCAATCAATACATTGTTGATTTTAAAACCAATGCTATTGACTTTGCAGGTAAATGAAAAACAAATGAAAAAAGCAACAGACTCGAGTTATTTGATTTCCCTTGACATTGCTGAAAAACTGGTTCAAAGAGAAATTCCCTTTAGAACTACCCATAAAATTGCAGGATCTTTAGTTCAACAAGCACACAATTCCAAAAAATCTTTAAATAAATTAACTGCTGGTGAAATTAAAAAATCTGTAGAAGGTACAAAAGTTGATCCAAAAATTGTTTCAGAAATTTTAAAGTCGACTACAATCGTTTCATCATTACGAGACCGGATTTCTTTTGGTTCATCAGGATATGCTGAACAAAAACGAATGATAAAAAATCGTATTAAAAAAATTAATGATTATAGAACCAAAACAACCTCTCGTGAAAATGAAATCTCAAATGCTTTGGAAAATTTGAACAAAAAAATTTCAATTTTAATAAAATAACAAATATTTTGTTTTGAAGGAAATTTGTGCCTGCAAACCAGGTTTCTAAATATAAAAGAATTTAAAACAAGTTATAAAGTCGGGACAAGGATACCTTCTCTGCAGAATCAACGGTAGCTAATTCTCCGTCGACTTTTACCTCATATGTTTCAGGATTTACCTCGATGTTTGGAGTAAGATCATTATACAACATGTCTTTTTTTCCAATAGAACGACAGTTTTTTACTGGAACCAATTTCTTTTTTGATTTGATTTCTGCTTCAAGGCCTTTATCTAATGCAAGTTTTGATGTAAAAGTAAAACAAGTAGCTTGAGGAGTTTTTCCTAACGAGCCAAACATTGGACGGTACAGAATTGGTTCTGTTGTAGGAATTGAAGCATTAGGATCTCCCATAATAGAATATGCGATAACTCCTCCCTTGATAATCATTTTTGGTTTTACTCCAAAGAATTGAGGGGACCAAATTACAAGATCAGCTAATCTTCCAGTTTGAATCGAACCAACATGATCAGAAATCCCATGGGTTATTGCTGGATTTATTGTAATTTTCGATAGATATCTCTTTATTCTGAAATTGTCGTTTCTGTCATTGTCTTCCGGCAGAGGCCCAGTCATCTTTTTCATTTTATCTGCAGTCTGCCAGTTTCTAGTGGTGACTTCACCAACCCTACCCATTGCTTGACTATCAGAGGACATCATACTCAATACACCATTATCATGTAAAACATCCTCTGCAGCAATTGTTTCTTTTCTGATTCGTGACTCTGCAAATGAAACATCTTCTGGTACAGAGGGATTCAAGTGATGACATACCATCATCATGTCAAGATGTTCTGCTAGGGTATTAACCGTAAACGGTCTCGTGGGATTTGTCGATGATGGAAGAATGTTTTCCTCTCCTGCAATTTTTATTATATCTGGTGCATGACCTCCACCAGCCCCTTCAGTATGATAAGTATGAATTGTTCTTCCACCAATAGCCTCAATTGTATCATCAACAAATCCACATTCATTTAGAGTATCTGTATGAATTGCTAATTGGGTGTCAGTTTTGTCTGCTACCTTTAAGGCAGAATCAATTACAGCAGGAGTTGCTCCCCAATCTTCATGAATTTTTAAACCGCACGCACCTGCTTCGATTTGCTCTAGCAAAGAAATTTCAAGAGAATCATTTCCTTTTGCAAGAAACCCAAAGTTTAGGGGTAAGTCATCAATAGATTCAATCATTCTGTGTATATTCCATTTGCCAGGAGTACATGTTGTTGCGTTGGTTCCATCAGCTGGACCTGTTCCGCCCCCAATCATAGTAGTTGTACCATTACATATTGCATGTATTGCTTGTTGGGGAGAAATAAAATGAATATGTGTATCTACCGTTCCAGGTGTGCAGATAGTATGTTCACCGGCAATTATTTCGGTGTTAGACGAAATTATCATATCAACGTCATCCATAATGTTAGGATTTCCGGCGTTACCTACGCCAACAATTTTTCCATTCTTAATCCCAATGTCACCTTTGATAATTCCCAAAATGGGATCCATAACAATGGCGTTGGTAATTACAAGATCAAGTGACTCGTTTCGTGAAATACCACTTGCTTGTCCTTGCCCATCCCGAATACTTTTACCTCCGCCAAAAACGGCCTCATCACCATATTTGATAAAGTCTTTTTCGATTTCAATAATCAAATCAGTATCTGCTAATCGGACTCTATCACCAACGGTTGGCCCATACAAATCAAGGTAGGTCTTTCTAGGAATTTGAAGAGTCATTTTTATAATCCCTTGAATCCTTTTTCTACAGCTTTTTTGAAAGCCTCTTCTTGTTTTTCCTCCAATTTTCCATTTACAAGTCCGCTAAATCCAAAAACAATTTTTTTTCCTCCAAATTCTGTAACTTGAATTTCTTTACTCTCCCCTGGTTCAAACCTAATAGAAGTTCCTGCCGGAATATTTAGATGGCATCCATATGACTCGGCTCTTGGAAATTCCAGTGCCTTGTTAGCCTCGAAAAAGTGCGCATGTGAGCCCACCTGGATTGGTCTATCTCCCGTGTTTTGAACACTTAGGGTCTTACTTGATTTGCCAACATTAGCATTAATTGATTCATCTGAGGTAAAGTATTGTCCAGGAATCATATCTCACACAATTGGATCATGAATAGTTACTAATTTGGTTCCATCCTCAAATGTTGCTTCTACCTGAACCGAATGAATTAGTTCTGCAACTCCTGGTAGGACGTCCTCTTTTGATAGAATTTTTTTACCCGAACTCATAAGTTCGTGAACAGTTCTTCCGTCTCTAGCTCCCTCTAAAATATGATCAGCAATGATGGATAAAGCCTCAGGATGATTTAGTTTTAGTCCTCTGTTTTTTCTTCTACGTGAAAGTTCTGCTGTAACAAAAATATTTAGCTTTTCTGATTCTTTGGGAGTAAGCATCAATGGAAATAATATTCTTTTGTAGTATTTAATTATTAAAAAAAGAAAAATACCAAAGTATATCTTTGTGTTTTCAGATGATAATCTGTGTTAGAGGTTCATGCTCCAATAGGAAATATTTTTGAGGAAGAGTTTAAGGATTTACAAAACGGTGATTCTGAGCGTTTAAGAATTTCAAGAATTGAATTAGAAAAAAGAATTTTGAGAAAACAGACCGATTGTGGGACAGATCTTGGATTCAAATTGGATCCAGGAGTAAGACTTCGACACGGTGACATTATAAAAAATAAAGATTCAAAAATTATTGTAGAACAACTGCCAGAGAGAGTAATTTCAGTTAAGTTTAAAGAAAATACGACCTCTGATGTTAAGGTTCTCTTAGGTCATATGATTGGAAATATGCATAGACCAATTTCAATCCGCAAAGAAGAGGTTTTGATTCCAATCTTAGCTGATTCAGAAAGGGATACTTTTTCAAAAATTATTGGCCACCTTATCGACCATATTGAATTGAAAATAGACCAGCGTGTCTTTATTTCACAATCAGGGGTTACTCCTCATGAACACTGAGGAGATTGAGAAAGAATTAGGGGAATTGCAGTTATCGGATTCATTTTTTCCTACTGGAATGTTTGCCTCTTCAAATGGCTTGGAATTTCTATTTACGGAAAAAAAAATTCGGAACGCCTCGGATCTGGCAGAGATTATTCGAATTAACATCAACCAACAGGTTGGACCATCTGATTGTGTAGCACTTTCAAACGTATTTGAGGAGATTGATAAAAACAATTTTGACGGAATTATTAAAACAGACCAAGTCCTGTTTTCGACAAAATCAATAAAAGAGAACAGAGACGCATCGGTAAGATCGGGTGTTCAGTTAGTACGGTGCGTCTGCGAATTTATAAAAAACGATGAAATATTGAATCAATATAAAGAAAGCATGATAAAAAATAAAGTGTGTGGGGTTTTCCCCATAGCCTTTGCAATTTGTTGTAATGCATTAAAAATTAAAAAAGAAAAAAGCATGATTATGTTTTTGCATGGTTTTATTGTAATGATGGTTGGTGCAGCATTACGGTTAGGATTAATTCAGCATTTTGAAGGTCAAAAAATTATTCATTCCATGAAACCCATAATCAGTAAAACTGTTAAAGAATATTCCAATAAATCATTATTTGAAATGTGGCAATTTGCTCCTCAGATAGATATTGTTCAAATGTCTCATGAAAAAATGAATTCTAAAATGTTTATTACATAAAAATTTAAATTTTTATTATGACTCATATTGCTAGGATTGGAATAGGTGGACCAGTTGGTTCTGGCAAAAGTATGCTTATCGAAAGAATGGTTCCAATGTTGGCTAAAGAAGGATATAGTGTTAGTATAATTTCAAACGATGTAATTTCCAAAGAAGATGCAGATAGAATGAGAGCAAATTTGGCAACAGAAAAAGGATTACTACCTGAAAATTTAGTTATTGGAATTGCAACGGGTGGCTGCCCACATACTGCAATTAGAGAGGATCCATCAATGAATCTTTCAGTAATAGAAGAAATGGAATCAAAACATCCAGATCTTGATCTTATTATTATTGAGAGTGGGGGAGATAACATTACTACTACCTTTAGCCCCATATTGGCAGATTATTTTATTTACATTGTTGATGTTGCAGGAGGGGACAAGTACCCCAGAAAAGGAGGATTGGGAATAGAGAGTTGTGACCTTTTATTGATAAATAAAATTGATCTTGCAGGTATGGTTGGGGCAGATCTTGATATTATGCAACGAGATGCGAAGATAATCCGTAAGGAAAGACCTTTTGAATTTATCAACTGTAAAACAGACGAGGGAATAAAAAAAGTCACAGACCACATTATTCATGATGTTTTATTTGATTCTATTCCAAAATCGGCAAATTCACAAGTGGTGTAATCTTTGAGTAAATATTTACAAAATATTTCTGATGATGCACCAAAAGAAATTCAGATTTTTGAGACCAAAAAAACAATTAAGAACAAAGCTATTGGAGAAAATGGTATTCTTGATTTGGAACTTGAGGCCAATTCAGATGGTAAGACAATAATTACAAAACAATATTCTCAGGATCCATTACTTCTTCAGAGAGCCCTATATCCCGAAAATTCCATGCCAAATATGGCATACCTTTACGTCATGTCCTCATCAGGGGGAATTTTACAAGGGGACAGACACAAAATAGATATTTTGCTGAAAAAAAATGCCCTTGCTCACTTGACTACTCAGGGCGCTACCCGTATTTACGGGATGAATTCAAACTATGCTTCTCAAATTGTTAACATTACCGTTGATGAGAATTGCTATCTAGAATACATTCCAGATCAAATTATTCCTTACAAAAACTCCAGATACTACCAAAGGGTAAACCTGAAAGTGGATGAAAATTCTGATCTAATTTATTCTGAAATATTAACTCCAGGAAGAGTAGCTATGGGAGAATCTTTTGATTATGATATTTGTTATATGAGAACTAGTTGTAAAAATCTAGGTAATAAAATTAGATTTTTAGAAAATTTAAAGATTGAACCAAAAAAACAGCAACCACAAAATTTTGGATTATTAGGGGAATATCAAACAGTGGGAACAGTTTTTATCTTAACTAGAAAAAAAAATGTAAAGGAACTAGAATTAACAATAAATGAAGAAATTGTAAAAAAAGATGCTATATCAGGTGGAACATCGATCCTTCCTGATGATTCAGGAATAATCATTAGAATATTAGGAAATAAAACAGACGATGTTTTTAATATGGTTTACAATACTCTTGAAATTTGTAGAAAAAAAATTCTTGGAACCACATTCTCTAGGACTAGAAAAAATTAAATTTTTTTAATCATTTAGATGGAATCTAAAGATGCGATAATCAAACGGTTATTTGGATAATTTTTTTAGTTTTGAGACAAGTGCTGAATAGATAAATGGTAATATTGTCGTTACTTCAGCATGAAGTGTTGTTTGTTTTGCTTGTTGTGTCACTTTACCCCAAGAAATTGCTTCTTTAACTAATGCTCCACTAAGACTTCCATCAAACTCTTGGGCAGTTGTAATATAAAATGCGTAATCTAATCCTTCTCTATACTGGTTCCACCATAATGTGTGGTGTTTTGAAATTCCTCCTCCAATCATAAAGGCACCTGATTTTTTAGCTTTGAAAATCAATCCTGAGAGTAGTTCTGCATCACCTATCATGTTTAGTTTGAAATCGTGATGTTTCTGTGAGAAAAGCCAAATTTGACTTCCTACAGCTCCATCCATTATACCTGGAACTACTACGGGAATGTCATTTTTGTAAGCCCAAAAAAGAAATGAATCTTCTCCAAGATGTTTTCCAATCATTTTAGTTATTTCTGCAGTAGTCATCTCTTTTTTTCCATTTTGATATTCTTCTTCTAAAAATGCCTGCATCTTGTCCTCAATTATTGGTCCATAACTATCCAGAGGAACCAAAACATTACCTAATCGATGGATGTTTTGATTCATCAATTCCTGGTCGTCCATAGTAAATGAGCCTTCTTTGTAATGTGAGAAATGTTTTGCAATATCATGATCTAATGCCCCACATGTTGTTATGGCAACATCAAACCACTTGTTTTTCATCATGTTTTTGATGATTCCCCTAGTGCCGGTAGATACCAAAGCTGCTACAAAGGATACGAATCTAAGACATTGATCATCTGAAATCATTTTTGTTAAAATTTCTAATCCTTCTGAAAGATTTACCGATTCAAATCCTCCTGATTGAGATAATTCTTCAAAAATTTGTTCTATAGATGTGTTTGAATCAATTTCTATATCTTTTATTGGACGACCCGGTTCTATCATGAAATTTTTCTTTAATTTCGATTATAAATTTCTGCCTCGAATAAATTCCAAAATATTAAGATCTAAATTTTTGATATCTTGAAAAACTAGTCTCTAAACATTTTCGAGTTTTTCAATTCCAAAAGTAATACCGTAATAGTCTGAAAAGGAAATATCTGTAATCCTAAGATTAAATTTTTTTAAAATTGGCTCTATGGTGGAAAATTCAACTTTTTCTTGGTTTGTTTTGATTTTGATATTATCATCTATTACTAATCTCTCCCAATCAGGGAGTTTACTCTCTATAAAATCAAAAATTTCATCATACTCTTTTATTTTTTTTTCATTCAAATTTATTTCCATTTGTCAGGTCGAATTTTAAATCTTTGGAGAGATATTTGTTTTAGGTATAGATAAAAATAAGTGATTAGAATTCACAATACGTCTCACAAACCAGATCAAGGAAAAAAACTTTCGATGAAGAGCAGATTACTTTTAATTGCAATAATGTTTATTGTTATTAATTTGATTTTCTATTTTGCTTTTGATTCTTCAGATGAATCAGAAAAATCCAGTGAATTTGATAACACAAATAAAATTGAAAATGAAGAAAACACAAATTTAGAACATGAGATAATTAATCCAATTAATCCCTAACCGTGAGATTACTGAGAAATCTGTTTTAAGAGGAAACCACACGTAAGTTATTTTTAAAACCTAGTAATAATGGTGCATTTGTCTCTGTTCTAACCCTTCCTGTTCAAAGTGATTGTGTGACTTTCCACCGTCATGATGTGCGTGAACTGTTCCATCAATATGACAGTGTGTGTTGTCAATTAGATCCTTCATGAAAACATCATCTACATTTAGTATCATATTAGTTGCCTCAACTGCAGTTTTGAGAACTTGTTGTTTTACAACTACAGTTTCAATAATTTCTGATGAGGCCATGTCTGATACTTTTCTTTTGTTGGAATCTATACCATACCAATTCATTTTACCATTTGATCCTGAAAATTTTGTCCGTAATTGGGTTAACGTATCTAAAACATCCATTCCTATATTTTGCGCCAAAGTCAGGGGTATTTGTTCTAAGGCATCTGCAAATCTCTCTATGGCGATTTGCTCCTTCCCTTCAATACTTCCGGCTTTTTGCCTAATTTTTTGTGCTATTATCCATTCAACAGAACCAGCTCCCCTAATTATGAAGGGATTTTCAATAAAATTTCTTAGAACATAAAACGCATTTAGAACATTTCTGTGGAATTCATCAAGATATCTTTTAGAGTTGGCCCTCAATAACAAAGTTACAGATTTGGGATTATCTCCACCTTCTACAAAAACCATTTTTTCTCCTCCGGTTGTTTTCTCATAAACTTTTTTTGCAAAACCTAATTCATTACTAGATATTTTTTCAATATCCTTACAGGTCTTTGCACCGGTTGCCTTTTCTAGCCACCATAAATCATTATACTTGACTCTCCGCATCGAGATAATTCCTTTCTTTGCAAGTGCTTCTTGAACAAATTCATTTACTCCTTTTCTAGATATTACAACATTAGCTCCTGAATCTGAGATGTTTTTTACAAGTGCAAGCAAGTCGGAGTTTTCTTGGTCATAATATTGACTCATTTGTTCTGGTGATTCAATTTCTATCTCAGCCTCTGTTTTTGTCCTCATTGTTTCTAATGATTCATTAATCAACAAAATTTTGGCGTTTTCGATAGTTCTTGGCATTTCAGAACTATCTATTGTTTTGTCAATTACTGTACCTTTCACCAATCGTATATCTGTGATATTTCCTATTTTTTCTTCAATCTTTATGTCGTCGACATCTATCTGTCCACGATTAAAGTTGGCAATATCACAAATTGCCTCAATTATAAGATCAATAATTTTTACATTTTCTTCCTGTAAATCAAAAATGGCTTTTCCCTCCAAACACGTAACCAATAATTGTCTCATTATTTTTTTATCTCGCATATCTGATGTTATCTTGATTTCCTCTACTGCATCTAAAGCATAATCTAGACTAATCTCAAAACCTCTTGTAATGACTGCAACGGGAATTCCTATTTTTAACAACTCTTCAGCATGCCGAAGTAAACTTCCAATCAAAACAGCAGTTGACGTTGTTCCATCTCCAACATGTGTATCAACTGTATTTACAGCATCGATTACAGATTTGGCTGCCGGTTGAACAACATCTACTTTTCTCAAAAAGGCACCTCCATGTTTTGTAATAGAATCCTCACCAAGTATGTCGATATACATTTTTTCCATACCTCGTGGACCTAGAGATGTTTTTACAATTTCTGTAACAAGTCTACTTGAAAGTAAATTGTATTTTTGTGATTCTTGTAATCCAACACGTGAAACTTCTTCATCAAGTAAATCAGGATATTTCATTCACTTTTGGTCTCATCTAAGATATTAAAACATATTTACGAAAAATTAAAATTTTTAAAAAGTTAAAATATTTTTGTGGCAAGCGATCAGAAAAAATTACGTCACATTTTTGCTTTCTATATCTTCATCTGGGTCAGAAGTGTTTGTATTCTGTCCTCCTGGCATGGCTTCGTCCCCTCCTTTGAAGTGTTTTAGATCTTCTCCTGTAATAACATCTTCTTCTGGTGGTACATAATCTCGAACGTCATGTCTTGCCTTACCTGGATACTTGTTCTGAGTTGCAAGTGCTACTACAATAAACAAGACAAACGAAACCACTGGAGGAATCATTGTATCTAGTCCGGCCCATTCTTCTGGCATTGTGAAGAAGAAATATAATCGCAAAGCTGATCCCACAATAAGCGAAGCAATAGCTGCTGGCATGTTTGCTTTTTTCCAGAATAAACCAAATGTTAGAGGAGCTAATGCTCCCGCAAAAACAATGTCAAATGCTAAAATGAGATATATTCCTGGAGCCGGTACAAAATAACCAAGTGCTGTGCCAGCTACCATCATTGGAACAATAACAATCCGCGTTACCATGAGTAATTTACTGTCACTCCAATTTGGTTTTCCCATCCATCTACGTCTGATTATCCTCTGCATCATGTTTCGAGAAACAACACTGGATATTGCTAACAACCCTCCACTTGCAGTGGACATTGAGGCTCCAATCACTCCCATTAAAATTGACGCACCTATTGCGAACGGCATAAATTCTGTAGACAATAGGGGTAAAGCCAAATCTGGGACTGTATCTGCAGGCAGGTAGTAAAATGCTACAATTCCTAACATACTTGTGGGGACCACTGTAAATAACGTAAGAGCCCCTCCCATTAAGGCACCTTTTCGTGCTGTCTTCGGGCTCCTTGCTGAAAACACTCTTTCCATAAAGTCCAAGGCAATTATATCACCTAAACCTAATGCAAGAATGGCTCCCCAATTGATTAATGCCCCATTAGCAATATCGTATAATCCTGAAAGATCCATAAATTCTGGCGGTGCATTGTTGTAAATTATATCCCAAGGTGTATCTGCAAAACCTCCGGCAAAGAAGATGAAACCAGCCCAGAATGAACCTATCGCAAGATAAACTTGAAACAGATTTGTATATGCCGATGCAAATAATCCTCCTGCAATTGTGTATGCTACTACAACTAATGCTGAAATGGTAATTCCCCAGAAATAATCTATGCCAAAAACTACTTCCAAAATAAATCCACTTGCAGCCAAATTTCCTGCAACAAGAATTAGAAAACTAATAATCATTAGGATTCCAGAAATTCCTTCTGCTCCATTTCCAAATCTTCTAAAATAAAAGTCTGGTAATGTAATCATTGACATTTTGTTTAATGGTTTAGCATAGAATGCAGCAACTACTAACAAACATACTCCAAGACCGATTGGAATTACTGCTCCTGCCCAAAACCCAAATTCAAAAACAAGTGCAATATTACCTAACGAAGAATTTCCATCGACTGCTTGAGCGGCAAGCATTGTTCCAACCATTGCCAGCGGTAAACTTTTTCCAGCGACTATCAATCGCTTTCCACTATTCTTAACTAATTTTCCAGCAAAAACTCCTACAACAAGTGTAATTATTATAAAGGCGGCCACTGCGATGCCAAAGCCCGACATTTCCACCATTGATTCTTTAATTAAAAAAAATTATATAAATTTTCATTAATTAAGGTATTATACGATTTTCAAGGAGAAAAAATACGTATAATACATTATTATGATAAAATTTATGTAAATTTTAGGTTTGTAGGCTGTCATTTCATCAATAAATTCCTTCAAATGTAACAAATTATGATTTTCAGATTTTAGGATCTGAAAATTTTAAGAAAAAATTAAAAATTGTTAATTGATCGATCTTTTCTAGTAAATAATTGAATGTTCCAAAAAGAAAGAATTTTAAAAATATCAATTCCAAATTTTTTAATTCATAATCTTTTTTATTTAATCCTATTAGAAAAACTATGGACAAACAATATGCTTTTGCAGTTATTTTTATTATTCTTGGTCTTGGTATAAGTCAAACTGGAGAATCTAATCCTTTTTACTCTGGTCTAGGTTTAGGCATAGTGGCAATGGGATCTATTTGGGTAGCATTTCGTTTAATAAAAGAACTGAAAAAAAAGTGACTTAAATAATTTATTCAAAAAATAATATAAGCATCAAAGTCATTTATTCGATATGCCGGGAAAGGGATATGCTACAGTTGGCATGAAACCAGCTGTGACCACCAGATTACAAGAAGTGACAGATAAGAGCTATCCAGGAATGTTTCTTCCCAGTACTTTGATCATTATGATGAATGAAGTTAAGAGAGGATATTACACAGTTGAACCTCACGATATAAAATTGGATTTGACTGGGCATTACAATACTATTACAATTAGATCAGATGTCCAAGAATGGTTAGAGGAAAATCAGCAACAATTAGGTGAAGAGTATGAAGAAAAATATAGAGCAAAATGCTTCACAAAATTTGTTAGTTATTTTATCATAAATTTGCTTGAATCAAAATATGAAGCCAATAATCGAGCAATTAATTTAAGAGAATCTGATTTTAAATGTCTTCAGAAAGAATTTCAAAAACAAAAAAATATTTCTCATGATAGTATTAGTTTTGAGAAATTTGTTGATGGTTACATAAATGAGCTATTTGGAAAAATAAAGGCAGCCAAAGAAATCCTAACAATTTAATTTCGTTTGTAAAAATATAAAAAATTAAAGTGGTGTCATAGTATCAATTAGGCGTGCATTCGTGACTTGACCATCTTTTTCTTGGATTTCGAGGTCTACGGTATATTTCAATGAATCTAACATGAAATTAACTTGAACATCCCATGCTTCTCTTGGTCCTTTTTCAGGAATTTCAAATGTTTCATTAACTCTAAAGTCACTAACATTTCCATAGAGAGCGTTAATCACCCTACTTGATTCTCTTTGGATATCTTCAGGCGTGCTTACCTTTTGCATCGTTATAATTTATACAGGACAAATATAAAAATATTATAAATTAACTTTTTATGAATTTTTTTAAATGTTCAGATCATAATTTTGAAAGTTTTTTTAATAGAGATTCTTTTTTCATTTTTTCTAGTTCACTTTCTGCTCTATTTTTGTGATAAATTGCTGTTTGATTTTCTGGATCAAGTTTTAATGCTTTGTCATACCATTTTATAGATTCTTCATATTTTTTTAATGATAAAAGTAATTTTCCTTTATAGCTTATTGCATATACATAACGAGGATCTATTTTAAGTGCTTTTTCGCAATAAATGAGGGCCTCGTCATATTTTTTGGAATGCTCTAGAAACCAGACCATGCTACATAATGCAAAAACGTTCTTTGGATCAAGCTCTATAGCACATTCACAATAGAATCTTGCTTCTCCAAACTTTTTCAGAGAAGAAAGTGATACTCCTTTACTATACATAGCTCTAATATTTTTTGGGTCATATTCCAAAATTTTATCAAAACATTCGATCGCTTTTTTGTATAAACCGGTTCTGTCCAAAACAAGTCCTTTATTTAAAAAAGCATCCGTACAGTGAGGATCAATTTCTATTGCTTTATCGTAAAATACGAAAATATCTTTATTCCCAAATCCAGCAAAATCAAGGGTCCATCCCTTTGCCACAAGTGCTCTAATGTTTTTTTTATCAATCTCAAGGGCTTTTGTATAAAATTTTATTGCTTTCTCATGTTTTTTTTGTTTTGTAAGTTTTTGTCCTTTTTCATACAAAATATTAGATTTTCGAGAATCCTCTTCAATAGCCTTTTTTAGGAAGGAAATAGCCTCAGAATTCTGCCCCAATCGACCCAAAATTAGACTTTTGTTATAAAGGGCCGATGAGTGTTTAGGATTTTTTAGTAAAACACTGTCAGTTATTTTCAGAGCTTCTTTATTGCGATCTAAATTACTCAAACATAATCCCATTGAGGTTAAAGAATCTAGATAGTTTGAATCGATTTCAAGAGATTTTTTGAAAAATGAGATAGCATCTTCATGGTCTCCAATTTTTTGCAATGCTAGACCTTTGTTATACAACGCATCCAGATTCTTTGGATCTACTGATAGAACCTGATCAAAACAATCTATAGCCATTTTGTACTTTTCCATCTTATGTAATGTTGTACCCTTATGAAGTTGTATTACAATATTTTCTGGCTCTAAAGAACTAGCTTTATTAAATTTTGAAACTGCTTTTTTAAAATCATTGTAATATACAGATGTTAATCCCTGATTCAAATAATACCATGCGTTTTTAGAATTTTTTAATATCATATGTTATTAGATCCAAATATTATTTTTATAGTTAAATCGTATATTACATATACTTTGGTTTTTTTGTTTTAGGTCAGTTAACAATTATTAAAAAACAAGATACGTACTTTACTTAAAATCTTTAATTATTGAATTTGTATACTAATTTCGATTCAAATGGGAATGGAATTTTATGGTGATGATTTTAGAGGTGCAGATGTTGCACCATTTGTTGGGATCAATACGTTCTTACACCTACCCTGGATACAATCACACAAAGCATTACTGGAAGCTAAACCTGATGTTGCAATTATTGGAGAGCCATTTGATTTTGGTACTACCATTCGACCTGGAGCAAGATATGGGCCACGTGCAATTAGAGCTGCATCAACAATTCCATCTCCTCCTTATGAGCGATTTAATATTGAAACCGGTGCAGACCCATTTGGAACATTTCGAACGGTAGATTATGGGGACGTCCATGTTTCGCCAGGAGACGTGATAGAATCCCACAAGAGAATGACCCTTAAAGTCAAAGAGGTATTAGAAGCTGATGGCATTCCTGTCATGCTTGGTGGAGATCATTCTATTACATACGCAAATGTTAGAGCTTTTGCTAAAAAATACAAAAACATTGGAATGATTCATTTTGATACCCATGCGGATTGTGCCCCACAAGGGTTAACTGGTTACAAATATGATCATGGAGCACACATTAGAAGAATCATGGAAATGGGCTGTTTAAAGGGCAAAAATTATTCATTGGTAGGCCCTAGAGGCTATTGGCCCGGACCTGATTTGTACAAATGGATGTCAGATCAAGATTTTCAATGGTTTACAATGCTCGATGTTGAAGAACTAGGAATTGATTTAATTGCCAAGGAAATAGCCGACAGGGCAAATGATGGAACCGATGCAGTTTATCTTAGCTGGGATATAGATTCTTTTGATCCTGCTTATGCCCCAGGTACAGGTGAACCTGAACCCAATGGACTTACATCAAGAGAAGGAATTAGAATGATACGACTATTATCAAAATCATTTGATCCTGACAGATTTGCAATGGATTTGGTAGAAATCGCTCCAGCATATGATGTCAGTGATCAGAGCTCTTACAATGGTGGAATAACATCAGGATTGGGACAAAGATTGGTTATTGAACTGTTAGCTGGATTGTCATTAACAAAAAGAGGTTTGGAGGGAGGAGATCCGGTAAGACCAAACGATTATCGCGGAACTGGACACACATACAATTTTGGAAATCCCGCTTCTAAAATTCCAAAGAGAGATTAATGAAAATTGAAGTTTTGGTAGAGGGAGATCCTGATATCAAACCCCTAACCAAAATATTTCATTATAAAAAATCTGATGAATTAATCTTCCTTGAATCTACTAAATTAATCAAAAATCGTCTTGAAAACAGGATGAGATTAAACGTGGATGAAACCTTGTGGTTCTTTGTCGCATATATTATAACTTCATTAAATGAAGATAAACCAATCAACGAAATAACAAAACACATCCGAGAACTTCTTTCCCCAAATCAAGTTTTGATTGGTGTTCCAGAAAGCTTGAGGAGATTAACTTTCACTATTTCATTAAATGAAAATCAATGCGAACTCCTATCTATTTTGACACCTATTTCCATTAACCAATATTTTTTTCATGAACTGGAAAAAACTGCATAGAAAAGGTGAGATAATTGATTGATATGTTAATTGAAATGTTACAAGCCAACAATCCTTTGTTAATAATAATGGCGGGACTTATGATTGGATTGATACATGCTTTTGAACCAGATCATCTAAGTTCTGTTTCCACACAATTATTAAATAAAAATAATTCCGAATCCAGTTCAAAAAAACCAATCTTAAGGAATCTGACCATAAACAGCTCTTTTAAAGGAGCCTTATGGGGAATGGGACATACATCTAGCATAATTTTAATTGGCTTGTTAATTGCTGGGTTATCACTCAACATACCTGATAATTTCTTTGTCAGTGCAGAAATTCTTGTTGGTTTTATGTTAATTATTTTGGGAATTTTTACGGTAACAAATCGTAGTATCTTTAAACAAAAACATATCCATCCTCACCAACACTCAAACGGAATTGCTCATACCCATTCTCATAGTCATAATGTAAATCATAAACATGGCCATAAATCATATCTAATTGGTTGTATTCATGGTATCGCGGGTAGTGGCAGTCTTGTGGCCTTAACAGCATCTACTATAAGTGGTTTTGATATGATGATTTACTTTTTAATTTTATTTGGTATTGGAAGTATTATCGGCATGACTGTCGCTAGTGGAATTATTGGCTTACCATTTATTTTATTATCTAAAATAAACTCCGCCACAAAATATCTAAGATATGTAATAGCTGGTATAACTTTCATTATAGGTATCAATATTTTATTTACAGTTGGAATAGACCATAAATTATTTTTGTTAAACTAAAAATGTTAGTTGGCAAAACTAACTATGTGATCTGATTTGGTTATTTTACAACCAAAACAGAAACTTTGGATTTATGAACAATTGTATTTGCAACGCTACCAAGAATGGCTCCTTTAATACCACCAATACCTCGTGAACCCACAACAACTAGATCAAATTTTCCTTTTTCAGCAGATTCAACAATTCTGGCTGCTGGACTCCCATATTGAATTTTAGATGCAAATTTTACCTCTTGTTTTTCACATTTTTTTTCCGCAGAGTCTAACATCTCTTCTGCTTTTTTTGTTAAGAACTTTTTATAATTTATAACTGATGAAGCAAGAGTTGGAGCTACAGTTACCACGTTTATTCCTGTGATTTTTGCGTTGGCTTCTTTTGCAATTGAAATTGCCTTGTCCAAACCTCTAACAGAATCTTTAGAGCCATCTAAGGGAACAAGAATATTATTAATTTTTTGAACCATGAATACAATTTCCTCAAGTGTTATTTAAAAATTGCATAAAGATCATCAAAACTGATTTTCAAAAAAGATATCGACATTTTTCCTATACAAAATCATCAAATCTCGATTTATTATATAGTTAAAACAAAAAAAAAGGTGTCCCAAAAAGTTAGCCAAATTGGATATTCTATTCTGTTGTTTATCGTTGCAGGTCTTTGCGAAATTGGTGGAGGATACCTTGTATGGCTTTGGTTACGTGAAGACTTTAGTTGGGTCTTAGGTGCAGTTGGCGGGTTTGTATTATTCTTGTATGGAATAGTTCCAACGTTTCAGAAAACTCACTTTCATAGAGTCTATGCAGCCTATGGTGGAGTATTTATTGCAATGGCCGTCTTTTGGGGGTGGTTAATTGATGGAGTAAACCCAGACAACTATGATATCATTGGCGGTATAATTGCAATAATTGGCGTTTTGATAATTTTCTATTTTCCAAGGAAAGGTGAAAAATTCTGGAAGTAATTCTTTCAACTCTTGGATTATTCTTTTTTGCTGCACTGTTAGAAATTGGTGGAGGTTATTTAGTTTGGAAATGGTTGCGTAATCATAAAGGAAAAATATTGGGTTTGGTTGGAGCATTAATTTTATTTTCGTACGGAATTATAATGACATTACAACCTGCAGATTTTGGAAAGGTATATGCATCGTATGGAGGAATATTTGTTGTATCTTCAATAATTTGGGGAAATTATGTTGATAAAAAAAAGCCAGATAGATTTGAAATAATTGGTTCAGTCGTAGTTTTGTTGGGTGTTTTTGTAATGTTTTATTTTCCCAGATAATTCAGAAAAGATGATAATTAGATAAAAGCGGGTCTAGAGGGATTCGGACCCTCGACAACCGGATTAAAAGTCCGGTGCGCTACCTGGCTGCGCCATAGACCCACAAACCAATTTGCTTAGAGTGTATAATTTAGTCTTTTACAAAATTTTTTGTTATTGCAGAAACTTTTAATCTAGGATTTTGTTGAAAAGGAATTGTGCCCTTGTAGTATAGCCCGGTCTAGAATTCGGCCCTGTCACGGCTGAGACGCGTGTTCAAATCCCGCCGAGGGCGCCATTAATTTAATTCAAATTCCTTCCTGCGATTTTTTTTAGAGCAGAAATACTCGTCTATTAGAATCCAAATCGAAAAAGAAGATTTTGTTAATTAAAATACAATAAAAATTCTTTCCAAATGGTGCAAGAAACTTCAAAAAAACTCTCAGAACTAGTAGATGATTATGAACTTTTAGGCCCTGACAACCAAAAAATTAAATTTTCTCAATTGTTTGGTTCGAAAAGTGACTTAATTCTTATCCACAACATGGGTACAACCTGTCCCTACTGTACAATGTGGGCAGATGGCTTTAATGGTCTACTACCTCACTTGAAGGACCGTTCTTCGTTTGTAGTTTCCTCCCCCGATGATCCTTCTACCCAGAAAGAATTTGCAAACTCTAGAGGATGGAATTTTCAAATGGTCTCAACTACAGGAACTTCTTTAGCAAAAGATATGGGATTTGAAAAAGATGGGCTACCTCAACCCGGAGTTTCAGTTTTTCACAAAGAAGATTCCAAGATAATTAGAGTGGGGAGAGATAATTTTGGTCCTGGAGATAAATACTGTCCAACGTTTCCTTTGTTTGATTTACTGAAAGATGGTTTAAACAATTGACAGGCAAAATTCGAATACTAGAAAACGTATTTTGAAATTATTTTTTAGAAAAACTGAGAATCAATGGAACACCTACAACCTAAAATTGGAGATTAATCAAAGATAAACATGGCTCAAGCCACGATTACACCTGAAATTGCAAAATTATTTGAAGGAAAAAACTTTGCATCTTTTGCAACTTTGATGAATGATGGTTCTCCACATGTTGCCCCTACTTGGGTTGACTTGGATGGAAATACCATCTTGATAAATACAGCTGGGGGACGTGTCAAGGAAAAAAATATCAGACGAGACAATCGAATTGCCCTTTCAGTTTATGACCAAGAAAATCCATACAACATGGTATCAGTAAGAGGCAAGGTGACAGACATTACCGAGCAAGGGGCAGATGAGCACATTGATAAAATGGCAAAAAAGTATTTTGGGGCAGACAAATACCCCTTTAGAACTCCTGAAGAGCAACGGATTATTTTGAAAATCGCACCTGAGAAAATACATCATCAACAACCTCCTCCACAAAAATAAAAAAGTCTAGAAACTACACGAAATTATTTTTTAGAAACGAAGAAATTTAGAATCGTCTCCCTACCTGCCAAACAACTATTGCTGGAACTCCAAAATACATCCCAATATTCAAAATTATCAAACTAATTCCATATCCTAAAACATTAGATTCTGAATTCAAATCCACATAGTTCAAAATTGTGAGTGAACTAATCCCAGGTGTAATTACAATCTTGACTGCTTCTTTGAATATTGGATTTTTACGCTCATAATCAGCAATTTGGGGGCTAAATGAGTAATAGAAATCGTTGAATCCATCCATAAACAAAGTTCCTGTTTCTGTTTGTAGTAATTTATTATCTCGTAATTCTCGGAGTTGCTGTACTTGTGGTGAAAGTTCTGAATTAAAGGTTGCAGTAGCTATTAAACATCCACCACCTGCAGTTTCTTCAATTTCTTGGATTACTTCAGAACCCTTTTGTTCAACTGTCTCTTTTGCCTCTATTCTTTTCTCATCTACAATTTTTTCTACTTCTTTTCCTTTTTCAATCGCGGATTGACCTATCTCCTTTCCTTTTTCAACAGCTTCCTCTCCTGCATCTACTATCACCTTACCAGCTTCTTTACCAGCTTCCACAACTAATTCACTAGTTTCGGTCCCAGCTTCAGCTATTGCCTCTCCTGCATCTACAGCTTTTTCTTCCAAATTGGATTTAGTGTTGGCTTTGATAAGAAAATTTAGTTTTGTTGATTGATCATTGTACTTTGCTTCCACAACATATGTCATGTCATCTTTAAAATCATTTTGAGCTGTATCAATTTTGAATGTAAAAGGCCATGCTGTGTTTTCAAAATAATCTACAGTTTCAGGATTTGGAACCAAACTTTTCTCCAGCTTAATGTAATCTGTTTCTAGTTCAGAAATAGTTATGTAAACAGGTTCCTCATCTATTAGTTCATCACCATAAAGATACCCTTCATAATTAATTACCTCTCCATACTCTACATTTCTCTTATCTGCATCCATAGCCATTTGACCATGCCAGGAAAGTGAAAAGGGAACTAACAAAATATCTCCGTAAAGATTTTGTTCATCGGTCAAGAGTCTACAAGCTGGTCCATATTGAGTACTATCTGTAGCAATTCCATCTCTTATGTAGGTAAGACAAAATCCAACGGTATCTCCAATTGAAAGATTGAAGTCATTTTCATCCCCGGAATTCAATGGTTTAGAGTATTCCAAAAAATTTCTAATCCCGTCATTTTGTGCTTCTCCTACTCCTTGGATACTAGAATCTACAATCCAATTTGTTCCATTAAAATGACCATCATTTACGATACCCAGACCTGAAAAACCTCCTGAATCATCATTATTATCGATAACGCCATTGTGTGAATTATCAAACATTATACCTAATTGATCATCTGGAGTCAGAAGGTTGTCGATTACAATTAATCCAACATACAAATTATTTTCGTCATTCATAACAAGTAATCTACTACCATCAGATTTCCCCCCAAAAACGGAAATCACGTATGCATCATCCCATTCTCCTACTGACCGATTGCCATCTATTTCTGCAGTACCATAACCTGACAACTGTTCACCATAATGAGCAGATGCTTCATTAGAAAATACCAGAAACGAAAAAATACTTGTAACCAAAATTACTATGATATATTTTCTTGTTGAATGTTTCAATGTATTCCGTTTTTTAAATAATAGCTTAAAAGCTATTCGATAATTTTTTTGGTAGCAAAAAATAAAAATTGTAAATTTCTTTTGGAACAAAAACATGTTTTTATATCATTTTTGGACATAATATCACATGAGACGACGTTTAGGAAAAAGAACACATACTAACTATTCTTTGATTTTGTATACTGCTATTTTTTCATTTATAGGGCTAGTATTACTTTATGGAACAACCGATTTTATACAAAACCTTTTTGGTAAACCTTAAAAAATCAAATAGATATTAAAATCTAAATTGGGTTTTAGAAATTAATCAACTAAATGTTTTGGTCTATATCATACTGATTGGCAAAAATTTTCTTTGGATTTAACCAAAGTTCAAACCTCAATTAATTAAATAAATTTAAAAAATTGTACTGAGAAACTAAACACTATCTTATTTCTGAGAATATATCATCCAAAATGGTTTGATTTGCCGCGGCAATAAATGATATTCTAGTGTCATAACTAAGGTCTGCATCAAGCAAATCAAAATTTTCATCAAGGAGTAATCCTCCTGCTTCTTTTACAATAAGATATCCTGCAGCAATATCTTGAATACGAATTTTTTTTCTTAAATCAATAAAAATATCCATTAATCCTCTTGCAAACATTGCCATTTCAAGCGCATTAGCACCAAAGTGCCTGGTGTGATTATGCTTCTCGAAAATAGGCTGTAGTTTTTTCATCAATTCTAAGTTTGCTCCTGAAATGTTAATTCCTACAATTTTGTAGATGGGATCCTTATTATGAACATTAATTATTGAGCCATCCCAAAAAGCCCCCTTATTTTTTGAAGCCCAATACATCTCTCCATTTGTTAGATTTGTTATTACTCCATCTGTGATGGAGCTTAGTCGATTTTCAGGCGCAAAGGCAAGAGAACTACAAAAAAATGGAACTCCCCTTACAGAATTGGCAGATCCATCTATTGCATCCATAATTACAAATCCTTTTGGATTTTTAGATAGCTGTACTCTTCCACATTCCTCACCTAAAACCACACACTCAAAATTAATCGCTTTAAGATAATCCAGCACAGTTTTTTCTGCAATAATGTCAATGTTTCGCGAAATATCTCCACCTGCACCTCTTCCAAAATTACCGGCAGCATCTTCTGTTCCAGCTATATCTTTAACATTTTCATAAATTTTTTTTGAAACATCGCGAAGAATATCAATTACTTCCAATGATCTTAATTTTGTTCTTCGTAATTTAAGTGAAGGAAATTTTTTTGATTTGAAAGCATAAATAACAATATATGAGTTGACCGGTGTGAGTGGAAAAGATCAATCCGTAATTAGTAAGGAAGCTTTGATGAGCACAAAACCTGGAAAACAAATTATGAAACAGGCATTATTCAAAAAAAAAGGATACAAATTATTCAACCATTACAAAGAAGAAACAGAAAAAGAATTTCCAAATTTTTCAGAAAGATTTGCTCAAGATCTTTACAAAGAAATTAAATCTGATTCTTCTCCAAATTCAACGCAACAGGCTTTTGGTGATGAAGTAGGTTCAAATGAAATTATTCTCAAGGCTTCTGAAATTGACCCTATAAGGGCTAAATTAGATAATATTGAAGTTATTCGAGATAGAGTTTCTCGTATTCTTAATTCAAATTTTGTAAAAATGACATTTCCTGTCTTTAATGCCCTATTTGATGGAGCTGCTGAATATTTAGGAAACAAAGATGCTCAATTAAAACAAGATATTGTCGAGGGTCACATATTGGCAATCGATCTTAGCGAACCAATGGATAGAATTGTTGACAAAGATGAGGACTTGGAATATCTTGATGATTATAAATTGATGAATCCATATATTTTGAAATTGGCCAGAGATAAGATTTCTAAAGGGGGAGATAAAGTTCTAAATGAATTTGAGGAAGGGTTCAAGGAGGCAAGAATTGGACAATACCTTGATGAAGAATTAAAGTCAAAACCAACACAAATTACCGAAGAAGAAATGACTTTGTCTTACAAGAAGTATAGGTCTGTAATGGGAACTGCCGGAAGAAATATGGCTCTTGCAGAACGACCGTTAGGAGAAATTTTCTATTTAGGAATGGCAAGAGCTGCAGAAGGAGTTGGATGTGGAAATGAAATTGAAGATTCTATAAAAAATGGATTTGTAAAAATACCTTCTTGGCCATTATATTATTCTCTTCTAGCTAATGATGTCAAAAAAGGATTCGATATAACACTGGAAAAAAGTAATCTATATCTCCAGGATGCTCGTCTTGCCATAGAATTACTACCCGAAGGATTTTCTCATAAAGAATTTTTAGAATTTTTATTCTTAACTGTAGAACATTATAATCAATTCTGGTACAACAAGTTACAAAAAGCAAATAAATGGTCAGAATTTGAATCCAGACTTCCAGAGTGATAATCTTGATGTGGTCCGAGAAACATAGGCCTCAGAATATATCGGATATGGTTGGAAATGAGGAATCGAGGGCAGCAATAATCGAGTGGTTTTCAAAATGGAAAAAAGGCACAAAACCTTTACTGTTGATAGGCCCACCAGGCATTGGAAAAACTACAATCGCCTATCTTACTGCTAAACAATTTAGATATGATTTGATTGGTCTTAATGCAAGTGATGTTAGAAGCAAATCTAGAATTAATGAAATTCTTTCTCCTGTATTAGGAAACAGCACAATTCTTGGTTCTCCAATGATTTTTGTCGATGAAGTGGATGGAATTCACGGTCGTGGAGATTATGGAGGAGCAGAAGCACTAATTCAGGTATTAAAAGAACCCACGGTTCCAATGATTTTAGCTGCCAACAGTGATTCCTCTGATAAAATGAAGAGCATTAAAAAAGTTGTAAAAACAATTTCCTTCAAACCAATCCCTCCACGTCTTTTGCGTGTTTATCTTGAAAACATTCTGAAAAAAGAAAATGCCAAACTCAGTCCTGGATCTATGATCAAAGTTATTGACAAATCAAGAGGTGACATTCGTTCTATGATTAATTTCGCTCAATCTCTTGTCACTGGATTTAATCCTCAAACAGAAAAATCATTTGAAAACATTAATGTCGAAGATGGAATCAATGCTTTCTTTAAAGCTAATTCCATTGATGAGGCACGAGGGGTATTGTATTCAATGCAAATCGATCCTAGGCAAAAAATTGATGCTTTTTACTCTAGTATTATCACTAGCAGTTTGGATAAAAAATCTCTAGCAAAATATTTGGATATAATTTCCAGAGCTGACGTCTTGTTTGGAAAAATAATGAAAACTCAAAATTGGAGACTTTTACGATATCTAAATGAAACATTAATTGAATTATATCAAAAGGATGATCGTATCAGGTATACTCAATACAATTTGTCTTGGCCGCTTTTGAATCGTATTCGTTGGGATGGAAGAAAAATTAAATCATTATCTTCCCTTATGGCAAAAAAATTACATCTTTCTAAGAGTTCTTTTACAACATTTGGTTTACCCTATGTTTTATTTTGCATGAAAAATAATAATTTAGAATTAGATCTTGAAGAAACCTTTGACGATATTATTGAAAAGGAAATGGAATTGATTAAATGAGCTGGAGAAAAATCCCTATGAAATTTCCTGGGACATGTATAATCTGTAATGAAAAGATTGAAGTCAACGAAATGGGATTATGGGCAAAAGGACTTGGTGTTAAACACGAAAAATGTTCTCAAATTAAGGAATTACGATGCGCGGTTTGTAACGGACCTGCAGGCTGTAAAAATTGCGAATTTCAGGATAATTGTGATATTGAAAATGTTTCTCCATTATGTATTTGTAAAAAATGTAGTGAGGAGAAAAACTCCTATGATTCATACCAAAAATCCATAAAGAAAAAATTTCCTTTGTTGAATCTAAATCCTCGAAATTAAGGAATTCTGGTTCCTACCTTTATCAGATCGAAAAAAATTCTAAAAGCTTAAAATCCTACTCAATTATTCTATTTTTTGATGTCTGAGGATAAAAAAGAGGAAGACACCAAAGTAGTTGAAAAAATATCGGAAAATTTAGAGTCGTCAGAAACTGGAAAATCAATTGAAAGTTCTGAAGCAGAGAAAGAACCAAAGACTAAGAAGAAAAAATCCTCAAAATCAGACATGACTGCAACAGAATTAGCAGCCATAGCAGATGCTGAATCTTCTGCAGCATTGGCAAGATCAAAAGCTGCTAAAGAAGCTGCTGAAAAAGCATTAGATGAAGAATACAAAGAAGCTGCAAAAGAAGCAGTTGCAGCAAAAGTAAGTGATTCCTTTACCAATAAACGATTTCAAGAGCAAATATTTAGACGTGAGATGGGTGAACCAGAATTTTTCCTTCGCAAACACGAATTAGCGCCTCCAAGACCCATTCCTACACAAGAAGAAGAAGAAGAAATTTCAAGACGAGTTGAAATTCCAATGGATCAAACTCCAAAATACGTTCCAGAACTCATGCTAAGTCCAGAATATCAAGGCATATCGAATTATGAAAGTGGTGTGGCATCCTTTAGAGATGAAATAGAAGAAAGGCTTGCAAGATTACAAAAGGATCCTGACTCAAGTAAACAAGAAATTCATCGGGCAGAAGAAGATCTAAAAACAATTGATTATCTTTTTGAAAATTACAATCTTGGAATGAATGTTTTCCGTACAGCAAAGGGTGGAAGAAACAAATTTGACAAATAACGGTGAATGCTAATGACAAAAGGTAACTTCAAAATAATTAACGCAAGATTTACCCACAAAAATGTTCCTATCCATAAATTAGAAAAATTTTCTTTCAAAGAAATCCCTGCAGCTGCAGATGAATTTAAAAAAATATCTGACGTTTCAGAATGTGTAATAGTTCAAACATCAAGTAGAGTTGAAATATTTCTAATAATTAATCTTGAAACTGGAGATTCACCTGATGCCAGAAGACCAGAAGCAAAAGGTCTTGTAATTAATCAAATTCAAGAAAAATGGCGGTCATTGACTGAATTAGACCAATGGGATATTGATCACTTTGATCAGACTCTTGAAATTTATTCAGGTGTAGATGTTTACCAGAATTTGCTTAAACTTGCTTGTGGTCTAGAATCTGTTGTTGTAGGAAAAAACGAAATTCTAGGGGAATTAATTACATCTATTTCTACCGCTAAAAAATTCAAAACTTCTGGTAGAGTATTGGATAAACTATTTGATACTTGTATTCGGGTAGCCACCCAAATTAGAAATACAACTGGTATTGGAGAAAACGTAACCTCTCTGGGTGATATTGCAGTAAAGATTGCCGAGGAAAATGTAGGCATTGATAAAAAGAAACACATTTTGCTAATGGGAACAGGAGAGGCCGCTGCGAGAGTAGCAAAAGCACTTGGCAAAAAAGAATATGCCTTTGATGTTACTAGTATGACCTTGGATCGCGCAACTGGATTTTCAAAAATATTGGGAGGGACTCCAATTGAGTTTAAAGATGTGTTTTCTGGATTTGATAAATTCGATATTGTATTTGTTGCAACTACCGCAGATTATTTTCTTATTACCTATGAAAAAATAAAGCGAATTGTTGGAAACAAGAAAACAGGAGTTTTGATTTTGGATATCTCTGATCCAAGAGCAGTTGGTGAAAAAGTCTCAACTATTCCTGGGGTGAAACTAATGTTCAAAGATCAAATAATTGAATTGGTCGAAGAAAATGAAAATATTAGAATGAGTAAGGTTCCCGAAGTTGAAAAAATGATTGCTAAGGAAGTTCCAGTAATTGAGGCTACGATGAACAGGATTGATGCTGAACCTATAGTAGTTGATGTCCAGGCAAACGTAGATGCCATAAGGAAAAAGGAATTAGAAAAAGCCTTAGAAATGCTGGGAGAGACAGATGAGAATAAAATAAAAATTATTGAGGAGTTAACAAAAACAGTTGCTCAAAGCATTGTTTCTTCACCAACCAAGAACACCCCAGAGAAATCAGATTAGGATCTAAAACCTGATCCTTATGCTTTGATATAAAATAGTGAAAAATAGTTGATACTGTATTGTTTACGAAAAAACATACCTTAGTTTTTATTGTACAAAGATATTTCTCAAAATATGGCCAAACTAAGATGCTCTGATTACGGGTTTGAATGTGATTTTGTAAGTGAAGGAGAAATTGAAGAGGTAATCGAAATATTTGGCAAACATACTGACGAAGAACATGGTATTGATTATTCCAAAGAAGCCCTTATGCAATTTATCCTCCGCCAAAAATCCTAGTTTAATGCTTCTAAAAATTTACAATTTACTTTTAAAATTAACCGTATGATTCGTATCTAATCTCATAACTTCCATCGTCATGGGCATTATCTTTAGTTACAAATCCCCTTGCAGCCGTATTGTCAATAACTCCATCAATTGTTCCTTGATATCCACAAATGTAGATGTAGGTATTTTCAGGAGTACATTTTTCGCCAACTAATTCATCAAGAGGAGATACTCCATTTTTTGCTTCTTTGAAAAATGATTCAACTCTTCCAACATGTCCGCTCCATGAGCGATTAAAGAATTCTTTTGGTCTACTAATTGCTGCTCTATATTTAAAATTCCATTCTCCTTTCCTTCGTTTACTCTCATTTTCCAAATCTGTAAGCATTTTTTTATAGCTTAACTCATCGACATAACTTGCCCCATGAAGCACAACTACTTCCCGTTTATCTCCTACATCATGTAAGTGATTAGCATAAGCAATAAAAGGCGCAAGACCCGTCCCTCCCCCAACACAAACAATTCGTCTCATATCTTTTTCTCCATTAGGGAGTTTCTCATTAATCAAAAGTGCATTTCCAGTAGGATATCCTAATTTCACCTCATCACCTTCACTTGCATGAAATAACATCGTAGTGACACGTCCAGGTAAAGGATTTCTAACCCATCTAATTACAAATTCAAAATAATCTTTGTTTTCAGGATGTGAAGCAATTGAATATGCCCTTCGAACTAGTTTATAATTTTCAGTGGGAACTGTGACGCCAATAGTAAGAAATTGACCTGTGATATAGTCGGGCATTCCCTCATCAGGAAGTATTCTAATGACTACCAGATCCTCCTTTAGTAACTGGGTATAAACCACCTTGGCTTTCATCTCAGAGACCATTCATAATAATTTCCGTCGACTTTAGTTAAATGTATTTCTGTAAAACTGTCGAAATTTTTTTGAAAGGAATTGAAATCTTGAAAAATAATAAATTTTCAAATCATATTCTTCAAAAGTAAAATTTTCAACTAAATTAATAAGTAGATGTTAACCCTAGAAAGCAAGATGCACTCTGAAAAAATTGAAGGATTTTCGAAGAGGGAAAAAACATCATTACTTGGAGGAGGCCAAGATCGTATAAAGGCCCAACATGATAAAGGAAAACTAACAGCCCGAGAACGGATAGACCTCTTATTAGATGAAGGCACATTTACAGAAATTGATCCCTTAACGACTCATCATTATCATGAGTATGATATGCAAAAAAAGAAATTCTTTACAGACGGTGTAGTTGGTGGGTATGGAACGGTAAATGGTAGACAAATCTTTGTGTTTGCTTATGACTTTACTGTACTTGGAGGAACATTAAGTAGAATGGGGGCAAAAAAAATTACTAAACTAATGGATCATTCACTACGAACTGGTTGTCCAATTATTGGAATAATGGATTCAGGTGGTGCTAGAATTCAAGAAGGAATTATGAGTCTTGATGGATTTGCCGATATTTTTTATCACAACCAACTTGCTTCTGGTGTTATTCCACAAATTACTGCAAGCATTGGTCCTTCAGCCGGTGGGTCTGTGTATTCACCAGCAATGACAGACTTTGTGATTATGGTTGAAAAAGTAGGAACTATGTTTGTTACAGGACCTGATGTAGTAAAAACAGTGTTAGGTGAAGAAATTTCCTTTGAAGATCTTGGTGGAGCTGTTACACATGGTTCAAAAAGTGGTGTTGCACATTTTGTTGCAAATAATGAATATGAGTGCATGGATTATATCAAAAAATTATTATCATATCTTCCACAAAACAATACCGAAGAACCACCTAAAAATAAAACTGATGATGATCCAAATAGATTAGATCATAATCTGATTAACATTATTCCAGAAAATCCTTTACAACCTTATGATATGAAAGAAATCATTAACTCAATTGTAGATAATAATGAATTTTTTGAAGTCCATGAATTGTTTGCACCAAATGTTGTAGTTGGTTTTGGAAGAATGAAGGGTAGAGTTGTTGGATTTGTTGCAAACAATCCTATGCATCTAGCAGGTGCACTTGATATTGATTCATCAAATAAAGCAGCACGTTTTATCAGATTCTGTGATTCTTTTAACATATCACTAATCACTTTAGTAGACACACCTGGTTACATGCCTGGTTCTAATCAAGAACATGCTGGAATTATTAGACATGGGAGTAAACTACTCTATGCATTTTGTGAAGCTACCGTTCCAAGAATCACCTTAGTAATTGGCAAAGCATATGGTGGTGCATATATTGCAATGGGAAGTAAAAATCTTGGAACTGATATTAATTACGCATGGCCTACTGCTAGATGCGCAGTTTTAGGTGGAGAAGCTGCCGTAAAAATCATGTATAGAAAAGAGCTTCAAAAAGCTGAAGATCCAGAAGCTCTTAAAAAACAATTAATTGACGAATTTGCAGAAAAATTCGAAAATCCTTATGTTGCTGCATCTCATGGAACTGTTGATAACGTAATTGATCCAGCTGAAACAAGACCTATGCTAATAAAAGCACTTGAAATGCTTGAAAACAAAAGAGAAAAACAACTACCAAGAAAACACGGGAACATAAATTTGTGATTTTATTATGATTGAAAAAGTTCTTATCGCAAACAGAGGAGAAATTGCCTTACGAGTAATTAGAACATGTAAAAGATTAGGAATCAAAACTGTCGCAGTTTATTCTGATGAAGATTACAATTCCTTACACGTAAAACAAGCAACTGAAGCATATCACATTGGAGAGGCAGCTCCTGCAAAATCATATCTTAACCAAGAAAAAATCCTTGATGTCATGTTATCATCTGGTACAGATGCTGTTCATCCAGGTTATGGTTTTCTTTCTGAAAATGATGACTTTGCAAGATTATGTGAAAAAAATAAAATAAATTTCATTGGTCCTTCTGCAGATTCAATGAATCTTTGTGGAGACAAAATGGAATGTAAAGCTGCCATGCTTAAGGCTAAAGTTCCAACAGTTCCAGGAAGTCCTGGACTTGTAAAAGATGCAGATGATGGAGAAAAAATTGCAAACGATATTGGATATCCAGTTATGTTAAAATCAGTTTATGGTGGTGGTGGTCGTGGAATTAGAATAGTAACGAATGATAAAGAATTACGTGAAGGTTTTGAAACAGTAACATCTGAATCTATAGCTGCTGTTGGAAAATCTGCCATCATTGTTGAAAAATTCTTAGAAAAAACAAGACACATTGAATATCAGATGTGTA
>JAOTXZ010000037.1 GCA_029862085.1 Candidatus Nitrosopumilus sp.
AGTGGGCCCGATGTGATTCGTACACATGACCTTTCGATTATCAGTCGAACGCTCCAGCCAAGCTGAGCTACGAGCCCGCATTCAACCCTCTAGGCATGAGTCATTTAAGTTTAATTTTCCTTCCACTTGATTGAGCAACCAATTGAAGGATCAAAATCCTTTTCTATTTTTTCATTAGATAGCATTTTTCCAATATTGTTAATCATGGTTTTTTCAGTAGCTGTAGCATCTGGCTTCATTGCATTGTCAATTCTTCCATGAAAAACTAACCTTCCTTCCTTATTGAACAAGAATGGATCAGGAGTACACATTGCACCATATTTTTTTGCAACTTGTTGAGTTTCATCTACTAGATAATCAAACTTTAATCCTTTTTCTTGGGCAGTTTTTTTCATATTTTCAAAACTGTCTTCAGGATAATCTGATGCATCATTACTATTAATTCCAATTATGGCGATTTTATCTCCGTACTTTTCATACAATTCGTTGAAGGCTTCAAATTTTGCTTTAACATAGGGACAGTGATTACACATGAAAATTATTAGAATTCCTTGTTGTTCGTTGTAATCACTTAGTTTGTGCTTTTGGTTATCAATCCCTAAGAGTTCAAAATCTGGTGCATTGTCTCCAGCTTTTAATTTCACCTGTGATTCTAATAATACCATAAATCAACTATTTTTTTTTCAAATAAAATCCTTGCCAAGAAGACAACAATTAAAATCCACACACTAGTCATTCTTCGTGTGGGCTGGTAGTATAGCCTGGTAGTATACCCGCCTTGCACGCGGGGGGTCATGGGTTCAAATCCCGTCCAGTCCACTTCTTATGGTAAAGATCATTTCTGAAAATCAGATTTCTGGATGGATTTAAATAGGATAACTATTCGCTTTATCCTATGGCATCAGCAGCAGACGCATGGCCCGTATGGATTCCCCTAATAGTAGGATTAGTACCAGGCTTCATTTACTGGCTTGCAATTACAGCAAAGAAAAACTAGAGAAATTTACAAATTTTTAATCTCTTTTTATTCTGATTTACCTAAACCTTGGGTTAAACGATGTTACCTTTCTTGTTGACTATATGATATGCTCTACAAATTAATCTGATATTTTAGCAAAAATCCATATGAAGAAAATTTTTCTTTGTGCATTTTTGATTTTAATTCTTTTTCCAGTTTCTTCGGGATTTTCTCAAAAGTCTGACACTCTATCCACACTCTCTGTTGCATTAACTAGTGATTCTCCTTTTGTTTACAAAGATAATGAAGGTTATACAGTCGTTGTAGGAAATGTAGAGAACAAGAATGAAAAAACTTCGGTTAACAGTGTCCAATTGAGAGTTAATTTTTATGATGAAACTGGAACTGAACCTCTAGAAACCATTAGGGGTGGAACTATTCTTGAAGTGATTCCTGAGAACGGAAATTCCCCTTATATGATTAAATCCAATTCCCCAAATCCTAACATTACCCAAGTCTCAGTAATGCTGGAAGGATTTTTACCATCTCCTTCTAAATCACAAAAATTAGTCTTAGAATCAACAGATATTTCATTTGGAAATAATCTTCAATTATCCGGATTTTTGACCAATGGCGCCTCTCCCATAACTGATACTTTTGTATATCTTGCCCTCTATGATGCCTTTGAACCTCCAAGATTAGTAGGAGTATCTGCTGTTCCATTGGGAGAAGTTTCGGCAGATGAGAAGATCAATTTTAATTTTAATGAGGAAATTGATCCTCGGGCAAAAAGTTATCAAATTTTTGCTCAATCAAACGTATTTTATTCTAATTGGGTGGATGGAGAGATTCCACAACAACTTACCAAATTAGTTACAATCTCAAATGTTTCTCTAAATGATTCTCAGGGAATCAAACTATCTGAAATTAAAGTAGGATCTACTGTTAACATTCAAAGCAATGTCTGGGTTCAATTCTCTGCTGAACAAAAATCCAATGAAACTCCCTATACCTACTATGCACAAGTAAAAAATTCGGAAATACCAACTGTAGAATTTCTAGGTAAATTTGATGGCCGCTTTATTGATGGAGGATCTCAATCAGTATCAATTGATTGGATTCCAGAACATGATGGGATTTATTTTATTGAGACATTTGTTTGGGATAGAAATAGTGTGCCTATAGCGGACAAAGGACCCATCATATTACTGGTGGTCAACTAGTAGATTTATTTTTAAATAGACCATATTCAAAATATGAAAAAATTTGATTTGGTGGCAATGGGAGGAACCTTTGATGTTATTCACAAAGGTCATATCACCTTATTATCAGAGGCCTTTTCGGTATCAGCCAAAGTAATTATCGGATTGACTAGCGATGATATGGCTTTGATAAAAGGAAAAAATCTTGAAAATGGTTATAACAAAAGACTAGAAAAACTCGTAAAAACGATTGAAAAAAATTTTCCACAAGCGGAATTTGAAATTAGTAAATTAGAAAATGATTTTGGACCAGCACTATTAGAAAAAAAAGTACAGGCTTTAGTTGTAAGTAGCGAAACTTCTTTCCAAGGAGAGATCTTAAATCAACTTCGTGGACAAAAAACTTTACCCCCAGTGGAAATAATCGAGGTCCCAATGGTTTTGGCAGAGGATGGAAATAGAATTTCAGGTACACGGATAAAAAATAAAGAAATAGACAACGAGGGAAACTTGTCACCAGTTGACTAGATGATTGTTAATGTTTGAGTAATCGTCATATAACAAAATTTTTGGATTTTCATCTGTGCGTATAATCCCTAGCATGATGAAGAAATTTGATAATGATGTATCAAATCTACAAAAAGGATTACACCCAGAAAATATTTCCTATTGGTATGATAAGATAATTAAAGAAACCATAGACATGGCTCCACCTTGGTTGCAAGACAAAATCAAAGTCAAACAAGATCCGATACTTCCAATGAAATTTAATTTAGATATCTCAAAAAGAGCTGTTAGATATTTTATGATAGCAGTAGATGATAATTTAGAAGAAATGCCTTATTCAACAAAACTTTACTTTCTGAAGGTACAGGAAATAATGGGTTCAGAAATGGATAAATCCTTAGTTTAATTCATTAATTTTTCACCTAGGCACAAAATAAAGCTCAAAGTATCTATAATCAATAATTTATTCAAAGATTGGTCAATTTGGAATTGCACAATGTAAGAAGAGAAAAAAAATTCGGAATTAAAACAAGAAGTAATCCTAATGATAACCCATTTAGATCATTTAGAAATTCAAGAGATAATAAAAGAGGAGAAACTACAACTGTAACTTGTGCTGATTGCGGCACTGAATGTAGAGTTCCATTTGTTCCAAGAAATGATAAACCAGTATACTGCAGTGATTGCTTCAGACAAAAAAAACCACAAGATTCTGGAAATGATAGATATTCCAGAGATGATAGAGGTTCCAGATATTCCAGAGATGATAGAGGTTCCAGATATTCCCGAGAGGATAGAAGTCCAAGACGTTCCAGAGATGATAGACAAGTAGAATCTACAACTGTAAATTGTGC
>JAOTXZ010000010.1 GCA_029862085.1 Candidatus Nitrosopumilus sp.
TTGGAGATGATGATGATGCTTTCTTCGTCCTAGTTGATGGTGAAGAGGTTGACTTTGATGAAACAGCCACATCCACAGACAGAACTCTAGTAATAGCATTCCCAGCAGGTGCTGAGGAGATTGAGATTATCGGAACACATGTAGTCCCAGAATTTGGTGCAATCGCAGCTTTGATTTTAGCAGTAGCAATTATTTCAATAATTGCAGTTTCTGCAAAATCAAGACTAAGTATTATGCCAAGATACTAAACCTACAACTTTTTTTCATTTTTTAAATATCTATAAATACCAAGATAACCGGTGTTGAAACAGGATGAATTTCAAAGGTTCAACAACGTCAATTGTGTTAGTCCTAATGGCAATTTCACTAATGTCAGTAACGTCACTTCAACAAGATGTTTTTGCTCAAATTTTAGGAATTTCCTTAACAGCAGAAGCCTCAGAAGGATCAGATACCATCTCGATTCATGGTCAAACCGCATCTCAGGTTACCGACATTACATTTACTGTGACATCTCCTGATGGATTTAATCGGTTAGCAGTGGATCAAGTAACTCCGGATGAAAATGGGAATTATTCAACAGAATTCAAAATTAGTCCATTATGGAAACAAAATGGTTTCTACACAATTACTGCAATGCAAAGTGTACATGACAATTCATTATACTCAATGTCAGTAATGGTAGAAGTAATTAATGAAATGGCAACAGAAACTTTGGTAACAGAGTCAAATTTGGAAACAGGTATCTTTGTTCCCAAACAAGAGGATCTTAGTCAGAAGGGACTCAAAATGAGAGCAAATGCAATGGAAGGTTCAACGACAATCGGAATAACAGGACATTCTGATAGATCAAATATAGACATCACATTGAAGGTTATTGCACCAAATGGCAATGTGGTTTCTGTTGAGCAGATCACACCAGGTCTTGATGGTAATTTTGCAAAAGATATTACAACTGGAGGCCCATTGTGGACTCAGGATGGTATCTATACTGTAATAGCCCAACAGGGAGAGTCTTCAGAACATAAAGCTTCAGTTGGTGTGGAAATTATTGACGGAGTAGTTATACCAGAATTTGGTTCAATCGCAGCTTTGATTTTGGCAGTAGCAATTATTTCAATAATTGCAGTTTCTGCAAAATCAAAACTAAGCATTATGCCAAGATACTAGATCTACAACTTTTTTTCATTTTTTAAATATACATAAATAGAGATTCTTGTGAATCGCATACAGGATGAACAATCGTACGTCGTTCGCGCTACTAGCCGTTTTGACTGCAGTCGGTACTTTAACAGTATCATCAGCATATGCCCAATTGTCATGTCCAGATTGTGGATTAGATGATCCCCGAATAATAGCACAGCAATTATTACTTGAGGATATTCCAATTTCAATTTGGACAAATGGATCAACATTTGGTCATGATGATACCATTATTGTAGAGGGCCGTGTAGCAAATGTAGTTTCTGGGGTACCAGTAACAATTACCGTGACGAGTTCTTTACATTCTATTATCACCGTTGATCAAATTCAGGTTGATGATATGGGTAATTTTAGAACAAGTCTCAGTACAGCAGGTGAACTTTGGAAATATGATGGAACATATTTCATTAAAGCCAATTATGGAAGTGCCGAGAAAAGCAACAAAGTGTTGGTAGAATTAGTAAATGGAATGAATGCCAATGCAACCACTGGACAAAGTGAAGAATGTGGCGAATCAGAATTATCTGTAGAAGGAAATTGTGTCGCATTTAGTATTTCAGGAGGAATTGTAACAGGTGCAACTGTCAATACTGACGATAATTCTCTTATCGTAATGATCAGTGCCAATGAAGATGGAACAATTACATTAACTCCATCAAAAAAAGTCCTTGACGGTGCCTTTATGGTACTTGTTGACGGAGAAGAATGGGATGATGCTGAAATTAATGGAAATAAAATTACAGTAATGTTCCTAGCCGGTGCTGAACAAATTGAGATTATCGGAACACATGTAGTCCCAGAATTTGGTGCAATCGCAGCTTTGATTTTAGCAGTAGCAATTATTTCAATAATTGCAGTTTCTGCAAAATCAAAACTAAGCATTATGCCAAGATACTAGACCTACAACTTTTTTTCATTTTTTAATTTTTAATAGTAAAGGAGATATAGAAACAAAAGAGCATGAATTTTGTGAACATTAAGATTTTTTTTGTTTTAATTTTATTGGGAATTTCTAGTTTTCCAGCTTTTGCTCAAAGTGATGACATTCCTTTTCTTACAGTTGAAACTGATGATAACCACTATGATGAAGGAGATACGGTTGTGATATCAGGTCAATTAGCAACCGTAATTGTTGATACACCAATTATTCTTCAACTTTGGCATGAAGGAAATTTAATAGATGCTGCTCAATTTGATCCAGCACAAGACGGAAGTTATTCTCATACGATAATTGCAGAAAAACCATTATGGAGAGAGGAGGGAGACTATTTGATTAGAGTATCCCATGGAGGGGGAAATATTGCCGAAACCACCATAGAATTTACACCTAGACAGGAGTTTCTAGAAACAACAGACAGTTTTGAAGTTGAAATCCCAAATGGAGGAACATTTGATGTGGAATATACCATAAAAGGTGGGGCCGTCAAGGACATGATTCTTGAACCAGATAATTATACTCTAAGGATTCTACTTGAAGCGCCAGATGAAGGAACCATTTCTCTTAAACTCCCCAGAGAATCAATTGATGCTGAGAAACCCAATGGGCAGGATGAAACATTTATTATTTTAATTGATAATATTCAATTTCTATATGAAGAAACCGAAACAACTGCCCAAACAAGATTAATCACAATTACTTTTGAAGAAGAAGACTCTGAAATTGAAATCATTGGAACCAGAGTCATTCCAGAATTTGGAATGGTTGCTGTATTAATTTTAGTATCAGGAGTTATGATGACAATTGGATTCACCAAAAACAAGTTTCAAATAAAAATTTTGTTCTCAAATTAAAAAGAATATTTTTCTTTAAATGGTGAAACTGACCGGAGTTCTGCAACCACATTTTTTAATATTTCCACGGTTTTATTCATCTCTTCCAAATTATTTGAAATCCCCAGGGTTAATCTAAGAGATCCAGTAATTTGTTCATGCGAAAATCCCATAGCCTGAAGTACATGAGATGCTTTTTGAATTTGAACTGAACAAGCAGAACCAGTAGAGGCTGCAATTCCATTTTCATCTAATTTAATTAAAAGATCTTCGCCATTGACCCCAAGAAAAGTTAGATGGATATTATTTGGCAATCTTGTTTCAGGATGACCATTTAGAGTAACTTCTGGAATTTCTAGTATAATTTTTTTAGAAATATAATCTCGTAACTCTTTCATTTTAGAGACATTTTTAAAAAAATTCACTCTCGAAAGTTCGCAAGCTTTTCCGAAACCCACAATATTTGATACATTTTCCGTTCCTGAACGTAAACCGTTTTCTTGTCCCCCACCTAAGATTACAGGATCTATTGAGATTCCCTTTCTAATGTATAATGCTCCAATGCCTTTAGGACCATGAATTTTATGGGAAGAGATTGAAAGTAAATCGATTCCTAATTCTTTAACATTTATTGGAATTTTACCCACTGCTTGAACAGCATCTGTATGAAAAATAATATTTCTATCCTTACAAATTTTGGTAAAATCGATAATGGGTTCAACAGTACCTACCTCGTTATTACCAAACATTATGGAAACTAGAGAAGTATCTTTAGTTAGATTTTTTTTTAAAATTAAAGGATCTACCAGACCATATTTATTTACCGGCAAATAAATTACATCAAAACCTTCTTTTTCTAATTTTTTACATGGCTCCAAAATAGCATCGTGTTCAATTGACGATGTAATAATACGTGACTGAGGATATTTTTTTGCGATCCCAAAAAGAGCAGTATTATTTGATTCAGTTCCCCCAGAAGTAAACAGAATTTCAGAAGAGTCTGCGTTAATTAAATCTGCAATCTGTTTTCTTGCTTTTTCAACTGCTTTGTGAGCAAGACGACCATATCGATGAATCGATGAGGGATTACCATATTGTTCTTTTAGAAAAGGTATCATTTCTGCTAGGACAGTCTCGTTGATCTTGGTTGAAGCCGCGTTATCAAGATAGATCAATCTGCAATCACATTTATTTTTCCAGGTCGATATCCTTCTGGATCAATAATAACCTGTGAAAATCCAATTAATTTTAATTTCTTTGAAATTTCTTCAAAAATAGCAACATCTTTCAAAAGAGGTATTTTTTCTTTTTCTACTTCTAACTTGGCCATACCCTGAAGATCTCTTACTCTAACTTGATCTAATTTTGTTGTTTGTTTGACGATTTTTTCACCGTATTCTATTCGCAGTAATCTTTCAGATGTAATTCTTTGGCCCCAAGGGATTCGAGATGCTAAACATGAATTAGATGGTTTGTCATAAACGGATAATCCTACAGATTTGGCCGTTTCTCTAATTTCATTTTTAGTAAAATTATTTTCAACTAATGGACTCCGAATACCATTTTGTTTTAGGGCCTCGATGCCGGGTCTATAATCCCCTAAATCATCCAAATTTGTTCCATCAACAATTAAATCTATTTTACGTTGATTGGCTAGGTTTTTCAAACGAATTCCTAATTCTTGCCTACAATAAAAGCATCGTTTAGAATCGTTTTTTACAAATTCTTTATTCTCAAGCTCGTCATAATCTAACAAGATCTGAGTTATTCCAATTTCTGAACAAACTTGTTTCGCAGTTGTAAGCTCGTCCTGAGACAAAGTTTTGTAATCAGCAGTAACTGCCAATGCAAAAGATCCAAGTTTTTGATATGCAGCATATGCCACTAATGCACTATCAACTCCACCAGAAAGAGCTATCAGAACTCCGTTTTTATCCTCAAACCATTCAATTAAATTTTTAAGTTTAGTCATTTTTTCCATCCTTTTGCTGAATCTCTTTTCTAATCAATAATTCTGTTTCTTTAATAGATTTATCAAGATAGTTGGCAATTTTTTTTAAATCATCAAATTCAATTTTGAAGGTAGATTTTCCTTTAAAAGAGGAAACTTTGTATTTAACATTAAAAGTCTTATCAGAAATAATTATTTGAGTTTCACGAATAGTTCTTGGAACAATTATTCTTTTTGAACAAGAGACACGAATTCCCAAGGTTCCAGTTTCGGTAATTAGGGTATCAGCTATTTTTTCCATAGTATCATTCTCACAAACTACAGAGATGAGATTTGTAGGTCTACCTTTTTTTGTAATTCCATGATAAATAGATGCATCCTTTGCACCGTCTTGCATTATTTTTTCAATCAGATTTCCCAAAATTTCCCCCGAAACATCATCAACATTTGTTTCAAGCATAGTTACAGAATCAGAATTAAAATTATTTTTGTTAATGCCTTTAACAATTTTTAAAACATTGGAAAAATTTTCAAATTCATTTTTCCCAGCCCCATAACCAATAGAATTAATCTTCATCGAAGGATAGTATTCAATTGGAGAATTTGTTAGATTAACCAAAATACAAGCACCAGTGGGGGTAGTTAATTCATTTTTTACAGTACCTCCATGAACTACCAAGTTGGAGTTTTTTAAAATTTCAAGTACAGCGCTGGCAGGGTTTGTCATTATTCCATGTGAGAAAGTTATTGTTCCACCGCCCACACAAATAGGCATGGATACAATCTCCTCATCAAAAATTCCTAAATCTTCAATTGCAATTGCAACACCTATGATATCTACAATAGTATCGATGCTTGAGGCTTCATGAAAAAGAACAGTTTCGGAGGGAATACCATGAATTTTAGATTCTGCGGAAATAAGCGTATCAATACAAGAAGCAGCAAAATTTTTTGTTTTTTCGGATAAGAGAAGTTCATTAGTGGATTTTCTAATCGCTTGTTTTAATTCAGAACCCTTTCGTTCATGAGTTTTCTCATCGATTTCCAAAATCAACTCGGTAGAATTTATTCCATGTTTATTGATTTTGGTAAAATCCATTTTTTTTATAATTGATTCTGGGAGGAATTTTTCACAGGATTTAACTCCTTCAAGAATTTTATTTTTATCAGCCCCAAGATCTACTAACGAGCAAAGTATCATATCTCCAGATATGCCTGCAACATATGGATCTATAACAATAACCATTGATTAAAAATTATCAAAAATGCATATAAATTCTGTCTAGTTAATCCTAATTTTCATTAGATTTAATTATTGAAATTTTGTACCTCATTTTATGATTACAATTATCGGATCAGGAAAAGTGGGCGGAGATGCAGCTTTATTTTCTGCATTAAAGCGATTGGACGACCAGATCTTACTTCTTGATGTTGTTGATGGACTTCCTCAAGGTGAAGCCATGGATATCAACCACATGTTGTCAGAACAAGGAAATGATGTTGATGTTACGGGTTCCAATAATTTTGCAGATATGCAAGGTTCCAAAATAGTTGTAGTAGTGGCAGGTTCTGGAAGAAAACCTGGAATGACTAGGATGGATTTGTTAAAGATTAATGCAAATGTTGTAAAAAGTGTAGTTGAAAACATAAAAAAATATGCAAATGACTCTATGATTATTCCAGTTACTAACCCACTTGATCCTATGGCATATGTAACTTACAAGGCATCAGGGTTTGAGAAAAATAGAGTGTTTGGGATGGGAGGAATGCTAGATTTGTCTAGATTTAGACAATTCATTCATGAAGCTACTGGACATTCTCGTGATTCGATTAGGGCCCTAGTCATAGGAGAACATGGTGAAAATATGTTGCCCTTACCCAGATTTTCATCAGTATCAGGAATTCCTCTTTCATCGTTTTTAACACAAGAAAAGTTAGACGAACTTGTTCAAAACACCAAACATGTGGCAGCCAAAGTAATTGAGTTAAAGGGTGCAACAGTTCATGCTCCAGGAAATGCCATTTCTGCAATTGTTGAATCAGTTGTAAGAGATAGAAAACAAGTAATTCCTGTCGCAACATACCTCGATGGTGAATATGGACATTCTGACGTCACCATCGGTGTACCAGCAATAATTGGAAAGAATGGTGTTGAAAAAATAATTGAATTAGACCTAAATGATAAAGAAAAACAAGCCTTTGATGCAGGGGTAAAGAGTGTAAAGGATGCAATTTCTGGAATAGAAATCTAAGTCTTTTTTTAAAAATATAGAGAAATCGCTATTGGAAATTCAAAAAATTCTTGAATCACTGGAAAAAGGAAAAATTACTGCTAATACTGCAAAAAAAATGTTATCACTTTATTCAATTGAAGAGATAGAGGGAATTGCAAAAATTGACGTTAATAGAAGAAAAAGAAAAGGAATACCAGAAGTAATTTTTGCAGAAACTAAAACCCTAAACGAAATTAAAAAAATTATCAAAATCACCTTGGAAAAAACTAACTCTGTGATGGTTTCAAGGATTAAAACTTCTGATTATCAAAAAATAATTTCCTTTTGTAAAAGATTAAAAATAAAAATCAAAGAAGGTAAAAAATCATCCTCATTATTATTGTATAAAAAACCAATTAAATTCTATGGAGGAAACGTAGGGATCATTACTGCAGGAACATCAGATATTGGGGTAGCAGAAGAAGCCAGATTAATGTGTGAAGCCATGAACTGTAAATACATTACAAGCTACGACGTTGGAGTTGCTGGAATTCAAAGAATATTTCCTATACTTAAAGAAATGATTGAAAAAGAAGTTGATTGCATTATTGTGGCAGCAGGAATGGAGGGTGCCTTAGCAACATTGGTTTCTTCAATGGTTGATATTCCTGTTATTGGTTTACCTACCTCTGTTGGATATGGATATGGTGAAAAGGGAATAGCAGCGCTTGCCTCGATGTTGCAAAGCTGTTCTTTGGGTTTATCAGTAGTCAATATAGATAATGGAATTGCAGCCGGTGCAATTGCAGCAAATATCGCCAATAGAACTTTTAGAAAAACCCCGAAAGGAAAATAATACCAATTCGGAAAATATATCGAATTTTTGATGTTTTTAGAAGAAAACTACCTCGTAAATCATATATAAGATGCTAAATCGAAAATTGGTAATATTGTCTGGTAAAAGAATTGTTCTTACTGCGGATCGCAGTTTGATGACAAATTATCGAGGAAATTTTCTTTATGGCTTTATTGCATGTGGACCATATGAAGTTCTTCCAGAGTGGGTTTTTGATAAAGTTTTTTGTCCACCAGTAGAAACAGATCCAAAAACGGGGGAATCAAAGGTAGCACAGGTTGGATTAAGAAGAGTCGAAAGTTCTCTTCTTCAAGGATACAAAAGGGATGAAGTATTTATCGCCAATCCGGAAATGTTGGAAAAATCAATTGGACCAGACACAAAAGTTGTTGGAATAAATGTCATGGACCCACTTGGAATGGCTCCGGTTACAACCACCATGTCCCCTGAAAAATTATCTTACGTGGCAATGAAATTTAAAAAAATGTGTGCAAATATTATTCAATTAAAAAAGAAATATGATTTTAAAGTTGTAGTTGGAGGAAATGGTGCATGGGAATTGGCCAAATCAGACAGAATGAAAATTCATGGAATAGATACAGTAGTAGTGGGAGAGGCTGACGAATTAGCATTAGATTTGTTTCATGATTTAGAAAAAGGAGACGCTCCAGAGTTAATGCATTGTTTCGTAAGAAACATTCAAAATATTCCAACTATTGAAGGACCCACAATTAATTCCCTAATAGAGGCTATGAGAGGATGTGGTAGAGGTTGTGATTTTTGTGATGTTAACAAAAGATCTAAAAAAGATCTTCCTTTAGAAAGACTACAATACGAAGCAAAAATAAATCTCGATTATGGATTTGATTCAATATGGTTACATTCTGATGAAATGTTACTTTATGGATGCGATAATCGAGATTTTATTCCAAATAGAGATGCCATTACCGAATTGTGGAAAGGACTAAAAGGGTTAGGTGCAAATTTTATTGGAACTACCCATATGACCTTCTCTGCAGTTGCAGCAGATGAACAATTAATGCAACAAATATCACAAATTAACGAGCAAGATAAAACAGGAAGATGGCTTGCAACCAATCTGGGAATTGAAACTGTTGCCCCAAATTTGGTAAAAAAACACCTTGGAGTAAAAACAAAACCCTTCTCACCTGAGGAATGGGGAAGTGTGGTAAGGGAGGGTGCTAAAATACTAAATGAAAATCATTGGTTCCCCGCTGCAACAATCATCATTGGTTGGCCGGATGAAACGCCAGATGATGTTCAATATACCATTGACATGATCAGTGATTTCAGAGAGATGAACTTTAGAGGATTAGTAGCACCATTACTCTATCAAGATTTTAGTGAAAAAAACTCCATGCATTTTGGAAATTTGAATGAAGCTCAATTTACTTTGTTTTGGAAATGTTGGGAAAACAATCTTCGTGTAATTAATGACATTATTCCTATTATTCTAAGAAATAAAACCTATGGTCCACCTATGAAAATTTTCATGTATGGAATTCTTAAAGCTGGCACCTGGGCAATAATGAGATATCTTCGTGGCTTATGCAAGGATCTATTTAATGGGAGAACTCCTGAAGAAATTATAGATAAATACGCTCGTGGTAGATCGGTTTCAGCACCAAAAATTCAAACAAAAAAACTATAATTGTTCAATTGCAGCATCAGCAATTGTATTACGTTTTGGGGTTAAAGAAATAAAATAATTTTTATCTGCTCTTTCAATAGAATCTACTTTTTTGAAGGATTTTGAAGTGAAATCAAATTCATAGATGCCAGGTTCAAGAGTCCCTTTAGCATAAATCATAAGATAGGTATCTCCATTGGCAGAACCTAGGGGAATAAAGGACACGACAAATCCTTTGTATGAATTGACCGGCATTGTATTTTTCATTGGTGGCGCTGCTGAGGCCATATACATAAAAACATCCTCAATAGTATCAAATTCTTCGAATTCTATGTGCACAATTTTGGTAATTCTTCTCAATATAATAACTTAGAGTAGAAATTAGAAAAAATTCATTTTTTCAAAAATTTTAATATCTATTGTTTTGTTTTTCCTAATTTTTTTTTGATTATTTTAAAAATTACTGCTACCACTATTGCTGTTATTGTAACAACAAATGCCAGTACACCAATTTCTATGGTAAACAAAAATAAGTTTGAGAGAAATAGTTGGAAGAAGATCATCATTTTTAATTTTGAGAAATGAGGAAATTAAATTTTAGATTTAATTTGTCTATGAATTGTAAATCCTAGAGCCGCTGGTGCTGCCACATACATTCCCAAGTTTAAGGCAATGACAGATATTCCTAAACCTAAAACTTGCCCATCATTTCCATCTTCAGCTAAGGTCATAATAGATAATGATGAAATCATCGGGGTGATAAACACCCTAACTGCTTCTTGGAATGCAGGATTTTCCCTTTCCATATCAGCAATTGTAGGTGAGAATGAATAGTATAATTCGTTAAAGCCAGTCATGAACGCTGCACCTGAAGTAGTACTCATTACGGTATTATCTCTAATTTCTCTCAGGAACTGGACTTGTGGTGCAAGTTCCGTTCCAAATGCTGCAGTAGCGATAAGACATCCACCACCAGAAGGTTCGTCTCGTTTAACTTGACAAATACCATTTACTAGTTCTGTTCCAGCACCACATGTTGGTTCTGGTTCTGGTTCTGGTTCTGGTTGGGGTTCTGGCTCGGGTTCTGGCTCGGGTTCAGGTTCTTTAATTGGTGGAGGTTCATTAATTTGTGGTGGAAGTGAGGGTTCGAATTCGCCTCCGGTGTAAAGCATCGTTGTTTCCCCCCTCATAGCACCGAAGAATAATTGAATAGTGTAATCACCACTTTCCTTGTAGTAACTTCCTCCGGCAACAAAATTAAAATCAAAAAGACCATCAGAACCAGGTAACACCTGACCAATAGTTACGATATTTCCAGTTGTATCCATTAGACGATATGTTAAAGCGGTGTTAGAATGAAGATCCAAATCAAAGTCTCGGATGGAACCTGTTACATAAACTCGGTCTCCATTTTCGTAGCTTGCTATTTCTGTTTTAGCGGAAATTGGTGGAATGTTATGTGAATCTGCAAATACCAAACTACTAAACCCATATGAAAAAATTGATACGGATAAAATTGCAAACATCAGAAAACCAGCAAATCTCATTTTCATTTTGAATCAGGCACAAGGGTATTTATGTATTAAATGAAAGAAAAATTGACCAGATCATATTCGAATTATCCCTTTTTTAATTAAGTATTCAATTGCGGTAATAAAATCACCATTTGAAATATCATTATTTGACCACCAGTTTGCAGGTGTCTTTAACCAGTTGGGAATATTTCTTTCAGAAGTTAAGGAGGATTTAGGTGAAGTGATTTTAATAATTCCCTTATCTATTAGATCTTCTAAATGATTAGCAAACATTGAATCAGAGATAATATTCATTGACCAGTTTCTTGCATTACTTTTTGCCGAGTCAGGAATACTTTGGTTAAAGACGAAAAAAGAAGTAAACCCTACATCAAAATCATTTTGAGATAAATAAATTCCATATATTCCAGATAAAGAATTTTCATTGATTGAAAAAATTGCTTTGTAGTCTCCCTCGTTTGTCAATGATGCAGAGAATTTTTGAGTTAATCCATCTGGATGGACAAGAATTATAGTGAGAGGAATTCCAATTTTATGATTTAGAACATTTCCTGATAACAATACATCTTTAAGATTTCCTTTTGTTGGGAGAATTAGTTCTCTTTGATTTAATTCCGGTAGGCTTGAATATTTGACTGGCTGACTTGACTGGTTGTTACTGGACAGACTAACAATATTTGATTCTCCAAATTTATCTCGGGCATCAAAATATTTTGCATCCACACTACCTCCTGCCGAAGAGATTAGTTTTGTTCCTGATTTATCACATATTTCTGAAGGCATTTTGAAAACTCCCTTAAAAATTCCAGTACGAGGTCCAGTTTCAACCAAACTAAAACCGGTGGAACCTAATCCACCATATTCAATACCATCGATGGTACATCGTTTGTAACGAAAATCTTTGATCAAAATTTCTAATAAAATAGCCCCGTCTTTTCCAACAGCATCCACATTGGGAGAATTAGGATCATTGACTACTAGATATGTCTCAATTGTATCACTCTTCAAGTTCAAATCTGAATCTCTAAGTGTAAAAGTTACTGGTTGACCAAATCTATACGATACTGAATCTAAAGAAACGATGCCAGAACTCGTTTCAATGTCTGATTTTGCAGAAGTAGTAGTTGCAACACCAACTGCATCTAAATCAGAATAATTAATTGAAATACCTTCCTCATCAACTAATCTATCAGTAACAATGAATTTAATTTCATTATCAATAGTTCTGATTGTTTGAATAAAATCAGAGTCTAAAATATTCAATTGATTAGTAACAGCATATTCCAAAGTTCCCGCAAAAATAGATGAATTTTCACTTGTTTCCTCTAATTCAAATCTATAAATTGAATTATTGATGTCGTTATTATTTTCAAGTCCAAAAGAAAAGAAATCTAATACTATTGGTTGTTTATTAATTTCATTATCAATAGTTCCTGGTTCAAACCCTGGAGAAGGAGATGAATCAAAATTGATTTCTACAAACACTGAACCACTTTTAGAGGATATCTCTTTAATGTCTGAATTATCTAGTTGAATAAATCCATTTGATGACATCTCTCCGGCATCAACAATGGTAACAGCTGAAGCACCTAAACTACCAAAAGAAAGTTCAATTGAGGTATCTGAAAAATCATTAATTTCAAAATCATTTTCCATAGATCTCAAGTCATAATTTAGCCAGTTGGTTCCAAACGAATTTGAAAGAGAATTGTCAATTAAAATTTGATTTAATGCAGAAGCAGAAATTCCCAGATTTAGAGAAATTTTTTCAAATGATCCATTTGCAACACTGGTAGTGTCTAAAAATAACCTCTTGGAATTTTTGTCAGGTAATGAAGAACTTACAGCAAAACTAGAACCTGTTTCAGGGGAAAACTGTACATTATTAGCACTTTCAAGAGTTACCGGCCTTCCAATTTCCAAAGTGGGTATAAGTGAAGAATCTCGGAATAAATCTAAATCATCATCTGCATCAGAATTGATATTTTGATCATTATCACCAAGGGTTATTGGGGTTTCTGTCCCTGCTCTTAATGAGCTAGAGCCATCTCCTATGGTTAATATTGGTTTTTCAAAGGAAACTGAGGCAGTTGAAAATCCACTCAAAACCGATATAGGATTACCGTTATATTCTATTATTCCAGAAAGTCCTCTCGGGGCATCATCTAGAATTCCTATCGTGGATTGGTCACTGTTATCAGCGTTATCGAAAATTCCAGAATAAGGTCCTTCTTCAACCAAAGTTACAATTTCAGAATATGTATTACTTGATCCATCCGTGTCAACTGAGTCATCAGGTTGTTCATCGTTTGTTTTTAATTCCATAATTTTTTCTAAGTCTACTGATAATATTCCATTATCTTCAAATCCCAAATTAGGCAAATGTGGTCTCAAATCTACTAAACCAGGAGTTTCATTTGCTGCGTTATTGCCAGAATTGTCAAAGGCTTGATAAAATACCGAATTTGGTGAGCCGATATTAAATGTCCAAGAATCCTCATCAGTTGGATCTTGGTTTAGTTGAATGTCGCTAACAGTTACAAATACCTCAGAGTTTTGTGGATAGATATCTCGGTCAAGATCTAGGGAAATGTTTGGAATTTCATCGTACTGAAGATTCACTTGTTGAGTGCCTCCCCCAGGATTATATTGAATGGTTACATCATTAAAAGAATAAAGTTGTATAAGAGGCCAAGCATATTCAACAAGTCCTATTTGTCCGGTGGGAATGTTTGAGTTTGTGTTTATGGATTTTGCTTTTCGAACCACGTTGTTAAGATTTTCAGAGTTTGTCGGAGTACCTGTACATGAACTAAAAGAAACCATTCCATTAGTAAAACCACTCATACCACCATCCCGCGGAATTGCAACGCCATCAGTATCAGAAAGATCTATTCCGAGGGAAGAAGTATTCCTACCACAAAAAACCCCAAAGTCTAATCCTTCTCCTTCCCCCAAAGGAGGAACGGTTGAATCCGCTGCTTTTGCTTTATTCACATTTGCAAAATATGCATACCAATTTCCATCAGTTGCTTGAACCATCCTGAGATTTTTTCCATTTAAAGTAACATCAGGTTCTCCTTTTCCCTCATCAGTATCCTTAATACTTGAATCTCGGATTACAACTTCAATTACCATCGAACCAGAAAAGTGATTGTTGAATTTCGAATTCTCAGCAGACACTGATAGATTGGGATTACTGCCAGCCTCTGCTTGAGAAATGGGTAAAAGAAACAAAATGGATAAAGTTAAAAGAAAAATATATTTTTCATGCATTGCAAAGGTAGTTTAATCCTAATGACAAATAATCTTGTCGTATTATTCCTCTTTTTAGAATACATGTAATAATTAGATATTACAATTGAAAGAAATGGAAATATTCCTCCAAAGGACCAAAGTTCTTCAGATATCTCTTCTTGCTATTTTTTCAGCTTTTTTGGTGGAATTTATTTTTGGATTATTTTCTAATAGCTTAGGTCTAATAACAGATAGCATTCACGCATTATTAGATAGTTTAGTTACCGTTATCTTGTTATTAGCAGCCAGATTGGCGATGAAACCGCCAGATGAAGAGCACACCTATGGACATGGAAAAATTGAATCATTAGGGGGATTAATTGGAGGAATTGCAATATTTTTAATTGCAATTTTTTTCATTTACGAATCCATTCATAGATTACAAAGTCCTGCTCCTAGTATCTTGCCTGGAGTTTTTGCAATAATTGGCGGTTTATACACAATAGGAATTGACATTTTTAGAATAATTCTTTTGAAAAGATCAATTAAGAAAATTGGTGGAACCACACTCAAAGCAGATTTTTATCATGCCTTAATGGATTTGGGTTCAACTCTTGTTGCCATTGTAGGAATTATTTTAGTTACATATGGTTTCTATAGTGGAGATTTTATCGCAGCCCTAATTTTGGGAGGACTTTTAGCAGTTCTTAGTTTGAAATTAATTTACAAAACGGCCCAGGAATTAACAGATATTATTTCTCCAGAACTCGTAAAACAAGTTAGGGAAATAATTGCCAGTACTGAAGATGTTATAGATACTGGAGCAATTTTGATGAGGAGATCTGGAGATACAATTTTTGCAGATGTAACCATATCCTTAAGAGGAGATACCAGTTTTGATGAAGCTCACGAGATAAGTAGTAGAGTTGAAAAAAATATAAAAAACGAAATTGCCAATTCTGCAATTACAATTCATTTTGAACCAACTTGGAAAAATGTGCCATTAGATGTCAAAATTTTTGATATTGCTAAAAACATTGATGGTGTTAAGGGAGTCCACAACATAATTACTCATAAATCAAAGGGAAAAACCTATTCCAATCTTCATTTGATGGTTGATAGAGAAATTGATCTCTATTCGGCTCATAAAATTTCAGAGATAGTAGAGGAAAAAATTCAAAAAGACATTCCAGAAATAGAACATGTAACAATTCATTTAGAACCATTCCTAAAAGTTCCCGAGAATTTTTACGTAGAAGATAAAGTTACAGAAGAAAAAATAAGAGAAATCTTAAAAAAATATTCTGAGATTAAAAAAATAGGTCGTATTTTGTCGTTGAATTTTGAAAATATCCTTAAAATTGATATTGATTGTTCCTTTGACAAAAATCTCTCAATTGAAAAAGTTCATGATTTAACCTCGGAAATTGAACATTTAATCCGCGTAGAAATCAAAAATGCGGTAATAACAATTCATCCAGAACCAATGTGAAAATTTAAACCAGAATGCTGGTGAGATACATTACCAACATCCCTATAGCCAATCCTGAAACGACTGATGCACTTGAAAGATTTTTGTCCCCTTCATCTCGAATCCATTTTAGGACAATTACAATCACTTGAAAAATTGCACCTGCCCCTATAGAGAGAAAAATTACAGATGAAAATGGAGAAAAGGCAAATCCTCCAACCCAGGCCCCAAAAATGGCTGGAGTACCTGCAATCATTCCTAAACCCAATAATTTTCCAATCATAGTTTTTCCACGTGACATAGGAGCTGCGATAGCAAATCCCTCAGTAGTGTTGTGCAAAGCAAACCCTACAATAAGAAAAGTGCTAAACGCAATTGATCCAAGTCCTACAGCAGCGCCTATTGCAAGTCCCTCACCAAAATTATGTAACCCAATTCCAATGGCAATCATTAGTCCAATAGCAACAGGTTTTGAGATACGCAATGAATCTGCCTTTCCAGTTAATTTCTCTGAAGCATAATACAAACCAAGAAAAGACAAAACAATGGTAGTAGCAATTAACAGTACGCCATTAAAGCTACCACTTAGATGATCATCTACAACTTCAAAAGCTTCTTCGATTGAATCTATTCCTAAAAATAGTAAAAGACCAACAGTTAAAGCAAAAAAGAAATGATTTTTCTGTTTGCTAATTTTTCTAATAAATGGTAACCAAAGCAGACCAATCATTACAGGAATAATTCCGACATAAGTTCCAATTAAAGCAAACAACCCAACAAATTCTAAATTAGGTCTTAAAGCAGGTGCGGCAGCTTCGACTTGTCTTTCAAATCTAGTTCCATCTTCAACTGTTAATCCAATAATATAGGGTTCTGCTTCATTCCATTCAAAAGGAATTCTTACCAACGCAGTTTCATACCTTTCAAGAAATCTGTCAGGTTCAATAGCAGCAGGTTGTATTCTGTCATTTACATCTGCCATAACTACCTCTACAGGAATTGGTCCTGTGTTTCTAACGGTTACTTGAATTTCAGATTCTAGAAAATCTATTTTTTCAATTATTATTTCAGGTAGTGGTACACCCAAATTTAAGAGATCAGAACCGGGACCAAAAATGTAGGCCACCAAAATTATTAGAAAAATAAAAGGAATAATTCCACTTGCTATAATTTTTCCCTTTGAGGGATTATCAAGTTCCATAATCCACCCCATTTTGAGAATCTTGGTGGTCACCATCTTTTACCAGAAATATTCCAATCCAACCTTTCTCAGAAAACTCTACCTTGTGAGCGTGAAAAAGGTATTTTCCGGGATACAGATACTCAAACTCCATGATTCCTCGCTCGGTTTGAGAAAGAGTTACCATATCAGTGTAAAATGAAGGGACTGTATCAGTTCCCGTAGGATAGTAATGATAAAGATTTCCATGTAAATGTAAATTGTTTATAGGATCAAATTCTACCATGTTGACGACATATACTCGGATTTTCTGATTGGTTTGGATTTGAATTGGATGATGTTGATAGTAAAATGGAATTGTATTTGCTGCATAGAAATTATTTTCAGTGTCAAAGTCCGTATCGAATCCATTTAGAACCATAACCATTTCATCAGCTGGTGATCTTTTCTCTTTGGGATCAACGATGAATACACCATACAAACCATGAACAATATGTTCCTCAAGTGGCATTATATGACAATGATAAGGATGAACACCAACTGGTCCTGCTTCAAATTCATAAGTAAATCGTCCTCCTCCAGAACCAACACTTTCAAAAACTCCATCCATCTCTGCAGGATGAATTCCATGAAAATGCATGGTGTGCTCTTTGGATCCATTATTAATGAAATTAATCTTCACAAGATCACCTTCTGTAGCTCTAATTGTAGGACCGGGAACTGTTCCATTAAAAGTCCAAACATTATAGAAAACACCAGGAGAAATTTCCATTATCTTATCGTCTTCGGCAATTATGGTAAATTCTCTTAAGGTTGAACCATCGGATAGCTGGGAAACTTTTCCATAGTTGAATTCTCGTAAAAACTTCATTGGATCAAATTCCATAGTAGACGCAACATAAAGAGGATCGATTACCTCACCAGTTGTTGAAATTACGCCACCCGTGTGAGTTACAAATGTCTTTTTCTCTAATTGGGCTTCAGAAATTGTCGGGATAACTAAAACTACGGAAATCCCAAACATCCCAAATAAAATAAAAACCATAATAGTTGATCTACTAAATTTCAAAGTTACCTATCTAAGGTAAATCAGATTATTTATAATTTAGCCTAAGCTAAATTTGTTACCCTATACTAAATTTGTTAAATGAGACCAACATCCTAAATTTAGTAAAAACTAGGTTTAAACTGAAGAATATTCAATCGAAAAGAATGAAAAAATCAGGTCTCTTGTTAGCTATTGTTGGTGGTCTAATAGGTGTAGGAATCATTTTATCGTTTTATGGAAATTATTTACTTTTTGAAAATTTAATCCAAGATGACGGAGATGTGGGACTAGGGGAAGATTTGATTATAGAAATAGAATTAGATAGTACTGAAACTCGAACAGGAATTTATGCGGTGCAAATAATTAATGTTAAAAGTGCCACAGTTACTGCAAAAATTTTGGATCCTTTTGATACAGAATTAGAATCTCATCAATTAAAGGATGAATTATTTGAAGGGTTCTTTGATGTAACAACATCTGGTACCTACAAGTTAGTTATTGAAAATAAAGAGGAACAAGTAAAGATTTTTGGAGTTATTGGACCTCAACCAGATGCTTGGAAAAAATCATTAGATGATTTCTCAATCATTGTACTAATTATTGGTTTGGTTGGAATGGTAGGGGTAGTGATCTTTACCGTTATTAGTCGCAAAAAATCAATTAGTTGAGAAAACTATCCATTTTTTCTAATCCTTCAATTGCTGCGCCAAAATTTTCACCCTCTTCTACCACTTGAGTTAGTTTCTTAGCATTTGCAGAAAATACAGGTTTCCCGTCCATTTGACGTTCAAGGATAAAATTATGATCAATAAGATACGAAAGTCTCTCTCGCACCTCATTTTCAGGAATCGATGATTTTTCAGCTAAATACAATGAATTTTTTTCTCCATTTTCTAGTTCTGATATTATCAAAGAGGTAATCGGATCAAACATACATTCTACTATCTTTTCTCGGTCAAAGGGTTCATTCATAGGATTCCTCGATTCATTGTAAATTAATAAGCTTTCTAAGATACCAAGACTACATTTGGAAATTTATTTCCCAAATTACCAAAAAAAATTACAAATAATATATTAAGAAAATTATCCCATACAATTCAATGCAGAAATTATGTATAAAAGATCCTTCCGGTAAGGGGATTCACTGTTTCTGTATAGAAGTAGATGCGAGAAGTGGAATAAAGAAATGTTGCAAGTGTAACCAATGGAATATTCAGGGTAAAAACTGGACCAAAAATTCAGACTTTAGGTAGAATTTTGCATTTTTAATATGATTTCTTTGGGTTTAACTAGAAATTTTGTTTCAAGAACTTCAAATTGACGCCTAGCATGGTTTTTATCGGGGAAATCCAGAATTTTGGAATACTTGAGTAGCCAAGAATATAATCATATTGTAAGGATCGTTGGAAACGATATTCGTGGAGAAAAGAAGATGATAATAGGATTAACTCAGATTAAAGGAATTGGATATAATTTTGCTACTGCAATTTTAGATACTTTAAAAATTAATCCCAACTCTAATGTAGGATATTTAAATGACTCTGAAGTTCAAGCGATTGAAAAATTAATTTCCGATCCAAGTTCCTCAAATTTTCCTTCATGGTTTCTAAACCGAAGAAAAGATGTTGAGACTGGAAATGATATTCATCTTTTAACTTCAGATATTGATTTTACACTAAGAAATGATATCGAGAGAGAAAGAATTACCAGTAGTTGGAGAGGGTACCGTCATATGTACGGACTAAAAGTAAGAGGACAAAGAACTAGATGTACTGGAAGAAAGGGCGGAGCTGTTGGTGTAGCAAAAGGAGGAAAAGCAGCTCCGGTAAAATCAGCTGGTCCAGGAGAGGTAGCAGCACCAACTGCAGCAGATGCACCAGCTGCAGCAGGTGATAAATCAGCTGAACCCGAAAAGAAAGCACCAGCGGAGAAAAAAGAATAGGTGAATTAAATGGGAGATCCTAAATATCCACGAAGAGCTTGGAGAAAACCAAAACGACCACTAAATTATGATTTGAAAATGGAAGAACTAAAAACTCTTGGTACATTTGGTTTAAGAACAAAAAAAGAATTATGGAAAGCACACACAAAGTTATCACGAGTAAGACATCAAGCAAGATCATTACTTGCTTTACAACAAGACGTGAGAGAAGAAAAAGAACCAATCTTGATGAAATCATTAACAAGGATTGGATTGGTAAGTAGTGATGCAACCTTAGATGATGTATTAAACCTCAAAGTTAATGATTTACTGGATCGTCGATTACAAACGCAGGTTTTTAAGAAATTTGGATTTAAAACCCCTTATCAAGCAAGACAAGCAGTGGTCCATGGACACATAATGATTGGTGATAGAGTGATAAATCTACCATCCTATACTGTTACAACCGGAGAAGAAGACCACATTAGATTTACAGCAGAATCAAAATTCCCTGAAATTTTAGAAAAAAGTAAAGAATCCCAAGAAAAACCTGCTCAAGGGGATGAAAACTCAATTGAAAATGCTTCAGAAAATAAGACTGAAACTGCTCCCGCCATCCCCGAAGAAAAGAATGAAAAGTCTTCAAAAGAATAATCACAAAATAAAGTAATCAGTAAATAACCCCATTATCGCAATTAGAATAATTATGTGCTCAATCATTGGCTATTCTGGAAATGAAGATGCCGCTCCAATAATTGTCAAGGGTCTAAAAAGAATGGAGTATAGAGGATACGATAGTGTAGGAGTAGCCACTGAGTCAAACAGTCAGATTGAATTAAAGAAAGGAGTAGGAAAGGTAGAAGATGTAAACTCTAAAGTTCAATTGGATATTTTACCTGGAAAAATCGGAATAGGTCATACAAGATGGGCAACTCATGGAAAAGTTACAGATGCAAATGCTCATCCGCATTCAAGCAATTCAGGACAAATTGCAATTGTGCATAATGGAATTATTGAGAATTTTGATAAATTAAAAGATGATTTGAAATCAGAAGGGTACAAGTTTCTAAGTGAAACAGATAGCGAGGTTATCGCAAATCTTTTGCAAAAAAATTATGCAATTTCAAAAAATGTAAAAGATACCATGATTAAAACGGTTTCAGAATTAAAGGGTCATTTTTCTTTTATTGCCATGTTTGATAACGGTCAATTAGCAGCAGCTAGATTTCACGAACCACTTATTATTGGTGTTGGAGAAAAAAATTATTTTCTATCAAGCGATGTTTTAGGATTTATCGAACAAACAGATGAAGCAATTTACATAGATAATGGAAATTTTATTTTAATTGATCAAGAAAAAATGCAAATTTTAGATTTTGATGGAAATGAAGTTAAACCTGTAATAACAAAGGTATCTAAAGAATTTGCAGATGTTTACAAGGGAGATTATGCTCATTTTACGTTAAAAGAAATTTCCGAACAATCTGAAACAATTTTCAAGGCTGGAGAAAGTACGAAAGAGGCAATTAAAGAAACATCGGATTATCTAAAACATGCCAAAAACATCTACCTTACAGGTAGTGGGACAAGTTACAATGCTTCCTTGGTTGGAAAACATCTTTTATCGAAATACGCCAAAATAAAGACAGAGTCTATAATTTCAAGTGAATTGCCATTTTCTCCGGATATCATAGAACCAAATTCAATTCTAATTGCATTATCGCAAAGTGGAGAAAGTGCAGATGTTTTAGAAGCTGTCAGTATTGCAAAAAAGGCAGATTGTAAAATCATATCAATAATTAATTCCTTAACCTCAACTTTAGCAAGAGAATCAGATATTGTGATAGGAATGAATTGTGGACCTGAAATTGGAGTGGCTGCCACTAAAAGTTTTACATCGCAATTAATTATTTTGTATAAAATTATTCAAGAACTAAGTAATGAAAAGATTGAGATTAATTTTCCAGAAATTTCTGGTGCCATTTCTAAAATCCTTCAAGAGCATAACAATATTAAAAAAATTGCAAATGTAATTAAAGATATTTCAGATATTTACGTTCTAGGAAGAGGAATACATTATCCCATTGCAATAGAATCAGCATTAAAAATTAAAGAGCTTACATATATTCATGCAGAAGGAATCGCCGGAGGAGAATTAAAACATGGTCCTCTTGCATTGATGGATTCTAATGTTTTTGTAATAATTATTAATCCAGGAGATTCAACATATCAAGACACTTTGACTAGTGCTAGAGAGATTAAAGCAAGGGGTGCAAAAATAATTGGAATCTCTGATTCTAATAGTGATGCATATGATTATTGGATAAAACTTCCAAAAACAGATGAATTGACTTTTCCGATTTCTGAGACTATTCCAATTCAATTGCTTTCATATTATGCAGCGCTTGAAAAAGATACGGATCCTGATTATCCAAGAAATCTTGCAAAATCAGTTACAGTGAAGTAAAAATTCTTTGATATTCTTTTTCAGCAAATTCTAAAAATTTTGTTGAATCATTCTTTGTTTTTAGCATTGAAGCAAGTATACTTCCTCCAGCCCCTACTCCTTCTTTGGCAAAGCCTTCTGAAAAGGCCTTTAATCCTGGAAATTTTGAATTTTCTAGGTGTGGATTTACAGCAATTGCTGGAATATCGGCAATTTCAGTTACAAGATTTTTAAAATTTGCACTCTCATCACTAGAGATATAAGAAGTTGTTCCAATTGCAGTATTTTTTTCGTTAAATCCAATTTTAGATGCAAAAGCTAAGACTGCTGCCATTTGTGTTCCTCCTGCCAAAAGAACGGGATTAATTTCAGAGGCAGAGCTCAACATACCAGTTACAAAAGGAATCATAGGATCTCCCACTTGTGCAATCACACTATATGGATTATCGGAATCCAATCTCTCCATTGCCATATTTGCAATTTGATTTTTTAAAATTACTGGATTGTTTGGAATACTAGAGCTTACTTTGGCTTTATATCCCAAAGCTTTCATTACAGCTAGTGCTGTAGTAGTTCCTCCAGGTATACTTTCACCAATTATCAAGCAATCAGTAATTGATGCAAGAGTTCTTCCAATAATTCGTCCATAATTAACTGCCTGAGCAACTTGTGAATCAGTCATTGCAGAGTTTACAGAAATATTTTTTCCTGGGCTCAGGCCCGTTTGGATAAAAGGTAGTTGAGGAGAGATTTTACTCCCGGCATTAATTACAATATGTGATATGCTGGAGGATTCAAGAGCTGTCTTTGTTAGTAATGCAGGAGTGGGTTTTCCGTCCGGAGTCATTGGAATTTTATCTATCGTTTTGCAATTACCATAGTAAAGATATTCAGCATCTGCAGGTGGAGTGTATTTTATAGAATCTTTGTCAGCACCTGCAAAAGTTATTCCAGGAATTTCACATGTTTCAGTGTATGAAATAACTAACGAAAATAAAAAATTTCCATCTTTAATTTTCTCTATGAAATTTTCAGCTTTTGGTAAATTTCCAAAAAATTCAAAATCATTCAATTACTTCACTGTCCCATCATATCAAGAAATTCTTTTTCTGTTCGTCTCTGCATTACAAGATTGGTAGTTTTTTCCTTACCAATTGTAGAAATAGTTGATCCTCCATAATTATGCCCGGAATAGAGGGTGAGACTGTCATCAAGGGAATATAAAACATCAAAAAGGCTATGATAAAGATCCTTTGCGCTTCCCCCAGGTAAGTCAATTCGTCCACAATTACCCACAAAAAGGGTGTCTCCTGAAAAAATTTTTCCATCTCCAATCAAACAAATGCTATCCTTGGAGTGTCCAGGAGTATGTAAGACAAATAATTCTGAATTTCCAAATTTAATTACATCTCCATCTTTTACAGTAATGTCATGTTGAAGGTCAGAGGCCTCATGTTGAATAATTTTAGCCCCTGTTGATTTTGCAATACCCTCATTGCCCAAAGTGTGATCAAAATGATGGTGAGTGTTTACAATGTATTTTATTTTTAAATTGTTTCTAGTGATAGTTTCCTCAATCTGATCAAGATCCCATGAAGGATCTATAACGATACCTTCGTTAGTATCATCGTCTTCAACTACATAGGTAAAATTTTGCATGCTTCCAACTTGAATTTGATTTACTTTCATAGTACACCTTCCTCTGCTTCGGGAGGAATTCCAATTTTTTCAGAATACAAGTCTCCTGTGAGATCTTTTCTTTTCGAAATCCCTCTCTTCATTTTATGAAATGTGACTGTAAGATCTGATTTTACAAAGATATTTGCAGTCTCACCTGTATCAGGATTTAATCCAGATGGAACATCTACTGCAAACTTAAAGCATTTTAATTCATTCATGTAATTTATCGCAGATGCATATGGCTCCCTAATCTCACCAGAAATACCCGTACCTAAAATTCCATCAATTACAACATCTGGATTAAAATCAAAACTAGCATTATTGCCAGAAATTAGTTTGACTGATGACATTTTTTTCAAGATTGACCAATTCCAACTACTTTCCTCAGTTTTGATTTTTTCAGGAGGTCCAAGTAAAACCACAGTTACCAAAGAACCGTAACCTGACAGGTGTCTTGCCATTACTAGAGCATCTCCACCGTTGTTTCCCATACCAACAAAAATCAAAATTTTCTTCTTCTTAAGATCAAGTTTTTCTGCTAACTTTTTGACAGCGGCAGCACCCGCATTTTCCATCATGAATTTTTTTAAAAATCCCATATCGTGTCCGTTATTTTCGATTTGGTACATTTGATCAACAGATATTTCCATAATTAGATGGAAAATAGATGTAAAATAAGAGCTTTAGCCTGCTCCTTTTAGGAGGAAAAAGAGGATAAAAATTAATCTTCATCGACTTTTTGGTTATATTCCTCTATCTTACGATTGTATTCATCAATCTTTTTGTTATCTTCATCGATATCGCCTTCAAAAAGTTCAGGATTTTCTTCTTTAGCTATTTTCATAAGTTTCTTGAATGTGTCGGGATCATTTTTTTGAAGATCCAAAAGTAATTTTCCTATTGATTCATCCAAGTTACTCATATGGTTATTTGCTACTCAAATAGGGTATTTTTACTAATCTAAAATACCAAATTTAGAAGATGCTCATCCTTTACAAAAAATAATTTCAATTCTCAAGAATGTTTTAATTGATATTAGTTCCCCGTAGAACTGTTGAAGATGTTTTTTCTTTTACTACCATTGCTTTTTTCATTTCCACTTTCCTTTGCACAAGAACCCTCAGAAGGCTGGAAAAGGTTGAGCGATATGCCAGAAGTAAGATCTGAGATGGAATCTGCTGCAATAAATGATAAGATCTATGTTGCTGGAGGATTCAACAGCCAATCAGAGGGAACTAACACAGTTTTCATCTATGACATTAAAGAGGATACATGGGAAACCGGAGCTCCAATGCCGTTGTCTTTACATCACGCAGCAACAACGTCTTTTGAAGAAAAGTTGTATGTTGTTGGTGGCTACCTTGATTCTTGGATACCCTCAAATTCTCTGCTAATTTATGATTCAAAAATGAATATTTGGACAGTAGGGCCTGACATGCCAACTGCACGTGGAGCATTGACTGCACAATTTCTAAATGGAGAATTGTTTGCCGTAGGTGGAGTCAATGAAGGCGTACTGTCGGTAAATGAAGCATATGATCCAAAAACAAATGCTTGGGAAACAAAATCCAAAATGCCTTCATCTAGGGAACATCTTACCTCTGCAGTATTAGATGATCAACTCTATGTAATTGGAGGAAGAGATGGCAACCAATGGAATAAAGATCTCAATGAAAGATATAACCCCCAAAGTGATTCATGGGAAACTCTAGAACCCTTACCAACTGCCAGGAGTGGGTTGACTGCATCTGTTCTAAGTGGCGCAATCTTTGTGTTTGGGGGAGAAAGTAATCTTAAAACCTATGAGGAAAACGAAGTCTTTGTTCCGGGAGAGGGTTGGTTTTCACAACAACCAATGCCAATTTCAAGACATGGCTTATCCTCGACCACTATTGGAAATAATATCTATGTTATAGGCGGCGGAGTAACCCCTGGTTTTAGTTTTAGTGCCATAACAGAGGAATATCACAATACAGTAATCCCAGAATTTGGATCAATTGTGGGGTTAATTTTAGTAATATCTTTACTTTGCATCATTGTTTTAACCACAAAAAATTCCCTTTTTATCAGATTAAGATAATTTTTCTATCAGTATGTAAGTTCTTGAATTTTTTTAACCGTATCATTTAGAGAATCAACCAGGAATTTTTTCTCCGTAATGCTATCAGATTTTAAAAATGCCTGTCTATAATTTGAAAGTTTTTCTTGAAGAGATTTAATTTCTGCTCTGGGATCAATTTCAACATTTTTAATTACAGAATTATCTTGATTCTCGCTATTGGGATTTGAATTTCCTTTGGACTCTGAATTTGGACAACCATAACAAGGAGCATCATCATCATTTTCAAATCTTGGAAGTTTTCCTTTTACGTCAAAGTTTGTTTGAATATTCTCATCAGCAAATCCATATTTTATATTGAGTTCTTGGATATAGCTAATCATTTCAATTCTTGGCATTGATGCATATTTGAAATATTCTCGTTGTGCGTCATAAAAGGATCCTCCATTTTCTAAAACTAGGTTTTTAGCAGCAATGGCCAGCTGCACCTTTGCATTTAGATAATCAAATTGGTCTCTAAAGATTCCATGATAGGTTTCATTTAATTTTAAGACAAAATTTTCGTGGGCATTTTTAGGTGTAAAATCAATGTATTTTTTTTCCATTGATTTAAGATCTGCTTTAAGCATTTCTTGAGAAAGTTTTCTGTTCTCTTCTATATCGATTTGCTGTTTTGTTGGTAGAGACTTTGGCGTTTCGCCTTCAGAAAGTTGTTTGTATTTTTGTTTTTGTGCTTCCATTTCTGCAATTATTTTCAAAGCCATTGGATTTTTTTTCAATTTATCAGAAACTAAAATAGTTGGTTTATTATCAGATTCTGCGAATGCCAGAAGATCACTATTTGTAGTAGGTACAAGTAGTAAACCTGTCACCATTACTAGAACAGTTGTTAGAAGTTTTGGGCTAGTGATTTTATTCACGATTGTATAACTGAAGTTTTTATTAATAAAAGACAGGAAGGATTGATTCTGATCAATAATTCGTAGGATTTTTGAGTAATGGTTATAACAAATGAAAATTCGAAAAAAAATTAATTATTTTGAAAGTAATCTTCCATTCAGAGCCTGATAAATACAATTAAAATTATTATTTTGCAAAGAACTTTATCCTAGTTTTTATTCATATTCTAAATTGACATTAAAAAATGTAAAGTCATCATTGAACAAAATTTCAAAATCATTAGCAGATGTTCAAGATAATAGAGAATTTTTGCTAAAAAATACAAGAGAAATAATTATTCTTTGTAGTCGCTCAATTATTTCTGTCCATAAAGGAGATTACAAAACAGCAAGGAAAAACTTAGCACAAGCAGATGTGTTATTAAAAAAATATAGAAAAAAAGCAACCTCAGATTTGCGACGTTATCTAATTACATCTCAACAAGAGTATGTAGAAGCTGCGGGTTTACTTGCAGTAGCTGAAGGAAAGGAAATCCCTTCATTTGAGAAATTAAAAGTTATGGAAGAATCTTATGTTTTAGGATTACTAGATTGTGTTGGAGAATTGAAAAGAATGATCTTTGATAAAATACGAACTGGTGATATTGATAAAGCCTTAAAGATATTTGATATCATGGAGAATTTGTATCTGTATTTGTATCCATTTTCTATGTATGATAAAGTAGTAAAAGAAGCTAGAAGAAAGATTGACGTGGATAGGATTTTGGTAGAAGATGTAAGAGGAGCAATTACAGAAGAAAAAAGAAGATCTGAACTAATTAAAGCATTAAACAAATTAAAAAAATAAACCATTTTTGGTATGAAAACATGTATGCGGGCGATGGGATTTGAACCCACGAACTCCTAAGAGACTAGCCCCTCAAGCTAGCGCCTTTGGCCAGGCTGGGCGACGCCCGCAGCGAAGTTTCCTTGCATGGTTTTTATAATCCTTGATTACTTTTTCGTTCGTATGTTAGTTCCTGTAAGATGTTTTACCTGTGGAAATCTTATTGCAGATAAATTTGAAGATTATCAAACTAGGGTGAAATCTGGAGAAAGCCCAGACAAGGTTTTAGATTCATTAGGAATCAGTCGATATTGTTGTAGAAGAATGTTATTAACAACAGTTGAAACCATTCAACAAGTTGTTCCATTCTATGAGGCTATTCAGAGAAGACACCAAGAAGTTCAATCTGAGCTAGAATAGATTGTCAAAGATTACATCCATTGAAGGACGGCTTCTCTACAACAGTAGAGGAAGTAAAACAATCGAGGTAGATATTATTTCTGATAACAAATTTCTCGGTAGAGTATGCGCACCATCGGGGGCCAGTGTTGGAAAATATGAGGCTGTAAGTTTTCCAAATGAAAAGCCAGAAGAAAGCCTTCGAGTATTAAATGAAAATTCTCAGAAATTTATCGGTTTAGAAACATCAGATCTAAAATCAATTCATGACACTTTAAAAAGTCTGGATACCTCCTCTAATTATTCAGAAATTGGAGGAGCAATTGCTTTTGCCATAACTATCGCATCTGTGGAATCAGCATCTAAATCACTGAATCAACCGTTGTTTCAAACCTTATCCTCTGAATCTTCTTTCAAGTTTCCATATCCAATAGGAAATATTTTAGGAGGTGGAGCTCATGCCGGTCCTGGAACACCAGACATTCAGGAAATTTTAATTTGCGCAATTGGTTCAAAGACAATCCGAGATGCAATAGAGACTAATTTATCAGTTCATAAAGAATTACGTAAAGTTCTAGAAAAAGAAGATCCTAATTTTACTAATGGTAGAGGTGATGAAGGGGGGTGGGCTCCAAAATTAGACAACGAAAAAGCTTTGGAAGTTTCTGCGGTTGCAATTGAAAATTTAGGGTTCACTTTAGGAAAAGAAGTATCTCTCGGAGTAGACTTTGCCTCATCAACTCAATGGGATGGACAGAAACAAAAGTATCTTTATGATAGAGCAGGATTTGAAAATTCCCCTGAACAACAAGTTGATTTTGCTGCAAACATTATTGAAAAATACAAATTAATTTATGCCGAAGATGCTGTTCACGAAGAAGCCTTTGAGGATATGGCAGAATTGACGAAAAAATTTCCAAATACTCTAGTAACAGGAGATGATCTAACTGTAACAAACAAGAATATTCTAAGCAAGGCAATTGAATCAAAATCTTGTAATGCTGCCATCCTAAAAGTAAATCAAGCAGGAAGCCTTTATGATGCATTAGAATTTGCTGAGGTAGCTAATCAAAACAATGTAAAACTCATCACATCACATAGATCAGGAGAATCAATTGATTCTCATATTTCTCATATTGGTCTAGCAACAAAGTCAAAAATGCTCAAAGTGGGCATTGTTGGCGGGGAAAGAGTGGCAAAACTAAATGAGTTAATTCGACTCTCAGAGCATGATTTAATACGCGGTATGATTGAGATTTAAAATCGTAATGAGTCAACAAGCAGAGTCTACGGACATCAAAAAGAAGGTTCTTTCAACAGGAATTAGAGTTGGAACACAAGTAAAAACAAAATTCATGAAACCCTTCATTACAAAAGCAAGTCCTGAGGGTCTTTACATGTTAGATCTTGATATTACTCTTGAAAAAATAAAAACTGCCGCCAAATTCATCAATCGTATTGGAACAGACAAACTCATAGTTTGTTCAGGAAGGCAATATGCAAATACACCGATTGAGAAATTTTGCGAAATGCTAGACACAAAAAAATTACTAGGAAGATTTTTGCCTGGAACTCTCACCAATCCTTCTTTACCATACTATATTGAACCAAAATTAGTCTTAATTTCTGACCCACAGGTAGATGAACAAGCGATAATTGAGGCAACAAATGCAGGCATACCAATCATTGGAATTTCTAACACCGATAACATCACTTCAAAGTTAGATGTAGTTATACCGGCCAACAATAGAGGAAGAAAAGCACTTGCTACTGTTTATTGGTTATTGGTTCGCCAAATTCTCATAGAAAGAGGGGAACTAAAAGAAGATGATCCAATGAAATACGAAATAGATGATTTTGAAACAAAAATCACGGAAGAGGAAATCGAGTAATGCAAATTAGAACACCGGCCGTAGCCGGAATGTTCTATCCCGGTGAAAAAAACAAATTAACAAAACTTATCGAGGATTGTTTTTTACATCCTTTTGGGCCAGGAGAGAAACCTCCCAAAAAAAATAGAGAAAAAATTTTAGGAGTTATTTGCCCACATGCAGGTTTTGTCTATTCTGGACCAATCGCGTGTAATTCATTTTATTCAATTTCTTCACAAACCCCAGAATTGTTTATAATCATTGGACCCAACCATTGGGGAATTGGAAGAAATGTTGCAACTATGAAAGATTGTAAATGGGAAACACCACTTGGAACAGTTGAGGTAGACTCTGAATCTGCCGAAGAGATATCTCTATTATCACAAAACATAGAGTTGGATTTTTTTTCTCACACCCGAGAACATAGTTTAGAAGTACAAATCCCAATATTACAAAAAACATTTTCAAATTTCAAAATTTTGCCAATATCCTTGATTAATCAAAGTAAAGAAATAGCTGAGGATGTCGGATTAGCAATGGCAAGTATTGCAAAAAAGAAAAATGTCATGATAATTGGATCTTCGGATTTTACACATTACGAAACAAATGAATTTGCGCATGAACAAGACTTGGCTTTGATTAAGCCGATTTTAGAGATGGATGTAGACGCATTTTATGAGGTTTTGGAAAAAAGAAAAGTTACAGCATGTGGATATGGGGCAATTGCAGCCACAATTATTGCCTGCAAGGAACTTGGTGCCACAAAAGGAGAATTACTCAAATATGCTACTAGTGGAGATGTGACTGGAGATACGAGTTCTGTTGTGGGATATGGATCAATAGTGTTTACTTGAAATCTAGAGCCTCTGCACCTGGAAAGATAATTCTTTTTGGGGAGCATTTTGTAGTATATGGAGTTAAAGCTATTCTATGTGCAATTAACAAGAGAGTAATTGTTACGGCAGAAAAAATCACAGAAAATAAAATTTCAATAAAATCATCGATCGGAAATCTAGTATCATCTCCAAAAAAACCAATTGAAGAAATAGACAATCAATTTAGACCATTTTATTATTTGGCAGATAAAATTATTCAAAAATATAATGAAAAATCAGGACTTGAAATAACAATAAACTCTGAAATTCCATTAGGAGTAGGATTAGGCTCATCCTCTGCATGTTGTGTTGCAAGTGCAGCTGCCATTTCAGGGGTTTTTACGAAAAATTCCAAAGAAGAAATTCTCCAAATGGCAATAGATGCTGAAAAAACTATTTTTCCAAATACATCTGGGGCAGATTCTACAGTTTGCACTTATGGAGGCCTTATGCAATACGATAAAAAAAATGGATATTCAGCAATAGACTCTGAAAATAATTTTGATTTGATAATTGCAAATTCAAAAATCAGGCATTCCACAAAAGAAGTGGTTTCAAATGTAAAACTATTCCAAGAGAGAAACGAAGAAAAATTTTCCAAAATTTGTAATGAAGAGAGTAAATTGATTGAGGACGTCCTAATTTGTATAAAGAATAACGATCTGGAAGGTATTGGGAGAAACATGATAAAAAATCAAGAATTTCTTGAAACAATTGGAGTGTCAAATGAAAAATTAAGAGACATGATAAAACTTTCAAATAAATTCTCATTTGGTGCAAAGCTGACAGGAGCAGGGAATGGAGGATGTATTTTTTCTTTAACCGATGAGACCAATCTGGAAAAAACTATTCGGCAATTAAAGGAAAATGAGTATGAATGTTTTTCGGTAAAGATAGATTTTAGAGGATTGGATACTTTTTAATTGACTAGATATTTTTTGACATCATGATCCTGATCAAATTGGGAGGTTCAATAATCACCAATAAGGAAAAACCTCTATCACCTAGGAAGAAAACTATAGAAAATATCGTAAAAAGTTTGAAAAAAATTGATGAACCAATTATCATTGTTCATGGAGGTGGCTCGTATGGTCATTATTGGTCCGTAAGATATGACATGCATACCAAACCGAAAAAATATGATACCAGAGGTGTATCGATAGTAAAAAATTCCATGATTGAGCTTGACAAAATAATTTTGGATGCATTTTTAAAAAACCATTTAAATCCTTATTGTTTACCTCCTACTGATTTTATGGCAGGAAACAAACCCATATCAAAAAAAGTTAAAGAGATGGAAAAAATTGCAAAATCAGGTTTAATCCCCATTACTTTCGGTGATGCACTTTGGTACGGTCAGAATAAAACCTACATTTTATCTGGAGATAAAATTATGACAATCATTTCAAAAATATTAAAACCAAGATTAAATATTTTTGCTCTAAATGAGGATGGTCTATACTCTGATCTAAAAACAAAAAAAATGATTTACGAACTTAAAGGTGAAAAGCCTACAATTTCAAAAAACAAAATGGATGTGACTGGAGGGATGTCTAGAAAAGTAGAAGAGGCATTAAAAATTTCAAAAAATGGATTTAATGTATTTTTTGTAAACGGTAACAAGCCAGAAAGGATTGTAAAGGCAATTAAAAATAAGAAATTTGAAGGAACATTGTTTAGAGGAAAAAGAAATGTCTGAGGAATATCTAGTTTTAGTGGATGAGAATGATAATCCAATTGGTAAAGAAGAAAAGGTAAAGTGCCATTTGCCAAATGGAATATTACATCGGGCATTTACAGCATTACTCTTTGATAAAAATGGAAGACTTGTTTTAACAAAAAGAGCCAAAGAGAAGATGTTATGGCCTGGGGATTGGGATGGAACTGTAGCAAGTCACCCAAGAGAATCTGAAACCTACGTCTCCTCTGGAGAGAGAAGAATGCCTGAGGAACTAGGAATTCAATGTAAACTAGATTATTTGTTCAAATTTGAATATCATGTTCCCTACAAAGATATAGGTTCTGAAAATGAAATTTGTGGGACTCTAATAGGAATTATAGAGGAATCAACTCAATTTACCCAAATTGAGGGTGAAATTGATGAAATCAAATGGATGTCAGCTAACGAATTACTCTCTGAGTTGAAAATAAATCCCAAAATCTATTGTCCTTGGATGATAATAGCCTTAGAATTACTCGAAAAATCAGAAGAACCAATGTTGGAAAGATATGAAAATATTTTATCAACATGGATGAATAATGAAATGCATGAAGGATTTCAGAAAGCAATTAAATTTCATCTTCCTGACGATAATTGGAGATTAGTAGAATGAAAAAAACTAAACCAATTGAAAAAAATGCAAAAATTGTAAACAAGTATTTAAAAATAAAATTAAAAGGAAATCCAAAAATGCTCTATGATGCAGCTGGACACTTGATTGTTAATGGCGGAAAACGACTTAGACCATACATGGTAATTAAAAGCTGTCAAATTTTGGGTGGTAGAATTTCAAATGCTATGCCAGCTGCGAGTGCAGTTGAAATGGTTCACAATTTTACCTTGGTTCACGATGACATTATGGATAATGATGAGATGCGTCATGGTGTGCCAACTGTACATAAAAAATTTGGAATGCCAGTAGCCATACTAGCTGGAGACGTTTTGTTTTCTAAGGCATTTCAAATAATTTCAGATTCAAAATTATCAGGGAGTGCTATGACTCAACTAATTTCTCGACTTGCAACAGCTTGTGTAGATGTTTGTGAGGGTCAATTATTTGATATAAAAATGGCTGAAGGAAAAAAAATTCCATCCCAATCAGAATATATTAAAATGATTGGTAAAAAAACTGCAGCTTTATTTGATGTTTCATGTGCGATGGGGGCAATTTGTGCTACCAACAAAATTACAGATATAAAAAATCTATCAACTTTTGGAAAAAATTTAGGAATTGCTTTTCAAATTACTGATGATCTCATAGGAGTAATGGGCGATCCCAAGATTACAAAAAAACCTGTTGGAAATGATCTTAGAGAAGGAAAAAAATCTCTCCCCATCCTTATGGCAATAAAATCTGCAAAAGGCAAAAATAAACAAATAATCTTGAAAGCCTTTGGAAATCAAAAAACTTCCAAAAGTGATCTCCACAAGGCAGTAGAAGTAATCCGTGCCCTAGGGATTGAAGATTCTGTAAGAAATCAGGCTGAAAAGTATGCTGAACGTGCAGAAAAATCTCTATCCAAATATTCGGGTTCATCTAAGAATCAATTAGTAGAATTATTGGAATTTGTAGTAAAACGAAGTCGCTAATCACCAAAATCCAGAAATTCTTTATAGGTATCACAATTTTTTAATTTAAAATTTTTTTGGAGAAGATTTACAACTAGAAAATATGATGGTAATTTATTATCAAAATACTAGTAGATATTTTCTTAAAATTGCATGTAATTTAATAGATAGAATTTGTTCCTTGAAAACATTGGTTAAACACAATTCAAATCAAATTGCAAAAAAAGGTTTAGATCACATACTTGCTCCTGAACCAAATATTATAGATGTGCTGTTTGGACGTGGAAAAGAAAAAGTAATAAATTCAGAATCATTAATTGAGGAAGTAAAAGACAGAGTATTGAAATCGCTGTCTGGAGAACCAATCTATGCTGCTGTTACTGAGGAATCTGAAGAATTTTTGAGAAAAAGAGTTCTTCAAAGTATGGAAATGGGAATATTATTTATTGATTTAGTAGGTTCCACTTCTTTGATCTTAAAATTACCAAAGGAACAACTTGCTACAGTTTTTACCACATTTGCCCAAGAGATGGCATATGTTGTAAAACGTCATGACGGATATGTTTTAAAGTTTGTTGGAGATGCAGTTATTGGATATTTTGTTGCAGAAGAACTGTCATCTTCTGTTGCAAACAAAATAGTCACTTGTGCTGAATCGATGCTAAAAGTCCTAAAATTAGGAATTAATCCAATTTTGAAAGATAGAAACTTGCCAGAACTTGAGGTGCGAATTGGTCTAGATTATGGAGAAAACACCATTGTACGATATGGTGATGATCCACAAGAGGCACATGTGGATATCCTGGGACCATCAGTTAGTATGGCAGCTAAACTACAAAATTTTGCCTTTCCTGATCAAATTGTGATTGGAGGCGATGTTTACTCGAGACTTTATGATTCTATCAAAGAATACTTTGTTGAATTAGAGTTAGATGAAAAACAATGGAATTACCGTTCTACCAAAACTGGAAAAACATATTCGGCATTTGCATATTTAGGGAAAAATCCTTAGAATAAACACACTTGTTATTTGTTGATATCTTATAGAGAATAAACTACTTTGTAATATGTAAGAAAAAGAAAAGCGGAAAATCCCTTATACTGCATCTTTGTGCTCATCAAATTTCTCTGAAGATTCTTTATGAAAAAATTTAAACCGAATAAGGTATAGTGTGCTTAGAGTAATTTCTACAACCATTGCCAATAGCATAAATGAACCAATTTGAATTATGAAGGAAGGAATTTCAAACAATCTTGTTAATGTATCTGAAAATGAGTAAAATTGTGGATTGAATAAAAAAATTCCTAATAATGTAAAGGGAACAAGTTTTGCAATATCTTTTGAGAGATCTTCATTATAATATGCCGAAATTCTGACAGCAATGATTAATCCGCTAGATACCAAAAAAATGGTTTCAGTTGGCATGTTTTGTACAAGCATGAACATAAATGATGAATATCCTATAAACCACATGAATATAACAAATGGAAAAATAAATAATTTTGTTGCAAGGAAAGCAGCTGCTCTTGGAACTACAGATAATTTTTGGCCACTTGATTTGAATTTAGCCCCAGATATTTTTTCTCCAATGTTAATTGAAAACATATCTCGTTTTGATAGAAATTTGTAAAAATGATACACAAATATTCCATATATCACCATGCCTATCGAAAATGCGATTAGGTCATAAATTGAGGAATCAGCTATTACATTATGAAATAATTCATTAAAGTAATCAAAAAGAATAGGTCCTGAATCTTCAGGGTTTTCAAAAATATTATCGATAAAATTGTTTTTTAAAATCTTTTCATTAATTTGTGATTCTATTTTCTTAGTTTCTTCCGTTAAATTATCCCCGCCTGCTTGGAGTAAATGTAAATCATCATTCTGCTCTAAAATTGTTAAAGAATGGGCCAGAGGTAGAATAGCTAAAAGAAAAATTATTGCAAAAAAAAGATATTTTTTCAAATTACTTCAATTACTGTAATCTTATAATTTTCTCATTAATAAGATACTCAATAGACCTAACATAATCAATATAGGAACTTATCTTGAGACTACTATTACAACGAAATAAATTAAAAAATTATTAGCCTTTGGGCCTAAAAATAAAAATTATTTCAAAGTAAGGGGACAAAAACATAGCCCTTTTGGTTTTTGATCTCTACAAACCCTTTTGGTGTTTTTCTTATTAATATCAAGGATTGAATGTCCTCACCAACAGGAGCTATCAATAATCCATCCATTGCTAGTTGATTCATTAATGTTTTAGGAATTTCTTTACAAGCAGCAGTTATCATTATTCTATCAAAAGGAGATTCTTCGGGAAGGCCCAATCTTCCATCTCCATGAATTATTTTTGCATTTTTTATCCCTAAATTTTCTAAATTTTTTTTGGCAAAGTTTGCAAGTGAGTCATGACGTTCAATTGTAAAAATTTTTCCTTTTCCAACCATCTTTGCAAGAATTGCACATTGCCAACCAGAGCCACTTCCAATTTCAAGAACTTTTTGGCCTTCTTTAAGATCTAACCATTCCGTCATTCTTGATACCACCGAAGGCTGAGAGATGGTTTGATTTTTCATAACAGGTATTGGGGAATTTTCATATGCTCTATTTTTTGATGATTCAGGAAGGAAATAATGGCGCGGGTTTTGTCTAATGGCATGTTCTACTCTGCTATCGGTAAGAAATCCTGTGTTTTTCATATTATCAATTAATGTATCTAGCTTCAATTGATATTGTCCAGTATTCTTTTTCAAAAAATTCATTTTAAAAAATTTATTTAATCATCATTACCGGGATTTTTGATTTATGAACAACATGATAAGAAACACTTCCAAGTAAAATTTCTTCGGCATGTCCTTCTCCTCTCGAACCCATAACAATTAGATCAACAGAATTTTTCTTGTTATGAGCAAATTTTATAGTGTCGTAACCTGGATTTCCTTTAACGATTTTTGAGCTAAAATTAATTTTATTATGTTTGCACCGAATACTTGCCGCATCAATGATTTTTTGACCAATTTTTTTCAATTTTTCTTCGTAGCCAATTGATTGTATTGATGACAAGGGTTTCATTAATTCAATTATAGATAATGATGAGATATCAGTGGGTAAAACGTGAAGAACAACAATTTTGGAATTTGTGAATTTTGATAGGTTTATGGCTGCACTTAATGCTCTAAAGGAGGGTTTGGACCCATCCATGGGGACAAGAATTTTACGAATTTTGGTTTTGGGTATTCGATAATTCTTTGTTTGCTGTCTTTTCAATAGAAATTTTATTCCATAATCATTATTATATTAAATTACAAATTTCATTAATGATTTTTAAGCGATTAAAGTGATCTTAATTTGGTTAGAAAAATTTTCCATTAGTATAAAAAAGCCGTAGTAAACTACAACTTCTAAGAGGCATATTATTTGGATGATATAAGAAAAGAAATCAGAAGGTTTGCTTTACAAAATGCCTTTGAACATGAAGGGAAAACTCAAGACAAAATTGTATTATCAAAAATTCTTGGAACTCAACCTGAATTTCGAACCAAAGTAAAAGAGATTATCGGGGAAATTTCAGAAATTGTTTCTTCAGTTAATCAAATTTCTTTGGAGGAACAAAAAAAAGAAATCGAAGAAAATTTTCCAGAGCTGCTAAAACCTAAAGAGAAAATAATAGAAAGAGAAGGTTTGCCACCCTTAGAAGGAGCAACTCAAGGCAAAGTAGTAACTAGATTTCCACCAGAACCAAATGGATATCCTCACATAGGACATGCAAAAGCTGCCCTAATCAACGCCGAATACGCAAAAATGTATGATGGTAAATGCATTTTAAGACTAGATGATACAAATCCTGAAGCTGAAAGAATGGAATATCATGCAGCAATTAAAGTGGGATTAGATTGGTTGGGTGTGGAATTTGATGTTATTAAAAACACTTCAGATGACATGAATTTGTTTTATGAAAAGGGACTTGAATTAATTAATTCGGGAAAGGCATACGTTTGTACTTGTAAGAGAGATACCATTAGTAAGAATAGAAGAGAGCGCAAGGAATGTAAATGTAGTTTGGGCGACATTAAAAAAAATAATCAAGGATGGGAAAAAATGTTTGAAAAATTCAAACCAGGGGAAGCCATTGTACGATTTCGCGGAGATATGAAGTCAGACAATGCGGTGATGCGAGATCCTGTGTTGTTTAGAATCATTGATGAGAAACATTACATTAAAGGCAACCAATACCGAATATGGCCCAGCTATGATTTTTCAGTTGCCATTGAGGACAGTATTGATGGTATTACACACGCATTTCGTTCAAAAGAATTTGAATTGCGAGAAGATCTGATTAATGCAATTTTAGATGCATTAAACATGAGAAAACCATATCAAGGATTTTTTTCCAGGCTGGAATTTAAAGGGATGCCCATTTCAAAACGAATTCTAAAGCCTTTGATTGAAGAAGGTAAAGTTTCTTGGTATGATGACCCTCGTCTACCAACACTTGAAGCCCTTAGAAGAAGAGGAATAAAGGCAGAGGCAATAAAGAAATTTATTTTATCATTGGGTTTAACCAAGGCAAATACCTTGGCGCCATTTGATGCCTTGGAGTCATTTAATCGAAAATTTGTTGATGCAGATAGCATTAGGCTTTTTATGGTAAAAAATCCAAAAAAACTAAGAATAGATGGTCTTCCCTTCTCGTCTGTGGAAATTCCTAATCATCCAATAAAAGATATGGGAAAAAGAAAAATTGAGATTGATGAAAATTTTTTAATTCCTGGTGAGGACGCTCAAAATATCAAAGAAGGTTCTCAAATAAGGTTACTAGGATTAGGGAGTGTTGCCATTACCAAAGTAAATGACGAATTTGAAGGAGATTATATTAAAAATGGAGAAACTGAAAACATTCAAAAAATTCAATGGGTTCCCCAAAAAACTTCCTGTGAAATTAAACTTCTCGTTCCAAATCATTTGTTTATAGAAGATGAATTTAATGAAAATAGTCTTGAAGAATTTGAGGTTTATACAGAGCCACATTATCTAAAATTAAAAGAAGGGGAAGAAATTCAATTTGTTAGATTTGGATATTGTAGAAAAGATTCACAAAACCAAGCAATATTTACTCACAAGTAAGGGATAGAATGATGAAGATTGCAAGATTATCATATGATAACAGTGAGACATATGGATTTGTTCATGGAGATAAAGTTGCTACAAAAGATGAGATCACATATCATACAGGAGTCCCCATTCCCCAAAGTATCAAAGATTTTCTTTTTGATGGATGGTATAATGAGATTAAAGAAAAAATAAAAGACCTTAGCTATACTGAAAACCTTTCGAATTTCAAATTATTAACCCCCATTCCAAACCCCAACAAGATAATCTGTCTTGCCTTTAATTACACCGACCATGCCAAGGAGCAAGGACTTGAAGCACCTGAAGACCCTGTTATTGTTCTAAAGCCCCGAACTGCTCTAAATAGCACAGATTCAAAAATAGAATGCCCAGATTTTGTTACTCAATTAGATTACGAAGTAGAGTTGGCTGTAATAATTGGTAAAACATGTAAAAATATTTCCGAAGACCAGGCTAAAGAAGCAGTTTTTGGGTATATGGTTTTTAATGATGTTTCAGCTAGAGACATTCAATTCAAGGATAAACAATTCACCAGAGGAAAGGGATTTGATTCATTTGCTCCTTGTGGTCCATGGATAACTACAAAAGATGAGATTAAAGATCCTCAAAACCTAAAACTAACTACAAAAATCAATGGAGAAATTAGACAAAATTCTTCTACAGAAAAGATGTTCATAAAAATTCCTGAAATTGTTTCGAAAATAAGTAAAGCAATGACTCTTGAGAAAGGCGATATCATATCAACTGGAACACCTGCAGGAGTAATGCTAAACAATCCAAATGCAATATTTCTCAAACATGATGACACAATAGAGATGGAAATTGAAAATCTAGGAGTTTTGAGAAATACCGTAAAAACGGTTAAAGGTCAAGATAGAAGTTTTTGCATCAAATGAAATGAAATTTTATGCTCCAAATTTTTAAATTCAGGTAAAATTTCTTTAGTTAAAATTTGTATTCGTGTGTATTTTTTTTCAAATCCAAAGTTTTGTAAAAAGGAAATAATATTCATTGTATTAATTTTTGAACCAGAAAATAAAGTTACAATCAAAGTTTTTTCAAAATGTTCCGAATCTTCTAAAATAGCAATAGATGGATTTTGATTTTTTCTAGAATAAATAATATGATTTTTTGAATCTAATGAATGTAATGAATCTTCGTTTAAGGGTAGCCACCGCCATGATTTTACAAAATGAGAAAACCGGCTATCTTGAATCACATTTCCAAAAGAAATGTCATGAGAATTATTTTTTTGAGGTAAAAGAGAATAAAAATTCCAAGTCTGATATAATTTGTAGTTCAAATTTTGGGCCATTAAAAGAGATGGTGAATTTTCAGTATCAATTAGCATTAACGAAGTTTGGATTTTTTTTTGAATTGCCAATGATTCTAAGTGTTTAATTAAATTTGAGGCTAAATCTTGCCTACGAAAATCTGGATTAATACGAATGCCTTCAATCCATAATTGGTTTTGTGAAAATACACCATGGCAAACACCAATAGGAATATTTTTCTCAATAACTAGTAAATTGCCTTCTTTTAACCAATTATCCCAAACATCTTTGATATAATCTCCCCAGGAAAACGTATTTTGGCAAAAGTGTAGAATATGTAACTTGTCTGAAGTTTTGGCCTCTCTAATAACCATAACATACGAAAAAATATTAAGAATAATAAGTTAAAAGCACTAATGGGAAAAATTATTGCCGGAAAAGTTTCTGACATACCACCTGGAAAAATGATTAAAGTTTCTGTTGATGGAAGGGAAATAATGGTTGCAAATATTGATGGTGATTTTTGTGCGATGGATGATTCCTGCACTCATTCTGGTGCAAGTCTTTCAGAGGGAAGTTTAGATGGTTGTGTAGTTACATGTGGATGGCATAAAGCAGAATTTGATTGTAAAACAGGAAAATTAGTTAAATTTCCAGCAAAAATTAATGACTTGGCATCATACAAAGTTACTAAAGAATCTGATAACGTATTTGTAGAGGTGTAACTATATAGTGGGAATTTCCCAGTAAAGGTGTAAAAAATGGCTGACGATAAACAAAATAAAGAATCAATGAAGGAGGCAATAGATACGCTTAACCAAATTGTCTCAAGCTCATCTACCCCAAAGGTAATAAAAAAATCAATTTCAGATTTAATTACTGATTTAAAAAATGACGAATTTGCTCTAGCTGTAAGGGCAGCAAATACGATTAGCTTGTTAGACGATGTGACACAGGACCCTAACCTTCCGTCCTATGTTAGGACTCAATTATGGCAGGCAGTATCAAAGCTTGAGAGCATAAGAGAATAAATTCCCATCCGCTTTAATTTTACTGTTGAAAATTGAAGATTATTTAGAATCGCTTCCCCAAAATTTAGTTACGGGAGATGATGTTCAACTATCTGATCAGGCATTTAGAGAAATTTTTAATTTTGCTGATTTAGGAAAAAATGATATTTTTTATCATCTTGGTTGTGGGGACGGAAAAGGAGTAAAGATAGCCATAGAAGAATTCAATGTGAAAAAGGGAATTGGAATTGATAATAATTCTCAGAAAATTGACCAAGCAAAAAAAAGTTCAGGTGAATTTTTCTGTGAAGATATTAAAAATTCAGAGTTCTCTGATGCTACTGTAATATTATTTTGGTTCACAGATGAGGAAATAATTAATCAGATGATTGAAAAATTTGAAAAATTAAAACCTGGAACAAGAATAATAACAATTTGGGGACCATTACCTGATTGTCTTCCTGAACAAGTTAATTTTCCATACATTATCAATACTATTCCCTTCAAAAAAACAAGCTCTATGCAGGAACAACTACTAGCAGTTTTTGGTGTTAAATGCGTAGACTTTGTAACTGCATGGGAATATGCTGAACGCTATACCAAAGCAATTGGAGATCCAGGGGTGAAAAATGATCGATTCCTCACAATAATTCAAACTCTTGTAATTTGGATTAATGCAAAGAATTTAGGGGTTGCATGTAGAGAGGAAATTCCAGAATCTATCAAAACCTATCTAAATATAATGAAAATGCATTTTGATATTGATTTTGAGCACCTTTTGAAATAATAAGGATTAATCCTTTTATTTTGTTTAAGTAAAGAAAAGACATGGATGATAGAATAAACATCAATGTATCTGCCGTAGATTACGATAAAACTAGTAAAGCTATTACCCAAAAACTATCTCTTTTAGAAGAAATGGTTCACGGTAAGGATGATTTTGTAATGACTGATTCAGAGTTTGCCTTTGGCTGGCATTTTTTTGTTGTAAGTGTCAATAGGTCTCTTGTAGAGAAATTAGTTGAGCAAATGGGACCAGATTTTGATAGGTTAAAGGGAAAAGGAGTAGCAAAAAAATTTCTTAGCTGGATTGCTGACAACATGGAAAGTAAGGAGCATCGATTCAAGCTTGCTATCAAAGAAGAAATGGAATCAAGCAAGTATGGTATTTTTTAATTTTAAACAATAATGGAAAAAAAAATTCTAAATTTGCTAATTGTTATTGAATAAACCTACATAATTTAGTTGAACTTGATTTGTGTCGCATTGGGGACATTTATTGTATTCTTTAGGGAATATAACGTTACAAACAATACAATTAATAGTTAAATTCGAATCCAACAATCCTACTTTTTTTGCCTTTTCTATTAATTCCATAGAGTAGGATTGTTTTGAATTATTCATGATAAATTTCTCCTGAATTATTTTGATTTTGATATTGTTTGGAATTATCTTTGATTAATTCTGTGGTTTTCATTAGTTGAATAATTGTTTTAAATTCAAGTAAATTGGTTGAATCCATTTTATCATTGATCATTACTATCATTATATGTTAAAATGATACTTAAGCGGGATCTTTTGTAATACCAAAATTTTACGTGTTATTTTACAAATTAAGCACATTATTTCTTTGTGTAAAACAGATATGTTACAATTAAAATTATTTAAAAAATGAAAATAGAAAAAATTTGGTTAACTCACTAATTATGAATGAAATATGGAATTATTTTGTGAAAAAATTCAATTGTTTCTTATGTAACGTTATTATTGTTACAAAAAATAAGATTTAAACACCTCAAAATATTTTAAAAAACAGTGAAACGAAAGTTTCGGGCTAGCAACAAAATAAAAATATTTTCTGCGATGTTTGTAATTTCTCTATTATCCTTAAGCATAGTTTCGTTTGATTCTGCCTTTGCAAAACCAGATGATTTACCACACCAGGCTCGTGCACAAATTCCAGATAACCAATCAAATGAAAGACCACAATTTGTCTCAGCAATGGGCCCCGTCAAAGATAAAGATCTTTATGTGCACATTTGGGTTTTGGTTCCACCTGGAGGTGACAGGAATGAAATTGTGATTAAAGCTCTTGAAAAACGTGGAGTCGATAGAAATGAAATTGTGATTAAAGCTCTTTCCAATAACGGAAACCAACCCGAATTTGTAGGTGAAAAATTTTCAACTACGGGTCTGTATTGGGACCAATTTGGTGATGTTGCTCTTGATAATGATTTTGTAACTCAAAATTATAATCCCTTAAATGATCCTTCAGGTGGAGGAGGGCTTGTTGCGTTACTTAACACCCATTCTACTTGGACCAATGTGGTTTCCTCATCGTTTGCTTTTGATTATGGTGGTGTAACTACCAGTTGTGGTTCTCTTGTGCCAGAATGTACGCAGTTTTTGTTCCAAACTTTTGATGGGAAAAATGATGTTGCATGGTTACCACTAACTGAAAGTAATGTATTGGGTGTAACTTGGTCAGGAACCTCTATTGACGAAGCAGATATGGCTTTGAACACCAACTTCTCTTGGGCTACAAATGGAAACGATATTGACATTGAAACAGTTTTGCTTCATGAAAATGGACATGTCGCAGGACTTGGTCATTCAACTGATGGTGAAGCTGTAATGTATCCTTCTTATCATGGTGTTCTGCGGTTTTTACAATCTGACGACATTGATGGAATTTCTTCATTGTATCCTGCCGTAATTATCCCAACTATTCCAATCTATTACGATGACATGGAAAGTGGAGAAAATGGATGGACCACAACAGGTGATCCTGGATTGTGGCATCAGTCAACAAACCGTCCTAACTCGCCAACGATTTCTTGGTATTATGGAGATGAAGATAATGATCCCCCTACTTATAATACTGGTGGTGTCAATTCTGGAAATCTAACTTCACCCATAATTAATCTTGATGGTGCGACAAGTGCACTTTTGGAATTTTATGAATGGAGTAGTATGGAAAATGGTCCGGATTGGGATCGCACCAGAGTCCAAGCATCTTCTGATGGATCAAATTGGAATACAGTTTTTGAATCTCATGAAACATTTGGTTCATGGGAAAAACGTGAAGTTAACTTGAACTCTTATGCTGGTGGTGATGTTTACCTTCGATTCTGGTTTGACACAATTGATGGACAGTTTAATGATTTTGAAGGATGGTATGTTGATGATGTCAAGGTACTAGTAGATAATACAAATACGAATCCAAACATTCCACCTACAGCTGATGCTGGTGGTCCATACACAGGAATAGAAGGGGTTGCAATAATCTTTGACGGTTCAGGATCTACTGACTCTGATGGAACTATTGTATCGTATGATTGGAACTTTGGTGATGGAAACACTGGAACTGGAGTATCACCATCTCACACTTATGCAGCATCTGGAACCTATTCTGTTTCACTTACTGTAACTGATGATGATGGTGCAACTGATGACACAGATTCTCCAACTGATGCAATAATAGATCCTTCTCCAAACATTCCACCTACAGCTGATGCTGGTGGTCCATACACAGGAATAGAAGGGGTTGCAATAATCTTTGACGGTTCAGGATCTACTGACTCTGATGGAACTATTGTATCGTATGATTGGAACTTT